>CAZRCI010000018.1:0-109241 GCA_964598535.1 uncultured Planctomycetaceae bacterium | reverse complement strand
CTCAGTTGGGAGAGCGCTGCGTTCGCAATGCAGAGGTCGAGGGTTCGACTCCCTTCCGCTCCACTTTTCCATGCTTAGGTGAACGGCCTTTGCCATTAATTTGGCAAGGGCCGTTTTCGCGCGCAGGACCGAATCACGCGACTCGGCCTGAGCGTCCCTATCGCGGCCCTCGCCGGTGTCGGAAGTTTCGTGCGAACGCACCGTGAGCTAGACTTCTTTTCGGGTGGAAGCCGATCTCGTCCCCGTCGATCTTGCCTTATGCGTTTCCGACTTGTTGTCGCGATCTTCTTGACACTTCACGCTTCGATCGTCATCGCGTTCGAGCCGCGGGTTGCTGCGCCCGTTCCAGCGGAAGCGGCCTTCGAAAACATGCGAACCAATGCGCCCGTCTCGTGGCTGATTCGCATGGTGGCCTACGATCCGGCCGATCCGAAACTGAGAGTTGACCATTTGAGCAAGCTGGGGGCGCCCAGCGAAGACTTCACCTTCGTCGCGGATCTGGCAGAGGTCGAGGGCTACCTCGTCACCGAAGCCATTCGTAAAGCCGGCGGAATGCTGCCCGAGGGACACGACGTGTCCGCGGTGCTATTCCCTATTCATAACCACACGATCTTTCCGGCCAGCGTGCGGGGCATGCTGCAAGTCGTGCAGCAGATCGATATGCGCCGCGCGGCCGAGCCCGGCTACCGTACCGCGCCGCTGGACATCTTGTTGACCGATTCCGAACGAGCCAATCTGGCCGCGGTGGACCTCGCTAGTTGGGCATGGCAAAACTATCGCCACCACTACCCCGCATTCGCTAGGGCATTTGTCAAACTGCGAGACCAGAAGGCATCGGCAATCGGCCGCATCGGACACATTGGATCTGACTGGTGCCCGCCTGGCTGTGCCCGGATTTTGCATCCTCGCTCCGAGGCCGAAAAGAACGCGATGACGCTGTCCTTGCCTGGGGGCGAGGCCGTGACGATCGAGAACTTTGGGGTACGCGTATTCCTCATTCGCAATTTACCGATTGGCGAACTTCACGGCCGCGAGTTGCTCGATTTCGACGATCCTCACTCGCAACGGATACCTTCGATCGACGAACGATTGTGACGGTACATGGCAAGGGCATTCATGGTCTCCCCCTCGCCCTTCACGCCTCGGTTTGCTAGCATGCGCGGGTACTTCCAGGAGCCCCACGCGCATGTCACTGTCGCCCATGATGAAGCAGTATCAGGACGCCAAAGCCGCGTGTCCTGATGCGCTGTTGCTGTTCCGCATGGGAGATTTCTACGAGCTCTTCCACGAAGACGCCAAGACCGCGGCGCGCGTGCTCAATCTCGCGCTGACAAGCCGCGATAAAGGGGAAAATGCGACCCCGATGGCGGGTTTTCCGCACCATCAGCTCGAAAACTACCTGGGCAAGCTGATCTCGGCGGGGTATCGAGCAGCCATCTGCGATCAGGTCGAAGACGCACGCGCCGCCAAGGGCCTCGTGCGGCGCGAAATCACCCGGGTTGTAACGGCCGGTACCGTAACCGACGACGCCCTGCTCGATCCACGCAGCAGCAACTATCTGGCGGCCATCGTGCCCGAGGATCATGCGATTGGCATCGCCTGGGTCGAGCTCTCCACGGGCCGGTTTTATTCGGCATGCTTCGCCCCCCGGCAACTGGCCGATGAATTGGCTCGGATTGCGCCGGCTGAATGCCTGGCCGCGGACGAAGTGGAACTGGCCCATTTCAATATGGGCGACGGGCCCCTGGTAACGCGCCGCCCCGGCTGGGCATTCTCGCTCTCCACGGCGACCGATGTTTTGCTGTCGCACTTCGCGACGCACAACCTCGAAGGCTTCGGTTTCACCGAATCGGACGGCCCGGCCATCCGCGCCGCGGGCGCGGTGCTGTCCTATTTGAAAGAAACGCAAAAAGCGTCCCTCGCGCACATTGACCGGCTCACGCGCTACTCCCCTGGCGAGACGCTCGAAATAGACGCGGCCACTCGACGCAGCCTCGAGATCACATCAACCCTGCGTGATGGCCAGCGCGACGGCTCGCTGCTGGGAGTGATGGACCGGACCTTGACTTCGATGGGCTCGCGTTTGCTGGCCCAGTGGCTGGCGAACCCGCTGATCGATGTCGAAATGATCGACGCCAGGTTGGACGCGGTTTCTGAGCTCGTGGCGGATCCTGGCCTATGCGAGGCCCTCGCCGAGCAACTACGCGGCATCTACGATACCGAGCGGTTGCTGGCGCGTGTGACGACCGGACGCTGCGGACCTCGCGATCTGAGTTGCATTGGCCGCACGCTTGGAAAGCTGCCGGCAATCAAGGCCAAGCTGACCGCCCGAGCCAGCAGAAGGCTGTGCGAGCTGGAATCGCAAATCGATCTGTGTCCCGACGTGCGTGCAAAACTCGACAACGCGCTCGCAGACGAGTGTCCGATCTCCAGTCGCGAGGGCGGGTTCATTCGTGACGGATTCAACCACGATCTGGACGGATTACGCGATCTCACCAGTGGCGGCAAGCAATGGATCGCCCATTACCAGGCAGAGCAGGCCGAGCGGCTGGGCATTCCCAATCTCAAGGTCGGCTTCAATAAAGTCTTCGGTTACTACCTCGAAATCACGAACACGCACGGGAACAAGATCCCGGGCGACTACATTCGCAAGCAAACCGTCAAGAATGCCGAACGCTACATCACGCCCGAGCTCAAAGAGTACGAGGAACGCGTGCTCTCGGCGGACGAAAAGGCGCGCGACCTGGAATTCAGCCTGTTCAGCGAGTTGCGAGACGCGGTCGCGGCCGAGGCCACGCGCCTGCAACGCACCGCGGCCGCCCTGGCCGAAGTGGACGTTCTCGTTGCGCTCGCGGATCTCGCCAGGCATCGCCGATACTGCCGGCCGACAATCTCCCGGGAAACGGTGCTCCGGATTATCGATGGCAGACACCCGGTCTTGGACGAATTGTTGACCGAAGGGACGTTCGTTCCCAATGACGCCGAATGCGGGGGCGAACACGGCACGGCCCTCTTGATCACGGGCCCCAACATGGCCGGCAAGAGCACGTTCATCCGACAGGTCGCTTTGATCACGTTGATGGCTCAGATTGGCAGCTTCGTACCCGCCAAAAGCGCCACGATCGGCGTGGCGGATCGGATTTTTGCGCGTGTCGGCGCCAGCGACGAACTGCATCGCGGGCAAAGCACGTTCATGGTCGAGATGATCGAAACGGCGAGAATCCTCAATAACGCGACGTCGCGCAGCCTGGTGATCCTCGATGAAATCGGCCGCGGCACAAGCACCTACGACGGAATGTCGCTCGCCTGGTCCGTCGTCGAGCACCTGCACGACAACATCGGCTGCCGCACGCTATTTGCAACGCATTATCATGAACTCACCTCGCTGGCGGATTCGCTGGCCAGCGTGCGGAACTACAACGTCGCGGTCCGAGAATGGCAGGACCAGGTCGTGTTCTTGCATAAGATTTTGCCCGGCGCCGCGGACAAAAGTTATGGCATTCACGTCGCCAGGCTCGCGGGCGTACCAGGCGAAGTTGTCGAACGGGCAAAGCAAATCCTTGCCCAACTGGAAGATGAACAACTAAGCGCGACGTCGCGGGCCAAGTCCGCGCGCGGCAAGAAGATCAAGACGGCCGACTTGCAATTGACGCTGTTTGCGCCCGAGAAACATCCGGTCGTCAGCGAGCTGACAAATCTCGACCTGAACGAACTTACGCCGATGGCCGCGCTGCGGTGGCTCGAGGAGCAACAGGCCAAACTTGCGGCGAACTCCTAGCGATCGCGCAGTGGTCCGCGATAGGACTTCGTGCGTGGCATGGCACAAAAGAAGCCCACCGCCGTCCAAGGTCCGTGCTATTCCGGCAAGCTGGCATACACGTATGCCCCATCGCGCTTCGTGGATTCCATCGGCTCGATGACTTCATCCACGTGATTGTTGAACAAGTCGCCGATCAAGAGATCGGTAAGATGCCCTTTGAGTTGCGGAAAATCCTTGACGAATCGGCCGAAGCTAAAGCCGTTGTAGAACTCGCACACCAGCCGTCGCATACGGTCCATGCCGCGACAGTACTCGACGGCCCACTTTCCAAGTTGCGCGGCGCTCGTATCGTTGATCTCCAGCGCCTCGCACACGTTGTCCGCGGCCAATTGGCCGGATTTTAGCGCCAACAGCACGCCCGAGGAATAAAGCGGATCGAGAAAGCCATACGCATCGCCCACCAAGACCCAGCCATCGCCCGCGGGCTGTTTGGCGCGATAGGTATAATCCTTCGTGGCATAAAACCCGGCGGATTGCTTGCCAATCGAGACCCGTTCTTTTACCGCGGGGCACTTGTCGAGCTGTTCCTGATAGATCTGTTCGTGCGACTTGCCAGCTTGGAACAATTCCCCAAAGTCCGCCACCACCCCCACGCTGGTAATGTTTCGATGAAGCGGGATGTACCAGAACCAGCCGCGCCGCCCTTCGGTGGAAAGCACCATCGTGGCGCCCGCGTTCTTGCCTGAATCGCGATAGGCGTTTTCGAAGTAAGTCCAGACGGCCCCTTTCTTCAACTCCGGATCGTTGACCCGCAGATTGAAGCGGCTGGAAATCACCGCACTTTGACCACTGGCGTCAATAACGACGCGCGCACGAATTTCTCGCGCGGCGCCATCCGGACCGGCCACGCGCAAACCGACGGCCTTCTCCCCCTCGAACAAGACGTCCAGAACTCGCGTCTCTTCGAACGCCTCGACACCATGCTCGCGCGCATTTTCAAGCATCATCTGATCGAACTCGCTGCGTAACACCTGCCAGGTCTGCGACGCTTCATGGGGTTTGTGATCGTCGAAATAAAACGGTTCGGAAAGCCTGCCGCTCGAACCGACAAACTGCACGCTGTATTTTTTGACGAACGGGCTCTTGCGGAGCTTGGACAGCATGTTGAGCCGCTCGAGCACCCAGTAGGTTTCGGGAATCAACGACTCGCCGATGTGAAAGCGGGGGAATTTCTCACGCTCGAAAAGCTGCACCTTGTAGCCCTTCTGCGCGATCAACGTCGAAACCGTGGCCCCAGCGGGACCACCACCAATGACAAGCACGTCGACCTGCGGCACATCGATCATGACAATCTCCCCGGATTAACTCGGCTGGCCTCGAAAAGGGCTCTGTGGCCTCAAAAGAAGGCATAAGTGCTTGCCCGCATGGTAATCATCCCGACAATACTTGTCCAGACAATCTTCTGCTGGGGCGACGATGAAATTGCGGCTTAGCGATCGCTTGCAGAGCCTGAAACCCGCAGGCGGGAAGATACGCCCCCCGAGGAGTTCGAATATCGAACCGGTTCCGAACGGACAGCGTGCGCGTTGAAAAGAGGGCCCAACGGCCCCAACCAGATTGCCGACCCAGTCGGGGTCATACGGCCGCAATGCGCACCCAGTCGGCATTCGCGATGCGTTGATAATCGGCGGTACTCAAGACCAGGGAGTCGGTCAACGAGCCCGCGTTGAATGCCACACGATCATTTTCCAGCAGCGCGGGATCCGCGACGAGAGGCAGCGGGACGATCGGATGGCCGAATGGCGGCACGCTGCCAGGCACCAAGCCCGTCAAATCAAGTAGTTCATCTCGATTGGCAAACCGCAGTTTCTTCGCGCCGAAATGCCGCTTTACCGCGGCTGAATCCAGTTTCCGATCGGCCGGCAATACGAATAATACAAAACGCCCATCGACCTTTACGACCAGCGCCTTCGCGCCGTGGGCCAACGACTCGCCGCGCGCTCGGGCCGACTCCGCGGAGGTATAGGTCGGTTCGTGGTGTTTCTCGACAAACGAGCTCCCTGCCGCGGTCAGCAACGCGCGGATACGCATCAGGGTCTCATTCATGGCAGGATCTTATTCATGGCTGAGCGTCCGGCGCGGGGGGCTTCCAGATTGTCGCGGCGATATAGCGCGTCTCTTGCGGCGAATCGTGCCAGTAGTATACGGTGACCACCTGGCCGTCGGGCCGCAGCACGCTGCGCGGATAGCCAATGTCGCGCCCGCCTCCTTCGCCACGAACAAGGATTTCTTCTCCCCAGGAGCGACCGCCGTCGCTACTGATACGAGCAGCCATGCGATACGGTTCTTTTCGGACACCATAAGTCAGGCACACGCGCCCGTCCGCCAACGTAATCATTGCTGCCGGGTTCCCCTCTCCCGCGTCGGGAACGGGCGTGCTTCGCCGCGTCCAGCTTCGACCGTCGTCCGCCGAATGGTACGCCTCGATCCAACTCGGCTCGCCATCGCGCATCCGAATCGCGGACAGCAATTCATGATCATTGAGCTTGACCGTCGAAGGCATGATCGCGTACCCCCGAGGCTCGGGGCCGATCCAGCCTTCGAAGGTCCAAGTCGCCCCACCGTCCGTGGTGCGAGCACAAAACGGCCGGCCTTCATCGCCGTCTTCTTTCGATGCTGTCAGAAAAACGAGACATTCCCGCGGCCCCTTGATCAGATAGTCTGAACGCGCGGCAATGCCCTTGAGGCCGAGGCTCGGAAATTTAAACGGACCTTGCCACGAGCGGCCACGATCGAGGGAATAATAGAAGCGCGACACTCCGCCCTTGGCGTCGCTCATCCGCAACGTCATCGCAAAATCGGGATGGTCGAACTCGATGCCACCAGGACACTCCAACCAGGGGCGATCTTGCACTCCGGGCAGTTCCGTGCCGTGCAGCGACTTGCCACGCGGGATCAGCACGCCCTGCGACGCGGGATTCTCGATGTTCCAGCTCAAACCACCGTCAAGACTGCGGGCCAGCAGGTGTTCTTCCGGCCGATCATGATCGATCGCATGCCGTTTAGGTCCGTTATCCTTGTAGTGGCCGGCGCTGAATCCGACGAGTAGTTCGTCTCCCCAGCTCCACATGCCATGATTGGCCGGCCAGCCGCCAAACCGCCCGGGTTCATGATAAACATCAACATGCCTTGGCTCGGATGCAACCGCGGTCCGAAGCAGCAAGCAACACAAAACAGCAATGAAAGCCTGAGTTCGCATCGCGGCATTATCGCCCAGAGGCCGGACGAACTCAATCGCTCGGGATAACCTGCCGTGACGCCCCAGGGGTCGCCGTGGCAGGGCTTTCCATTCCTTTTACAACGGCACACCATCTTGGGCTTGGATCGTCCGTTGGCTGCGCCACACTCCGGCCAACCTGAAAAAAAGCTCGAATACCGCTATTCTGGAAGCCTTCGCGGCCAATCTCGCGGAGAACTTCCGCGACGTCTTGAGGACAGTCGTATAATTTACGCGAGCCAGGCAACGCAACCTTGGACAAGAACGCGTCTTCATCAGGCCGCACTTAGCAAAAGGCGAGCGAATGCATAAGGTCCTGCTATTAGGCGCCGGCAAGATCGGCCGTATGATCGCGGAGTTTTTGACGTCCACCCATGCTTATGACGTTGTCGTTGGAGATGGCGATGCGGCCGCGCTTGAGCGAATTCACCGCCTCTCGAAAGCCAAGACCATGCTCATCGACGCGAACGATCGCCAAGCGGTCGTTCATGCGCTGCACGGCCGTGACGCGGTCATCTCGGCGCTCAGCTTCGCCCACAACCCGACGGTGGCTGAAGCGGCCCTCGAGGTGGGCGCCAGCTATTTCGATCTTACCGAAGATATTGCAACCACGCGCCGCGTTGCAGAGATTGCCGCGAACGCTCGGCAGGGCCAGATTTTCATGCCCCAATGCGGTCTCGCGCCCGGCTTCGTGTCCATCGCGGCCCAAAGCCTCGTTCAAGGGTTTGACCGCGCCGACACGGTTCAAATGCGCGTGGGGGCATTGCCGCAGTTCCCCACCGGCGCGTTGATGTACAACCTTACCTGGTCCACCGACGGCCTGATCAATGAATATTGCAATCTCTGCGAGGCGATTCACGAAGGCCGCAAGATCGAAGTCTTGCCGCTCGAAGGGATCGAACACTTTTCGCTCGATGGCGTACGTTACGAAGCATTCAATACCTCGGGCGGGTTGGGCACGCTCTGCGAGTCGCTCGAAGGCCAGGTGCGCGAGCTCAACTACAAAACGATCCGCTACCTGGGCCATCGAGACCTCATGCAATTCTTAACTCGAGAATTGCGGCTGTCCGAGCGTCGTGCGCTCTTGAAAGATATCCTCGAAAACGCAATCCCCGTAACTTTCCAGGATGTCGTCGTCATCTTTTGCACGGTGTCGGGACAACGAAATGGCCAACTCGTAAAGATGAGCGATGCTCGAAAAATCTATGGTCAAACCATGAACGGCGAGTCCTGGAGCGCGATCCAGATCACGACAGCGGCCGGCATCTGCGCCGTCGTGGATCTTTACTTCGACGGCGCGCTCACCGGCACCGGGCTCGTTCGCCAAGAGCAAGTGGCCCTTGCAGACTTTCTCGAAAACCGCTTCGGCCGGCGGTATCGCGGCTCGAGAATCGAAAGCCGTTACGTGCGACAACAGCACGAGGAGGAGTTCGACAATGAAGGCACTGATTGATGACGCCCTGGCGCGGCTGAGAATGCCGCGGCCCACGGCCTTGGCCATTGGCAACCAGTGGACGGCTGGCGGCGGCTCGCCGCTGCGCGTGCGATCGCCGATCGACGGCAGCGTGCTCGCCGAGTTTCCTCTCGCGACGACCGCCGATGTCAGCGCCGCCGCGAATGTCGCCTGCGAAGCCTTCGATACCTGGCGCACGATTCCCGCGCCGAAGCGAGGCGAGGTCATCCGCCGGTTTGGCGAACGGCTGCGCCAACAAAAGCCCAACTTGGCGCTGGTGGTGGCCATCGAGACCGGCAAAATCCTGGAAGAAGCGGCCGGCGAAGTTCAAGAGATGATCGACATCTGCGATTTCGCCGTCGGCCAGAGCCGCCAACTTTATGGCCGCACGATTGCCAGCGAGCGCCCCGAGCATCGCCTTGCCGAGCAATGGCATCCCCTAGGACCGACCGGCATTATCTCGGCGTTCAATTTTCCGGTGGCTGTCTGGGCCTGGAACGCGGCGCTCGCGCTCACCTGCGGCGATACGCTGGTCTGGAAACCCTCCGAGCAGACGCCGCTGTCGGCCCTGGCCTGCCAGCATCTTCTGAGCGAAACCCTGGCCGAATTTCCCGATTATCCCCAATCGCTATCCAGCGTCGTGATTGGGGGCGCCGATGTGGGCCAGGCGCTGGCGGCCTCGCCGGCGTTTCCGCTAATCTCGGCGACCGGCTCCGTGCCAATGGGCCGTTCGGTCGCTCAAACCGTCGCCGCAAGATTGGGGCGCACACTACTCGAACTGGGCGGCAATAACGCCGCGATCGTGGCTCCCTCGGCCGATTTGGATCTGGCGCTACGCGGCATCGTGTTCGCCGCGGCCGGTACCTGTGGCCAGCGCTGCACGACGTTGCGGCGACTCCTCGTCCACGATTCGCTCGCCGCGTCCTTGATCGAACGCCTGAAAGAAACCTTTACCGGGCTACCGATTGGCAATCCCCTGGAGCAGGGGACATTGGTCGGCCCCCTCATCAACGAAGAGGCTGCCAGCGGAATGGCCGCCGCGCTGGCCCAGGCCGCCGCACAAGGAGGCCAAGTCTGGGGTGGCGAGCGCGTTACCAAGGGCGTCCCACGCGGAGGCGCTTACGTCTGCCCGGCGATCGTCGAAATCGAACCCAACGCCGCCGTCGTCCAGCAGGAAACGTTCGCGCCGATCCTCTACGTCATGCGTTACGAGACGATCGAAGAGGCCATCGCAATGAACAACAACGTGCCCCAAGGCCTGGCGTCGGCCATCTTCACCAACGATGTCCGCGAAGCCGAGCTATTCTGTTCGGCCGTCGGTTCCGATTGTGGAATTGCCAACGTCAACATCGGCACCAGCGGCGCCGAGATCGGCGGCGCTTTTGGCGGCGAGAAGGAAACCGGCGGTGGTCGGGAATCTGGTTCGGACGCCTGGAAAAACTACATGCGACGCGCGACCAATACGATCAACTACTCGACCGAACTGCCGCTGGCCCAGGGCATCAGGTTTCCGGTCTGACCTGGTGGAGCGTCCCTCCGATTCATTCGGGGCGCGCGCAACACCGCCAAACGCGCGCGGTTCGGCGCAACCAAGTAGCGAGCCAGCCGCTTTTTGTACTCCCGCCGCCTTTGCCGTGGGAAACTGCGTGACATGCAAACGGGACGCGTGCGGGGCAAGCCTACTTCCCACAACCGGAACGTCTCTGAGGAGGACCGCCAGAGGCCATTCGGCGCGGCCCTTTCGGAGCTCTGCTGGCCGTGATTACGGCTAGACGTTGCGGTAGACGATTCGTAGGCTATCAGAATCCCGTTGAAACCCCAGGTCTGCATTCGTAATGCTGTGGGAAGTTGATATATACCCGGTCGAAGGTTGCCCCAATCGTTCCGCAGCCGCGGCCGATAGCGCGGCGACGGAACTCGGCCTGCCGGCGGGGCTGTTACAATCCGCCGCGACCGGCTACCTGATTCAAGGGAACCTGAGCGAAGCGGATATTCGGCGGATCGCTCGCGAGCTGCTGGTCGACAGCGTGGTTGAGCACTCCGTGATCGCCAAGGTCGGCGATCATAAGTTGACGGATCCAACAGAGGCCGGCCAACCATCCGGCGGCTCTTGGCAAGTCGTGCAGGTATTGCCAAAACCGGGCGTGATGGACCCCGTGGCGCAGAGCGCGCTATCAGCCATTGACGATTTAGGTCTGAAGGCCGACGCCGTTCGCACGCTGCGTAAGTACTGGCTCGACGATGCCAGTGATGAGCAATTGCGGCTCCTCAAGAGCAAGGTACTGGCCAACGACGCGATCGAGCAGGTCATGCTGGGGCCTCTGCCGTTCGAGCGGCTCGAACTCGGCGCGCCGTACCAGTTCGAACGAGTGACGGTTCCCATTCGTTCGCTCGACGAAGCCGCACTGACTCGGCTCAGCCGCGAGGGTCAGCTCTATCTCTCGCTGGTCGAGATGCAAACGATCCAGCAACATTTTCGCACGCTCGATCGCGATCCCACGGACATCGAGCTCGAGTCGGTCGCACAAACCTGGAGCGAGCATTGCAGCCATAAGACGCTCGGCGGCAAAATTGCTTACCGCGGGCCCGACGGTGAGCGCAAGTTTCAGAACATGCTCAAGGAAACGATCTTTGCCGCGACGAACCAGATTCGCCAGTCGCTGGGTAAAGACGATTGGTGCGTCAGCGTGTTTGCCGACAATGCGGGCGTTGTGCGTTTTGACGAGCACAACAATATTTGCTTCAAGGTCGAGACGCATAACCATCCTTCGGCTCTCGAGCCGTACGGCGGCGCCAATACCGGCGTCGGCGGCGTGATTCGCGATACGCTCGGCACCGGCCTGGGCGCCAAGCCCATCTGCAATACGGACGTATTCTGCTTTGCCCCGCCCGATACGCCTCTGAACGAGGTTCCCGCCGGCGCGCTGAATCCCAAGCGCGTGATGCAAGGCGTCGTGGCCGGGGTGCGCGACTACGGCAATCGCATGGGCATTCCAACCGTCAACGGCGCCATCTACTTTGATCCGCGGTACCTGGGGAATCCCCTGGTTTACTGTGGCAACGTAGGCCTGATTCCCCACGATAAATCCTTCGGCAAGGTCGAGCCGGGGGATTATGCCGTGGCCCTGGGCGGACGCACGGGCCGTGACGGCATTCACGGCGCCACGTTCAGCTCCGCCGAATTGACTCACGAGAGCGAGAGCCTCTCGGGCGGCGCCGTGCAGATCGGCAACGCCATCACCGAAAAGATGGTTCTCGACGTGCTGCTGGCGGCGCGCGACCAGGGTTTGTTCCACGCCGTGACCGACTGCGGCGCCGGCGGTTTCTCCAGTGCCGTGGGCGAAATGGGAGAGAAGATTGGCGCGGAAGTCTGGCTCGACCGGGCGCCGCTCAAATATGAAGGCCTCTCGTATACGGAAATCTGGATCTCGGAAGCCCAAGAACGCATGGTGCTCGCCGTTCCGCCAACCAACTGGGAAGCGTTCTCTCAACTGGCCGCGAGCGAAGGCGTCGAAGCGACGATCATCGGTCAGTTCGTTCCCACCGGCCGGCTCCAGCTCAAATATGGCGAGCATCTGGTTGGCGACCTGTCGATGGAGTTTCTGCACGATGGCCGACCGCCTGTCGTGCGCGACGCGGTTTACGATCCGCCAGTGTCCGAGCTCTTGCGAATCGGCGCCGAAGCGGCGGCCAATCCCACGGAATCCCTGACGCGAATTCTGGGGGCGTTGAACGTCGCCAGCAAGCACTGGGTCATCCGCCAGTACGATCACGAGGTTCAAGGCGGCAGCGTGGTGAAGCCGCTCGTGGGCATCCAGAACGACGGGCCCAGCGATGCCGCGGTGGTGTGCCCCGTTCCTGGCGAATCGAAGGCCATCGCGGTCGCCTGCGGCATGAACCCTTACTATGGCGACTTTGACACCTACCACATGGCCGCCAGCGCCATTGACGAAGCGGTGCGCAACTGCGTGGCCGTCGGAGCCGATCCGTCGCGAATCGCCATCCTCGACAACTTCTGTTGGGGCAATACCGATCGGCCGCAGACACTCGGCTCGCTGGTTCGGGCGGCGCTGGCCTGCCACGATCTGGCCGTCGCTCTGGGCACTCCCTTCATCAGCGGCAAAGACAGCTTGAACAACGAGTTCCGCTACGTCGACAGTGCGGGCGAAACTCAGTTGATCAGCATTCCACCCTCGCTCCTTATTAGCGCCCTCGGTCAGCTTGCCGATGCACGGCAAGCCGTGACGATGGACCTCAAGCGGCCCGGCAACCTGATCTATCAAATCGGTGCAACGCACGAAGAACTTGGGGGTTCGCACTTCGCGCATCTGCATCATCTGAAGGGGGGCCAGGTACCGCGGGTCGACGCGCCGCTCGCCAAGCGAACGTTTACCACGCTGCACGGCGCGATCTCGGGCGGACTCGTCCGGTCATGCCACGACCTGAGCGAAGGCGGCTTGGCCGTGGCGCTTGCCGAGATGGCATTCGCCGGCGGATTGGGAGTTCAGATCGACCTTGCCCAGGTGCCGCAATTCGAGATTGCGGACCCGCACACCGACGCGGTGCTGCTGTTCTCCGAGTCCAATACGCGGTTCTTGTGCGAAGTACCGCCCGAGCATGCCGCGGCGTTCGAACAACACTTGACAGGGATTCCATTCGGCCGATTGGGCATGGTGACCGACTCCGCGGACATGCGCGTTTCAAACGGGCATCATCCCGTGATTGTCGTCGGAATCGACCGCTTGAAGGCGGCGTGGCTGGCACCGCTGAATTGGAAGTAGGCCTCGCTTAACCTCATACGGCCGCGCGGCGGCCACACTGCAATATGGCTCAACCCCGCGTTCTGATTCTGCGAGCCCCCGGCACCAATTGCGACCAGGAAACCGCGCATGCCTTTGAGCGGGCAGGCGGGAAAGCCGAACGATTACACGTGAATCGGCTGTTGGAGTCGCCCGGACAACTGGCCGAGTTTCAGATTCTCTGCCTGCCGGGCGGGTTCAGCTATGGCGACGATATTGCAGCCGGCCGGATCCTGGGTAACCAGATTCGCCACCATTTGGCCGGCTGGCTGCACGAGTTCCATGCCGCAGGCAAACTGATTCTCGGCATCTGCAACGGCTTTCAGGTTTTGATCAAGAGCGGCGTGCTGCTCCCCTTGGCCGAGGACTTTTCCGCCCCGGCCACGCTCTCGTGGAACGACTCGGGCAAGTTCGAAGACCGCTGGGTGCCCCTGCTCGCCACCGGCGGCGATAAATGCGTGTTCTTTCGCGGCATCGAACGGATGTACCTGCCTATCGCCCATGCCGAGGGCAAATTCGTGCCGCGGAACGTCGCCGTACTGCGAGAGCTCGAACAAGGCGGGCAACTCGTGCTGCGTTACGGCGCGAGCCCGAGTAGCCCCACGCGCATGGAAGCGGCGGTCGCTTATCCCGAGAACCCGAACGGCTCGATCGCCGACGTGGCGGGAATCTGCGACGCGACCGGCCGAATTTGCGGGCTGATGCCGCATCCTGAGCGGCACATCGACTTCACGCATCACCCGCAGTGGACCCGGCAAGAACCGCGCGACGTCGGCGATGGCCTGCGCGTGTTTCAGAATGCAATTGACTACTTCGGCTGAGTCGTAACCAACTACCAGGTGGCCGTTACGCCGGCAAACGGCCCCTGATAGCCCAGGTGCCCGTCGTCGGAAAGTTGATCGGGGTTGGTCGTCATGCCGGTCAAGTTGCGTAGCAGGTTGTCGGCGCCCAGCGCGAGCCCGTCCAAGAAAATTCCTTGATAGCCGAAACGAGCGACCACCGACGGCAGAACTTTCCATTCCAGCGTGGCGGCCAGGTCGCCGCCCAGCGTGACGCGTGATTGATCTCGCGAGCCGGTGATCGTGGTGCCGGGCCCCGCCAGTGGGCCGGTGGTGAAGTCGGTTTGCTGATTGGCAAAGTTGGACAGCAGCATGCCCTTGGCCTCGAACAGCAGCCAACAGCGCCGCTCGAACTGGATCTCCACCGCCATGCCCACCTGCACGCCAAACAGGTTATTGTCGGCCTGTACGTTGATCGCGTTGGCGGTGCCGCCCGCGATGGGTTCGTTCGACTGAGTTTGATAGGTCAGACGGTCGCGCAGATTGATGTAGCGCAAGCCCCAGATCGCCGACGACTGCAGGATCGACGGCGGCGTGCCGAGTCGCTGCCTCAGGTTCAACTCGGCGTTTTGAAACGTCGAGACGACGCGAAGCGACGCAAAGTCGTTGAAGTCAAACCCGACCAGCGGTGGAACGCCAAAGTTGGAGAACGGCGAAAAAAGATTGCCGGGCGTCCCCAGGGCATTGACCGTCGAATCGCGAACCTCACGACCTTCGTTCCAGTCGAGCAACCCGAGATAGCTGGCCTCGAGCGCAAACCATTCGGTGACACGCCGACCGACGAGGAATCGCAAACCTGGTTGAAAGACGAACGGCAAGTCGTGCGTCCCCAGCACCGAGTTTTCCGGATTGTCGAGTGTGGCGAACGTCTCCGAAGCTTGCCAGTCACGCCGAAACGCCACCAGGTCGGCGGTAACATAGGTCTGTTCCAGCGGAGACTCGAACACGAAGGGCTCGATGCACGGCCACGCCAAGCCAAAAGGGTCAACGCCCGGAATGCGCAAGCTCGAGACAGGATACCCATCATCAATGACCTCTTGGGCCGGCACGCCACGGCACGCGACGATCAACAAGACGGCAATGAAGAGGAGTCGCAACATGCTGGGCCAAGCCGTTGGAAAGTGCTGTCGCTCAAATGGCGTGAAAATCGCTTCGCTCGTTTTAATAGTTTCGACCACTAGGGTCCGCCCGTGCAGAATGCTCCGCTAGATCGCTAGATATTTCGTAGCCTTCCCAAACTCCAACAGCACCAACGCGGTCGAGGAGTGTCCGAGCAGAGCCAGCGGTGCGACGCATGCAAATGCAGAAACGGTGGAGGTTTGCGCAGGATGGGAGGCATTCGCGCAGAAAGACGGTCCTGCTGATGGTATGATGGATGCCACGTCGATAGCCGTTACATCCGCATCCGACTCCCCCCGCGCCGGCGCTCGCTGACAGCTAGACTTTACATAGTCGAGTTGGCGGAGCGTTGGATGCCTCCCTGCCAGACCGCCTCGCTCTTTCCCGCCGGAGTTCCTGTCATGCCACATCTGCGTTCAATCTGCATGCTGGCACTCGCCATGTGCGCATTGTCGCCGCGAGCCGAAGCGCAAATGTTTGGCCAGCGGCAACTCGGTGGCTTTCTGTCGCGGCAGCGGCCGCCGGGGGCGGTGGCCAATCCGGCCGAGGAAATGATTCACAGTAGCGGATCGCTCACCGGCACCGAACGATTCCTACGCAGAAATCGTCGGCTGACCGACTTCATCGGCACGGATACGGGAGACCAACGGCACTATGTCGGCGAAACCCAGGCACGGCTGTTGAACGCTCCAGCCCTGCTGCTGCCGGCGCCGCCCAAACCGGTGCTGCCGGAAGTCAATCGTGTCCTGAATGAAGGAAACGCCTCACAGCGTCCTTATCCCCCGCAGCTCACGCTCTCGCCCGAGCTCAGCGGACCGGCGCCGCAGAACGTTGAATCGGCCCTTGAAAGACATTTGTCTCGGTCACCGATCCAGTGGGTGAAACCGTTCGAAGTGGCGATGGTGGGGCGAACGGCGGTGCTCCGAGGGGAAGTTGCGACGGAGCGGGATCGCGTGTTGGCGGAAGCTTTGGTGCGATTCGAGCCCGGGGTCTCCGACGTCCAAAACGATCTGCGAGTTGGTCGTCCTGATTCGCCGCCAACGTCTCCTGAACTGCTTCCCGAACCAGGGCCCTGAGCTGCTCGGAATCGAGCTTGCCGTCCGCGGGCGGCGCATTCACGGCTTCTCCAGTCACGGGCGACAAAGCTTGGGCCGCGACGCGTACGTCCGCGGAGGGTTGCTCCCAGGCGTGAACAACATTATTGCGAGCCGCGGCTCCCATGCCATCGGTCATCGCAATGGTGGTTGTTTGCATCGCGGCGACCGCCAGGCTCGCCTGCGGGAGTTCGCCCACACGCGCCAGATTCGCGGTCTGCACGACGCGCGAGCCCTGGGGTTCGTCGACGCGCGGGAGCGGCTGACTCTTGCCCTGGGCCAGATCCGCGGGCGGCGTGCCGGGCAACAGATGGCGGGTCATTTCCGACATGACGACGCCGCCATGCTTGCTCTTGAAACGCGCGATCAGGCTGACCTGGCGACGCGGACCGCCGACGCGATCCCAGGGAATCCAAAAGCTGTAGGAGTGCCCCAGCTTCGATTCGCTGTAGTGCCCCGAGAACTCCTCGGAGCGAAAAACGTATTTTCGCGCGGGCAACGTGTTCTCGCGGACGTTGTCGGTATCGTCGTATGCGAAAACGGTCAACTCGCCGTCGACCTTGATCGGGTCTTCGCCATTGCGGCCATAGAACATGATGCGACCGCCAAAACCCACGACGCCCGCTTCGACCAGCACGGTATCGGACCAAAGGGCCGTCATTTTCACCGGGCGTTCCACCTTGTCTTTCGACTCGCCGAGATCGAGCTTGTCGGGCAAGTCGATCACCGAACAACCGACCAGCAGGCACAGCACCAGTGCCTGAGTGATATGCCGTAGGTGGAATCGCCGAAAAATCATGCGCGGTTCAAACCCTAACCTTACTTGGTCGCGGCCGTGGCTGTTGCCGGCAGCGATTGCCCCTTGGGAGTACGTTCTGCGCCAGGGGGTAACGATTCGGCCTTCGAGGCCTCGCGTTGCGGCACCAGCCGAGCAATGCTCCATTTGCTCTTCTCTTTCGCCGGCGCGCTCTTCCCCTGAAAATCCAAAGCGTCCGACGGCATCAACGGCCCCTCGATCGGCTCGCCTTCTTCGATTTCCTCCGCCGGTCTGATTTGCACGGGCTGCATGCCGCTGGGGTCCAAATCGGGATAGACCACCGGCAGTTCCGCCGCGCACACGGGGCAATCTCCTCGGCGGCAGAACGCCGGATCGCCGTGCAATTCATGAATATCCGTAGCACACCAGTGCATGCGAGCGGCCTCGATTTGCCGCAGCCGTTCTGCGTCGGCGGCGTTTCTCACCACGTGCGGAGTCAGAATAATTAGCAGTTCCATCCGCTGGGCTTCGAACAAGTCGTAGCGGAACATCCAGCCGAGCACCGGAACGTCGGCCAGGAAGGGAACCCGGCGATTGAGCGTCATCCGCCGCTTGGTGATCAAACCGCCCAGCACGACGGTCTCTCCGCTGGCGGTGCTGATCGTTGTTTGAGCGGTGGTGATGTTGATCCGCGGCGCGCGTACCACCTGGCCGGAGGCCGAGAACGAAACGGGAATGCCTTCGATCTCGGGCGCGACTTCGGACTTCTCGGCGTCGATCTCCATGACCACCATGCCATCGGGGCTGATGCGCGGCGTGACGCCGAGAATCAGACCGACGTTATCCATCTGCACGGTGTTCGTTTGACCAATCTGGTTGACGATTACGTTCGTGATCAGCGGGACCTTCTGACCAACCTGGATGAAGGCCGGCTGGTTATCAATGGTCATCACCTGCGGGCGGCTGAGCACCTCAAGCCGCTGGTTCTGTTGCAGCGCGCGAAGCAGAACGTTGATGCTCTTGCTGCCGGCCGACAGCACCAGGCCGCCAAAGCCGAGTTCGGCGTCGGTGCGTCCGACGGCGAAATTCGCGAGGGCCTGCTTGCCGGTCTGGGCCGCGGTGGCCAGGCTGGCCGCGCTGCCGCTGTTGCCGATCGACGGGCTGTTGAAATTGAAGCCTGGTTCGTTCGTCGCGCCTACGATTGTTTGTTGCTGGACCGTGGTCGGCGGATTTCCGAACGTCGTGGTCGAGGTCGTGGTGAGCAGGTCGCCGAGCAAGCTGCGGTCGAACAGCAGGCCGTCCTGCAAGCCCCATTCGACGCCGAATTGCGTGTCCTCGTTCAGCGAGACTTCGGCAATCAACACTTGGATCAGCACCTGCGGCGGTTGTTCGTCGATCTTCTCCACAAGCTTGAAGATTTCGTCGAAGTAACGCGGCGAGGCGCTAATGATCAACAAGTTGCCCACCGGCTCGGGAACGACGACAACCTCCTTCTCAATCTGTTGAAAGGGGCTGGTTTCTCCGGGAGCGGCCAACTCGACTTGCCGCTGGGTGCGCAAGAACTGATTGATCGCGTCGGCAACATCGAGTGCCGGAGCGTTCTTGAGTTGGTAAACATGGTTTTTGCGCTGCTGAATGTTACTTTCATCGAGCCGCAGCAAGATCGCCTCGACGATCGCCAAATCGCCGGACGTGCCGGCGGCGATGATGCTGTTGGTACGCGCATCGACCGAAAACTGTAGCGGCACGAACGACGATTCGTCGCGCGAGCGCGGCAACGACGTGCCCTGGACGCCCGCGCCGGATTGCGCGAGCAGCGTGCGAAGCATCAACACCAAACTGGAAGCATCGCCGTTGACGATGTGAAAAACCTTGATCTGGGCAACGGTGGCCGCGGCCTCGTCCATCTCGTCGATCAGCGCGGCGACCAGCTCCATGCTCTGTGCCGGAGCCGTCACGATCAACGAATTGGCCTTCGTATCGGGGGTAATTTTGACGTCGGACAGAATCCCCGACTTGATCGACCGCTGGCCCTGCGGATCGATGGTAAGCAGTTCGAGGACCGACGATTTGGCATTGGCGGCGGCCGCGCCTTGGCCCGTGCGCGACGGCTGAATCGCGGCTTCGAGCGAATCGGCCAGATTGCTGGCCAGCGAATTGCGCAACTTGAACACGCGCACCAGGTTGACCGATGCGCTCTGCGGCGTATCGAGTCGGCGAATCAGCGATTCGACCTCGACCATGTCGCGCGGCGCGGCCTGCACGATGAGCGAGTTCGTCCGCACGTCGGGCGTGACCACCAACCGCGTGCCAAGACCGGTCGGCTTGGCGAAAAGGTCCTGCACGGTCGTCGAGGTGCTCGCCGCCGGCGCGTGACGTAGTGGGAATACGCGCAGAAGCATCTCCGGCGCGACCGGCTGGTCGAGCTTGGAAATCAACTCGCGGACGGACTTTACGGCTTCCGGACGCCCGATGAGCAACAGCCCATTGGGCTTGTGGAGCGAGGTAATACTGACCTTGCCCGGACGGCCGGCGGCCAATTCAGGCTCGATTGCCGTTAGCAACGGCGCCAACGCCTCGGACGAGGCATGATTGAGCGAAACGACTTCCACCTCGGGAACGGTCTCAGCGCTCAGCCGCTCGATGTCCTCGATAATGCGCAGCACTTCATTCACATCCCGATTGCTGCCGCGAAGGATGATCGCGTCGAGTTCGGGCAGAACCTCGATGTTCAGGTCCAGGCCCAACTCGCGCAAGCGTTCATTGGTTTGATCGGCCTCGCTGGCGTTGAGCGGCGCACCAGGCGCGGCCGCATCGACGGCGACCGGAGGATTGGGCGTTGGCGGCGCTGGAACCTGGGCGACACGTCCGCCGGCAGGACCACTTTGAACGCCGCTGCGATAAATCTCGATTGCGCGCTGAACTTTTCTGACGTCCGATTTCTGCAATGCCAACGCGCGCAACGCGTCTGTGTTCGGCTGCTGCGGATTCGCCGTTTGCTGCGAAGCTTGCTGGGCCGCCACCAGCCGCACGGCTTGCGATACCATCGGCTCTGGACCGCTGAAGGCGACCGTCTGGGTGACTGGCTCGATGAGCAAGGACGTCGCCTGCCCTGAGCGTGACGAAACCAGGAACGAAACCTCGCCGCCGTTACGCGGATTCATCCGCGACATGCGCGTGCCGAACAGTCGCCATAATTCGCCTTCGACCTGATGCGCCGGCCACCGCACGCACAACCGTTGATGCGCGGGATCGACCTGGCGAGGCGCTGGCGGGGGCAGTGGATGGTGCACCTGCTGCGCCGCAATGGGCGTTTGTGCAACCGCGGGAGCAGGAACAACCGGTGGCTGATCGGCGCGGGTGAGCACCTGCTGTGCAATGCGTTGCACCTCGGGCCCGCCATACACGAGAAAACGGTTCGTCGCCTGATCGACCGTGACTTTGCCGGTTCCACGCAAAACCGCCGCGACCTGCCGGGCAGCTTCATCCGCCGAGATATAACGCACGGCATACGTCGCGCTCATCTCTTGTTGGCTCTGACCGGGAAGCCAAGCCACCATTCCCAATAGCGCAATCGAAAGCCCCAAGCACCAAAGCAGGTACGGGCGTGCGCGAACTAGCGCTACGATCGTTGGGCGGGGCTGCTTCATGGAAAAAAATGACCGAATCCGTCGAGCCACACAGATGCCGGGCTCCTGCGGCAAAGAAATGTGGCGGGAGAGTACCGTCGTTGGCCATCAACGCCAAGACCAATTGAGCAGCGAGCGTTGATCTGTGTTAAACGAGGTAAAAAGCCGCCAACCGAGATCGTTGCAAGCCCGGATGAAACCCGGACCTTTTGCAAGATACGGAAACTGCGGGCAGCTGGCAGGCCAGCCGCGCGATCAGAACTCGGGCGGCAGAGTGCTGGCTTGCATCAGGCTTTCTCCCATGCCGACCAGCCAGCGCTCATCGTCGCAGACCAACACCACGTCGGAAGGCGTGATCTCGGCGACACTGCCCGAAAGCGCGCCGATCTTGAAAGCCTCGCCGCTGCGCAACTTCAACAATTCGCCCGAGGCCCGCAAGGTAAACCACGCCTCGGGCTGGCCATCGACCTCGATAATTGCGGTAAGATAGGCGAAGTCGGCCGCATCGAGGTCGCCACCGCCGATGCCGAACAGGTTGCGCTCGACGATAGCGCGGTAGTCCGAGAGTTGCTCCGAGGCCAAACGTTGCGAGACGTTCGTCGAGAGCTGGTCCTTATGAAACGCATCGGGAAGCGAGAGGGCTTCGATCGAGAGGGCGATGTCCAGTTCATCGCTCTTGGACACCGGGGTCAAGCTGAGCGATTCGATGTGATGCAAATGGTCGGCCCGATAAAACTCGTAGAGAAAGCGGGTTAGCTGTTCGGGCGTGCCGCGTCCACGAGCCGAGAACCGAAGCGAGGAGTAAAGGCCCTTTCGCGTGACGGGCTCGCTTGAATCGACATTGGGCGTCATGAAGCCGGCCTTGCTGACGAGTTCGACCAACCATGCCTGGTACAGGCTACGCGCGATTTCGGGATCGGCGGGCAGGCTCTGCGTTTGCCAGCGTTTGAGCTGCTGATTGGCTTTGCGAAAGCGGGCCATGTCCAGCTCTCGTTTGGAGATATCACCGCGCAAGCGCTCGATGTCCGTCTCGCGCGAGGCGAGCGGCTCGACGTAGTTGGCTTGATACAGCCAATTGCCGCCGTAGAGCGCGACGGCGACGCCAATCGTGCCGGCCATGATCTTTTCGCGCTGGTTCACGGCGAGGCCTTTCCGCTGCCGCGTTTTGCCGCCGCCGGGCGAGCCTTGGCCGCCGGAGGAGCGGGACGCTGGTCCAGAGGTAGATGACTGACGTACTCCTTGGGATCGCGCGGCGTGACGCCGATCGACGATTCGAAATGCCAGGAATAGCTGCCCTCTTGAATGCGCTCCTGCATATGCCGGCTGCTGATCTGATGATGCGCGTCGCGGAGATTGCTTTCAATACGGCTGACGACAACCGGATCGCGAACGATGCCAACCAGCGCGATCGTGCCGCCTGAATCGCGACTGTGGCTCAATCCCATGCGCAACACCACGGCATCGCGGCCACTGGGAAAACGCAACGACAAGTCGCGCAGCTCGTCGAGCCAATTGACGTCGCTCCGAGACCAGTTTTCAATCGCGGCAATCACCTTTTGCTTTTGCGAAGCTTGCTTGAGCTGCGAATTCAGACGATCGAGCTCATCCTGCAACTCGGCAATCTGCTGGTCCGCACCCGCAAATTCCGTCCATACGCGAAAACCAACGACCAGCGCGATCACCGCCGCCGCGGCGCCGGCCAGCGCAAAGATGCGCCGCCGATCGGGCGGCGCGGGCCGCCGCCGCGGATTCAAAAAATCGACCACGGGCGGCTCGCCGCGTGCACGGCTGACCAGCATCCCCACCAGGTGAGCAAAACGCCCAGGAGATTCTTCCACCAAGGGCGCGCCGGCATGGTTGGCAAACGGGTCGATGAGCGTCACCGGCAACGTTATCCCCTCGCCCAACGCGGCGTGCAGCGCAGGATGTTCATCGAGGCCGCCGCACAAGTAAATCGCACGGACCACCTGGCCCGGCAAATGCGGCTGCGCGACGAGCAACGTACGTTGCATCTCGCCCAAAAGCCGCTGCGCTGCCGCGGCATCGTACGACGCCTGTGGCTGGCGCAACGTTCGCCAAAACACCGGTTTGCCGCCGGCGAGCACGACCAGATCGACCTCCTCGCCTACGACTTGCGCGGCCAGGCAGATCTCATTGCGATCGGCCAGCGAGTTGGCCACCAAGGCCGCCATCGCATAAGGGCGAAGGGCAATCGATTTGGCCGACAGGCCCGCGCCGCTTACCACCTCCTGTAGATGTTCAAGGCGCGACTGCGACAACGCGACTGCGGTGATCTTGCGCTGCTTCTCGGCGTCGTCGTCTAGGCACAGAAAATCAATCACGGCGTCTTCGCCGATCGCGCTGTTCTCGCGCGTTGCCAGATTTCGCACCATATCGGGCAGGTCCACCTCGGCCGCCGGTGGAAGCGTCAGCGACACCAGCTCGATCTGGCTGCGGTCGATGCTGACCAGGGTCGTGGCGCGACTGGCCTTGCCCGATAAAGCAGCGCGGAGCGTCTCGGCAAGCTGTGCCCGCGACGCGGCCGTGTCCCGTTCGCCGGACAACGGTAACGCGCCGGCGGCCTCAAACGTCAGGTCCTGCCCGCGCACATCGGCGACAACGTAGCGCGCTTCGGAACGGTCCCAATCAATGGCCAACAGCCGGGGCATGGTCTCAATTCCTCGCGCCTTGCGGCGCTCCAGCAGTGAGCCACTCCGTGGGATACCCAGGTCCATAAAAACGCAGATCGCGCCACAGCACTTCGCGCGCGGCGCCGGACGTGCCGTCAATCACCACCTCGGCGCGGACGGCCAGGCCCGGCTGGTCAAAATGAGCGACGACCTGTGCGCGATAAACGTCTCCGCCACCGCAAAGGTAGGGCATCAGCAGCTTCATCGTTTCGAGATCCACGAGCCCTTCGGTCAAGAGCCACGTGGGATAACGACGCGCGGTCGGCACGTTCGACGCGTTCTGCCGCGCGGTAACGATCTGCTGGGCCAGCGACTCGTCGATGCCCGGCACGGCTTGCAACACCACCGCAGGCGCGTCGTTGACGCTTACCAAGCCCGACTGAACTGGCAGATCGTCAAACGCGGCAACGTCCAACAGCTTGTGTAAAAACTCCAGCGAACCAGACTCGATAGTGATCGGGCTGGCAAAGGTCATTGCCGTTCCGCCCGAGCCACTCGCCGGCACGACGACCTGAACGCCCACCAGGTCCAACACCGAGCGGAGCGTAAAGGCAACGGCCGGCGGCAACGTGGGATCGAACGCCGCGGGACCGGCCGTCGGCGCGGCACTTGCGCCCGCCACGGCCGGTGCGGTGGGACCGAATTGCCGATACGCGATCACAAACCCGGCCACCTCGGGCCCCACGGCCGCAGTCAGCCGCTGGTGCAATTCGACCAGGTGCATGCTGTTCAAATTAATGCGCGGCTGACCTTGCATATCACGATTGCCCTGAGCGCTGTACAGCGTCAAGAACCAGCTCCACGGCTCCGCCGGCCCGATCGAGGCGGCGCGTGTTTGACGGCTGGCCGGAACGTTTTCGCCCGGCTCTAAGATTCGATTGTAATTCGCGTCGCCGCCGAACAACAACTCGCGCGTCACGCCTTTGACGAGCAAAAGCTCCTCGAGGCAGTCGGGCAGACCATTGCGAGGCGAATACGGCTTTTCCAAGCCTTCATAGAAGTCGCCCTCGGCCCCCAACGGGCGAGGCTGCGAGTCTGGGTCGATCCAATCCAGAATCGCTTCGGCGATCGCCTCGGTCATGCCGGGCAATTTCAGCAAGGCGTCTTTGCCGGCTCCCGGTGTTTGCTGTTCGTATCGCAATACATCCGCCAGATGGAGGCGGCCGGACTCGTTCTCAAGCCCGAAGCGGATCCCCGGCGAAAGCGTCTGCGAAGGGATTTCGCCGCTGGCTGGCGCGACCACGCTGAAGCGCAGCCGATTCGCGCTCGCGCCGGGGTCGCGCAGCTCAGGCTCCAGCGGCATGGCCTGAAACAATCGCGGATTATTATGCGGTCCGCCGGCAGCGTCCCGCGTCGCGCGCGGCTGCTCGACAAACTGCTTGATGTGCTCAACTCCGCTGTGAATGGCCTGCTGCAGCCGAAGTTGCTCACCGTTCAGCCGCGCGGCCTTGTTCTCCGTGAGCATCAGCTCCGCGAACGTAAACCCGGCCAACGCCACCATCATGACGACGATCAACACCAGCACCAGCACCAACGCCGAACGGTGATGACGACGACTCGCGCGCAATCGACTAGGGAGCAAGGCCGGCATGGGGTTCCGCTCCCGCGAGATTTTGTTGGCCGGAGAAACCAGGAGCAAGCGCCGGGTTGCCGGCGCCGCTCGAAGTCGCAAACGGCACGGGAATGAGCATCCGCTGGAGCGGGTGCTTGAGCTGCTCAAGCTTCTGCGGATCAACGCCTGAAGCAACCGCGATCTGGCTAACCGGCTTGCCAAGCTCCTCGCTCGAACGCAACCGCAACGATACTTCGACCGCCACGGGCAACGAGCGACGGGCGATGCTGTCCCACTCCTCACTCCAGATGGCGCCGTCGAAGTAGCGGAATCCGAACTCCATGACTTCGGGAATCGCCGTCATCGCGGCTGTCGCCACGTCGTCTTCGGTGGCAAGCGGAGCGATCGTGTCCGGGGTCGTGCTCATGGGCCCTGGCCCCGTCGCCCTGAGACCGCTAGCCGGGTTTGAAAAAGCACCTTCATCGCTCGCCGTCCCCTGGAACGACTCTCCACGGAAGTCCGCGCCGGCGACAACACCGGCGCGTTGGCCGTCACGCGCCGGATGGGCCTCGGCCCACCCCATTTCGCGGCGAATGAGCCGCGTTCCGACTTCGGCCGCGGGGTTCGACGGATCGCGGTGCTCCTCGAAGGCATAGATCACGGTTTTGATTTCGTCCGCGCCGACCGGTATCTGCGGATCGCTGGGCACCGCTTCGTCAAGCTCGCGCCGCGGCAGCAGCAAGGGAGGCTGCACCACGTCGATTTGCAAAAATGCCGCGGTTCCGAATAGACCGGCCGGACGTAGCGAAGAGCTGGCGACATCGGCCGTGCTCGACATGCCAGCCGGAGAAAATGCCGCGGCGAATTCGGAACTTTCCGGCGGAACCGAGGCTGCAACCGCACCCGACGCCTGAAAACTCGACGCCTGAAAACTCGACGCCTGAAAACTCGACGCCTGAAGAGCGGACGCAGTGCGAAGTGGTCCCGCGGGCGCTGGCGGCGCTGGCAAGCGAGAGAGTGCCGAGGGTCTCGACGGCGGCGACGATTGCGGCGACGATTGCGACGGCAATCGCCCGGCAGACGAATTCGATGGCACGGGAGACCCGTCTGCGACCGCGCCGGACGGATCGATGGCCAGCGCGTTGGGCGCCAGCGAATTTAGTGAATCCATCGTCGTCGAATGCGGCGAGACGAGCACGTTCTGAAGGTCGTTTGCAATCTGTTCCAAAAGCACGCGGGCCAACTGTGCCTGTTCGGTGCGCGTATGGCCTTCTTCAAACGTCTTGGAATACATGCTGAGGAGCGACCACAACGCCAACAGCAGCACCGCGGCCAGCACGGTCGTGAGCATGACCTCGACCAGCGTAAAACCCGGCCGTGAACAAGAACGACGGTTCATCGGCCCGCCCCTCCCAGCACGCCGTTCGCGGTGGTCGGCGACGGCCATTGAGCGGAGGTGGCTGCGCCGGCGGCCAGGATCTCTTGTTGTGCCGATTGTTCCTGACGGGATTTTGGGGCGCGAATCCAACGCTGCAGCGTGAAGCGATTGGTTTGCTTGTTGGGAACGAGTTCCTGAGCGACGCCCACTTCAAGCAAGGCGAGTCCGGGCTGCTCCGCCGGCTGGACGTTGACCCAGCAGATCCAGCGAGGATTGTCCTCGCAAGGCATTGGCCGGATCGTCTCTGCCGGCGCGATGCCCACGACAATCTCATTGAGCTTCGACTGGCAAAGGCGTTGCGCCTCGGCAAGATCGCGCGCGCTGGCGGCATGCCGCATGCCGATCGACGCGAGTTCCATGAGCACGATGGATGAGCCGATCAGGATGGCCATGGCCAACAGCACTTCCAACAGCGAGAACCCGCGCCGCCGCGAGCGTCTCATTGGAAAGCCTTTTCGTGGCGCGGTTTGCTGGCCGTGGCCACGCCCGTCAGCCCCCGCAGAGACACGTCGACCACGGCCCCCCGTTCGCCACGAAGACGAATCGTGGCGTCCGCGGCGCGGCCATTCGGATAGAACACGATCGGCTCGGTCCAACCTTCTTCGTCGATCTCGGCGGTACGACGCTCTTCGATCGGGCCAAAGGAGACCCCTTCGGGAAGCTCGCGCTGGACCGGCTCTGTGCGCGGTTGCGCAACCGCGTCGGCGCTGGGTGCGGGACTTGCGGGAACCGCCGCGGCGAGATCGGCCGCCGATGGCACGCCCTCGATGCGTTCCTCGGAATCGAAGTCCGCCGGAACGATTTCAAAGCAATTGCGCTCGACCTGGTAGCGGAAAAGCTGCGCGGTGCCCGACTGCATGGCCCGCAACCGCGTTTTTGCCAGCTCGGTGCGAACCTGCCGGGCAGCCGAACGGAGGCGGCTATCGCCCAGCGAAGAACGAAGAGCGGGTTGCGCGAGCGCCGCCACGCCGGCGATCACTCCGAGAACGAGCAACACTTCGGAAAGCGTATATCCACCACGTTTTGGAGAGGCGGGTACTTGCATCTGGATGAAACCTCGGGGGCCTTTTTCTGTCGACCGTTTGGGTACGCCCCCGAACTGCGGGCGTACCCATGTTCACTCTTACGACCGACCTGGACTGGAAGCGTCAAGGTTGCCGGCCGCGGTGCGTTCTCCCCCGCGAAATCGCCGCGGGCGAGGCGCCGTTTATTCTTTGTCCTTGGACCAATTGACGACGTCGTCGTCGGTACCTTCCTTCGTGTCGGGACCGGCGGACCAGATGTCCGGATATTCGCTGTCGTGGGTCGAAGGAAACGCGTAGTAGTACTTCTGTCCCCAGGGATCGCGCGGGGCTTCCTTGGCACTGGTGGTGATGTACGGGCCGGCCCAATTGGCAAGCTGCTCTTCCTCGACATCGCTGGGCTCAACAATCAGCGCGTCCAAACCCGACTCGGTCGACGGGAATGTATTCATGTCGAGCGCATATTTTTCGAGGGCGGTGCGGAACAACCCAATCTGGGTTTTGGCGGCGTCAATGTCCGCTTTCTTCTTGCTGCCCAGCAGCGACGGAACCGCGAAGCCCATCAGCACGACCAGGATGACGAGCACCAGCAAGACTTCCATAAGCGTGAAGCCTTTTCGCCGTGATTTTCTTGTCTTGCGAATTTCCATGTTGGTAGCCCTCCTAAAATTCTCAGTTCTCAGGTGAAACAGATTTAGTTCAAAGCGATACGCGGAACGCCACGGACGGCGTATGGTTTTTTGGGCAAGTTGTCATTGCACCGTGGAGCTCATTTGGAACACCGGCAGGAGCAACGCGACCAACACGAACAGTATCGCGCTGGCCATGATCAGTAGCGTCAACGGTTCGAGCAGGCGAACCATCAGGTCGAGTTGGCGGCTGGTTTGGCGGTCGATGCCGTCGGCAATGTTGACCAGCACGTTGTCGAGATTGTTCGATTCCTCGGCCACGCTGATCATGGCCATCACCGGGCGGGGAATCAGCCCGCACTCAGCAAGCGGCTTGGCCAGCGTCTCGCCGGAGGAGACGTTTTCAGCGGAGAGTTTGATGGCGTCCGCCAGAACGCGATTGCCGCTGGAATCGCTGGAGATTTCGAGCGACTTGATCAGCGGCACGCCGTTATGCAGCAACGTGCCGAGCACGCGGCAAAAGCGGGAAGTAGCGTAGCCGAGAAAAATCTTGCCTGCGATGGGAATCTTCAGTTTCGTACGGTCGGCAAATACGCGGCCTCGCTCGGTGGCGAGCTGCTTGCGCCCCCAGTAGACCGCGCCGCCAACGGCAGCCGCGATCAGGATGCCATACTTGCCCAGCGTATCGCTCAGCGCTAGCAGCGCGGTCGTGGCGATCGGCAGGCCGCCGCGCTCCTCCATGCTCTTGAACAAGTCGGAGAACTTGGGCACGAAGAAAACCACCAGCACGACGGTGATGAACACGCCCGCGCCGGCCAGGATCGCGGGATAGGTCATGGCGCCGACGACCTTGCCACGCAATTCTTCTTGCTTTTCCAGAAAGTCGGCCGTGCGTTTGAGGGCATCTTCCAAGAATGCGCCCTCGCTGCCGGCGCGAACCATGCTGATCGTCAGTTCGCTGAACACCTGCGGGTGCCGTTGCAGCGCCTCGTCGAGCGGGGTGCCTTCGGCCACGAGATTCCGAACGTCGGCCAGGACTTCGACCAGTGTTGGATGCACGGCCTGTTCGGCCAAGACATCGAGCGAGCGCATCAGCGGCACGCCGCTCTGCAGCAGGTCTGCCAATTGCGTGAGAGTTTGCGCGAGCGCGGCGGTCTTTACCTTACGAGGGCGTCCCCAGTTGGCACGCGGCGGCGCGGCGTCGGTAACCGTGAGCGGAAAGAGCTGCCGGTCGCCCAACGCGCAGAGCGCTTCGCGACGGCTGGCGGCCGTGAGCGTGCCGGCCACGTTGGCTCCGGCAAGATTTCGCGCTGTGTAGGCAAATTCGGGCATGATAATTTTCGGTTTCTGCGACGCGCTCAGTCGGCCCCGGTAACTCGCATCACTTCGTCGATGGTCGTCAGGCCTTTGATCACCTTGCGCCAGCCGTCCTGGCGCAGCGTTCGCATTCCCGCCTGCATCGCGATTTTCTTGATCTTGTGAGAAGCGACGCGCTCGCCGGCCAGTTGGCGAATCTCGTCGCTCGTGACCAGGAGCTCAAACAGCCCCAAACGGCCGGCGTACCCTTTGCCGCGGCAACGGCGACAACCGACCGGCTGATAGAGCGAAGTTCCCTCGGCCAACAACGCATCGAGCGGGAAATCGTCGGGCACTTCATCCCGCTTGGGCACATAAGCTTGCCGGCACTCGGTACACAACACACGTACCAGGCGCTGGGCCATCACGCCCGCGACGGTGCTGCAAACTAAAAACGGTTCGACCCCCATGTCGATGATTCGCATGAACGCGCCAGCCGCGTCGTTGGTGTGCAACGTGCTGAAAACCAAGTGGCCCGTGAGCGAAGCCTGGATCGCGTTCTCGGCGGTTTCCAAGTCGCGAATTTCGCCGACCAGCACGACATCCGGATCGTGCCGCAAGATGGCGCGAAGGCTCGCGGCGAAGGTCAACCCGACCTTCGCATGGACCTGAATCTGGTTGATGCCCTCAAGCTGATACTCGACGGGATCTTCGGTCGTGACGATCTTGATCTCGTCGCTCTTGATTTCGGTGAGCGCGCTGTAGAGGCTCGTCGTCTTACCGGACCCCGTCGGCCCCGTCACCAGGATGATGCCGTGCGGCAACGAGATAAGCTTGCTGAACTGCTGGTGAACGTCCTCGTCCATGCCGACGCCGCGAAGCGAGAAGTTCATGCGTTCCTTGTCGAGGATACGCATGACGATGCCTTCGCCGTGCAGCATGGGAATGATCGACAAACGAATGTCGATCTCGCGGCCCGAGACCTTGAGCTTGATGCGGCCGTCTTGCGGCACGCGTTTCTCGGCGATATTGAGCCGGGCCATGATCTTCAGACGGCTGATGATCGCGGCCTGAAAGCGGTTGATCTCGGGCGGCATCGGCTGTGACTGAAGCACGCCATCGATGCGATAACGAATCTTGATTCCCGAGGCTTGCGACTCGATGTGGATATCGCTGGCCCGGGCCTCGACGGCTTCGGAAAGAATTTCGTTCACCAGCCGCACGACGGACGCTTCTTGCGCCATCTCGGACGCTTCGGACCGGTCCCACTCGAGATCTTCGAGCATCTCGACGCCGGACTCTTCCTCGCGTTGGGCGAGCAGGCCATCGACCGTCTCCGCGCCAACGCCAAGATGCGTCTTGATGAGCTTGGCCAACTCGGCGGGCGGCGCCAATACAGGCATCACGCTCCAACCCGTCGCCGCGCTCACGGCATCGAGCGCCTGCAGATCGTACGGATCGCCCGTGGCGACGACCAGCGAGTCGTCTCTCCAGGCGACCGGAAAAACGCGGTACTGGTGGATCAATTTGATGGGAAATTTTTCGAGCAGGCTGCGATCGATTTCCGTGTGGGCCAGATCGATCGTCTCGAGCCCCAGAGCCTGGCCCACGGCAGCCAGCGCGTTCTCTTCGCTGACGAAGCCCGATTCGAGAAGGATCTCGTCCAACCGGCGGCCGGCCGCCAGCGCATCGCGAACGCGAGCAAATTGCTGATCGTCGAGATGACCTTGCTTAACAAGGCTTGGGCCGGCAATCATGGCGGACTATCCCCGGAGGGCAAATGGGCGGCAGGCAGGCAAACAAGGCAGGATGCCCTTCAACGTGGAAATCCTTTCCAGTTGGGGCGGCTATCCGACAAAGCCACGCTCTCGAAGGCTGTCATGCCAGCTAGCAGCGTGGACCAATCTCCGCTGGTACACTTCTCGGTTGTCAAAAACGAATCAGCTCAGGCCCACTCCGAGGCAAAGCTGACAACTGTCGGCAGGCACGGTGGCGTGCAAACACGATGGCGTGCAAAAACAGGTGGGATGGATTCGGGGGCGGGTAAGGATCGCAGTGTTGACCGCGCCCCACCCGGCATGCGAACATATGTACTTTAAGTGATGGGATTGGTCGCTGTCAAGAGCCGGTTCCGCGCCACACAGGGCCAATCGCCCCCTCAGAGCCATTAACGTATCCCTCTGGGACAAAAAGACTTTGCGAATTTCTTTGACCCATGAATCCTGGCCCCAAGGTAAGCTCGGCTGGAGGCGGTGGCTCCGTAGGCACTGGCCCCTCGTTCTGGTGTTGGCAGCGACTGCATGCCGGCCCGGAACGCGCGTCGAGGCTTCTGACGCCCCCCTGCCCTCGGCGACTGCCAGCTCACCAGACGCCCCCCCGCAACCCTCGGTCGCCATCACGTCCAAGCTGATGCGCTACGCCGAGCGGGTCGTGCGACGCCACGACACAAACGGCGACGGCCGCGTGGACGCCGAGGAGTGGCAGGCCATGCAAGGCCAGCCGGCAACGGCGGACGTGAACGGCGACGGTCAGCTGACCGTGGAGGAATTTGCCCGGCATCTGGCCACCTACGGCTCGGGCCGGCGCATACGGCTTTCGAAGGGGGGCGGACAAGGAGAACCGCAACCGGCAACGGAAGCTCCGAACGACACGGCCATTCCGGCCAATGCGCTCGATCGGCAACGCGACACCAAGTTCGTCGCGCCGGTTGCCGGCGGAACGCCCGGCTGGTTTATCGAGCGAGACACGGACGGCGATGCTCAGCTAACGCTCTCAGAGTTTTCCCCGCGTCTGCGAGCAACCGAGGTGGCGGAGTTCAATCGTTACGATCTGAACGGCGATGGCCTGCTAACGCCGGCCGAGTTGGCCAAAGCAACCTCGAAAGCGGCAGCCACGGGTCCGACGGGCACGCCGGCCACCTCGCAGCCGCCGAGCCGCTGATACGGCTTGAATGGCAGTGCCGCCCCCGCTAGCGACGCCCGCGGCGGCCGGAACCCTGCCGTTGCGTGGCATCGCGAATCAGGCGATCGAGTACCTGCTTGACCTGGTCGGCGCCGGTCGCCTTGAGCTGGACAACTTTCACGGAGCGCGAGCTGTCGCTGAGCGCAGCCTTGTCGAGCTCGCCGACAAGTTCGGCGACTTCCTCGGCCAACGGCCGCGGCGCCATGACCACGATCGAGTTCGTCGCGTCATCCACGCCGAGCGTCATGAGCGGCCCCGAAGCGGCAATGTTGAGTTGCTGGATCACGGCGGCCACGTCGCGGCTCGCTCCGCTGGGAACCGGAATCGGTTTTGAACGAGCGCCGCTCGTGAGCTGCGTTTGATAAATGTCTTGCAGCACGCGTTCGATCCCACCCGCATCGGTGTGTTCCACGCGAATCCGCAGCGGACGGTTCGTTGCCAACGAGTCGGGCACCTGATCCGTATCGAGCGATTCCAGAAGCTGGGCGATCACCGCGTGATCGCTGCGATTCGCATACACGACAATTGCATTGAGCCGCTCATCGGGCTCGATGGTGGGTGAGGTCGCGCTTCCAAAGTCGAACGCTCCGCGGCGAAAGATGCGTTGGAGCAATTCCGAAACCGTAACGCTGTCGGCGCTACGCAACGGATAAATCGAAATGCTGCGACCACCGGCCCCGGTCGCCGGCGAGAACGAGCGCAACAGCTTCTCGAGTTGCTCAATCGCCTCCGGGTCGTCCGACATGATGGTAATCTTGCCGTCGCCCGGCGAGACGATGATCGGTGCTGGCTCGGCCGGCGTTTCGTCGGACTGCGCCGCGGGCTCTTCGGCTTGTCCCGAGGGCGAAGACGCCGATGCCGAAGGAAGGGACGAAGAAGGCGTCGGGGCGGGCGCGGCCTCTTGCCCCGAGGTTTTCACCTCGATCGGCGCCTCTGCGGCATTTGCATCGGGCGCGCGGCCCTCGTCGCCAATGGCCGGCTTCGGCGCAGGGCGAAGCGGCCGCTGTGGCAAAAGATTGCGCGGCCCGTCGGCCGGCCGTAGCACGCGCAGCGGACTTTTGCTCAATCGTGGCCAGATGAGCTCGATCTCGGCCAACGCGGCACGCGAATCGCCAGCAAACGGAATGGTTCGGATGCCGCCCCCCGTGCCATCCGCCTGGGCCAACCGGGTCTCGCCCATCTTCACGAGCAGTTCGCGAATGGCGGTCAGATCCTCTCGGTTCGCCCGAACGTAAAGCCGAGATGTGCTGTTGTCGGCTTCGACGATGGGCACATCTCGGTTTCTCCGGCCGCCGGCCGCGACAAAGAGCCGTTGAATGGCGATCTCGGCGGCAGCGGCCTCGATCGTTTCGAGCTGAAACACCTCCAGCTCGCGAGAGGCCGTCTGCAAGCGTTGGATCGCATCGCGAATCGTTTGCTGCTGCTCCGGCGTCGCGACGGCCACGAGCTGTTCCCCGCGAGCGTCCGTCGAGAGCACGGCCTGGGAGTCCTTCAGAAGGTTGGTGAGCACCTGCATCACGACCGCGGAATCGGCGTCGCGCAACGGGTGGACTTCAAACGTGGCGTCCGCGTCGAGCGGAGATCCCGATTCGATCTCGTCGATCACACGCTGGATCGTTTCTTGCTCGCCAGGCGCCGCCATCGCCACGATCTTGCGATTCTTCAGGTCGAGGGACAGCCGCACGGTCGGTCGGGGGGCAAACAACACCTGGAGGTTCGACAAGAGAGTCGCCGGATCGGCCGTGCGAATCTGGTAGGCTTTGAGCACGTTCCCCTGACCGTCCATTTCTTCTTTGTCGAGTTCGTCCAGCGTGGCGCGGATGGTCGCATGCTCGGCGGGCCGAGCCCAAACCACGAGCTTGCGAGGATTTTGACCCACGCCAATCCGGGCTTGCGGCACGGTCGTTTGCAGGGCGGACACAATCCCCGCCGCGCTGACCTCCTTGAGCGAATAAACCGTGACCCTGGGCGCAGTCTCGTCGGTTCCGCTGGCGACTATCTCCTCGATCGCCGCCTTGATGGCGACATGGTCCGCGGGGGTCGCCCAGACCGCAATCGTGCCGTTGGCCGCGTTGGGCACCACACGCGCCGTGGGAACCAGCGCGGTGACCAACGGATAGAGGACGCTCGGATCGGACGCCCCGACCGGATAGGCCACGACGCGCGGGCGATGTTCCGCATCGTGGGCAGGACGCATCTGCTTGAGCGCGGCGGCGATCTTCTCGTGATCCGATTTGCGAGCGAACGCCACTAAGGTTTTAGCTGTCGGATCGCTGGTGATCGTAACGTCTGGCAGCAGTGTGCGCAAGGTAAGGATCGCGGTGCTCGGGTCAAAGCCATCGACGGGATGGCTCATGAGCTGGCTTTGCAGCTCCCCGCCTTCGTCGGAGTCCATCTGCTCGACGAGCGACTTGATCGCGTCTTGCTCGGCCGGATTCGCCCAGGCCACGAGCTTACGAGTCTTGGTGTCGAGAACAATCTGCGTGCTGGGAAACAAGGTTTTCAGCACGGTGAGCACGCTGGTTGGATCCGCGGCGCGAACCGGATAGGCCACCAGACGATACGCCTCGGCAGCGGGCCTGGCTTGCTTGAGTTGTGCGATGATACCGGAGATGACCTCGTGCTCTGCGGGCATCGCCCACACGGCCAATTCGCCAGGCTCGGCGTCGAGCACGATTTTGACGTTCGGAAAATCCGTGCTCAACGTCGTCAACAGCGATTGGAATCGGGCTCGCTCGGCCGTGGTCACCGGATAAATCACGAGTTTCCGCTCGTCCTCGCCGGGCACCGACGCGAGATATTCGTCGATCACCTGCTTCGCAATCGAATGATCGGCCGGCGAAGCGGAGATTGCCAGGCGTTTGTTAACGCTATCCGGCGTGATCGTCGCCTGCGGAATCAGGGGCTGAAGGACCGCCGAAATCGTCGCGGGAGGAGTCTGGCCCACCGGGTAAAGCCGCATTTCCGGCGAGCCGCCCGTCGGCTTCTGCGATTCGATCTGCTCGATCGTCGCGCGCACCGTTTTGTGGTCGGCGAGCGTCGCGAGCACGACCAGGCTATTGGTCGGGGTATCGACCGCGACCCGGGCACGCGGCACGATTGTCGGCAACATGGCAGCCACGGTCGCTGGCACCGCCTTGCCCAGGCGATAAACCTCGACCTGCCGATCATCCGTGCCCTGGACGGTGGAAACCAATTGCCCGATGGCTTTGGCCAGAATCGCGTGATCGGCCGGAGTGCCCCAAGCGGCCAGCTTCTTGCTGATCGGATCGATCGTCAGCCGCGCGGTGGGCACCAAGGGCTGCAACGTAGCCAGCGCGCCGGGGGCATCCGCGTCTTCGAGCTGATAGACCTCGAACCGGGCGCGGCTCTCGGCCGGTCCCTCGGTCGCTTGCAGTTGCTCGATGACATTTTTGACCGCCGCTTGCTGCGTCGGCGTGGCGTACGCGCTAAGCTGGTTGGCGCCGGGGTCGCGCACGAACTTCGCGTCCGGCAGCAGGGCCTCTAGAACCTTCACGGCGGCGTCCGCGTCCGCCGACCTGAGCGGATAGACCGCAAGTTGCGGCTTTTCCGGAGGACTCCCGTCGGCGCGCCGAGATTCGGGCATCGATTCAATCACCGCGTTGATGGCCCGCATTACGCCCGCCGTGTCGGTCACCAGCACCTGACCGGTTTTCGGCAACGGTTGGCTTTTGCCGCGCGGGCTCAACAGCGGCCCGATTTCGGTCACGACGTCCTCGACGCCGCGTTTGCCCACAGAAAACAGCACGCTCACGATTTCGAATCGACCGCGGTCGTCGAGATCTTCGAGAGCGACGCGAGGAACGAGCGTTTCTGGAATGCCTTGTGACAAGTCGACAAGAATGAGCATCCGTTCGCGACGCATCAGGGTATAGCCCTTGGTCAGCAAGACGCCGTTCAGCAGATCCAACGATTCCGCGACACTGTACTCGCGATCGTCCGAATAGTTGAACGTGCCCGGTGGCGGCGCGTCGAGCACGAGCGACAGGCCCGCCTGTTCGGCAAACCACTCCAAAACGTCGCTCCAGCGTTGGAAGCGGAAATTAAACCGTAACTTGGGTTCGGCAACAGGCGTCTGCGAAGTAGACGCTGGAGGCTGCTCGGCGGCGGGCGGCGGCGAATCCGCTGGCGGAGCTTCCGTTGTCTGGGCCGCGGCGGGCGGCGAATCCGAAGCCGCGGGTTCCACCGGCGCTTGGGCCATCGCCGGGCCTCCCACGAACAGGCAGAACATAAGGATTGCAAGCGAACGGCTCATTTTTGGAAAGGCGTGCATCGGAAACGCACTCCTGAGAGGGAACGATTCGAGCGTGAAGGCGGGAGGAAAGATCGCGGCGGGAGAGAATCTAGTCTAATTGCGCCCCCAACGCGGGTAAAGTTTTTCCCCCGGCGCCGCATCGGAACCGTGGAGATTCTCCCAAGGGGCGCTTGCGCAAATCGGCTATAGCCTCGCAACGCGAGGGAGCCAAGCCCCGCACCGCTCGCAAAATGACGATTTGCGACATTTGCGACACTATTTTTAGCAACGCATCCCTACGATCCGATCAGGCCGCTAGCCCCCTGCCCTGGCAAACGGCTCTCGGCGTTCAATTAAGTCGCCGCCGTCGCGCAGCACCGCGGGTGCTGTGTCCGCGTTGAACCGGCAATCAAAAGCCCACACGCGCGCAAATTCTTCGACGCGCAACTGAGCCTGCCCATTTCCGAGCGCGGAACAGGCGTCGAGTTCCAACCACGAGGCCCCACGCACCGAGAAACCTGCCAGCCCGTTGCTCTGCGCCGAGACGCGTTCGAGGCGCGCTTCGCGAACCACGTCGTGCACCGCAACGCCATCGACGGCGAATCCGCGCACGACCAGGTCGCGAATGAGCACATCCTGGACGTAGTACAAAGTGACGCCGGTCTGCAGCGCGCAACAACTCGGCCGATAATCTTGCGGAAGGCGTCCCGGTTCAACGCAAAAAAGAATCTGTCCGCGCCAGAAACACCACTCCAACGGCGCAAGTGGCGGTGGAGCGACCGCTTCGCGCGGCGCCGGCCGCTGGCGCGCCGCGCGGCCAGCGAGAAAAAGTTGCTGCTGGCCCAACCGCGCCGGACGACAGGCGAACACATCTCCAGACAGCGGCGTCCAGGCGTCGTCGGCGATGGGCGCTGTTCCGTCGAGCACGGCGCCATTGCCCTCGATCACCAGCGGCCCGCGCAGCGAACCGCCATGACGACTGCCAAAAAGGCTCAGTGCCTCGCGGTAAGGCTGCCCCGTGTTCTCGATCACGACGCGATCGCCGGCCGCCGCCAGCCGGAGCGCTTTGCCAATGGAACGCACCGGCCCAGCGCCAGGAATAGCTGTTTGCATCGCTCTGCCATTCTGGCGATCGTCGCCCGCGATGTTGCTGACGTAAATGTCGCGCGCGATGACCGGCGGCGCAGGCAAGAATGCTTGCACAAAAAAGGTCCCAAATAAAATTAAAAGGAGGTGGCGCATAGCGGCAAGCAGCAGGCGGATAAACTTTTAGTTGACGGGCGTTATCATGCGGGTTCCAGTGTAATTCGCGGCCGGACGAAAATCAGTGGGACGTCTTTCCTGGGGGCGAGCGGCGGCATGAAGCTCGAAATTCGCGGCAGAATCTTGGAACTGGCGATCGGTGACATCACCGCACAGGCGGTCGACGCGATTGTAAACGCGGCCAATAGCCGGCTTGCGGGCGGCGGAGGCGTCGACGGAGCCATCCATCGGCGCGGAGGCCCGACAATCATGGAAGATACCCGACGCCGGTATCCCGACGGTTGCCCCACAGGTTCAGCCGTGATCGGCGTGGCTGGCGATCTGCCGGCGCGGCACGTGATTCATGCTGTCGGGCCGCGTTGGAACGGCGGCCGCGCGGGCGAGCCTGAACTGCTTGCGAGCGCCTATCGCAGCGCCTTGGAACTGGCCTCGCGTCACCATTGCCACAGCGTGGCGCTGCCGGCCATCTCGTGCGGCGTGTATGGTTACCCGATCGATCTGGCCAGCCGGATCGCGCTAGCCACGACGCGTGCCTTCCTCGAGCAGGATCCGACGGTTGAACTCGCGCGGTTCGTGTTGTTTGGCGAGGGAATTTTTGGCGCGTTTGGCGCTGCGCTTGACGAACTACGATCGTAGTCGAGTTTTGGCCGCACCCAAAAAAACGAACCCGTGCCGCGCGTTCACAAGCCGCGCCGCAACAGCAGACCTGCCAGTTTCTCGCCACAGCGGGCGAGCACATACGCGCCGATAAAGAATGTGGCGAAGACGGCCGCCGCGGCCGCCTCTTGAGCCGGTGTCTCGGCCGTCAGAAACGCGCGGGTGAAAAGCACCATGCCTACGAGCACCACAAGCACGCAAGTCGTCCACAACAAGAGCTGCATCGCGCGGAGCGCGCCGCGCAGACCGACGCCTTGCGGTGAAACGCGCGCGCCCGTGATGATTGGCACGGCGCGCGGTTGTTGAAGCGGCGGCTGCTCGCCCACCTTGAGCGGTTCGTTGGCGACGGGCGTCATATCGTCGCTGAACAGCCCCCGAAGATTGACCGCCGTGGTCCATTGCTCCATGCCCTCGCGCCACAGCAAGTCGTCCGGCGACAAACGCCCGGCGCTAACAAGCTGTTTTAGCTCGGCCGCGCTCACCGGTCCAAACTGTTGATCATTTCGGGCGTAGTACCACTGGACTTCCGCCATGCTCGCTCTCGACACGCTGGTGCTCGCTTGCCCCCGAGGGCCGCCTGATTCTGGCACGGTTGAATGAGGTAGCCACTACTTTAATGTATCGCCGGTTATCTGGGATTCCCGCGACGGTTGCGAATGCGAATTTTCGCCGAGTTCGATGCCTCCGGCCACCTCTCCCTGCACATCTGCGGGCGCGACTGGGGTGGTTGCGCTGACTACGGTGTTTTCTTCCGGATGCCCCAACACCTGCACGAGCTGGGCGCCAAGAAACAGAATGATGCTCGCGCAGTAGACCCAGAGCATCATGGCAATGAACGATCCGACGACTCCATACGCCGTGTAATGTCCGCCCACGATGTAGCGTGAAACGACCTGAGCCCCGATCTGCCAGGCCGCCGCGACAACGACGCCTCCAACGAGCGCGTCGCGCCAACGGACCGACACGCGTGGAACCATTTTAAAGACCATTGCCAGGGCCAGCGTATTTAGCGAAAGGCTGAGCGTAATTTGCAGTCGCGGCCAGATATAAACGGCCCACTCCAAGTGCTCTTCGGCGGCCCAGTTCTCCATGGCGCTCAGCACAAGCTGCGCGACAAACGCGAGCAGCACGATGATCCCTAATCCGAGCAGCGTGAGGAATGCCTTCAATCGATTCCAGAGCGCGTTGCGAATCGCCGCGCGAGCGCCACGCTGATGCGGAGTCACCGCGTGCCAGAGCCGATCGAACGCGGCTTCGAGCTGCGAGAACACGCCGATCGCGGCAAACAGCAACAGAAAACCGGCAAAGATCCCGCTGCCTGCCCGAAGCTGCACACCGCTGAGCAAGCGATCGACCTCGTCGGCCAGCGCGGGAGACATGCTCTTTCCCAAGAAGGCGAGGAGTTCCTGCCGTGCTCCTTGGGCCCGATCCGATAGGCGCAGCCCGTACCCCAGGACGGCCATCAAGACCCAGAGCAGCGGATAAAACGAAAAGGCGGCGTAGTAGGCCATCGAGGCCGCCAGCAAATTGCCATCGTTAGCCGTCCAACGGCCGACGGTCTTGGCGACAATTTTCCAGAGACCGCCCATCCCGCTCAGGAATAGTCCGACGAGCGGCATGCGCGCGGCCAGACCGTGCAGCTTGTTCCATAGCATTGCAAGTTGGCGCATGCTCGTCATCCTTCGTACACGTCGGGGCGACCGGGCGATCGCCGCTAAGAGAATTGTCGCCGGCCAACTCAATCCTACGAATCGGTCTAATCGCTACAAGTAAATCGCTCGCATGCCCGGCCACCCGCGGCACGACTCCACCGCCCACAAAACCGCTAAAGCCGGGCCGGCAATGAAGCACGTGCGGCGGGTGGCCCGATAGCAACAACGTGGCGCAGTTTAGACGAACCCTGGCGGGCCCCCCCCGTTAGACTCCACCGAACCAACTCGGGTGCAGTCCCTTGGAAATCAACCGTAACCAATATTTCTTGATCGGGCTGGTCGTGCTCTTTCTCGGCATCCAATTGCGAATGGTCGAGAGCTATGTGCTGAACGAAAAGACCAGTGCGTTCGTGTCCAAGCGTCTGTCCCTGGTGGCCAGCAGCGAGTCTTCGGACGACGCATTCCTGCCGGCGGCCGGGCCAACGCCATTGCGCACGATCCGGCCACCCGTGTGGCTGGGCTACGCCTGTATATCTGTGGCGACGGTACTGATTCTGCATAGCCTGGCGATGAAAAAGCCCGGGGGATAGCGCCGGCCGCCGTAAAATCCGCGGCATCGTGCCCATCGGCGCACCGCGTGCTTGCTTAGGTGTTCGAGGGCCGCTTGACCGTCTTGAAAGCTCGCCGTAAACTCAATTGTTACCTAATGTTCGAGCTTTCGTTTCGACGCCGACTCCCGCGGCGCATGCAGAGCTTCCAGTGCCCCTCAGGGTGAAGTGAGCCGCTTTGTGAAGCGTGCATTGATCAGCGACATTCATAGCAACCTCGAAGCACTCGAGGCGGTGCTTGCAGATATCCGTCAGCAAGGCATCCAGAAAGTCTATTGCCTGGGCGATATTATCGGCTACGGACCGAACCCGCGCGAGTGTATCGATCTGGTGATGCAGTGCGACGTGTGTCTGCTCGGTAATCACGATCAGGGTGCCTTGTTCGATCCCGAGGGGTTCAACAGTGGCGCGGAACGGGCGATCTTCTGGACGCGCGACCAATTGGAAAGCCCGGACGGCGACCCGGAAGAGAACGCCAAGCGTTGGGATTTCCTGGGAGAATTGCCCCGGAATCACCGCGAAAATGGCTTTCTTTTCGTCCACGGCTCGGCGCGCAACCCGCTGAACGAATATGTCTTTCCGGAAGACATTTATAATCAGCGGAAGATGGAAAAGATCTTCAGCCTGATCGAGCACCACTGCTTTCAGGGACATACGCACGTTCCCGGCGTGTTCACGCAGAGCATGAACTTTCTCAGCCCCGAGGAGTTGAACTACACCTATCGGCTGGGAGACGAGAAGACGATGGTCAACGTCGGGTCGGTGGGCCAGCCGCGAGACGGCGATCCGCGGAGCTGCTACGTGGTGCTCGAGGACAACCTGCTCACGTTTCGTCGCGTGCCCTACGACTTCGAACAGACGATCAAAAAAATCTATAACACCCCCGACCTGGATAACTTCCTGGGGGATCGGCTCCGCGAAGGCCGCTGAGCACAGCGGGAATTCGCTTCTGATGCCCCCTCTGCCCTTGGAATCTTTGCTGGGGGGCGGCGCGGATTTTAGATCGGCAAAAGGCCGGGTTGCCATTGCAGAATCCCCATGATGGGGAACAATGAGGGATTGCTCCCGCATGAGGCTCGTGCGGCCCGCAGGGGCGCCTCGCGCCTTCGACAACCATCTCCGAACTTTGTATACGGACGTTTTCCGTGGATCGACGCTTCGCCCTGTTTGCCGTGCTGGTGGCCCTGATCTTCGTGGTCAACCAGATCATTTTCTCGTACCTCGCCCCGCCGCCAGAGTCGCCCAAGGCCGCGGGTAAGCAGGTGGCCGAATCCATCGAGAAAGCGGATTCCCCAGCGCCGGATTCTCAAAGCCCCGACGAGAAAAGCGAACCCGCGCAACCTCAAACCGAGGCCGCGCCGCCCACGGCCGTAGTCGCCACGCCCGCGGATAAAAGTGCCACGCCCGCGACCGACGAAGCGCAGACGTCAATCGATCCGCGCCGCGGCACGCTCGGGTCGCTCGACCGAGAAAGCCCCTTCCGGATGCTGGTGACCTGGAACAACGAGGGAGCGGCCATCGAAAGGATCGAGCTGAATCAGGTGCGGGCGCTTGAAAACGACGTTCCTTGGGGATACCTCGGATATCTCGCACCCGTCGATGCCCCGCAAGGCGCAGGCGCGCTGGTGCGCGTCTCCGGGCCGGGCACGCCCGCCGCGGCGGGCGGCATCGAAATCGGGGATGTCATCACCGCGCTAGGAAACGCCAAGATTCGCAACGCCGCGGAGTACGTCACCGCGCTTCAAGCCACGAAGCCCGGGCAGAACATCAAACTAGCGTTCAAGCGTGGTGAAGAGACGAAAGAAATCGAGCTAACGCTGGGTCAGCAGCCGCTGGACCTCATTCGGCCGGAGTTCGAATCTCGACCGTTGGAAGTCGTCGTGCCGGGCAAGCACGATCCCCTCTCCTTTTTGACGACGATCCAGCAATTCGACGAGCGGGTCTTGTCAAACGACAATAAAGAAATGGGCGGTGTGAATCTTCACACGGCTCCCTGGGAGGTCGCCGAAGCGACTTCGCAACTGGTGAGCTTCCACAAGCCAATTCCGCTGCTGGGGCTTGAAGTCACCAAGACCTATCGTCTGGCCAAAGTCTCTCCCGAGCAACGGGCCGACGAAACGTATCCGGCCTATCACCTGGTGCTCGACGTGCAGGTGACGAACACCAGCGACACGCAGCATAAGGTCGCTTATCGCCTGAGCGGGCCGAACGGCTTGCCGACCGAAGGCGATTGGTACGCGAATAAAGTCAGCCATAGTTGGGGCAGCGCGGGGCTGCGAGACGTGATCGCATCGTTCGACGGCGGCAGCATCGCCCAGGTGACGCCGGGCGAACTGGCGAAGGAGGATTTTGAAAAGACCTGGGGATCGACCGCCGCGCTCGACTTCATCGCCGTGGACGCGCAGTATTTCTCGGTTGCGATGCTCCCACACAATAAGGAGCCGAACACGAAGTTCTTCGAGGCGATCGTGCCGCTCCGCGCCGGGGCGGTGCCGGCGGAATCGGCCGACATTCGCCTGCTGAACGTGTCGTTCCGGATCGACAGCGTGGCGGCCGAGCTCGCGCCGGGCGACTCGCTGACGCATAGCTACCAAATCTTCGCCGGACCGAAGCGGCGAGCGCTCTTGGCGCATTACGGTCCTAATGGCGATCTTACCCGGCTCATCTATTTCGGTTGGTTCGGCCCGATCGCGCGCATCCTCAGCGAGGTGCTGCACGCGTTCTATGCCGTGGTGCGCAACTACGGCCTCGCGATCATCCTGTTGACCGTCCTGGTGCGGGGTTGCATGTTTCCGCTCAGCCGCAAGCAGGCGCTCGGCGCGCAGAAGATGCAAGAACTGCAACCCGAGATGAAAAAGATCAATGAGAAGTACAAGAACGACGCGGAAAAACGTACCCGCGCAATGCAGGATCTGTTTCGACAACACAGCTACAATCCGGTGGGCGGTTGCCTTCTGGCGTTTGCGCAGCTTCCGATCTTCGTGGGTCTCTACCGTTCGCTGATGGTCGATGTCGAGCTGCGGCAGGCCCCGTTGATCAGCGATGCGGTGCGGTGGGCATCCAATCTTGCAGCGCCGGATATGCTCTGGAACTGGTCGAACGTCGTGCCGGCGTTTGTCACGGCCGGCACGGGGTTCTTTGGCTTGGGGCCCTATCTGAATATTCTGCCGCTGGTAACCATTGCGCTCTTTATCTGGCAGCAGAAGATGTTCATGCCGCCGCCGGCCGACGAACAAGCGGCGATGCAGCAGAAGATGATGCAATACATGATGGTTTTCATGGGCATCCTGTTCTTCAAGGTCGCCAGCGGTCTGTGCGTATACTTCATTGCCTCGAGTATCTGGGGGGTCGCCGAGCGCAAGCTGCTTCCCAAGGCACAAAAGGCAACGCCGGGCGAGCCGACGCCCCCGACTACCAACACGAACGGCAACGCGAACGGCGCGGCGGCGCGCAAGCGGCGGCAAAAAGGGCGCAAGTAGTTCTCACGGCAGGGTGAACGCCGTGTGCTCGTTCCATCAAACCTACGCATTCGCCCAGACCGCGGACACGATTGCCGCCATCGCCTCGGCGGCCGGCAGCGCGCCGCGCGGCATGGTCAGGCTCAGTGGTCCAGCCACGCAAGCCGTACTCCATAATTGCCTGGATGCCGACGCCACCGGGAGGCTGGCAGCTATCGCCGTCCCCACCGCGCTCGGCGTCGAGCTCGTTCTGTCGAGCGACGGACCGCGGCTGCCGGCAACCATCTACTATTGGCCGGACGAGCGAAGTTACACGCGGCAGCCGGCCGCTGAAATCCATACCGTCGGCTCGCCGCCGCTGCTGGCAGCGGTTTTGGCGGCGGTTTGCGACAATGGCGCGCGGCTGGCTCAACCCGGCGAGTTCACGCTGCGCGCGTTTCTTGCGGGCCGGCTCGATCTCACGCAAGCCGAGGCCGTGCTGGGAGTGATCGACGCGCGGGGCGACGCGGACCTGCGCAGCGCGCTTGCGCAACTTGCCGGTGGGCTGGCGCGCCCGCTGCACCGGCTCCGCGAGACATTGCTCGATCTGCTCGCGCATTTAGAAGCCGGTTTGGACTTCGTCGAGGAAGACATCGAGTTCGTGACGCGCAAGGAACTTGCGCGCCAACTCGCAGGTGTCGAGGCCGATCTACAAGCCACGCTCGCGCAGCTCTCCGGCCGCAAGATCGATCGCACGCTGCCCAGGGTAGCCCTGGTGGGCTGGCCCAACGTCGGCAAGAGCAGCCTGTTCAATGGGCTGACGGACGGACACGCGCTCGTCTCGAACATTCCTGGAACGACGCGCGACTATCTTTCCGCGGAAGTCGATCTCGGCGAGGACTGCCGCTGCTTGTTGATCGATACCGCCGGGTACGAAGTCGTCGCGCCCACGGAAACGGTGCCGCACGAAGCCCAGCAACTATCGCACGACCAGACCCTGCACTGCGACGTCGAGCTGTTCTGTCTCGATTGCGACCGAGCGCTCAATGCCTGGGAACGCGGCCGACTGGCCGAGCCCGCCACGACCGTGCGGATCATCGTCTGGACGAAAAGCGACCTCTGCCCCGCGGGCGAATTTCCGCGGCTGGCGTCTCCGGCGACGATGGTCCAAACAACCACGCTCCATGAGAGCGGGCTGATTCACCTTCGCGCGGCGTTACGCAACACGCTCGCCAATTTGGCCAGTGACGCCAGCACGGCGACTGCCCAGCGTTGCGCCGGGAGCCTGCGAGCGGCCGCCTCGGGCATCGCCGGCGCCCTGGAACTGTGCGTTTCCGGCGGCGATGAAGCGTTGATCGCCGTGGAGCTTCGGCTGGCCCTGGAACAATTAGGGCAAGTCGTCGGGGCCATCTATACCGACGATATTCTCGATCGGGTATTCAGCCGGTTTTGCATCGGGAAATAATCCGTCAAGGCGATCAAAAAAAGTCTCCCTGCCTCGCGGTCGGTGGAAGCATTCAGCAGGCGGCGATAGCGAGGGGATGCGGTGACCGCCGGGGACGCACGCTCATGACGCTTGCCGCAAACGGCGAATCGTGCGATAAAGGGCGCGCCGCTCGCGCGTGCTGGCGGCTAGCACGATCGCCGTTCTACGCATCCTCAACCTTACGCCTCCGATGACGCCTGACGCTTTGGAATTTCTTCGTCGGTTGCTGGAAACGCCCAGCCCCTCGGGTTACGAGCAGCGCATCCAACAAGTCGTGCGCGAATACGTCGCCCCGTTCGCGGACAAGACCACGACCGACGTGCATGGCAACCTGATCGTAAGCCGCAATCCCGAAGCGTCACTCCGCGTGATGCTCGCAGGCCACTGCGATCAGATAGGCTTCGTCGTGCAGTATGTCGACGATCAGGGCTTTCTGTATTTACAACCGATCGGCGGCTGGGATCCGATCGTGCTCGTTGGCCAACGGCTCACGGTGTGGGCAACCGGCGGCCCGGTGCCGGGCGTCATTGCCCGAAAGCCGATCCACCTGCTGAGCGACGAAGAACGCAAGCAAACACCCAAGCTCAAGGATCTTTGGCTAGACGTCGGCTGCCGCTCGAAGGACGAGGCGCAGGGGCTCGTGCGCGTGGGGGACCCGGTCACTCTGGAACTTGGTTTCCGGCCGATGCGCAACAACTTGGCAAGCGCGCCGGCTATGGACAACAAGACGGGCCTGTGGGTCGCCATCGAAGCCCTTCGGCGCACCGTTCCGCATCAACTCAACTGCGCGTTTTTCGCCGTTTCCACGGTGCAAGAAGAAATCGGTCTGCGCGGCGCGACGACCAGCACTTATGGCGTGAATCCCCACGTTGGCATTGCGATCGACGTTACGCACGCCACGGACTGTCCCACAATCGATAAGAAACAAGAAGGCGACCTTGCGCTGGGCCGCGGCCCGGTCGTGTTCCGCGGGCCGAATATGAACCCCCACGTGGTCGATCGGCTGTTGGAAACCGCCACGGCCCGCGAGTTGCCGGTGCAGATGGCCGCCAGCGGCCGGGCTACTCCGAACGACGCGAACACGATGCAAATCAGTCGGGGGGGCGTCGCCACGGGACTGGTTAGCATCCCCAATCGCTATATGCACAGCCCGGTCGAGATGATCTCGCTCGACGACATCGATCGAGCCGCCGATCTACTCGCCGCTTTTATCTTGTCGCTCTCGGGCGAAGAATCGTTCATTCCCTAAAGCGCGTTTTAGAGCGAGGCGAACCATGCGCACGATGCCGGTCATTGAAACGCCCCGCTTGCGACTGCGGCCATTCCATGAGCGAGACCTCGACGAGCTCGCCCGGCTCAACGCGGATCCGCGGGTGGCGCAGTTTCTGGGAACCGGTCAGACGCTCGACCGCGTGCAAACCTGGCAGCAGCTTGCGCTCATTTACGGTCATCAGCAATTGCGAGGTTACACGCTCCTGGCGATTGAAGACCGCGCCAGCGGCAAGTTCATCGGTCGTAGCGGTCTGTGGTATCCCATCGATTGGCCCATGATCGAAGTCGGCTGGGTTATTGATCCCGCCCATCAAGGCCAAGGGTTGGCTACCGAAGCTGCCCGCGCTATGCTCTCCTGGTGTTTCGAGAATCTGCCCATCGATGAGATTTGTAGCTTGATTCTGCCGGAAAACGCCTCGTCGACACGTGTCGCCCAAAAGTTGGGCGCGACACACGGCGGCCAGCAACGGGTGTTCGGCAAACAGGCGAACCTATGGCTCCATCATCGCCCCCAGGAGATCGCCCGACCCACGCAGGCCCCCTTGCTGGTGGAACCCACGGAGAACTTTGAAATCCTCTCCCACCGGTTCCGGCTGCGGCCTTTCCGTGAGCGTGATCTGGACGAGCTTGCACGGCTCTATGCCGATCCGGACGTGATGCGTTACATCGCGGAAGGAAAAACCTTGGACCGCGGACTCGCATGGCGAGCTCTCGCAGGTTTTCTAGGACAGCGCGAGTTGCGAGGCTATGCCACCTGGGCCATCGAAGATCAGCGCACTGGCGTGTTCGTCGGTGAATGCGGCCCCTCGTTCCGCGAGGATCTGCCGTCTATCGAGATCGGCTGGCTGGTCGACCCACGCCGGCAGGGACAGGGAATCGCGACCGAAGTGGCCCGAGCGGCCATCGACTGGTGCTTCGCCCACCTCGAAGTCGACCGCCTTTGTAGTGTCATTCACCCGGATAACGCCGCCTCGATTCGCGTAGCCCTGAAACTGGGGGCAGAGCGTCAGGGGCAAATTCCGATCTTTGGCGGGCTCCAGGATCTCTGGATTCACCAGCGACCGTCCTAGCAGCTGCTGAAAAAGTCCGTCGTGAACTCCGCATCGCTCTCAAAATAACGACTTACGTCGCTATTTTGAGAGCGCCTCCGTGCGATCTTATTAAGCCGCGGAGTTTTTCCGCAGCCGACTAGAAATGCCCGGGGGCGGAATTACTGCCAAATTGGCACCAGCGGCCCCCACCGGCGCAGGCAGGCCGCTTCACATCGCCCCGAAACATTACACGTAAACCAATACCAATAATCCACTTACAATAACTTCGTGAATCGTGGCACAGCCGTTGCTTAAGTAACCCTGCACACGATGCTACGCCTGCCATTTCTGGTGGCGAGGCAGTGCAAGCGACCTGAAACAAACCACCAAGCCCGGCCCCAATCACACCAAATCGGCCATTAGCACCGACCGGCCGGGCATGACAGACGCCTGTATTTTAGGAGGAGTTCCGCGTGGCAAAACAAATGGTCTTTGACGAAGAGGCCCGCTTGGCTCTGGCCGCCGGGGTCAGCAAGTTGGCCCGTGCCGTCCGTAGCACGCTTGGCCCTCGGGGTCGAAACGCCGTGCTCGACAAGGGCTGGGGATCGCCGAAGGTCACCAAAGACGGCGTGACCGTGGCTGAGAACGTCGAGCTGGACGATCCTTACGAAAATCTAGGCGCGCAATTGGTCAAGGAAGCGGCCAGCAAGACCAACGACGTCGCCGGCGACGGCACCACCACGGCGACCGTGCTGGCCGAAGCCATCTTCCGCGAAGGGCTGAAGATGATTGCCGCCGGCGCCGATCCGATGGCGCTCTCGCGCGGCATCGGCAAGGCCACCGAGGCCGTGAGCCTGGCGATCGCCAAGATGGCCACGCCCATCGATGAAAAGAGCAAGAAAGAGATCATGCAAGTTGCCACGATCGCGGGCAACAACGATCCCTCGATCGGTAGCGTGCTGGCCGAAGCCTTCTTGAAGGTAGGCAAGGACGGCGTGATCACGATCGAAGAAGGACGCCAGGCGGAAACCTTCGTCGAAGTGGTCGAGGGCATGCAGTTCGATCGCGGCTTCCTTTCGCCGCACTTCGTTACCGATCAGGAATCGCAGACCGTCGAGCTCGAGAACGCGTTCGTCCTCCTCTATGAGGAAAAAATCTCGAACGCCAAGAACCTCGTGCCAATCCTCGAAGCGGTGAGCAAGGCCAACAAGCCCTTGCTGATCATCGCCGAAGACGTCGAAGGCGAGGCCCTGGCGACGCTGGTGGTCAACAAGATGCGCGGCATCCTGCAAGTCTGTGCCGTCAAGGCGCCGGGCTATGGCGACCGCCGCAAAGCAATGCTTGGCGATCTGGCCGTCCTCACCGGCGGCACCGCGATCTTCAAGGATCTGGGCATTCAACTCGACGGCGTAAAGATCACCGATCTGGGCAAAGCCAAGAAGATTACGATCTCGGCCGACAACACCACGATCGTGGGCGGCGCAGGCAAAAAAGACGCCATTGACGGCCGCGCCGAACAAATTCGCCGCGAGATCGACCAGACCGACAGCGAGTACGATCGCGAAAAGCTGCAAGAACGGCTCGCCAAGCTGGCCGGCGGCGTGGCGCAAATCAACGTCGGCGCCGCAACCGAAACCGAAATGAAAGAACGCAAGGCGCTGATCGAAGACGCCAAGGCGGCCACGCAAGCCGCGCTGCAAGAGGGCATCGTCCCCGGTGGCGGCGTCGCCCTGATTCGGGCCGAGTCGGCCCTGGCAAAGCTTGATCTGAAGGGCGACGAAAAGCACGGCGCCGACATCATTCGCAATGTGCTCGATCACCCGCTCCGGGCAATCGCCCACAATGCAGGCCTGGATGGCGCCGTGGTGGTGAACCGCGTCCGCCAACTTAAAGGCAAGAACGAAGGCTACGACGCCGACAAGGACGCCTATACCGATCTGGTGGCCGCAGGGGTCATCGATCCCGCCAAGGTTGTTCGCACGGCTCTCCAAAATGGAGCCAGTGTCGCGGCGCTGCTGCTCACCACCGAGTCGCTGATCACGGAACTTCCGAGCGAGGAAGAACCGGGCGATCACGATCACCATGACCACGGCATGGGAGGCATGGGCGGCATGGGCATGGGTGGTATGGGCGGCATGGGCATGGGCGGCATGGGCGGCATGATGTAAACCGCCTGCGGCCCCTCGGACATCCCCACTAAAATCATTCACAGCTAATATCCCTGAAGGAATATCGAAACATGGCAAAGCTTAACCTCCGTCCGTTGGACGATCGTGTTGTTGTTGAACCCCAGGAAGCTGAAGAACGCACCGCCGGTGGCATCGTCCTGCCCGACACCGCCAAAGAGCGTCCGCAACGCGGCACCGTGGTCTCCGTGGGTCCCGGCAAACTGCTCGACAGTGGCAGCCGGGGCGCGCTGTCGGTCGCGGTTGGCGACGTCGTCATCTACGGCAAGTACTCGGGCACCGATATCGAGGTGGCCGGCAAGGACGTCAAGATTCTCCGCGAAGGCGACATCCTGGCGAAGGTCCTGTAGTCAGCCACGGTCACTCCGCGACCGAATCGGGTTGCGAAGCGTGTCTGCCTGCTTTCCGTACAACTCGCATTTCACATAACGAGGAACGCCATCGTGGCAAAGCAACTACTGTTTGAAGATTCCGCCCGCGCGAAGATGCTGCGTGGCGTTGAGAAACTGGCCGACGCCGTCGCGGTGACGATGGGTCCGACCGGCCGCAACGTGATCATCGACAAGTCGTTCGGCGGTCCCACCGTGACCAAAGACGGCGTGACCGTGAGCAAAGAAGTCGAGCTTGAAGACCGCTTCGAGAACATGGGCGCCAAGCTCGTGAACGAAGTGGCCTCGAAGACCTCGGACATCGCCGGCGACGGCACCACCACCGCCACCGTGCTGGCTCGCGCCATCTTCAAGGAAGGCATCCGCAACATCGCCGCGGGCAGCAACCCGATGGCCGTCCGGCGGGGTATCGAAAAGGCCGTCGATGCGGCGGTCGAAAAGCTGCGTGCGATGGCCAAGCCGGTTTCGAGCAAGGAAGAGATTGCTCAGGTCGGCGCGATCAGCGCAAACAACGACATGGAAATCGGCGCCCTCCTGGCCGACGTGATGGAAAAAGTCGGTAAGGACGGCGTCATCACCGTCGAAGAAGGCAAAGGCACCGAGACCACCAAGGAACTGGTCGAGGGCATGCAGTTCGACAAGGGCTACATCTCGCCCTACTTCATCAATCGCCCGACCGAGATGGACGTGCTGCTCGAAGACGCGCTGATCCTCATCTTCGAGAAGAAGATCAGCAACCTGCGTGAGCTGGTGCCGCTGCTGGAAAAGGTGGCTCATAGCGGCAAGCCGCTCTTGATCATCGCCGAGGACGTTGACGGCGAAGCCCTGACCGCGCTGGTCGTGAACAAGCTGCGCGGCGTGCTCAACATCTGTGCGGTGAAGGCCCCCGGCTTCGGCGACCGCCGCAAGGCCATGCTGGGCGACATCGCCGTGCTCACCGGCGGCACGCTGGTCAGCGAAGATCTGGGGCTCAAGCTCGAGAACCTCGGGCTGGAGCACCTGGGCAAGGCCAAACAAGTTACGATCGACAAGGAATCGACCACCATCGTTCGCGGCGCCGGTAAGCCCGACGACATCAAGTCGCGCATCCAGCAAATTCGCAATCAGCTTGAAAACACCGAGAGCGAATACGACAAGGAAAAGTTCCAAGAACGTCTCGCGAAGCTCACCGGCGGCGTAGCCATCATCTCGGTGGGCGCGGCCAGCGAAGCCGACATGAAGCAAAAGAAGGCCCGCGTCGAAGACGCGTTGCATGCCACGCGCGCGGCCGTGGAGGAAGGCATTCTGCCCGGTGGCGGCGTGGCCCTCGTGCGGACGATCGAGAGCGTCGAGAAGGCTCGTTCCTCGGCCAAGGGCGACGAGAAGATCGGCTTCGACATCGTGCTGCATTCGCTGTCCGCCCCGATGAAACAGATTGCCGACAACTGCGGCATCGACGGCTCGGTGGTCGTCGACGAAGTGCTGCAAAAATCGGTCAACATGGGCTACGACGCCAATGCCGGCAAGTATGTCGACATGTTCAAGGCGGGCATCATCGACCCGGTAAAGGTGGTTCGCAGCGCCCTGGGCAACGCGGCCAGCATCGCCGGTTTGATGCTCACGACCGAGGCCCTCGTCACGACACTCGATAAAGACGACAAGTCGAAGAGCCGCGTCGAAGGCAGCGTCCGCTAAATGCGGATAGCCACGCGGCGGCCGCTTGTTGGCTTGCCGGCTAAAATGAAGGTAGCGTCCAGCAATTCGGGCCACCTCGGAAAACCTGAGGTGGCCCGTTTGCGGCGCAACGCGTGTAACGTCAATTGGCGCATCGGCCATCCGGCCGGCCGCCTATAATGAACCTGACTTTTCGAGCGACGGCGCGAATCGAAGATCATGGTGACCATGCCCGGGAAACGCTGCTACTACGAGGTGCTGGGAGTCGAACGCACCAGCTCTCAAAAGATCATCGCCGAGTCCTATCGCAAACTGGCGATCATGTACCACCCGGACAAGAATCCGGGCGACGAAGAAGCGGTTGCGCGCTTCAAGGAGGCGGCCGAAGCGTTCGAGGTGCTGGGCGACGAGGAAAAACGCGCACGCTACGACCGCTACGGTCACGCGGGCGTCAACAACGGCGGCGCGCGGGGCTTCTCCGACGTCAACGATATCTTCGCTGCGTTCGGAGACATCTTCGGCGAGAGCGCGTTTGGCGATTTGTTCGGCGGGCGGCGCCGCCCCAGCAAAGGGGGCGACGTCCGGTGCGACCTGACGCTCGACCTACTCGAGGCCGCTCGCGGCGTCACCAAAACGATTGAGTTCCAACGCCACGAGGCCTGCGACGAATGCTCCGGCAGCGGCGCCAAGAAGGGCACCAGCCGCACGACCTGTACCTACTGCGCGGGACGCGGTCAGGTCGTGCAGTCGACGGGCATATTCCGGATGCAAACCACTTGTCCCTCGTGCCAAGGCGTGGGCTCGGTCGTCAAGGAGCCGTGCGCGAAGTGTCGCGGCGCTGCCTTCGTGCTGAAGAAGGTAAAACGCGAAATTCAGATTCCCGCCGGGATCGACGACCAGATGCGGATCCGCATCGCCGGCGAAGGCGAACCCAGCCCGACGGGCGGTCCCCGGGGCGATTGCTACTGCTTCATCACGGTCAAGGAGCATTCGCTCTTCCATCGCGAGGGGGAGCATCTCGTCGTCCGCATGCCAATCACGTACACGCAAGCCGCATTAGGGGCTAAGATTGAAGTGCCCACGCTGGTCGGGCCCCATGAGCTGAAACTGCCGCCCGGCACCCAAACCGGCGAAGTCTTTCGCATTCGTGGTCAAGGCATGCCAAGTCCGCGCGGGCGTTCCGTGGGCGATCTGCTTGTCCAGGTGAACGTCGAGGTGCCCAAGACGTTAAGCCCCGAGCAGGAAGAACTGCTCCGCCAACTCGCCGAGCAAGAACAGGTGGAAGTGAGTTCGCATCGCAAGACGTTTTTCGAGAAGGTTCGCGAATACTTTGCCCAGGAATAACATCCGGGCAATTTCCGGAAAAACCAGGGTCCGCGTCCGTCACGCGAGCCGTTTGAGGAATAACCATCATGTCACATAATCCGACGAATCCGGCTCACGAGGATGACGCGCGCCGAGCCGCTGAACAAGCAGCCGACGCGGCGTTCCGCGTCGGCGAAGAAGAGCTGGGAAAACTGCGAGCCGATCTGGACGACGCCGCGGATCGGGCGCTACGCGCCCAGGCCGAGCTCGACAATTATCGCAAGCGGGCGCGTCGCGAGCTGGAAGACGAACGGCGTTACGCCGCGATGCCGCTCTTGCGCGATCTGCTGCCGGTGCTCGACAACATTTATCGTGGAATCGACGCCGCGGAAAAATCGCCCCAGGCGGCAGCCTTCGTCGAAGGGATCAAGCTGGTGGCCCAGAACCTGGTGAACGTGTTGGCCAAACACGATTGCAAGAAGATCGAAGCCCTCGGCGAACCCTTCGACCCGGCCGTGCACGAGGCGATCTCGCAACAACCGTCGGCCGAATATGGACCAGGAACCGTGATGCTGGTGGCCCAAGACGGCTATGTGCTGCACGATCGCGTGGTGCGTCCGGCCCAGGTGATCGTGTCGAAGTAACCCAACGCCGCGTGGAGCGGCCATCCGATTTAGTCCCTACCTATCTCCCAGCGGACCACGATCCGTTGCCAATTTGAGAGTCATCGGAGTTTCGCCTATGCCCACGTACGATTATGAGTGCGATGCCTGCGGCCACAAGTTCGAGCTCTTTCAGTCGATGAAAGACGAACCGGTGCGCAAATGCCCCGAGTGCAAGAAGCTCAAGCTGCGCAGGCTGTTTGGCACCGGAGCCGCCTTGATGTTCAAGGGCTCGGGGTTCTACACCACCGACTATCGAAGCGATTCGTACAAGAAGGCGGCCGAAGCCGACAAGGCATCGGCCAAGTCGAACGAATCGTCGAGCAACGGCGGCGCCGCGTGCTCGGGCGACAAGTCAAGCTGCCAGAAATGCTCGGACTGAGCACGGCTGGCGTATGCCGCCCGCTCGGTCAGCAAAAAGCTGGTGGTGTATCGTAGGCTTCGCGGAAAATCCCTCCCCCGCTAATTTGCGCGTAGCGGCGCATGTATTTCGATGGTTCTTGTCCGTTGCCCAACCTGCTCCCAACGCTTCGAATCGGAACTTTCTCCGGCGATGCCTTTTTGTAGCGATCGCTGCCGCCAGATCGACCTGCGCCGCTGGCTGAATGAAGAGATCGCAATGCCCATCGACGATGAATCCAACGAGGGCGATCCCTTCGAACCAGACTCCACCAACTAGCGTTCGCACTGCGAACGGGTCTGGCTTTCCCTCGGACGATGGTTCCTGCCCGCGCTGGGGCTGCGTTTAGCGCGCGATTGCCCTGCCCCGATTTCCTATTCTGGCCTGGCTGTGTAACCCGTATAATTGCTGGCCTCGCGAGGCCTCCGACGGCGGAGTCGACCGCGTGAATGGGAGACGCAGGAGTCGCAACGATGGCTGACGAACGGGGCACGATTCGCTCGATCGCCTGGCACCAGGTTTTTCCAAGCTTGCGGATTTTGGCCGCGGTTCGCATGGCGCTCAACTTCAAGGCGCTGCTCTTGGCAAGCCTTGCCGTGGCGGGAACCATCGCCGGCTGGCGTGTTTTGGGCGATTTGTTTCATGATCCGGATGCGACCCAGCCGCTGGTCAGCAGCGATTTGTCCTACTATCTGACCTGGCCCTGGGAGCGGCCGCTCGAAATGCCGCCGACCGCGGGCCTGACGTCACTAGATACCTGGTACGCTTATAGCCCGTTGGTGGCCGCCTGGACCGAACTCTCCATGCCGATGAAGCGGATGTTTCTGGTTGCCGAAGCGCCGACATTCGCAGGCTTCATATACCTGTTAAGCTGCGGGCTCTGGACGCTGTTGATCTGGACCTACTTTGGCGGCGCGATTTCGCGACAGGCCGCCGTCGCCTTCGCGCGGCAAGAGAATGTCTCGCTGGGCGCGCTGGCCCGGTTCGTGCACGGCAAGGCCGGATCCTACTTCGCGGCGCCCTTATTCCCGTTGCTGGGCTCGGCACTGATTGCCCTCCCGCTGGCCGGCGCCGGGTTGCTGCTGAAAGCGGACTGGGGGATCGCGGTCGTAGGCATCATCGGCTGGCCGCTCGTGTTGTTTGGCGGCTTCTTGATGGCTTTTCTGCTGCTGGGTCTGTTCTTCGGCTTTCCGCTGATGTGGGCGGCCATCAGCACCGAGGGAACCGATTCCTTTGGCGCGCTCAGCCATGCCTATGCCTATGTCTTTCAACGACCACTCAGGTACTTTGGTTATGCCGTACTCGCGGGATTCGCCGGCGTGCTGGGCTGGTACCTGGTAACGCTCTTTGCTCACTGGGTCGTCGAGCTGTCGCTCTGGGCAGTCAGTTGGGGTAGCGGCGCCGAGCGGCTGACGGAGGTTCGCACGGTGGGCAGCGCCACAGGACTGGCCGCCACCGGCGCACAGGCGATGGCCTTTTGGATCAACGGTCTGATCTTGCTCGCTTATGCGTTCGTCTTCAGCTACTTTTGGACGGCCACGACCGTGATCTATTTCTTGCTACGGCGATTGGTCGACGCCACGGCTCTGGACGAGATCTACATGCCCGGCGAAGCAGACAAGCGGGGCCTGCCGCCCTTGAAAAACGACGCGGTCGGGGTGCCGGCAGTCGCCGAAGAACCGGCGCCAAGCACGACTTGAGCCCTTGCTGGCCGTCAAGCGTGTTCGGCGAGCAAGCGTTCCATATTCGCATGGAACTGGCCCCGCGCCATCACGGCGTCAAACCCGGCAGCCGCGGCGGCTTCTAGAAGCGGCTTGTGCACATGGGGGCCAAAGGCGAGCGTGCGAGCCGATGTGGCCAGGCGAGGTTTAAGTTGCTCCATGAGCCCCGCCGGATCGATGCCCGGATGGCTGAGATCTACGATGACTAACTCAGCGCGTCCGTCTTGGGCCTTGGCCACTAATTCCGATTCGCTGTTGGCCACGAGCAACTCAGCGCCCGCGCGGTGGGCAGCCCCCACAACCTGCGACTGCATCATCAAGTCGGAAACGAGCGCTAAAACGAGCATGAATCGACCTGCAAACGTTCGCTGACCTGTCAAACCGCTTCAGGACCGCGACGTCCGCCCGCGATATCGATCGACTCCTCGGCCGGGAGGACGAAGATCTTGCCGTCGCCGATGGTGCCTTCCGGTCCCGTGCGGGCCACGTTGGTGATGGTTTCCACGGTACGTTCGAGAAAATCGTCGTTGACCGTGATCTCGAGCGCCACCTTTCGCAACAGATTGGTCCGATATTCATTGCCACGGTAGAACGCGGTCTGACCGCGCTGGCGTCCGTAGCCCTGGGCATCGCAAACCGTCATCCGCGTAACGCCGATATTATCAAGGGCCTCGCGCACGGCGTGCAACTTCGTAGGCTGAATGACGGCGACGACAAGTTTCATGGCGGATTTCTCCCACAGAAGGGTAAAACTTATTGGCAGCGGTAAACACACCGCGCCCCGCCTATTCATTCGCTCCCCGCCCGCGAGCGATTGCGCCCAGCTTCGCGTGGTTCGCTCCAAAACGCAAGGGGTCAATTCAGGTTGAATCGGGCGTCCAGCACCCGGTTGATGCGGCTGGCCGATTCTTGCAAGTGCGCCTTGCTGTAGGTGTCGAGCTTACGATCGCTCTTGAGCAACTCGGCAATGCGGCCTGACAGCGCTTCGAGCTCGGCGTAAGCGACGGTCTGGCAATCTTGCGGCGCGCCGGTGCGCCCCATCGCCAGCGAGGACATGCGTTCGAGGTACTTGCGCTGCAAGTTGCGCCGCAGACTGCTGATCGCTGGCTTGCGATTGGTATACTCGCCCTCGGGGATGGAATCGACCTCGGCAAAAATGACCTTCGTAAGCGCCCCGAGCAATTCCGGCGTGGTGAGGGCATCCTGGTCGGCCGCGACTTGCAGTTCTGTATCGTGCAACCGTTCGAGCGTCAGCGAAGACATGAGCTGGCTCAGAATGCGCTCCTGCCACATGCCGATCACTTCATGTACCGGAAAGTCCGTTCGCAAGGGCATATCCGACCCCCAATGCGACCAGCGGCTCGACGCCAGATGGCTATACAGTTCGGGCGGGAACTGGAACGGCTTGTCGCTGAAGATCTGCTCCCCAACCAGCGCCAGCGCCTCGCGCTGCTTAGCCGGCTCGACCACCGTGAACGGCGGAGCGGCGTTGGCGTCGCCCCGGTGCGCGCGGCTCACGTAGACGCCGCCCACCAGGCGCGAAGCAAAGTGCATCGCGCGGCCGTGATTTGCCAACAACACGCCAAAAACCTGGCGAGCCTTCTGATAGCCCTCGCCGTCCTTGGTCGACTCTTTAAGTACGGTCGGCCAAAGCTCGCTGATCAATTGGGCTCGCAGCTTGGCATAGGCCAGGGGATCTTTGCCCAGGTCGAAGCGATTCGCCAGCGGATCGGGATCGATCCCCCGCGTGTCTTCGTCGGTGGCATAAGCCAATTCCGGCTCACCGCAGCGTGCGGCGATCTTGTTCAACTCGGCCACTTCGCCTTCGGTTCCGCCCGAAAGCGGCTTGTAGCCATACTCGATGGCCCAGATGTCGTACGGGCCGATCGTCGTGGAGAAGTAGTCTCCCTGGGGCAGGCCCTGCGGCATGAGGTTCGCCGGAGCGTAATCCATGACCGAGGCGGTCAACCCGACGTCGTTCGTCTTGGCCGTATTGTTGAGCTCATCGAGCGTGAGCATCGTGCTGGCCTTGAAGTTGTGTCGCAGGCCGAGCGTGTGCCCGATCTCGTGCATCGTCACTTCCTTGAGCCCCTGCACGATGAGCTTCTCGCGATCAGCCGGGTTGGTCGTGCGGGCCGCGAGCACGTGCGATCCGAAAGCCAACTCGCGTGCCAGGCCATGATGGAACTCGCAAAGATGTCCGCCGTGCATGTGCGGCCGGGCCTTGCGTTGCTCTTCGTAGCCGCGGAGATCGAGCGCGCCGCCGGTCATCGCGGCCACGGCCTCGGGCGTGAAGTTCTCATATTCTTGCTTCCAGAACTGGAGGAAGTCGGCGTCGAAAATCACGTCGGCATCCAGGATCTGCCCGGTGCGCGGATTCACGCGCGAAGGCCCCATGGCAAAGCCCGCGCCCGAGGTGATCCAGCGAAAGGTGTTGTAGTTGATGTCTTCCGGATCCCAGTCTTCATTGTCCCGCTGTTGGCGAACCTCGATCGCATTGGCGAAGCCGGCTTTTTCAAAGGCTTTGTTCCATTCGGAGATGCCCTCGCGAATCGGCTTGCGATAAGCATAGGGAATGGTCTTTTCCAGATAGAAAATGATCGGCTTCTTCGGCGGCGACAATGCGGCCGACGGTTCCGCCTTTTGCAGATCCCAGCGATTGATGTAGCGCACGAATCGATCGTCGTCGCCCTTCTTCGACCAATCTTTCAGGGCGGTGATGAAGTACCCGACTCGATCGTCGGCCATCCGCGGTTGATAACCATTGTCGGGTAACAGGCTGATCGAGTAGTGGACGTGGATGCTCGCGCCGCGGCTATCGGCCACGGAGTCGATCTCGTCGCGACCGCTCGAGGCATAGGTGGCCGCGACTTCCAACTCGATGTTGTCGGTCAGACCGCGATTCTTCCCCTTGGGAAATCCTTCGGCCCAGGTGCTTTTGGCGTCGGAGAATACGAAGCCCGGCAACACCGACGAGATTTGCGGCAGGTCGCTCATGAACACGGGCGTGAAATCGACCACGTTCGAGCCATCCGGCCCGGTGGTAAGAATCGGCAGGCTAAAGAGCACGCTGTCGGTATACGCCAAATTCACGGCGCGCGACTGCGGATCGCCCTTGTCGGCGGTAAAACGCACATTGCGACGCACCAGCAGAATCCGGTCATCCACTTTGCGGAACTGCCAAATCCAGTCATCCCCGAATCCCCAGCTCATGCCTCCCAACAGCGAGCCGCGCCCGATGCCCTTGGCAATCGAGATCAATACGACGAAGTCCTTGTTCAGATGACGCCCGCCGAGTTCTCCCAACAACCGGTTCCCCTTGCGATGCAGCTTGATCAAGCCGTCGATCGTTTCATGATCTTTGATCACGTCGGCATAGGGAGGATACTTAGGCTTCGGTGGGTCCGCGGCTGCGGCGGCGGGCTTGCTATCCGGCTTAGCGGCTTCCTTGGCTTCGTTTTCGCCAGCGGTGATCTCCTGGCCCCGCACCGGGGCGTCGAACGCCGCGGCGGCAAGAATCGCCGAGCCAAGCAATGCCCCAAAAAAGCCCAAGCCGCTTCGTCCAACCAGGTGTCTAACCATCGTTGCTATCTCACTATCCCGGGGAGAGATTGAGGGGAGGGACCGGCATCCGCCAATCCGCTTGAACCCGTGGGAAATGCGGCCGCGCAAATCCGCATCCGCGCTAAATATAGCCTAACCTAGCCAGTTACCGACAGGCATCCGCCAGTCGCAGTTGTAATACGGGAAACTTTGCGGAAGGGATCGGTCGCCGGGAAGTTTTCGCAACCGATCACGCGGAAGGTGCGATCTGTATTATACGTGACGATTAATCTCCCGGTGCGTAAAACCGGGCCCCGCCGGCAGGGTTGAGTCATGGCAGTCGACCGCGATATCCCCCGAATTCTGCAACTCTATCCGGAGGATTGCCGGCCGTTGACGGTTGCGCAGGTGCGCTCGCCGCTGAGCTTCAGCGGGGCCTCCCTCTGGAAGATCGAGGCTCCCCGCGGCCCGCTTTGCTTGCGGCTATGGCCCCGGGAACATCCAACGCCAGAGCGGCTGGAATTCCTACAAGCAGTACTCTGGCACGTAAACCAGGAAGGTTTCGACCGCATTCCCGTGCCGCTCGAAACGCGGCACAAACACGGATTCATCCGGCACGCCGGCCACCTCTGGGAGTTGAGCCCCTGGTTGCCCGGCCAGGCCGACTATCGGGCTCATCCGACCCGACCGCGCCTATACAATGCCATGCGCGCGCTGGCCTCGTTTCACGAAGCCGCGGGGACCTTCCCGTTGCCCGAGAACGGCCCAATCGGTTCGCCCGGCATCTCCGATCGCGTGCTGCGGCTTCAGGGGTTGCTCGGTGGACGGCTGACCGAACTGCGACAGGCCTTGGGAACCGGCCCGTTTCCGGAAATCGCCCAGCGCGGCCGCCGGCTGATCGAGATAGCAATGCGGCATGGCCCGGGAGTGCTGATCGCGCTGGAAATGGCCAGCGGCCTCGACGTGACGTTACAACCCTGCATTCGCGACGTGTGGCACGCTCATATCCTGTTCGAGGGGGACGAGGTCACAGGCCTTGTCGACTTCGGAGCCCTGCGGCCAGACAATGTGGCGACCGACGTGGCCCGACTGCTGGGCAGCCTGGCACGCGACGACGTGACTGACTGGCAATACGGCCTCACGGCCTACCAGTCGATTCGCCGGCTGTCGCGCAATGAACATAGCCTGGTTCTGGCGTTCGACCGCAGCACAGTTTTGATGGGCGGCCTGCAATGGCTGGAATGGATTTATCTGGAAGGGAAGCAATTCCCCGATGTGGCCGCGATCTCGGTGCGGCTGGATGAATTCCTGGCAAGGCTCGAACACCTTGCACAAACGCTTGCATAGCTGGCGTTTGTGCATCCACGCGCCCCGAACCAAACGGAGCGAAAACACGTACATACGCGCGGACGCCGACGTTGACCCGGCTCGGCGAAGCTCTGTAAAATTGAGCGAATGAATGCTCTTAGTGCTTTAGGGATAAGGATATAAGCAGCATGCCCAACGATCCGATGCGGCGAACTTCACAATGGCTATTCGCAGTTGTTCTGCTCGCCAGCCTGCTTGCGCCCGCTGCCTTTGGGCAACTCCACGATATCCTCAACGGCGGTCCACTCGGCGGCATTCCTGCGAGCGGTGATGACGCCACCCCCCCGGAAGCTGTCCTCTCCGTGGTAGCGCACTTTACCGCGCCGAACAACGGGCAGCCGGGACTGCTATCCGTTACGGCCCATATTCGTGAGCCCTGGTATACCTATTCAACAACCCAGAAGCCACACGGAGCCCAACCCACCAAGATCAGCATTCAGCCGTCCGATGCTTTCCGCGTGACGGGCGACTTCCGCTCGACGCTGCCGCCCAAGATCGTGCGAGACGGTGAATATGTGCTGGAGGAGTTGGCGGGCGAAGTCGTCTGGCAAGCGCCGCTTGAGTTTCAACCGGGCGCAGATCTCAAATCGCTACGGATCAAAGGCAGCGTTCGTGCCCAGGTTTGCCGGGTGGGGACATGCCTGCCGCCCGAGGACATCGCATTCGAGGCCGGCTTACAGCCGTCGCAAGCGGCGCCGGTGGCCGTGGCTGAATACGCCGTGCCGCGGGCGCACGCCACGTTGCGCGGCTATCTCGAACCGAGCATAGCCACGCCTGGCTCGACCGTGAATCTCGTCATCTCTGCGGAAATGCCCGCCGGCTGGCACATCTATCAGCGCGCGGAGACCGATCCGAAAGCGCTCGGCAACAAGCCCACGCTGATCGTCTTTAGCAACACGTCGGGATTCCATCGGAAGCAAACGATGGCCAGCGGCGAGTTGGTTGCGCACGACGCGAAGCCTGGCGAGCCGGCGATGCTGCCCTATTACGATGGGCAGGTGAAATGGACCACGCAGATCGTGATTCCCCCGGACGCCCAGCCCGGCAAGTATCCGATCGAGGGAATCCTTGGCTTACAGACCTGTTACACCGACTCTCGCTGCGATATGCCCACCGGGGCAAGTTTCAGCGGCACGATCGAAATCGGCTCAGCCTCGCAGGCCACGGCGTCGGCGCTGACGTTCGGCGAAGCCAAGTACGGCGAAGCCGCCAAGATCGCGGAGGTTCAGCCGCCAGCGATTGACGCCGCGCCCGAGCCCATTACCATCGCCGGCGCCGGTGGCACGGCATGGTCTCTGCCGCTGATCATGCTGGCGGCGATCATGGGCGGCTTCATCTTGAACTTCATGCCTTGCGTGCTCCCCGTGATCGGGCTCAAGATCCTTTCGTTTGCCGAGCAAGCCGGACGTAGCCGCGCAATTGTCCTGAAATTGAACGTCTGGTATGCCCTGGGAACGCTGACCGTGTTCATGGTGCTGGCGACCCTGGCGTCGGCCGTTGCGCTGGGGTTGGGAAACTCGAACCTCGGCTGGGGAGAGCAGTTTAGCAGCACCTGGTTCAACGTCGTCATGGTGGGCATCGTGTTCGCCATGGCGCTTAGCTTTTTGGGCATCTGGGAAATTCCGATTCCCGGCTTCGTGGGCACGGGCAAGGCCAATGACCTGGCCACGAAAGAAGGCGTTGCCGGCGCTTATGCCAAGGGCGTTCTGGCGACCGTGCTGGCCACGCCGTGCAGCGGCCCCGCGCTGGGACCGGTGTTCGGCTTCACGCTGAATCAGCCCCCTTCGATCACCTACCTGCTGTTCGCCTGCATTGCGCTCGGCATGTCCGCTCCCTATCTGCTGATTGGCGCGTTTCCCACATTGATTCGCTTCCTGCCCAAGCCGGGCGCGTGGATGGACACGTTCAAGCAACTGATGGGCTTTGTGCTTTTGGGCACCATCGTGTTTCTGTTCAGCTTCATGGATCGCGACTATCTGGTCCCAACGTTCGCGATGATGGTGGGAATCTGGCTCGCATGCTGGTGGATTGGCCGCACGCCGCTGACCGAGGGGCTAGGCAAGAAGGCGCTCGCCTGGGGACAAGGCGCGTTAGCCTGCGGAATTCTCACCTTGCTCGCGTTCACGTATCTCGTGCCCCGTGCCTCGATCATTCCCTGGCAGCCGTTCTCCTCCGGCGAACTCGCCCGGCTACGCAGCTCGGGCAACACGGTGCTGGTCGACTTCACCGCCGATTGGTGCTTGACCTGCAAGGCGAATCTGAAATTCGTGATCGAAACAGATGAAATCCGAGACGCGCTGGCCGCGAACAAGATCGTGCCGCTGCTGGCCGATTACACCAAGGAATCGCCCGAGATCAAGTCCACGCTTGAATTGCTGCAAAGCCGTTCGATTCCGCTCTTGGCGATCTTTCCGGCCGATCGTCCGGAACAGCCGATCGTGCTGCGCGACATCATCACCAAGCAACAATTGCTCGACGCGATCCAAGAGGCGGGACCATCGAAGACCACCACGCGACTCACCGCGGCTCGGGGCATGGTGACGGAATAGCTCGGTTGATTTTGGCGGCGAATCAACGCCCCGGGCATGCGGTTCACGGCCGTTCCAGTGGCCGTGCGAGGTTAACCAGCCCGCGACACAAAGGCTTCGACAACGGCCTGGCGGCGGACCTTGCGCACGATGAACTGCCAGCCATCCGCGCGCACGAGATCGCCCGAACGGGCCGGCCGCCCCAGGTGTCCGACAATCCAAGCGTTCAGCGTGTCGTCCTGCAACGCCCCGGATTTCTCGTTGAGCACCGCGCCGGTGACTTCGGCCAGGCGAGCAAGCGGCAAACTGCCGCCCACGATCCAGCCCAGCCCGGTGGGCACCACATGCGCGGGTAGGCGATCGTACTCATCGTGAATCTCACCGACGAGTTCTTCAAGAATGTCTTCGAGCGTCACGATCCCTACGACGATCTTTTCCGAGTCGCTCACCACGGCGATGTGATTGTGCTCGTGAATCAATCGTTCAAGACACTCGGCCACGGTCGCGGTCGCTTGGAAGTGAACCAGCGGGCGGAGAATGCCGTTTAGCGAAGGTTCCTGCGGCGCAACGCGAAGCGTCGCCACGATGTCCTTGAAATTCACATAGCCGATGAACGACTGAGGGTCATCCCGGCGTTCCGCTACCGGATAACGCGTGTGCATGTCCAGATGGGCGGATACCAGCGCGGTCGCCAGCGAGTCGCCTATGCACAAGTATCGCACATACTCAATCGGCAGCATCACCGAGTCGATCGTCGTGCTCGAAAGCCGGGCCGCGCTGACGATGATGCCCTCCTCGCGACGGCCAATCAAACGCGACGTGCGCGCCAGGGCGGCGATCGCCCGTAGTTCTTGCAGTTCCGCGGCGTTCGACCGCTCGGCCCCTTGTTGCCATCTCCGCGTGAGGGCGCCCACGAACAGCGAGACCGTCGACTCCAGAAACCACACGGCCGGCCAGACGGCAAAGCTGAACCACTCCATCAGGGGTGAAAGTCGCAACACGACCCATTCGCGATTCTCCAAGGCAAACACCTTGGGCACGAGCTCACCGAAAATAATCGTCACCACCGTGAGCGGAAGCACGATCGCGCCGATCGCCAGAAACTGGGCCGTTCCGCTCGAGAACCCCTGTGAGAAAAACCAGGGCTCGATCGTCTCCTCGGCGCCGGCGCCACCCGTGGCGGCGGCAATTGCTCCGACGAGCGTGATTCCGAGCTGAACAACGGCGAGGCTCCCCTCCATGCTCGATTTCATGCGCATGGCCGAAGCCGCGCCGCGTCGATTTTCATGGACCAAGGTATCGATTCGCGCGAGGCCCACCGAAGCCAAAGCGATCTCATAGGCGGCAAACACGCCATTCATGGCGATCATCACCGCCATGACGATGAGCTCAATAGTCCACATCGATAAGGCTCGTCGAAGCTCCGGCACTTGTCACGAACAACACATCCGCCGCATGTCTCGGCCAGGACGCCCCCGCCCTGGCTTGGCCCCGCCGCCTACGCGCGCGGAGCATCTTTACACCCAACCGACACCGCGCTGGCCCGCCACGGCTCGCCCCACGAGCCAACTATCGAGCCCACAATCGGTGAGTTGGCTGCGAATGCTGTCGGCATAATGGGGACTGACGACGAGCACCAGGCCGATCCCCATGTTGAACACGCGTTCCATCTCCTCGGCATCCACGTCGCCCAACCGCTGGAGCCACGCAAAGACGGGAGGAACGCTCCAGCCTCCGCGGTCGAGTTCCACACGCACGCCCTGCGGCACGATTCGCTCTAGATTCTCACACAATCCGCCGCCGGTAATATGCGCGATACCGTGGACAACTTTCTTCACTTTGTAGTAGGAGAGCACGCGGCGCACGCAACGAACGTAGATTCGCGTCGGTTCCAGCAAAGCCGCGCCGGCGGTCGCGCCAAGCTCGGCAACGAAATCTTCCGGCTTGTGCCCCGCGATCTCGAAAGCGATCTTGCGCGCGAGACTATAGCCGTTCGAATGCAGGCCGCTCGAAGCGACGCCAATCACGGCGTCGCCCGGTGAGATGGATTTGCCGTCGATCAGCTTCTTGCGCTCGGCAACCGCCACACAGAACCCCGCCAGGTCGTAATCGCCGCGCGCGTACAAGTCGGGCATGATGGCGGTCTCACCACCCAAGAGCGAGCAATCGGCCTCGACGCAGCCGTTGGAAATGCCTTCGACGATCTGCTCAAGCAGCGAGGGATCGTCGTGCGACATCGCCACGTAGTCGAGAAAGAACAGCGGCTCCGCGCCCGTGCATAGCGCGTCGTTCACGCTCATCGCGACGAGGTCGATCCCCACCGTCCGGTGCGATCCCACGAGCTGCGCGACTTTGAGCTTGGTTCCCACGCCATCCGTGCAGGAGACCAGCACAGGATCTTCATACCGGCGGGCAAAGAGCGCGCTGGCAAAGTCGAGCTGATATAAACCGGCAAAGCCCCCGTCGTTGGGAATGACGCGCGGGCTGTAGGTCCGATGCAGCAGTCGCGGCAGCCGGGCCATCGACTGGCGATAGACCTCGAGGTCTACGCCCGCATCCTTGTAAGTCGCTTTGGCCATTCAAGTTACCCGCACCATGCCATGCCAATAAGAGGGGCATTTTACGGCTCGGCGTTGCGATCTGTCAAACGTCGTTTGAAGTCGCCCGCGCCGCGGGTGCGATCTGCCCGGTCCCAACGCGGCAGAGCCGCGCCGCCGAGTTCGTTCATCATCGGCAGCGCGGCTCTAAATTTTTGCGGGCTTCCACGCGTGTGCTGGCGGCTTACGCCAGGCTAACGGTCACGGTCTTGTTTTCGGTGTAGGCTTCCAGGCCCTTCTCACCCAGCTCACGGCCGATGCCCGACATCTTGAATCCGCCAAAGGGAGCCGCCGTATCGAAGACGTCATAGCAGTTCACCCACACGGTACCGGCGCGGAGAGAATCGGCCACGCGGTGAGCCTTGCCGATATCGCGCGTCCAGACGGCGGCCGCCAGGCCATAGAACGTGTTGTTGCCGCGCTCGATGACCTCGTTGATGTCCTTGAACTTCAACACCGAGAGCACGGGGCCGAAGATCTCGTCCTTGGCGATCGACATGTCGTCGGTCACGCCGTCGAATAGCGTCGGTTCGATGAAAAATCCCTTATCGCCCACGCGTTTGCCGCCGGTGACGCACTTGGCTCCTTCTTGTTTGCCCAGGTCCACGTAGTGCATGATTTTGTCGAACTGCGCCCGATCCACCTGCGCGCCTTGCTCGGTCGCCGGGTCGAGCGGATCGCCGACCTTGCGGCTCTTATTCATCGCGGCGAGCTTATCGACCAGCTTGTCGTGAATTTTTTCCTCGACAAACACGCGGCTGCCCGCACAACAGCACTGCCCCTGGTTCAGATACAGCCCGAGGTGGGTCCCGGCCGCGGCGGCATCCAGATCGGCATCGGCAAAAATGATGTTGGGACTTTTGCCGCCGAGTTCGAACGTCAGTCGCTTCAGCGTCTGGCTGGCGTCTTTCATGATGATCTGCGCCGTGCGATGCTCGCCCGTGAAGGCCACCTTGTCGACGCCCGGATGCTTGACGATCGCGGCGCCGGCCGTGGGACCATAGCCCGGCACGACGTTGATCACCCCGTCGGGAATCCCGGCCTTCTGCGCGAGCCGGGCCATCCGCAAGCAGGTCAGCGGCGTTTGCTCGGCCGGCTTCATGACGATCGTGCAGCCTGCCGCCAGAGCCGGCCCCCACTTCCAGGCCGTCATCAGCATCGGAAAGTTCCAGGGAATGATCTGGCCCACGACGCCCACCGGCTCGCGCTTCGTGTAGCAAAAATAATTGCCGCGAATCGGAATCGTCTGACCGTGGATCTTGTCCGCGTAGCCGGCGTAATAACGCAGACAGTCGATCACCAACGGTAAGTCGCCGTGCCGGGCCTCGCGGACCGGTTTGCCGTTGTCGAGCGATTCGAGCCGCGCGAGCTCATCGATATCGGCCTCGATCAGGTCGGCCAGACGATGCATGAGCCGCCCCCGCTCGCGCGCATCCAACGAACGCCAAGGGCCGTTCTCGAATGCGTCGCGCGCGGCCTTCACGGCCAGGTCCACGTCCGCGGCGTCGCCCTCGGCCACGCTGGCGATAACTTCTTCCGTCGCCGGATTGACCGTCTCGAACGTCTTGCCGCTGGCCGACGGGATCCATTCACCGCCGATAAAGCACTGCGTCTGCTTGATTTCCGGACCGCGGGCTGATTTGGTCATGGTGGCCATCGGAAAATCCTCCTGGGACCTTGGTGCGCCTGTGGAAGTGAAAGCGACCGGCCGGTAAGCCGCTCAGGGTGGTAGCCTTAACGCCGGCAGGACATCGGGCATTGTAGAGCTCCCCGCTCCCCCTCGACAAGCAAGCAAAATTGGTTTGCCCGCCGAGGGGGCGTCACCCCACGCGCACGGCCGACGATTCCTATTCGGTCGCGGTCGCCGCATCGGCGGGTTTATCACCGTCGTCGGCCGGTTGCTCCGGGGGCGGGCCAAGCTGCTCGGCCAACAGCCGGACCAGTTCCTCGCCACGCGCCCGGGTGCTGACCACATTGCCTTCACGGTCAACCAGAATGACGGTCGGAATGCCCATCACGCCGTAATAAGTGGCCACGTTATTTTGGCTCCACTCGCCATCGTGGAGCGTGATCCAGGGGGTTTGTTCTTCGACGAGCAGCTTTTCGAGCGCCTCGCGGTCGCTGTCGAGGCTGATGCCGACGACTTCGAACCCGCGGTCGTGATACAGCTCGTAGTTCCGCTTCACGTTTGGCATTTCCGCCCGGCATGGCCCACACCAGGTGGCCCAAAAGTCGACGAGCACGACTTTGCCGCGAAGTTGCTTGAGATCGAATTTCGTGCCGTCCATCTGGGTGCCAGCGACTTCGAGGGGCTGGCCGATGAGCGTCATGCGCCGCGCGGCGCCTTCCATCAGCAATCCGCTACGAGCCAACTTCGGGTCGGCGTTCTTGGCAAGCAGCGGGCCGATTTCACGATAGATCTCCGCCGCGCGCTCGGGGGCGCCGCCGTATTCGTGCTTCGACGCGAGCAACTGCGCGGCCCGAATGGCGAAGGACGAAGGGTCGGCATAGGTAGCGAGATAGGCCTTAAGGTCGTCGAGGATCTTCGCTTCCTGCTCGTTGTTCAAACCGCGGTCCTGCGCGCGAATGCTGAGCACGACGGCCACGGCGTCTTTATAGCCCGGAAGCTTTTTATCTTCGGCGCCGGCCTTGTCCAAAATTTTCTCAGCCGCTTCTTTGAGCGCCCCCGACAACCGCACGCGAGAACGTACTAATTCCTCGCGGTTTTTCGGCTTGAAATGGAGCATCGAATCGAGAAATGCCAGCAGCTCCGGCACGTTGTTTGTGTCCGGCACGGTAAATGGGTCGACCTTGGCGTCATCCGCCGCATCGCTGTCATCTGCCGCCAGCTTCACGGCTGGCTCATCGTTGTCGGCGGCGATCTGCTCGGCGATCAACTGCTGGAGCGCGGTGTTGAGTTTGCCCGGGGGCTGGCTGGCGTCCTCGGCCGGCTCGGCGGCCTTGGCGAAGCTCGCCCCCACCAACAGCAGCACTGCCAGCGTCAACCCGTGCAGAATCCGTCCGGTGTTCATGTCCAGGATCTCCTATCGAAGGATCAAATTGTGCGTTGAGCGTTTTTCGACAATCCGTTGAAGGCGCGGATGCCAGCACGCCGCCTTTCGCTCGCAGCCAGGCCGCTCAGGGCTCTCGCGAAATTGTCATGGACGTCGCAAACATTTTGGCGTCGCCTGCCTGTTAGTCATAGCCAATCCGCGTTGTTCCCGCCAACATAAATGCCGCGCTGGTGGCATCGGGCGAGCGAATTGTGTAGTTTGTCGAATCGAGTTCGATGACTTCCGGCACTTAGCTCGATCGAGGACCTGACCTTGCGACCACTCAGTAAAGTTGCGCCCGACTGGTGGGACTATACGACGCTCGACACCGCACTGCTGGACGACGCTGCCCGACTTTCGGCGGAGGATCTGCTGGCCCTTTCGCGCGAGGGATTCGCGGTCCGATTTTACGACACGCTCGAAGATTTCTACTTGGCCGAGGCGCTCGAGTATATCGCCGCCTGGCGTCAGGCGACCTCGGACCGTCCAGCGGGGATCTGCGGACCCATTGGCCCAACCGAGCAATTGCCGCTGGTCGCGCGGCTGGTGAACGAACTTGAGCTCGATCTCCGCCACGCCCACTTTTGGGGCATGGACGAGTGGGCGATCGACGGTCGCGAAACCAGCGAAGACTTTCCGCTCAGCTTCGCCAAGGCCGACAAGGACCTCTGCTTCAACCGTATCCGGCCCGATCTCCGGATGCCCGAGGCCAATCTACATTTTCCCGGCATCGAGTCGTCGGCCTACGCACAGAGCTACGACCAGATCCGCTGCGTCGTGATGCAGGGCGGACAGGGGGAGGTGAAGCACTGGGCCTTCAATGACCCCGTCCGGCGAACGGGCAAGTATCAAGACGCTCCGCCTTCGCCCGAGGAATATCGACAGCTTGGTACGCGGCTGGTCGACTTGCATCCGATGACGATCATCCAGAACGCGCGTACCAGCGGCGGCGGCGTGGTCACCGGCGTTCCGACCCAAGCGATCACCGTTGGCCCGCGCGAAACCTGGAAGGCCGAGAAGGTCTCGATCTGGCACGCGGGCAATCACGACAACCCGTTCGGCCTGCGGCTGACGTCGCTGATGATTGCCAAGCGGCTTCCCGATTCGGCGGTCCCGATGTCGCTGCTGGCGGATCATCCGAACGTGCAGTTCAACTTCTATCGCCACGGCATTGGCACGTGCGAAGCGGAAATGCACTAACAGGCTGCTGAAAAAGTCCGTCGTGAACTTTTTCAGCCTCGCGAAGTGCCGTGTTCGCGGAGATCTCAACGCCGGGCTCGTATGGCCGGTCCCAAAACCTGGCAGTTTGGCCATCGCCGTGCTTGGTTGTTGGGGCTTGCTGCCAAGCCGCGCTGACGGTTCAAGAAGCCGCTGTCAAACGTTGAGCTCGAACTGCCAGCAAGGGCTTCCACACGATCATAGCGGCACTGGCTCTGGAACGTCGAACGTCACTTGGGCGATTTGATTTCGCCCGGCCTCCTTGGCCCGGTACAGCGCCATGTCCACGTCGTGCAGGAAGTCTTGCCGCGAACGTTCCGGCGTTGGAACCACCGTCGCCAGACCGATGCTCACGGTAACGAACTGGCTCGCCGGCGATCTGGGATGCGGAATCGCGGCGTTACGCACGTGCATGCAGATCATTTCAGCCACGCGGATCGCGCCTTCCTCGTCCGTGTTCGGAAGCACGACGGCGAACTCCTCGCCGCCGAATCGCGCACAAAAATCGGCGGGGCGACGCACGCTCGCCTTGATCGCACGGGCGACCGCGCGCAAGCACTCATCGCCGGCCAGGTGCCCGTACTCATCGTTGAAAGCCTTGAAGAAGTCGGCGTCAATCATCGCCACCGACAACGGCAAGTCCGAACGTTCATGCCTCGACCATTCCCGAGCGAGGACACCGTCGAAGCATAGCCGATTCGGAATGCCGGTAAGGCCATCGGTAGCCGCTTGGCGTTCGAGCTTCGTATTGGCGTCACGCAGTTCACGACGCGCGACAAATTCCATTTTTTTCAGCACGCTTACGAGGAGATACACACACGTAAGAAGTCCCGCGAGGCCCGTTGCTTGGATAGCAAACAATCCGTCGCCGGAAACCTCCATCGGCAGCGGCCAGCCGAGACGATCAACAGCCGCGAACAGCCCCACGGTGAGCGCACTCCAGATCGTCCAGAATCCGCCGGATCGCGGTCCTGAGAGCAGCACCGAAAGAACTGGAAGCGTGGAAAACCAGATCATCACGGGCGCCCAAAGACCGCCGGTGAGAATCGCCAGGGCAGCATAGACATACCACGCCGCTCCGGTGAGCAGATTTCCGCACAGTTCTGGCGAAGCTCCGCGGCGCAATAGCATGAAGATGCCCATCAACAGTGCGGCGCCCGAGAGCACGATATTGGCGCAGATCGGCGCGTCGAGCAACGTATAGATGACGGCGAACACGGGAACCCAAAACAGCATCGCCAGTCCGAACGCGACCACGCGTGATGCCTGGTCCACCGTTTCCGGATCCTGGGTCTGGTGAAGCGTCAAGCCACGCTCAAGCGCGCGGAAGATGGACGAGAGAAGCGGGGTCACGATGTGTGCTGCGCCAATGGGGAGTTCGAGAGAATCCTACGCTGCCCCACCAAACCCTAGCACGCCTTTGAAGGCTGTAGAAACATACCCGCCCGTCTTATTTATCAGCCGTCCACCGAGGGGGTACGCACAATCATGCCATTCGATAGTTCATGCGTTCGCCGCTTGTGCTTGAAGGCGAATCGCCATTGAAATGGCTGAAATAACCATTCCCCCTCCACCAAAGCGCGAATCCAAGCTTCGTGCGGAATGCCCGTGGCCGAGAGAACCGCGAGCCGCCTCCTGGACAAGCCTGGCTCGCACATCGGCAAAACCGGCCCGAGGGACACTGCCGCTACGACCGTGACGATTCCTACATGCACCGGGGGACACACTTCTCTTCAGGCAACGGCAAGCCCGCGTCAGGCGAGCTAGCAAGACGCCCGCCTCACACGCGCCAACCTGTGAGCGTCACGATGGCGGCCGCATCCCCCAGATCGAATCTCGGTCGAGCCTGCGACGAATCGCGCGCTAATTGGCCCGCAAACGCGAGGGAGAGAACGTGGAATCAGGCAGATTCACGTTCAGTTTCAGATCCGTGTAGGTGTATTCCGCGATCAGTGGCGCGGGCCGCCCCTCAAGCTTGGGCCAGTCGGAATAATCCACCCGAACCGGGGCATGTAATTCGTCATCGACAAAGACGTTTGCCTGATGAAACTCGAGCCCTGGCATCGGCCGTTGGTGCGTGATCCGAATGACGGTGCATTGCCGGCCATTGATCTTAGCGCCGCGAATGCGTTCGGCCGTCGTGTTTTCGCCCGTGACATCAACTTGTCGATGCCGCTCCAGCACATGAATCATCCGTGCGAGCAACCGATTGAACCCGATCTCGGTTACCGGCACGAGTGTCTCTTCGCGGGCAGCGTCGCTGTTCGGGTCGACATCGGCGACAACATAGTCAAAGTGCTTCCCGCCGTTGCGCACCAAGATTTTCCCCTGATTCGCCCCCTCGACGAAAATCAGACGCCGGTCGGCAACATTTTTGGGCCCCAGAAAGTGAAGATAAATCGATAGCGGTTGCTCGATCTGGTCGCCTGCATGGCGGGCCTCGCGGACCGCCATATCGATGAAGTGCGTTTCTTGCAGAATGCCGTTGATTCGCTCGCGTTTGACCAACCGGCAAGTGAAATCGCGGACCGTGTTGCTCAAAAACTCTTGTTCGCGTTTGGCATACTCGATCACGGGCGTTAACGGCTGCTGCGGCAGCGTCGCCTCGGGCCGATAATTCGAGACGCGCGAGGTAGTGCTCTGCGTCGTGGTGCCTTGCGACGCATCCGGAGTATCGCCCAATACAAAGCCGCTGTGCATCGCAACCAGTGCCCCTAGAATTCCAGCCCGAACCGCGATCACAATACGAAGCACCATCGAAATCATCCTTTGAGAAATGTGCGGCGTCGGCCGTGCGTTTGGGCCAACAAGCCCGCAATTAGGAACGGGGCATGCCAGACGGGTTCGCAAGAAAGGCGTTCAAGTATTGCGTACGAACCAGCCCCCGGCAAACTGCCGCCCCCCTGAAATCTCCCGGGGAATTCAGAGACCAGAGCCAAAGAACCGCCACAGATTCGCCAGCTTCTCAACAGAGAGCGCGTCCCTTCAAGAAATTGGAGAACGTGGGGTCCTCCAAACCCCCAAGCCACTCTGGTAGCAAGCCAATGGGCTGACACTTCAAGCTATGACCGCGCAAGACTCGCGATATCGACCGATCGCCCGGGGTGTTCAAGGATATCGCCAGCCGAATTCTAGGCATGGTATTCCGGATCGTCCAGCAGACAGCATCGCCGCTGTGGGGCGCCCGGACATGCGTGGAGCATTGTGGAACCGTGGAATCTTGCTGCAGCCCGAGACACATCCGTAATGACCTGACGTTACTGCGTGAGCGTCTGCTCGAAACCTTCCAAGTCGTCATCCAATTGCACGCCAAAGCTATTGAGCGCCATCGACACGAGATTGTACTGACCGACGGTGAACACAAGGTCCATCCGTTGATCCTGGCTGTAAATCTTGGAAAGCGCCGTCCAGGTTGCCTCCGACAGGCACGCGTCCTCGTACAGTTCGTCCGTCGCCTGAACCAATAGCTGATCCGCCTGTTGCAGATGGGGCGACGTCGGCCCTTCGCTGATTCCGCGTATTTCCATATCGGTGAGGCCCGCCCGCTTGCCAATCCGAACGTGCTGGGCCCATTCGTACTCGGACTGGCACAACCACCCGATGCGAAGAATCAGAATTTCCCGTTCGCGCGGCGGGATCGTGTTATCGCGCAGGATGTAGGTCGCAAATGGCAGCCAGAATTTTGCGAGATTCGCGTGCTGACAAAAGGTGGCGAACACGTTCCACACCCGGCCTTTCCGCTTGAGCCCCTCGAGCAAGCCCAGTTGCGTGGCGTTGGCGGTCGCCTCGGTAAGCGCTGGCACGCGGGGCGTGGTGGGCCGAAAACGGCGTCCCCGAGATCGTGCGTTCATCGTGCCTCACTCCTTAAAAAAAACCACGGGCGCCGAGAGCTGTACGGGGCGCCCCGCATGGGTTGTTTATCACTCCGCGGCGCTTTTGAGACTTCTGTCCAGGGCAAGCCGCGTGTCGAATCTCGCCTTCGGGAATGCTATGATCCAGCACATTGTAAAGCGTATCCAAGTTCGCCGGTCCAATATCCTAATTGAGGCGCAATCATGCGTACATCAACCTGGGGCCTTATCGCCGTTCTGTGCCTTACGACCTTCGTCTCGGTAGTCTCGGGCGACACTCCACGCCAAGTAGCGAAAAAGCTTGAGTTTCAAGTTCCGGTCGCACTCGACTACCTGCTCTACCTGCCTCCGGAATATGAACAGCAAGAGGCCTGGCCACTCGTGATTTTTCTGCATGGCGCCGGGGAACGTGGCAACGACCTGGAATTGGTCAAGAAGCACGGCCCGCCAAAGCTGATCGCCGAAGGACAAGATTTTCCGGCGATCGTTGTCAGCCCACAATGCAGTAGCAACAAATGGTGGCACGCGCAGCTCCTCGAGCTCACCGCGTTGATCGACGCGATCGAAACGAACTACAACGTGGACAAGAGCCGCATTTACCTGACCGGCCTTAGCATGGGGGGATTTGGAACCTGGGCCTTGGGAGCGTACACGCCGGAACGGTTCGCCGCCCTGATTCCGATCTGCGGTGGCGGTGAACGGCTGGCGGCCCGCGCGCTGGTGAATACTCCCGTCTGGGCGTTTCACGGCGCCAAAGATCCGATTGTTCCCCTCAAGCGCTCCGAGGAGATGGTTGACGTCCTGAAACGCGCCAAAGCGAAGGTGCAATTCACGATCTATCCCGACGCGCTGCACGACTCCTGGACAGAAACCTATGCCAATCCGGACGTTTGGAAGTGGCTCTTCGAGCAGCGGCGCGAGCCCGTCGCCGATCGTGGCGCCTAAGGCCCTGCATGCCACGAATAGGGCCCCTACTATCACGCAGATTGCATCCCCCTCGAGCGTCATAGGCGGCAACTATTTCGTGCACAAACCATTCCTGGCATTGACTTTCCACCCACTGAAATGGTTGCCAATGGTCTTGACCAAATGAACAATCGCCATTAGTTTCCCTTATAGCTCTGTAGAGCTATCAGGCTGCGGAAAAACTCCGCGGCCTGATAAGATCGCACGGAGGCGTTCTCAAAATAGCGACGTAAGTCGTTATCTTGCGAACGGTGCGGAGTTCACCTCCGCACTTCGCGAGGCTGAAAAAGTTCACGACGGATTTTTTCAGCAGACTGCTAGTGGGCGCCTACTATCGACGTGTTCGAGGTCAGCATGACCAGCTTACGGGCAAAACGTGGAGCCATCGGCCCGCTTTCCTACCGCCGCTTGAAGCGTGGCGGCTGGATGGCGTTGGTGGCGATCTGCAAATTCGCCCTGCTGTTCGCCATGTTTCGTGCCTCGGCTCCGATTGCCGAGACGAACAACTTCGAGATCATCGAGCATTCGAACGTCGAAACCATTCGCGTCGACGAGGGCCGAGTCTGCACGGCTCGGAGCACCGTCACCCACAAGCTGGCCGTCCGTGCTCTGAATCGCGTCATGGGCGGCGCGGCCCAAGGCGGGGAACGCCCCACGCCGGGAAGCTGCCCCCGAGGGCATCGGCTATCGAACTGCCTGCCTGCGCCCCTCGTGTGTTAGGCGCCACGCTCAAATTCTCTCGTTACCAAGGACGCCGCGCGCTGGCTCATCGGCAAGCGCGTAGGGATTGAGTCCGCGGATCTGCTGGCACCGGTTCGAGCCGTCGCACGTTACGTGCGTGGCATCGCACGCGGTCGGCTTGGTATGCCCTGCGTGATCGCGGGGGGACATCAACCCGCGCAGCCCCCCTGCTCGAAATCCCACGGCCGAGGAATTGTCAAGGAATCGCAACTTCAGAGAGCCGTAACTCATGTCTTACCCGACTGCTTTGCCAACCAACCAGAACGGCTACACGCCGCTGAACATTTTACGTGATCTGGCCGCTTCGAGCGTCGTCTTCGTCGTGGCTTTACCACTGTGCCTGGGAATTGCCATGGCCTCGGGCGCGCCCCTCATGTCCGGAGTCATCTCCGGAGTCATCGGCGGCTTGCTCGTCGGTTTGCTCAGCGGATCGCACACCAGCGTCAGCGGACCGGGCAATAGCATGATGGCGATCGCCGCTGCTCAGATTGCCATGCTGGGATCCTTCGAGGCGTTTTTGCTGGCGGTTGTAATCGCGGGAGCGATACAACTGGTGCTGGGCTTATCCCGTGCCGGCGCCATCGCGGCATTCTTCCCCAATAGCGTGATCAAGGGCCTTCTGACCGCGATTGGCATCATCCTGATCATGAAGCAGATTCCCCATCTGCTCGGTCACGACAATGACCCCGAAGGCGATATGGCGTTCTTTCAGCCGGACAAGGAAAACACCCTCTCCGAGCTGTTCAAGTTACTCTTCGACGTGCATCCCGGCGCGGCGATCGTGGGCCTTGCGTCCGTGGCCTTCCTGTTGGCCTGGGACTGGTACAAGCCGCGCCGCAAATCGGTGATTCCATCGCAACTCGTCGTGGTGCTGTTGGGCGTGGTGCTGGCTCAAATCTTCGCCCAGTTCGGCGGCCGCTTGGCGATCGGCCCCACCCATCTGGTGCAGGTTCCCGTAGCCGAATCCGTCACCGGGTTCATGGATTTTTTGTCTCGCCCCAATTTCTCGCTTTGGAACCAGTCGAGCATCTATGCGGCGGCATTGACCATCGCGCTAGTGGCATCGCTCGAATCGTTGCTCAACCTGGAAGCCGCCGACCGTCTCGACCCGAAGCGGCGCAGCTCTCCGCCAAGTCGCGAACTGGTCGCCCAAGGCGTGGGCAACATTGCCACCGGCCTGCTGGGCGGAATTCCGATCACGTCGGTGGTTGTCCGCAGCTCGATCAACATCAACGCCGGCTCCCAGACCAAGCTCGCGACGATCTTTCACGGCCTGTGGCTCGTCACGGCCGTGGCCCTGTTTCCAACCTGGATCAACATGGTTCCGCTGTCGTGCCTGGCGGCGATCCTGCTGGTGGCCGGCTTTAAGCTGGCCAGCCCGCGCATCTTCCGCGAAATGTGGGACGATGGCCGCTATCAGTTTCTGCCCTTCATCGTCACCGTCCTGGCGATCGTGTTTACCGACCTCTTGATCGGAATCCTGATCGGGCTGGCAATCGCGGTGAGTTTCATCCTCAACAGCAACCTCCGCCGCCCATTGCGCCGCCACGTCGAACGCCACCTGGGCGGCGACGTCCTGCACATCGAGCTCGCGAACCAGGTAAGTTTTCTCAACCGCGCGGTGCTGGCCAAGGTTCTCAACGAAGTACCACGCGGAGGCCACGTCCTGATCGATGCCCAGGGTACCAACTATATCGATCCGGACGTGCTCGCTCAGTTGAGGGAGTATCGCGACGTGACGGCGCCGGCCCGCGGTGTCGAAGTGAGCTTCCGCGGCTTTCGCAACAAGTATCAGATTCAGGATCAAATCCAGTACGTCGACTACTCGACTCGCGATCTGCAAGAACAGCTCACGCCCGAGCAAGTGCTGACCATTCTCAAAGAGGGACACCACCGGTTCCGCACCGGACAACGTCTGACGCGCGACCTGGGACGCGTCGTCAGCGCAACGGCCGCCGGCCAGCACCCATTGGCGATCGTGCTGAGTTGCATCGATTCGCGCACGCCCGCGGAGATCATCTTCGACCTCGGAGTGGGCGACGTCTTCGTCGCCCGCATCGCCGGCAACATCATCAGCCGCAAGGTGATCGGCAGCCTGGAGTATGGCACCGCCGTTGCCCATGCCAAGCTGATTCTGGTCATGGGCCACACCCGTTGCGGCGCCGTCACAGCGGCGGTAAATCTTGCCGGCAGCAGCGAATCGACGGAAAAAGTTACCGGTTGCGCGCATGTTGAATCCGTGCTGCAGGAAATCCAAGCCGCAATTGATCCCGCCCGCCTGCGGCGCGTCAATCGTTCATCGCCCGAGGAGATGGAGCAATTCGTCAACGACGTGGCAAAGGCCAACGTGTTGCGAACCTGCCAGCAACTTCTGGAAATGAGCGACGCGATTCGCAAGCTCGTGCGCGAGCGACAAGTGATCGTGGTTGGCGCCGTTTACGATGTCGTCACCGGCACGCTCGAGTTCGTGACGCCAAACGGCACCGCGCTACCGGTCGAGGCTGAATCCGAAGCCGTGGTGTGAGCGCCGCCAACACGTTGCTCGCAAATCGGCTTGGCTTACGCGACACCGTGCTGCGCAAACCAAGCCAACAAACGCTTCCAACCGTCGGCTGCCGGCCCCTCGCGATAGGTCGGCCGGTAGTCGGCGTAGAAGCCATGCGGAGCGTCGGGATAGACGTGAATCTCGGACGGTTTGCCAGCCGCCTGGATCGCCGTGCGCATCCGCTCGACCGATTCGAGCGGAATGCCCGTGTCCACGCCGCCGTAGAGTCCCAGGACCGGCGCCTTGAGATCGGCGGCCACGTCGACCGGATGTTTCGGATGCAACGGGTCGGCCTCGCCCACCAGGCGGCCGTACCAGGCCGCGCCGGCTTTCAGATCTGGATTGTGCGCGGCGTACAACCATACAATGCGTCCCCCCCAACAAAAACCGGTGACCGCCAGCTTGGCCGTGTCCGCCTTGCCGGTCGACTTGGCCCAAGCCACGGTCGCATCCAGGTCCCCCATTACCTGAGCGTCGGGAACTTTCGAGACCACGGAGCTAATGATCTTCGGAATATCGGTCATGCCAGAGACGTCGCCTTGCCGCGCATACAACTCCGGAGCCACGGCCAGGTACCCCGCCTTGGCGAACCGTCGACAAATATCCTTGATATGCTCATGCACGCCGAAAATTTCCTGCACGACCAGCACCGTTGGAAACGGCCCAGCGCCGTCGGGCATCGCGCGATACGCCGGCATGGGACCGTCGTGAGTCGGCACTTTCACCTCGCCGGCCACGATGCCTTGGGTGTCCGTGGTGATCGTTTCCGCGGAGACCGGCTGCACGGCAAGCGCGAACCCGGTGGCGAGCGTCGTGACCACGAATTCCCGCCGCGAGAAATCCTTCTTCGGAAGCCAGCTCTTGAGATCGTCGTGCATGATGCGCATTTCCCTGATGATGAGCGAGAAGTAGTACAGAGGGCCGGTTGCTCCCAGTAACCTACAGAACGCGGGCCGTGGAGGCAAACTCCCCCCACTGCAAGAGACACCGCGAACGAGCCGCCCCGTCTCCCCCCATCTTCGTCGAGCGACTCCGACGGAAACGGCCCCTTGCAGCGGCCCGTGCCCCGCGAACTATTTCAGGGAGCCAAGCTCGCCCCTGCGGCCGCTGACGAAGTCTCGCCGGGCGTTTTCTCTCGCGGCGAGCTATCCTCCCGCCTGCTTGGCAAAGCGTTCGAGCCGCCACTCGGAATGTTCAAGCGGCCGCCGCCGAACAGCTTGCCCGCCTCTTCCATGATGTGATTGCGAGCCGTTTCGTCGAGGTTCGCGGTCCGCCAATCGCGCACGAGCGTGCTAATCAATGCCCCTTGCAGTTTACGCTCGTCGCCGGGATTGTCGACGATCATCTGAAAAATGCCAAAGCACATTTCATCCGCGCTGCCATTGCCGAAGAACACTCGCTTCGGCGGGTTGCTGGGGTTGAGCTCGTTCTCCGTCGAGTTGTCGTAACGGCACACGATGTCGAGCTTCGTGCCGGCCGGCAGCTTCAGCGGCTCGTGAAAGACGTAATTGTCCTGCCAGTAGAAGTTCCAGTCTTTGATCCACATCAAATGCCGCTGGTCGCCGTCTGGAAACGTGGCCGTGATCTGCATTTCCTTGCCAATCAGGTGCATGTGCGGCAACAGCGAGATCAGCGTAATATCCGCCGGCAACGTAACCGAAGAACGGATCGTGTGGTTCGGCTCGCCGGCCGGAATGTCGATTAAGATCGACCCCACCACGAACGGTGCGCGAGACATCTTGCGCGCGACCGGTTTGTCCGCGAAATACAGCGCCACGCTCGAGCGATCTGCCTCGGGCTTCCCGCTCGGATGCAAATGCAATTGCAGAACCAGATCGGTACCCTGACGAACGTCCATGCCCGCGTTTTGCGGATAAAATCGGGGGGTCATGCCAGGCGTCCAAACGCCGACAATGCCCGCCGTGGGAATGCCCACCGAGCCGAACGTCACGTATCCGGGTTCGGGCGTCTCGGCGTCCTTTTGGCGCCCGAGGCCCGAGCTATCCAAAAACAAAATCGCATGATGCACGACGGCCGGGTTACCTGGCCGAAACTCGAATCCAACGACGGTCTTGTCCTCGGGAATATTGATCGGAATGATCCAGTGCTGAAAGATATCCTCGCCATCGGCCGGCACCGTGATCGAGTCGGGAGCAACGAGCACCAGGTCGGGCTTGCCCAGACGCCAACCATCCGCGAAGGTCGGCATCGGCGGCAGATTGTCCGGGCTTCCCTCCGGGGCGCCCGCCTTGGCCCAGTGCTCGAGGATCGCAATCTGAGCGTCCGTCATGCGACGTTCGCCGAGAAAACGAGCATGTCCGATCTCGGCCTGCCAGGGGGGCATCGTGCGCGAAGCCGTGATCTCGGCCAAAAACTCCGCACGCTTCGCCGCGTCTTCATAAGTCAGCAGCGAGAACGGCGCCACCTCTCCCGGACGATGACACTCGACGCAATGCGCCGCCAACAGCGGCGCAACATCCCGGGTGTAGGTCACGCCTTGCTTGAGATCGGCGGGCGTCGCTTCGAACGGACAGCCCACCGCAACCGTCTGGGCCACGGCAATCTGCTGGTCCGTCGCGACCGCGTTCAGCGCGTCCGCCAGATTGTGCACCGTCGGCTGCGGCCGGCGCCTACCGACCTCTGGATACCGATCGTCGATTCGCCCTCGATAGACGACCTTGCTATGCGTGTCGATCACGAATGCCTCTGGCACGTGCGTGGGCTGAAGCACTTCGGCGATCTCCCCAGACGCGTCAAACAGCACCGGAAACTTGATGTCGAACTCCTTTTGAAACTTCAAGGCCGCCGCGCGCGTCGTGGTCGGATCCGACATGACGCCGAGCAACTTCACGGGCTTGTCGGCCAGGCTTGCATGCAAGCGGTTCAGCGTAGGAATGAAGCCCCGGGCGATTGGGCATTCGGTCGAAATAAAGACCAGACCAACGCCCTTCTCCCCCTCGCCACAACCGATGCGATGTACGTTCCCTTCGAGATCCAACGCGGTTAAAAATCGCGCCGCGGGAATCTCGGTTTCATCGCTACCGGCCGCGGGGCAAATCGCGACGATCAGAAGCAAGGAAGTGACGGCCAACCCCACGGCTCGAAACCATTCACCAAACCTCCGCAAACCTTCCGTGTGCAGTGGGACGTTCTTCATCGAGGGAACCCCAAAATCTGGAGAAATACCGGGAACATTCGCCCTAATTGCGCTCGGGCGCGAATCCGACCATGGCGCAATGTACTCGGCGAAGCGGAATTTACCAAATCCGTTTGCAAGTCCGTCCGCCGGCAGGCCAGCCCCGGGGCCGCCCCACGCTCGATGTCATAGCGCGGGCTTCAGCACCCGAACCAGAAACGCCCATTTGTCGGCCGCTTCCTCGATGATTTTCGCCGTGGGCTTCCCGGCTCCGTGCCCGGCACGGGTTTCAATTCGGATCAGGATGGGGTTATCGCAGCCCTGTGCTTGCTGGAGCGCGGCGGCGAACTTGAAGCTATGGGCCGGCACGACGCGGTCGTCATGGTCGGCGGTGGTGATCATGGTCGGAGGATAGCAAGCGCCCGACTTCACATTGTGAAGCGGTGAGTATTTGATGAGGGCGGCAAACTCCTCCGCGTCGTCACTGGAACCGTAGTCATCGACCCAGGCGTGCCCAATCGTAAACTTGTGAAACCGGAGCATGTCGAGCACGCCAACGGCCGGCAGCGCGGCGCCAAACAACTCGGGCCGTTGGGTCATGCAGGCACCGACCAAGAGCCCGCCGTTCGAACCGCCGCCGATCGCCAGCTTTGACGACTGGGTGTAGTTGTTCGTGATCAACCACTCGGCCGCGGCGATAAAATCGTCGAATACGTTCTGCTTCTGAGCCTTGGTGCCCGCCTTATGCCACTCCTCGCCATACTCGCCGCCGCCCCGTAGATTCGGCACGGCAAACACCCCGCCCATCTCCATCCACACGAGGTTCGAGACGCTGAAGGCCGGCGTCAGCGAAATATTGAAGCCGCCATAACCATACAGATAGGTCGGCGCCGTACCGTCTTTCTTGAGTCCTTTCTTATAGCTGATAAACATCGGCACACGCGTGCCATCCTTGCTCGCGTAAAACACCTGCTCGGTCTGGTAATCGTCCGGATTGAAATCGACTTTGGGAGCTTTGTAGATTTCGCTTTTGCCGGTGGCGACGTCATAGCGATAAATCGTGGACGGCGTGGTAAACGAAGCAAAGCTGTAGAACGTCGCCGGGGCGTCCTTCTTGCCGGAAAAACCGCTCGCGGTACCCAAGCCCGGCAGCTTAACTTCGCTCAAGAACTTTCCGGCCGTGTCGAATACCTTAACCTGCGAACGAGCGTCCTTGAGATAGTTGGCCAGCAGGCGTCCGCCAACCAAATCGCTCGCCATCAATACTTCTTCTGCCTCCGGAACGATCTCCCGCCAATGTTCCTCCTCCGGCTTGGTGATGTCGATCGCGACGATCCGGCTCCGCGGAGCGTGGCGGTTCGTCTGGAAGAAAAACCGCGGGCCTTCATTGTCGATCAGTTGGTAGCCGGCCTCAAAGTTGTCGATCAGCGTGACGATCTTGGCGTTTGGATCCTGGAGATCCTTGTAGAGCACCATGTTTACGTCATCGGTGCTCTTGGATACCGCAATGACGAGATACCGGCCGTCATCGGTAACCGTGCTGCCGAACATCCATTCCTTGTGCTCGGTCGACTCGTAGATGAGTTGATCCTCGGACTGCGGAGTGCCGAGCTGGTGGTAATAGAGTTTCTGAAAGTAGTTCGTCGCCTGAAGATCCGCGCCTTCCTGTGGCTCGGGATAGCGGCCGTAAAAGAAGCCGCTGCCGTCCTTGGTCCAAGCCGCGCCGGAAAACTTGCTCCACTTCACTAGATCGTCCGTGTCTTGGCCGGTCGCGACGTCGCGCACGTGCCAGGTGATCCAGTCCGAACCAGCGTCGGCCAAGGCATAAGCCAGCTTCGCCCCATCGAAGCTCACCGACAGCCCGGCCAGCGCCACCGTGCCGTCCTTGGAGAGCGCGTTCGGATCCAACAGCGCGCGCGGCGTGCCCTCGAGCGAATCGGTCGTATACAGCACGCTCTGATTCTGTAAACCGCTGTTGCGCAGGAAGAAGTAGCGCCCGCCGTCTTCGAATGGCACGGAGAACTTCTCAAAATCCCAAAGTTTGGTGAGCCGCTGCTTGAGCGGTTCTCGCTGGGGAATCGCTTCCAGGAAGCCAAACGTGATCTTGTTCTCGGCTTCGATCCACGCGCGACTTTCCGTCGTGTCGGGGTCTTCGAGCGAACGGAACGGATCCGGCACTTTCGTGCCGTGGTAGTCGTCGACCACGTCTCCCTGGGGAGCCGCGGGATAGTGAAACGACGTGGCGCTGGCTTCGGCCGCGGTGGCCCTGACTTCGTGCATGCTGATCACCAGGGTACCGAGAACGAGAACCGCGTAGCGAAAGCTCATGTCAATCGTGCTCCGAAGCAACGAGGGAAGGAGAGGCGGTTACCTGCGGGTGAACGGAAATATAGCATTCCACGCCGGACGGACGACAGCCCTGGCCCGTTTTCGCGGCAAAACCTTGCACGCTCGCGCGCGGTAGTGCATCTTGAGAGCGTCCGGGGACTCGGGAAAAATACCGCCTACGATCTGCCTTTAGCCCAAGAAGACCGCCATGTCTCGCATTGCTCATTACGCGTTGTGCGCGCTCCTGTTCGCCATCGCGTGCCCCGCTCTCGGCGCCGACGCCGAAAAGCCGCTCGCAAAATACAATGTCCTCTTCCTGATCGCGGACGACCTGAACTGCGACCTGGGCTGCTACGGCCACCCGCTGGTCAAGTCGCCGAACATCGACCGGCTTGCCGCGCGCGGCATGCTCTTCGAGCGCACCTATTGCCAGTTTCCGCTCTGCGGGCCAAGCCGGGCCTCGTTCCTCTGCGGCTTGTATCCTGATCAGACGCTCGTCCGCCAGAACGCGATCTTCGTTCGCGACCGCGTGCCGAACGTGCTGACGATGCCGCAGCATTTTCGCAATCATGGCTACACCCCGGTGCGCGTCGGCAAACTCTATCATTATGGAGTACCGGGCACGATCGGCACCGACGGTCACGATGACGCTCCATCTTGGGACCGGGTCTTCAATCCTCGCGGACGCGACAAGGACGAAGAGTCCCAGGTCTTTACGCTCGTGCCGGGAAAATACGGCGGCACGCTAAGCTGGATGGCGGCCGACGGCGTCGACGAAGAGCAGACCGACGGCATCGGCGCCCGCCAGGCCATCACCCTGCTTGAGGAATTCGCTCACAGCGAACGGCCGTTCTTCTTGGCGGTTGGTTTCTACCGTCCGCATACCCCCTATATTTCGCCGAAGAAATATTTCGAGTTGTATCCGCGCGAAAAGATCGCCGCTCCTCGGGTTCCTGCGGACTATTTGAGCACGCTTCCGGAAGCCTGCGTCGCCACGCTTGGCGCCAAGAAGCAGAACATCGATCTACCCGAGGCCACCAAACGCGAAGCGATGCAGGCTTACTATGCGTCGATCACGTTCATGGACGCCCAACTCGGTCGCGTGCTCGATGCCCTGGAACGCGTCGGCCTGGCCGACAAGACGATCGTGCTCATGACCTCCGACCACGGCTACCACATGGGCGAACATGGTCACTTCCAGAAAATGACGCTATTCGAAAACGCCGCCCGCGTGCCCCTGATTATCTCCGTACCGGGAATGCGCAACGCCGGCAGCCGCTCGAACTCGATTGTCGAGATGGTCGATTACTTCCCCACCCTCGCAGACCTGTGCGGCCTGCCAGCTCCAGAGGGCAAACCAGGGACCAGCCAGGCCGCGGTGCTCAAAGATCCCAAGCACACGCCGCGCACCTCGGCACTCACTCAGCACCGAGCGGGCTACTCGTTGCGAACGGACCGCTACCGCTATACGGAATGGGGCCCCGCAGGACGTGACGGCGCTGAACTTTACGATCATCGGATCGATCCCCAAGAAATGCAGAACCTCGCCGGCACGCCGGAACTCGCAGAGACGATTTCCGTTCTTCAAAAGCAGCTCCACGAGCGGATCGCCGCCGCGCACCAAACGCCCAAGGGGCTCCAGCAACTCGTCGTCGAGGAACCACCCGCCCGAGCAAGCAAGGCCACTGGCGGCTGACCCGGCGGACGCCCGAAGGCCGGGGCTTGGCGCTTACGGCAATTCCCGTTTCCGTCCGAACATATACGGAACGGATATCTGGCATCGGACATCACACATATTTTTCCAATTCCATCGAACGGATACGAAGCATGCGGCTGCTGACACAGCTATGCCTGGCCCTCATCGCCGCGGTTTCGGTCTCCGCGACCGTTGCCGATGAACTTGCCGGCTCGCGCCCCAACATCATCCTGGTCATGACCGACGACCAAGGGTATGGCGACCTGGCGTGTCACGGGAACCCCTTGATTCATACTCCCAACCTGGATCGCCTGCACGCCGAGAGCGTTCGTTTTACGGACTTCCAAGTAAGTCCGACGTGCGCCCCGACGCGCTGCTCGCTGATGACCGGTCGGCACGAGTTCAAGTCCGGCGTCACGCACACGATCCTCGAGCGCGAGCGCATGAGCCTGGCCGCGACCACCATTGCGCAAGTGCTCAAGAGCGCAGGTTATACGACAGGCATCTTTGGGAAATGGCACCTCGGTGACGAAGACGCCTACCAGCCGCGGCGGCGAGGCTTCGACGAGGCATATATTCACGGCGCGGGCGGTATCGGCCAGACGTATCCCGGCAGTTGCGGCGATGCACCGGGCAACGCCTATTTCAACCCCGCGATCCGCCACAACGGCGTCTTCGTCAAAACCGTGGGCTACTGTACCGACCTGTTTTTCGGCCAAGCGCTCGGGTGGATCGAATCGCAAGCCGGCGAGGGGCGGCCGTTCTTTGCATACATCACGCCCAACGCGCCGCACAGCCCGCTCGTGAGCCCCGGCGGCAAGTACGATGCGTTGTACCTGGGAAAATCGCTCCACGACAAACCGCTCGACCCCGGAGCCGTTGCCTACTACGCGATGATCTCGAACATCGACGAGAATGTCGGCCGCCTCTTGGCTAAGCTCGACGAGCTGAAATTGGCCGAACAGACGCTCGTCATCTTCATGACCGATAACGGCGGAACCCACACCGAGCTCTATACCGCGGGAATGCGCGCCAGCAAAAATTCTCCCTACGAAGGCGGCACGCGCGTGCCCTGCTTCTGGCGCTGGCCGAGCAAACTCGCGCCGGGCGTCGACATCAAGCGACTCACGGCGCATGTCGACTACTTTCCAACCTTCGCGGCACTTGCCGGCGCCCCCCTTCCAGAGAGCAGCCAACTCGACGGCCGCAGCCTGTTGCCGCTGCTGGCGGACGACCAGGCCGCTTGGCCCGACCGCTACGTATTCGTTCATCAAGGGCGCTGGCCGCGTGGCGAAGCCGAATCCGCAAAGTTCACGAATTGCGCGGTGCGCAACGAGCGGTTTCGGTTTGTCAACAACACCGAGCTTTACGACCTCGCGACAGATCGAGGCGAAACGACCAACGTCATCGACCGGCATCCCGAGGTTGTCGCGGCCATGCGAGCCGCTTACGACGAGTGGTGGCAACAAGCCCGCGCCGGAATGGTGAACGAGAAAGCCGTCGGTCCCGACGTAAACCCGTTCAAGGCGGCCTACTGGGCGCAGTTCGACCTGCCGCCCGACCCGCAACTTCTCGAACAGATGAAATGGTCGAACGCCGCCAAGATCGACGGCCGGCCACAACGCCGCAAGGCCCGCTAACAACACGTTTCCGGATGCCGCGCCGGGCGTTTCCTAGCGCGTCTTGGAACGCGAAGGCGTCTGTGCGTAGGCGCCCGAGTAGTATAGCGCCGGGTCGTCGATGATCCAGGGCGTCGACCACTTGCCGTTGTCGCCGCTGCACACGTTGAAAAAGAACGTATCCAGGTGCTCGGCGCGATAGCCGTAAGGATGCTGCGAGGTGATGCGATCGCTCGCCACCAGGTCTTCGATGCCCGGTCGTGCAAAGTAGTGAACCGCGCCATCGGGCGTGAACGACATGCCCAGCGTCCACCAGCCGACCTGCTGAATTTTGGGGCCGATGAAATCGTGTCCCATCGTATTGCCGCGAACGACAATCGCCGCACTGTCCGAGGTCTTCCCACCATCGCCCGGATGGAATTGGATGAACATGCCCGGCCAATACGTTTCCATCTTCATCGAACTACCGCCGCCGCCGAAAAGGCTTTTCTTTTCGGACTTGCGAATGTGGGTGGTGCAAGCCGCCCGGAAACCGAAGCTGGGGCCGCGACGCCGCTCCCACTCCTCCCAAGGCGGTAAGTACACGCGCACCACCACGCTCGGCGAGCGTGACACGGGCACCATTCCCCGCAGGCGACCGCTCATGTTCACGATGAAGTCATCCTGCTCCATTTTATTGCTATAACGTCCCGGGACGCCGGTCTGCCGGGTCACCATCAGCAGCGAACCTTCGCTCCCTTCCAGACCGCCCTCGGGCGTCGGAACACGTTTCACCACGTCGGGGTGCCCGCGCATGATTCCTTCGAACCAACGGCCATTTTTCGATTGGCCCGTCGGAAAGCGCTTTTGCTTGTCGTTCTCGTCGCTGCTCTTCGGATTGTTGTAGATATAGGTCCACTCCGGATCTTCAAACGTATCGCCGACCTGCGTGACGCGTTGACCTGTACCCGGCACGGGCACTTGCGCCCTCGCGACCGTGGGCGCGAGACAGACGAGTCCCAAGAGCAGAAGCTTCGAGCGCGGAGAGAACATGCTTACGTCCTTCACGATACCGGTGGGGGGCGCCGGCGGTGCCGCGGCGCTGTCGATGGCGGGATAGGCGTTCGCCGGAGCCAACAGGCCCTACGAAGCGGAGCATTCGTTTCTATCGGAAGCCCTCTGTCGCTCCATCCACTGTTTATCGCACGTTTCCAGGCCGGAACGTGCGCCAGCACCAAAGCGATAGCACTCCTCACTCGCACTCGGCAAAAACGCTTTCAACGTTTCTGTAGCCATCACCGAACGCCTGGCCGATAAAAGCTGGTATTCCATATTTGTCTTGTCATATCGGACCTGTTCGGCCTGACTCGCGCCGTTCGCCCCCGGGAGCCGCGCATGCCACCCACCGTTACCGTCGCCGTCGTGCCGCGTGAGCGATTCAGCATCGCCCCGCAATCGCTTCTCAGCGTCCTCGAACATCAACCGCCCAGCGCCGAGCTCGTTTATATCGATGCCGGCTCGCCGCCGCTCGTGCGCCAGTTTCTCGAACAACGCGCGGTTCGGCATGGCTTCAGGCTCGTGAGCACGGAGCGATTCTTGAGTCCCAACGAGGCGCGCAACGCCGCCCTTGCGCACGCGCCCTCGAAATACGTCGCGTTTGTCGACAACGATGTCCTGGTCGCGCCGGGCTGGTTGGATCGCCTCGTCGACTGTGCCGAGGCGACGGGCGCGTGGATCGTCGGCCCGCTGGTCTGCACCGGTCAGCCCGCCGGCGAGCGCATCAAAACCGCCGGTGGCGCCCTGCAGATCGTCGAGCAGGACGGCCAGCGACTGCTGCGCGCCGGCTGCCGCTATCATGGCCGATCGATCGCGGAGGTATCCGCCTCGATGTGCCGCGAACCTGTCGGCCAGGTACCGTTCCATGCGGTCCTCATGCGTCGAGATGCCTTCGACGAAATTGGAACGTTCGACGAGCGGTTGCTCAGCACCGCGCAGCACACCGACTTCTGCCTGCGGACGCGCGAGCGCGGCGGAGAAGTCTATCTGGAACCCAGGAGCACGGTGACGCATGTTCCGCCGCCGCCGTTCGAGGCGATAGACCTCGAATACTTCCAGTTGCGTTGGAGCGATGCCTGGAACCGTGGCTCGATCGAGCATTTTCGCCAGAAATGGCGCCTGGCGGCGGATGATCCGGCGCTCATGGCCCTGTCCAAGCGACTTGCCGCTCATCGGCGTTTGACGCTCGAACCCTACCGCCGCGTGCTGCGCTTGCTCGGCTCTCGGCCGGCCTACTGGGTCGAATCGCTACTGATCGCCCCCTGGGAACAGGCCGCGAGCCGCCGCCGATTCCCAGAACCCGTCGGTCACCGTCAGGCCGCCTGATATTGGACGAGATACTCACGCACGCTCTCAGACGGACAGCGACGGGCCCAAAGAGGGACCTCAACCGCCAATGGCAACAGCGGCCGTCGCACGATCGATAATGGCGCGAAACTGGACGTCCGTCGGTAGCGTGCCAAACGCTTTGCCCCAATCGTCCGCCAGGCGCGACGCACAGAACGCGTCAGCCACCTCGGATGGCGCATGCCGCACCAGTAACGACCCCTGGAGCACGAGCGCCAGCCGTTCGACCAGCCGCCGCGCTTGTGTCGGCTCGCCGGCCAGTTGAGCCCACTGATCTCGCAGCCGAGCGGCGGCCTGATCCAACCGCCGATCGCCTCCGCGGCCGGCATCGATCTCGGCCCAAAGATATTCGAGCGTTTGAGGCTCGGTGCCGATCGCCCTTAACACATCCAGGCAAATGACATTGCCCGATCCTTCCCAGATCGAATTCAACGGCGATTCCCGGAACAGGCGAGGCATGACCGCGTCCTCGACGTAGCCATTCCCACCGAGGCACTCCAAGGCTTCGGCGACGTGACCTGCCCCACGCTTGCACAACCAATATTTGCCCACGGCAGTAGCCAGCCGCCGAAAGTGCTGCTCGCTATCCGCGCCGCTGTCGTAGGCCCGAGCCACACGCATCGCCAAAATCGTGGCGGCTTCGGATTCAAGGCACAGATCGGCCAGGACATTCTGCATCAATGGCTGATCGATGAGCGGCTTGCCGAACGCCGCGCGGTGACGTGCGTGATGCGCCGCCTGCACGACCGCCTGCCGCATCAATCCGGCGGATCCGAGCATGCAATCCAGCCGCGTGTGATTCACCATCTCGACGATGGTCCGTACGCCGCGTCCCTCCTCGCCCACCAGCCACGCGAAGGCGTCGGCGAATTCTATCTCGCTCGAGGCGTTGGACCGATTCCCCAGCTTGTTCTTCAAACGCTGAATGAAGAAGGCGTTGCGCCGTCCCTCGGGCGTCCAGCGCGGCAGCAGAAAGCAACTCAGCCCGGCGGGGGCTTGCGCCAACACCAGAAACGCGTCGCACATCGGCGCCGAACAAAACCATTTGTGTCCCGTCAGCCGATAGGCCTGGCCCGGACCGCCGCCTGACACTGGCGCCGCCCGCGACGTATTTGCCCGGACGTCCGAGCCGCCCTGCTTCTCGGTCATGGCCATTCCCAAGAGCGCGCCGCGTTTTTGCTCGGCGGGAAGAAACCGGCAGTCGTAGTCCGTGCTTGCAAGCCGCGGCGTCCACGTCTGGGCGAGGCTTGGCTGCCGTCGCAATGTCGGGACCGACGCATAGGTCATCGAGATGGGGCAGCTATGCCCCGCCTCGTTCTGCCCCACCAGATACATCAAAGCCGCGCGGCCCACATGGGCGCCTGGTTGCGGCTCCGTCCAGGGAAGGTTGTGCACCCCGAACTCGACCGCGAGCCGCATGAGATTGTGCCATGCCGGGTGAAAACGGACTTCGTCGATCCGTTCCCCGCGCGTGTCGTGCGTGTGAAGCTCTGGCGGGTAATTGTTCGCGTCGAAGCCCCAGCGAATCACTTCCTCGGTACCGAGTTGCGCGCCGAGCTGGCGCCCTCGTTCCTCGATCCAAGCGGCCCCCTCTCGGCGAACGGCTTCCTGCAAGGCGGTGTCGCTAGCGTAGAGGTTGTAGTTGGCCAGCGAGGGAACTTGATTCAACACTTCGTGGGTAGGCATCCACCGAGCCCCTTGAGATCCGTGACATGCGAATGCCGCATCTGGGCAACGTCCTCCTGGGATGGGTTCAGGTGACGCCGAACGTCGCCGATGCGCTGGCAATTTTTGGCGAAGCGGCGAGCGCTCCGGCAACGTTCAATTCTTGGGTCCGCTGTTTATGAGAACAACACCAAGACGACTGTACCAAATCAGTTCCTCCCGCTTTCAAAAAAAAACGCCTGTCCGCCCCGAAAGGCGGACAGGCTGGGAGAAGGAAGCGCGGCGTCACTCCGCAGATTGAGCGGGTGGCGCGCCCGAACTCGATTGCCGAAGTGCCAACAGCGCTCCCCTATTCATTAAGGCGAGATTTGGAGTGGAAATCGGACGGAGAAAATTTCTGTAAGCACGAAAAAACACCGGGCTCTTCCTGTTGGTCAATTTCGCACACCCGGTCTCATCCTGGCCGCAAACGCCCCCCATACACCGAAAAATTTCCCGTGACATTCCCCGTTGACGACCTAGAACCAGCTTGACTAGAATCCACTTATTGATACTGAGTCTCAGTTACATAGCGGTCTAATAAACCAATGAGCCACTCATACGATTCCCAGGTGCCCCCCTCAGCTCGTGCGTGGGCCCCGCCGGTTGAGCCCCTTCCAGGGCCCGCCGCGATCGACCAAGCCATCCACGACCTGAGAAAGCAGCTTCGAGGGCAGGAAACGGATTCCCCTGCGACCGGTCGCAATTGGGAGCAGCTCGGGATCCTCTTGCTTGCGCGAAAGCACTTCGACGCGGCTTTATGGTCGCTCGAAACGGCCAACACCCTGACCCCGCTCACCGCGCGCGGGCAATTGGCCCTTGCCGAGTGTTACATCGACGCGGGGCATCTTGAGGCTGCCCGAGCGATTTATCGTTTTTTGGCGGCGGCGATTCGCCTGGAAACCGAACTTTTGCAAAGTCTTGCGGACGGTTTGGGCCGGGTTGGCGAGCGAGATTTGGCGCTCGACGTCTGCCGCGAAGCCGCTCAGCGCCTTCCCCGCAATGCGGGACCGCTGCTTGGCATCGCCTATTATCTGCGCCGTTTGCGTCGCCCAGCGGCCACGGTGCTGCCGTACCTCAAGCGAGCCTTTGAGCTCGACCCAGACAACACGGAATGCCGAATCGCGCTGGCCTGGATCTTGCACGCGACGGGACGCAGCGCCGACGGCGCCGACCTGTTGGATGGTCTGCCGGTCGCGGAACTTGAATGCGTGCGTTCGCTGACGATGATGCAACGCGTGTTTGAAGCCGCGGCGCATCACGATGCAACGGCATGTAGATACCGACTCGACTGGCTTGCGGCCGCACGGCTGCGAGAACGGTCCTGACGCCAGCCTGGCTGGCAATTCTTATCGCCGGGCCCCGTCGCTCGCTCGGCGCCGTCGGCGATTTCGCCGTTCGGTTTATCGCAAACCGAACGTCCGGTCGCCGTTTGTCGCCAATCTGAACCAAGGGCGTCCCCAACGTGCGCCCGCTACCCATCAGGAATGTTCATCATGTCCCGCTATACGGGCCCCAAGGCGCGCATTAATCGTCGACTCGGCTTGGCCGTCTTCGAAAGTGGCGGCGCGATGCGTGCCTTGGAACGCCGCCCTCAACCACCCGGCATGCATCAGCGTCCGCGCAAACTCTCGACCTACGGTGAGGCGATGCGCGAAAAACAAAAGATCAAATACTACTACGGGCTCGGTGAGCGGCAGCTTCGCCGGCTGTTCCACGAAGCCCAAAAATCCACCGGCAATACCGGCGAACAGCTCCTCCTGCTGTGCGAGCGGCGTCTGGACAGCGTTCTCCGGCACGCGGGTTTCGCCGCCACCCGGCCGCAAGCCCGGCAAGGCGTTGCCCACGGACATTTCCTGCTCAATGGCTTCAAGACCGACGTCCCCTCGGCCATCGTGCGGGCGGGCGACATCATCCATCTCAAACGGCGGAAGAATCTGGTCGCAACCTACGGACCGCGCGTCGCGGAGTATGACGGAGTCGTCCCCGATTGGATCGAAGTCGACGCGTCTCAATTGTCCGCGCGGGTGCTGCGTCTTCCCGACAAGGCGGCAATCACACTGCCGGTCGATGTCGCGATCGTCGTCGAATTGCTTTCACGCTAATCTGTCGAAAGAACAGGATCGAGGAGTTTCCCAACCATGAATATCGGAATTTTCTACGGCTCCAGCACCGGCAACACGGAAATGGCAGCCAACCTGATCAAACAGGAAATGGGCGAGTTCGTCGGTCCGGTGCGCGACGTTCGTCACGCCTCGCCGGAAGAACTGGCTGAATTCGACGTCTTGATCCTAGGAGTTTCGACCTGGAACATCGGCGAGATGCAGGACGATTGGGCGGATTTTCTGCCGCAGTTGGAAACGGTCGACCTGACCGGCAAAAAAGTGGCCATGTTCGCGCAAGGCGACCAGCAGGGTTATCCCTATAACTTTCTCGACGCGCTGGGCGAGCTGTGGGCGGCCGTGCAAAAACGCGGCGCCGAGCTCATCGGAATCTGGCCGACCGAAGGTTACGATTTCAAGGAGTCTCAGGGACTTTACGACGAGTCCCATTTTCTCGGCCTGGGACTCGACGAAGACAACGAAGCCGACCTGACCGAAGATCGGATTCGTGCCTGGCTCCTGCAAGTCGTCGCCGAGCTGGGATTCGATGTTTCAGCGGCGGAATAATCGAAACCGGTCACGGTTTGCACAGGGCAGCGTCAGCGAGTCAAATAGCAGTTCCGTTTTTGTACGGACACCCCGCCGACCGACCCGTTATGACTCGCCGCTTGAACGTTTTGCCGCTCCTCGCGTTGATGCTGCTCGTAAGCCCGCGAGCCGGCCAGGCCGAGAAACCGCCGCGTCCCGATCCGCACACGCATCCCCAGTCGCCGCTCATGCTCGACTTGACATCGACGGGCGTCGATCCCGCGCGGATCGAATTCGCCATGCTTCCCGAGCTGCCCGGCGATCACGGCATCGTCAGCCTTGGTGACGAGCGCTGGCAATTCCGGTTGCATAACTATCTCGTTTATCACGACGGGCGTTTCTGGTGTTTTTGGAGCCACGGCCCCGTCATTGAAGACCGAGCCCGTCAACACCTCCAGTTCGCCACCAGTCGCGACGGACTCTCCTGGAGCGAGCCGCGTGTGTTGGCGCCCCCGCCGCGCGATGGCTATGGCTACATTGCCCGCGGATTCTGGGTTCGCGGCGACGAGTTGCTGGCGCTGGCAAGCCTCTACGAAGCGCCGGCATTTCACGATGGCGACCTGGAGCTTGTCGCATTCCGCTGGAGCGACGACACCCAATCATGGCAGCCGGCGGGGCGCGTTTTCGACAACGCGCTGAATAATTTTCCGCCCAAGAAGCTGGCGACGGGCGAATGGATGATGTCGCGCCGGGCCTCCGACCGAAGCGTGTCGATGCTCATCGGCGGCCTCACGGCGATCGACAACTGGCAAGTCATTCCGTTTTCAGAATACCGCCTGCCCGGCGGCGGTTCTCCGGAAGAACCCTACTGGTGGTTGTTGCCGGGCGGCGAGATCGTTGGCCTGTTTCGCGACAACAGCAAATCCGGCCGTCTGCTGCGAAGTTTTTCCGTCGACCACGGCCGCACGTGGAGCACCCCGGTTCGCACGAACTTTCCGGACGCCACGAGCAAGTTCCACGGTCTGCAAACTAGTCGCGGCTACTGGGTACTCGCCTCGAACGCCAATCCCGAGCGACGCGAGCCCTTGTGTCTTTCTGTTTCTCCCGATGGGCTCGTGTTCCAGCATCTGTTCCGCTTGCCTGTTCCAGCGCGACTCGAGGGCGTTGCTTGGCGCGGTCCGCGGCATTCCGCACCGTACGAATCCGTGCAGTATCCGCACATGATCGAACACGACGGATCGCTATACGTCGCCTATTCGAGAGAGAAGCAGACGGTCGAGGTAGTCCGCGTCGAGCTCGATGCCCTCCAGGCGGCCGTGCCAAAAGAACCGGCGTCTCAACCTCTGTCGCGCTAAGCGGCAGGTGCCAGCCCGCGCCCCACTTGCTATAACCGAATCCGCGGCTGATGGTATTCACGTCCATTCCTGCTGAGAGGTAAAACGCCATGTATGGCGAGAGAAAGCCCCGGGCGTTTGCCGTGGCGGCCCATCCGGATGACATCGAATTCGTGATGGCCGGCACCTTGCTACTTCTGGGCGAAGCGGGCTACGAACTGCATTACATGAATATCGCCAACGGTTGTTGCGGCTCTACCGAGCACACGGCCGAACAGGCCGCGGCGATTCGCGCAATCGAGGCTCGCACCGCGGCGGCCTCGATCCGGGCGGTCTTCCATGAAAGCCTCGTGAATGACCTGGAAATTTTCTACAACCACGACACACTCACGCGCTTGGCAGCCGTGATGCGCGAAGTTGCCCCGGAAATTCTGCTCGTCCACTCGCCGGTCGACTACATGGAAGACCATATGAATGCCTGCCGCCTGGCCCTCACGGCGGCGTTCGCCCGCGGCATGCCCAACTATCCCACCGTCCCACCCCGGCCACCGGTCGAGCAATCTGTTACGGTTTATCACGCCCAACCGCACGGCAACCGCGATCCGCTGGGCAACCTGGTTCGCCCCGGCATGTATGTCGACATTGGCAGCGTGCTGGAAACGAAAACCGCGATGCTCGCCTGCCACGCCAGCCAAAAACAATGGCTCGATACGAGCCAGGGGTTCGACTCTTATCTAACCACCATGCACGACCTGTCGCGGGAGGTTGGCCGGTTGTCGGGACGTTTTGAGTTTGCCGAAGGCTGGCGGCGTCACTATCCAATTGGGTTCGGCCCAATCGACGCCGACCCGCTGGCAATCGCTCTGGAACACCGGGTGTTCATCCCCCAGGCCTGACATCGCCGAACTCGGCCCGCAACGTCGATTCCAACCACTTCCTCTGGAGAGCTGCGCCGATTGCTCGGGGCGTGCGGCCATTGATTCCGCCGTAAGTCGGTACGCGAACAGACGTTAGCTTGACAGCACACGCCCACCCGGTATGATACCATTTTTGCGGAACCATTTGCCGCAATTACAATTAGGGCGATGCGACCACTGCGGACCCAAGAACGCAGGAGGCCCTTGCCAGAGCCTAGAACTTAACAAACGGACAAGGTCTTGCCCCGCCGCTCGGGCGGGCGACTTGCGAGCCGTGGAATGAGGAGCACGTTTAATGGCCGTTCATCGGCGGTTGCAACTGACAGAAGTCGGCGACGTGACGGTGGTCCGCTTCGTCGATCGAAAGATTCTCGATGAAGCCAATATCCAGGAACTGGGACAAGAGCTGTTTCAGCTTGTCGAGGAAGAAAATCGCAAAAGCTTGCTGCTGAATTTTTCATCGGTTGAGTTTCTTTCCAGCGCAGCGCTCGGCAAACTCATCACGCTGGACAAAAAAGTCAAATCTCATGGTGGCAAGCTGAAGCTCAGCAATATCCGGCCAGAGATCTACGAAGTCTTCGCGATCACCAAGCTGAATAAGCTTTTCGACATTAAAGACGACGAGGCAGACGCCTTGGCCAGCTTCTGAGCATTGAACGGCCAATGGTGTCGGCAACACATTTTCTGACAGTGAACGGGGAGGCGGATCCCAGTCCTGGCAAAGCTCGTAGCGTTCGCAAACCGAGCTTGAACCAACAACGGCCGGCGTCTGGCCCGATGAGCAGGAATGGCGGTTCGCTACGTGGCGCGACAAGTGGTGTGAGATGGCTGACGAACTGATGACCTGGACCTACGAGCGAACCATTCCCAGCGACCTGAACTCAGGTCACCAGGTGCTCGAGGAACTGCTTTCCAAATTCCAAAGCGAGGACTGGGACTCGCGGCAGATGTTTGGCATTCGGCTGGCCCTCGAAGAGGCCGTTGTCAACGCCATCAAGCACGGCAATTGCCTCGATTGCAACAAGCAGGTGCACGTCATTTGCCGCTCAACGCCCGAAAAGATCTGGATCAAGATTACCGATCAAGGTCAAGGCTTCGATCTCAAGGCGGTTCCCGACTGTACCGACGCCGACCACATCGATTGCCCGAACGGACGGGGCATCATGTTGATGCGCAACTTCATGAACCGCGTCGAATACAACAAAAAAGGCAATGTCGTCGAGTTGGAAAAACGGCGCGGCCAGGACTCTCCCTGTTGCAGTGGCCACGAGTAAGGCTCGCAGCGATGCGTTCCCCACTTCGCGAGACTGAAAAAAGGCACCACGGACTTTTTTCAGCGGCCTGCGAAACGGGCATCACCCCTTGAGCGAGCCCAGCACCAGCCCCGGGATCTTCCAACCCGAGGGCCGGTGATACAGGTCAAGCACTTTCCAGGCGATCGGCTCCGGAGCCCGATGCGTGGGAAACCAGAATGGCTTGGGCCAGATTGTCAGTGGCCCTTCGAGCACCGTCTTCTGGACGTGTTCGAGCATGAACGTATTGTGGACCGAGCCGATACCGCTCTGCGCGTCCGCGAGGGTCCCGCTGGGAAAGCCGCCCCACGGAGGACTCATCATCGCATAGACCAGCGCGGGCCAGTGGTTGACTCCGATGGCTCCGTGCCGCAGATTCGTCAACGCATTGTTGATGCTCTTGGCCCCCTGCGGATCCTTACGGAAGCTGGGATGCACGGTGATCGCCGCGCTGAGCGTGCCCCATAGCCGGTCATTGGCGAAATCCACAGCCCGCTCGACGAACTCGAACTCGCTCGCCGCCTCCAGCGCCGTTTCGGCACACACGCAGACGAACGACTCCTCGCAATACAGCACCGGCATCGTATCCGAATTCGCATCGCGGATCAGCGTCCACGGCAACTCTCCACCGGCGGGCGTCGCCGGCGGCTGGCCCGTGAACTTGGCGTAGCGTTCATGGGCGCCGGGATAGTAGGCCTTGCGCAGAGGAACACGCCCGAGCGTCTCTTCGACATAGTTCAAAAATTGCTGCCGCTGCGGCCAGTTCTTCCAGGTGACGATCATCTTGGTGGCCACGCAATTGAACGAGGCGTTATTGGCGATCGACGCCGCCACGTTCTCGGCCTGAAACCTGAGCTGCGCGTCGGAGTACGGCCCCGGCACAATGATCCAAGGGCTGACGTTCCCCAACTCGCTAGTAATCGGCTTGCGCAGCACCGGGTCGTTGTCGCGCATCCGGCGTTCGCGTTCTGGCCCAGCCGGCCCCCACACGATGGCGTCGTGCGAGTAGATCGATCCGGTGATGTGAACCTCGTCGATCGCCGCGTGCGAAACGGCCGCCGCGCCCACGTCCGCGCCGCCGTAAATAATTCGCAAGAACCCCAGTTCGATCAGCCGCGCGAAAAGCTGCTCGAAGATCGGCCCCAGATATTCGTTGACGGGATTCATCTTCAAGAGCACGACGTGCCCTTCCTGAAAGATCTTGGAGATCGCGTCCGTGGCCGGAATGCTGGAGACGTTGCCCGCTCCCAGCACGAGCACCGTCTTGGCCGGCGGAAGATGCTTCAGATGCGCGCCCAGCTTGTCGAGGTCCTCGCGCGATACTTCCGGCCCCAGAACCGCCGTCGCCCGAAAACCCGCGAAGACCAACGCGTCGAAAAGCCCACGCACCGGCATCACCTGCACGCCCAGCGAGCCGTCCGGCAGCGTGATCGGCGCGGCCGGCAACGGAATGTGCCCCAACCGCGCGACCGCCGTATAGTTGTCGATCAACAATCGCAAGTGCCGGGCGGTTGCCACGACGCCGGCCGCCACTTCTTCACCGCGCAGCGGACTCCCCGCCGGAATGCCCTTGGCCTCGCACGCGGCGTCCACCCAACGCGGAGCCAACTCCACCAGCCGGTCCAAGCACGCTTCCATCAGCGCGCGCCGCTCGGCGAGCGAAGTGGCCGTCAGGCGAGCGCGGGCGGCCGCGAGTTCCGAGACGGCCTGATCCAACTGCCCGGCCGGCGTGGGAGGCTGCTGCATACGCTCGATCATCGTGGACATATCACACCTGCTGGCTGTTTTTCTGCAAGGGTCTCTTTCGGCGGAATGTGGCTGGCGATCCACTCGCTCAGGGCACAGATCGTCAAGCTCGGATTCACGCTCAGATTGACGGGCACGACCGAGCCATCGGCAACGTAAAAGTTATCATATCCGAATGCCCGGCCAACGTTGTCGATGACGCCTTCCGTGGCGTCGGCCCCCATCGGACAACCTCCTAGGATATGGGCGGTGGAGGACAAGTTCAACAAGACCTCGCCCAACCCTCCTACCGTATCGCCGTCCATCTTCTCGGCCAGTCGCTCGGCCACCGCGTTGGCCATCGGAATCACTTTAGGCACCTGCTCGGGGGAATCCCAAACCGAATCGATCCGGCGCGAAAACGGCCAGAACCATCGCCGCCGCAATTTCAGGCTCATATGGCTGGGAAGCGTCTGCATCACCAGCAGAATACCCGTCTTGCGAGCGAAGCCGAAGGGGTTCGCCACGCGCAAAAACTTCAACGGCCGGCGAACGATCTCGGCCAGCCAAGGCAACGGCCGCGGCCAAGGCCCGCCCGAGCTGGTCATCACCGTGGTCAGCAGCGCCATGAAATCTTGCCCCCGCCCGTAACGCACCATCTCGATGTGCGTGTCCCGCGTGGGATGAAAGCCCGAGGCGATGGCCACGCCGCGCGAGTAATCCACGTCCGCGTGGCGGCTCTTGGCGCCGACCAGCGCCTCGCTATTGGTGCGCACATAGTTGCCCAATTGATCGGACAGGCGTGGCAGCGAGCCGCGTTGCTTGCACTTGAGCAGCAGCGGAACCGTGCCCAGCACGCCGCCCGAAAGCACGATCCCGCGTGCCCGGTAGGTGCGCCGGCGTTTGAACACGAGGTCGGTAATCCGGCGAGTCTCGATCTCATATCCGCCCCCCTCGCGCTCGCGGATGTCGAGCACCTCGGTTTCCGGAACGATGACCGCGCCCAACTGCTCGGCAAAGTATAGGTAGTTCTTGTCGAGCGTATTTTTCGCGCCATAACGGCAGCCGACCATGCAGCCGCCGCATTGCGTGCAGCCGGTGCGCGGCGGCCCCTGGCCGCCAAAATAAGGATCGCCCACGGTCTTGCCGGCCTCGCCAAAATAAACCGCGACTTGCGTGGGCCGCCACGTTTCTCCAACGCCCATGTCCGCGGCAATCTCGCGAAGCATCTGGTCCGTCTCGGTCGGGCAGATCGCGGTCGTCGCGCCCAGCATTCGCCGCGCGGTCGCATAATGCGGCGCAAGACGGGCCTTCCAATCGCCCAATTTTCGCCAGCGAGGATCTTCAAACACCACGTCCGGCGGAATCAACAACGTATTGGCATAGACCAGGCTTCCGCCGCCGACGCCCGTGCCGTGCAGGATCATCACGTCACGCAGCACGGTAATGGCCTGAATACCAAAGCAGCGGGCGAGCGGCGCCCACAAGAACTTCCGCAAGTTCCAGTTCGTGCGCGGAAAATCGGCGGCTTGCCAACGTTTGCCGCGTTCGAGCACGCCGACGCGATACCCTTTCTCCGCCAGCCGCAGCGCCGAGACGCTGCCGCCAAAGCCGGAGCCGATGATGAGATAGTCAAAATCGAATTGCTCGCCGCCCATCGCCGTATGGTATCCGTGCTAACGGAAAAGCCGAAAGAAAATCCGGCGGCTCGAGTGAGGCTGTCGCAACATGCCCGACGAATTGATCGAGTCCGCCCCACAAAAGCGGTCGCACACTCGTGTAACGTCACGCTTTGAATTTCGAGTTGACCGACCAAAAGTGTGGCACCAACCGCAAGGGTGACACCGACCAAAAAGGTGGCACGCCATGAGCCTGCGAAGGGCGTGCTGCCACACGCTTGACCACGCCCTTCGCACAGGCTCAGAGACGTGCCACCCGAGAATCAACCGTCCCCCCACCATGCGCGACCGTCGAAACGCGATCCAAGTCGCGGCCACCAGACCAAGCGAGCCCTGAACGACGCTAGCCGGCTCCGGCACAACCACCGTCAGAAAACCGACCGATCCCAAGTGCGACGCGAACGGCATCACGGACCCATCGGGCAAGATGCGGCGCACGCGCGAGACGTAGATACTGTCCACGCGAAGTGCTGGGATAAGGATCGAAAACACTGCAAGGCAAATCAGGGTGCGGAACATTGCCAGCTTCCAGGCGTGCATACGCACTACGAGGGGGATGACCTGGGGCTGTATTGCCCGTACGACTGCGATCGCAAGATCAGCCCGCCAACACTTCCCCAGCAACTCGTCACAGTCCGGCCGCCTCATTAGAATACCGGCATGACTTATTCCACGACCGTTCGCCATCAGCGCTATATGTTCGCCACCCTGGCCGAGGTGTTTGCCAAGGCCAATGAAGAAAAGTCGGGCGACGCGCTGGCTGGTATCGGCGCCGGCGACCAGCGGGAGCGCGTGGCCGCCAAACGCGTCCTGGCCGACATCACGCTCCGCGAGATCCTCGACACACCGCTCATCGATCCCGCGAGCGACGAAGTCAGCCGGCTGATCCTCGACGCGCACGACGAAGCCACCTTCGCGCCACTGGCCGGTCTCACCGTCGGCGAGTTCCGCGAGTGGCTGCTCGACGACGCGACCACCGGCGAGGTGATCGCCGGCGTGCAGCAGGCGATCACGCCCGAGATGGCCGCGGCCGCCGCCAAGCTGATGAGCAACAAGGATCTGATCCTTGCCGCGGCCAGGATTCGTAACGTCACCCGCTGCCGCAACACGCTCGGCGAGCAAGGCGTGCTCGGCATCCGCGTCCAGCCGAATCATCCGGCCGACGACCTGGGCGGAATTCTCCTCTCCGCCGTCGAGGGGCTACTCTATGGTTGCGGCGATGCCGTGATCGGTGTGAACCCCGCGATCGAGTCCGTCGACACCGTGGCCGCGATCCTGCGCACGCTCGATCGGCTGGTCAGCGTCAGCGGCGCGCCCACGCAACACTGCGTGCTGGCCCACATCACGACTCAGCTCGCCGCCATCGAGCGCGGCGCGCCCGTCGACTTGCTGTTCCAGTCCGTCGCCGGCACCGAGGCCGCCAACGCCAGCTTCGGCATCACGCTCGGCCTGCTGGGCGAAGGCCGCGAGCGCACGCTCGAACATCACGCCACGCGCGGCGTCCCCTGGGCCGGCGACAACGTCATGTACTTCGAGACCGGCCAAGGCAGCGCGCTCTCGGCCGAAGCCCATCACGGCATCGACCAGCTCACGCTCGAAGCCCGGGCATACGGCGTTGCCCGCGCGTTCAATCCGTTCCTGGTCAATACCGTGGTCGGCTTCATCGGCCCCGAATATCTCTATGACGAGCGGCAAATCATTCGCGCCGGGCTCGAAGATCACTTCATGGGCAAACTGCTGGGACTGCCCATGGGGTGCGACGTATGCTACACGAACCACGCCCAGGCCGACCAGAACTCGGCCGACAATCTGCTCGTGCTGCTCACCGCCGCCGGCTGCAACTACTTCATGGGCGTGCCCTGCGCGGACGACGTGATGCTCAGCTATCAATCGACCAGCTACCACGACGGCGCGGCCATGCGGCGGTTGTTCGGCCTGCGCCCTGCGCCGGAGTTCGGAGCCTGGCTCGAAAAACGAGGCATTTTCGTGAACGGCCAATTGGCCCTCGGTGATCCAGCCGCCCATCCGCTCGTCGGCGAGCTCCAAACGCTCGTTGGCTCGGTCGACAGCGCATAAATCCTTTACCACCGCTTTCGATGTCTCATGACCCATGATCTGCAACCGCGACCCGCGAATCAGGGAACGCAAGCGCTCGACGCGCTGCGTGCGCGCACCCCGGCACGGTTGGTCGTGGGGCGCGCGGGAACCGCCTATCGCACCGCCACCCAGCTCGAGCTGCGTGAAGACCATGCGATTGCCGTCGATGCGGTACACTCGGAGCTTGACCTCGCCCGAGGCTTCGACACTGCGTTTCAACACGCATACCAACTATTCGAGGTGCAAACCCAGGCCCGCGACAAGGCGGAATATCTCCAGCGCCCGCAATTGGGAAGGCTGCTTCCTGACGCCGCCCGCGCCACCATCATCGATCGGTGCCCTGGAGATCCCGACTTGCAGATTCTCATCGGCGACGGTCTAAGCGCGGCCGCCGTCGTCAAGCAAGTTCCGACCCTACTTCCATTCCTGGCGCAGGGCGCCCAAGCGCGCAACTGGTCCCTCGGCCAAACGTTCGTGATTCGCCACTGCCGCGTCGGCATCTTGAACGACGTGGGCTCGCTGCTCCGGCCGCGCATTGCGCTGCTTCTGATCGGCGAGCGTCCCGGCCTGGCGACCGCCGAGAGCCTTTCGGCATATATGGCCTACCGGCCGGAGCCCGGCCACACCGATGCGCAGCGCAATCTGATCTCGAACATTCACGTCCGGGGCGTCCCTCCCGAACAAGCCGCGGCGAGGCTTCTGGCGCTGGCCGATCAAATGGTCGCGCAAGGCACCAGCGGCATCGCGATCAAGGAAGAACTCGCCGTCAAGCTTACCGGCGCGAACACCCCACCGGCCAGGCTGGACGCGGATTAACGCCCGTGCTGGCACTCACAGGTTGCTGAAAAAAGCAGCGGCCTGCTAGCGAAGGCAGGCCGTTCGCCAACTTCCTCCGACGCTAGGGATTCACCACGTTCCTCTGAGGCAAGCCCAGCAACGCTCGCCGGCACGACTCGCTTCCCTTGGCGCGCATTTCCACCATGCCCTCCTCGCAATAGAACGCCGAGTGCGGGTTGAGGATCAAGCGATCGTACGCGGGATGGTTCGGGTCGCGCCACGCCACAAGCAGCGGGTGGTCGTCCGCCGGAGGCTCGATTTCGAGCACGTCGATCGCCGCTCCGGCCAGATGCCCCGACGCCAACGCGTCTGGAATAGCGGTAACGTCCACCACGCCGCCGCGCGAGGTGTTCACCAAAAACGCCCCCCGAGGCATCCTGGCAATCTGCTCCTTGCCGATGATGTGGTACGTCTCCGACGTCAGCGGACAGTGCGCGCTAACGACGTGCGATTGCGCGAGCAGTTCGTCCAGAGTTTCGACGCGACGCACTCCCAGAGCCTTGTCCCGGCCATCCGGAGCATAGGGATCGTAGAAAATCACCTCCATGCCAAGTGCCTTCGCACGCAGCGCGGCCGCCGATCCAATTCTCCCCAGCCCGATGACGCCAAACACCTTGCCGCGCAACCGCGAGATCGGATAGGCCTGCTTGTAGAGCCATTCTCCTTGATTGTCACGCAAGCGGGAATTCAATAAGTGGATGCCTCGCGTGAGGGTCAGCATCATGCCAATCGCCGAGTCGGCCACCTCCTCGGTGCCGTAATCAGGCACGTTGCACACGTCAATGCCGTGCTTGCGCGCCAGACGCCAATCGACATTGTCATAGCCCACGCCGCAGCGCACGATCACCTTGCAGTGCTTGAGCCGCGAGATCGTGCGTTCGGTGATCGACACGGTGTGATACATCATGATCGCGTCCGCGTCAGCGATGCGTGCGAGGATTTCATCCTCGCTGTAAGCGTCGAGCGCCACGATGTCGGCGATCTCGCCAAGCACGCGGCGTTCGATTTCGAGGGGACCGGCGACAAAGTCGGTAATCACGACCGTGGGACGCTTACTCATGGATGGACACACCTGCGCAGGTTGGAGAGCGGGGCTGGAAAGCCGGGAGTTTAGCCGACCGGCGCGACGTAACACAAGGGAGCGTCAGCCTTAACGCTTGGTAGGCCGGAACTCGGGGCGTGTTGCAATCGACACTCCCTCGGACCATAATCGAGGCGGCTCTCGGTAGGCCGGTCCGCCGGAAGTCCCGCCTCGTGGAACGATCCTCACCGCTTTACCCGCCTCAACGCCCAACCGGAGACCCACGGATGTTCGCTCCGGACGAACTATCGAACGTTCCCCCTTCGCCAGCCGCTTCGTGTCCAACGAATCGGAGGACTACCATGCCCCGCTCCCGTGCTCTACGAACCTTTGGCTATGCGGCCCTGCTGCTGGGAATGGTCGCGGCGCCTGCCGACGCGCAGCTCCCTGTTTCAAGACTGTATAGCGTCTTCCCACCAGGGGCCAAACAGGGCACGAGCGTCAACGTCACGATTGCGGGCGAAGACCTGGACGACGCCTCGGAGCTCCAATTCACGGCCCCCGGCATTACCGCCACTCAAGTGACCCAAGCACCCGGCCTTGGCCAGGAAGGTCCGCAGCCCGTGCCGGGGCAGTTCACGCTGACGATTGCAGCCGACGCTCCGCTGGGTATCTGCGAGGTTCGCGCCGTCGGCAAATACGGCGTCTCCAACCCACGTTCGTTCGTGATCGGTTCGCGTGAGGAACACACCGAGCAGGAACCCAACAATACACTCCAGCAAGCCACGACGGTCTCCTTGGGGACGGTCGTCAACGGACGCTCGAATGCGGCCGGCGATCAAGATTATTACAAGCTCACAGCCAAAGCCGGTCAGCGAATCATTGCCGATTGCTGGGCTTATCGTATCGATTCGCGCATGGACCCTTCACTCGTGCTGTACGACGCGCAAGGTAAGGAACTGGACCGCAGCCGAGACGTCCAGCGGCGCGATCCGGTCCTCGATTTCACGGTTCCGGCCGATGGCGATTACTACGTCGAGGTTCATGATTTTCTCTTCGCCGGAAGCACAGACTACTTTTACCGCCTTACGATCCACACGGACCCGCATCTCGACTTTGCCGTGCCGCCGATGGGTTTGCCGGGTACGACGAGCCCCTACACGCTGTACGGCCGTAACCTGCCGGGAGGCCAACCAACCGATCTGGTAACCGCTGACGGAAAGAAGCTCGAAGCGCTGGTCGTCGACATTGCGCTGCCCGAGGGCGATGCGTCCCGGCAGTTGGATTTCGCCAATGTCATCGAACCCGAAGAATCCTCGATCGACGGCCTTACCTATCGGCTGCCCGGCCCGCACGGGCCGTCGAATGGCCTGCTGCTCGGGTTTGCCACGGCGCCGGTCGTTCGCGAACAAGAGCCGAACGACCAGCCGAGTCAGGCCCAAAAGCTGGAGCCCAACTGCGAGGTCGCCGGCAGCTTCGGCCCGCAGCCCGATCCCGACTGGTACGCCTTCGACGCCAAAAAGGGCGACGTGCTGTGGATCGAAATCATCTCGCAGCGGCTCGGCCTGCCGACCGATCCCTCGCTGGTGATTCAACAGGTCACCACCACCGACCAGGGCGAAGAGGTCAAGGAGCTCGCCGCCGTCGACGACTTCCTTGCGAATCCCGAGGGCCAAACCCGGCGTGGCATGGCGATCTACGACATGAAGACCGACGACGCGGCGACGCGCTTCGTCGCGCCCGCCGAGGGAACCTATCGCATTCAGGTGCGCAACCTGGCCAGTTACGCGACCGTCGACCCGAGTCTTCAATATCGGCTCGTGCTGCGTCCCGAACGGCCCGACTTCCGCTTGATCGCCAAGCCCCGGCTGCTTCCTTACAACAACAACCCATTGCAGAATCCGCCGACGGTCTGGAGCCCCCTGCTCCGTAAGGGCGGCGCCGAAGTCATCGACGTGCTGGTGTTCCGCCGCGACGGATTCAACGGTCCCGTCGAAGTCATCGCGACCGGCTTGCCTCCGGGCGTGTCGGCGGCGCCGATCACGATCGGTCCCAGCCAGGACGTCGGCCAACTGGTGCTCACGGCCGCTGAAGATGCCCCGGCGGGGAATAGCCTGCTCACGATCCTGGGCAAAGCCCAAATCGCGGGGCAGGAAGTCAGCCATGCCGCCCGGCACGCGACGATGGTCTGGGGCGGCGTCCTGAACGCGGTAACGCCGCGCGCGCGGCTGGCGCGCAGTCTGGCCGTGGCCGTCAGCGGAAGCGAGACCGCGCCGTTCCTGGTCGGCACGGCGGGCGACGCGCCGCTCGAAACGGTTAAAGCCGCCAAGGTACAGATTCCGGTAAAACTGGCGCGCCGCGGCGAGTTCAAAGGCGCGGTCACACTCACGCCATTTCCCTTGCCCCCCGGCGTTCGTCCTCCGACATTGACGCTCGATGACAAAACGGCCGAAGGCAACCTGGAACTGGTGCTCGGCGCCAACACACCGCCAGGCACGTACTCGCTCGCGCTGACCGCGGCGTCGGTTGCGAATTACGCGCGGAACCCCGAGGCCGTAGCCATCGTGCAAGCCCGAAAGACGGCGCTCGACAAACTGGTGGGCGAACTCAACGGCGCTGCCAAATCGGCGACCGACGCCAAGGCGGCCGTCGAAGCCAAAGCGAACGAAGCATCGGGCGCGTTGGCGCAAGCGAAAACAGCCGCCGAGCAGGCTGCCAAGCAGTTGGCCGAAGCGCAGGCCAAGGCTCAAGCCGCGGCCGAGGCGGTCGCTGCCGCCGAAAAGCAGATGACCGAAGTTGCCCAGGCCAAAGCCGACGCGGAAAAAGCCGCAGCCGAGGCGGAAGCCAAGGCCAAGCAAGCCGTCGCTACGCAAGCCGCGGTCGATAAGGAATTGGCCGCCGTGCAAAAAGCCGCGGCGCCGAAGGACGTGAACGTCGCCTTCCCCTCGACGCCGGTCACGATCAAGGTGCTGGATTCTCCCGTGACGCTCGAAGTGGCCTCGCAAGCCACGGCCCAGCCTAGCGGTACGCTCGAGCTGCCGGTCAAGGTCGCAAGACGCGCCGGTTACACGGGCGACGTTCCGCTGGAGGTCGCTCCGGTGGGCGACGTCAAGGGCATCAAGCCCACCGCCGCGGCCATTGCCGGTGACGCGACCGACGGCAACATCAGCTTCGAGATTCCGGCAGATGCCACCGCGGGCACGTTCAAATTCAACGTCAAGGCCGCGGTGAAATTCAACGGCGTGGATTTTGTTACGACGCGGCCGATCCAGATCACGGTCGCGGACCAATAAGTCCGCGGCGCAAAATCAATCATCGCCGCGAACCCTCGAAGCGCGCTTTTTGATGTTGCGCGCTTTTTCCAGCATGGTGGATGCTGCGAGAGCCGTTTCCATCCCCCACGCCGCAGGCGTCCAACACTTCGCCCCACGCCAAAAGCGTGGGACATGCCAGCCCTGGGCATCGCCCAGGGAATGAGATTCGCCCAACCGCGCATCCCCAGCCCTGCCAGGGCGAAATCTCTCCTCCCCAACACGCCCGCGCCGCCATCACGAAAAATTTCCCCGCGCATGCGAGCCGCAATCGCCCCTCCGGCGCGGCACCCGCGGTCTTGTTTGGGTGCCACTGCTGGCTTGCCAGCAGTGCCCGTATTTTGAGCTTGCCTTGCTGCCTCCTCTTCAGAAAAGAGCTTGCTTCGAGCCGGCTTGGACAACCTGCACAACCAGCGGCGGCAGGCCTCACGAGGCAAGCTCGTTTTGATCCGCAGCGTGCAAGGTGAAATCCGGAAAGAGCACTGCTGGACAAGCCAGCAGTGGCACCCAGTGGCTTCGCCCCATGCCGCAGGCGTGGGACATGCCAGCCCTGGGCCTCGCCCAGGGAATGAGATTCGCCCAACCGCGCATCCCCAGCCCTGCCAGGGCGAAATCTCTCCTCCCCAACACGCCCGCGCCGCCATCACGAAAAATTTCCCCGCGCATGCGAGCCGCAATCGCCCCTCCGGCGCGGCACCCGCGGTCTTGTTTGGGTGCCACTGCTGGCTTGCCAGCAGTGCCCGTATTTTGAGCTTGCCTTGCTGCCTCCTCTTCAGAAAAGAGCTTGCTTCGAGCCGGCTTGGACAACCTGCACAACCAGCGGCGGCAGGC
>CAZRCI010000017.1:0-109464 GCA_964598535.1 uncultured Planctomycetaceae bacterium | reverse complement strand
TGCGTCGTGCAGCAAGGCCGCGATCGCCTCGTACTCGTCGCCGCCGTTCTCCAGGACGATCGCCGCGACCGAGAGCAGGTGCGCGATATACGGCACGTTGGTGCATTTGCGGCGCTGCTGGGCGTGCAGCCGCGTGGCGTAGGCCAGGGCCTCTTCGAAGCGGGCGGTGGGAATCATCATAGGTCACGATTCTAACCGAAAGCGCGAGCGCTGGGCAGCGATTCTACGGTCAACGCGGCGTCTCGTCGACGAGGGCATCGTTGGCGGTCAGCGGGATCGTAGTGCCCCCGCCGATCGTGGTCGAACGGGGCTTATAACCAATCGCCTCCACATCTCCTCGACGAACGGTCCGTTCGTGAAACAAATAGCGAACGGTCAAGACATCGTCGAATTGAAAGTAAATCGGGCAGCGGCGCACGGCATCGATCGTAAACGCGGCGCCCGCCGCAACGAAGAACGCCGAAAGACGAAACGCGAGATACTTCGCGACGCGAGGGAAGAATGCCTAGCGCGTGGTCGCGTTGAACGGGCGCGTGGCGACGCGGCCGGGGATGCCCCCTTCGCGAAGCGAGAATTCGGCCCAGACCGGCAAGTGGTCGGAAATCTCCAGGGCTTCTTCGGTCGTCAGATTGAACTGGCGAATCATGTCGAACACGCCCCAACGGCCGGTGTACTCGGCCGTGGCCACCTCGGAAAACACAAGGTTGTCATACTGCTTAGTGCCGCGGGTGTTGGTGGCCACGCCGGTAATGGCCCAGGTGATGTTTGGAATTTGCCCCAGCCGGCCGAGCTTGCGTTCGTCGACGTTCAGATCACCGAGGATGATCACATCGTCTTCGCCGCGGCCGTCGTTGCGCACCGCGCGAAACACGTCGGCCAAGGCATCGAGCTCGGTCTTGGTTTCGTCCGGATCGGTATGGATATTCACGAGCGAAAAGGTGAACGCTTCGTCCGGCGAGGGACCGCGCACGCGAAACCAGCCAACCAGCGGCTCGCGGTGCAAAAGATCGTCGGGATCGGCCACGGTATAGAGCGCCGTGCGGTCGATTTCGATGCTGGCCGTGTCGAAGATGAACGCATACTGTTCCTTGCTCGAGGTCCGTCCCAGCCGCGGGCCGATGACGTAGTCGTAGTGCCGGCCCGTGGCGTTCACCATGTCGACGAACTGCGGCAGGATGTTCTGCTTCGCACGAATTTCCTGCACGGCGACGATGTCGAACTGGCGCACGATCTCGGCCAGCAGCGCCACGACGCGGGGCTTCGACATTTTGCTCTCGCCGAACACTTGGATATTGAACGACGCGACGCGAATGGCGCTGCCGGCACGCTGCACGCCGGGCAAACCAAGTTGGCCGGGCTCGGCCGGCGCCTCCTGGCGCGGCGTGAAAGTGATCTGATCGAGACCCTCGATCTTGAAGTTGTTGGTAAACAGCCAGCCCACGCCGGCCGTCGCAAGACCAACAACGAGAGCGAGGAACTTGCGCATGACACCCCTCCGTGGGCACGTTGATCACGAAACCCGCCGCGCGCGTCGTGCGCGCCGCAAGCCTGACGAGAAAATGGGCCGTGACTGTAACGTGGCGAGCCGCCAGCGGCCAAGAGCAATTCGACGTGCTAGCAGGCTGCGGAAAAACTCCGCGGCCTGATAAGATCGCACGGAGGCGCTCTCCAAATAGCGACGTAAAGTCGTTATTTTGCAAGCGGTGCGGAGTTCACCTCCGCACTTCGCGAGGCTGAAAAAGTTCTCGACGGACTTTTTCAGCAGCCTGCTAGCGCGTCAACCCGCTTTATTCGGGTGACGCCAAACGCGCAAGCGGGAGCACTAGCGGCGGGCTTCTCGCACCAGATGGCGCAGCTCGGGAACGATCAGCTTCTCCATCGCCAGCCGAACGGCCGCTGGCGAGCCGGGCATCGTGAGCACGACGGTCTGCCGCATCAAACCACCGGTCGCGCGGCTAAGCATGGCGGCCGGCCCCACGTCGTGATAGCTGAGCATGCGGAACAATTCCCCGTACCCAGGAAGCTGCTTGGTGAGCAACGAAATCACGGTCTCGTACGTCTGATCGCGGCTCGAGAGGCCCGTTCCGCCGGTGAGCAACACCGCGTCGATCGCCGCGTCGTCGCGCAGCGTTTCCAGAAGCGGCCGCAGGCGGGCCGGGTCGTCGGGAATGATCTCGCGGCAAGCAACTTCCAAGCCGGCGGCCGAAAGATGATCGCAAACCGTCTGCCCGCCCGAGTCGGTCTCGGGCGTCCGGGTGTCGCTGACCGTGATCACGGCGCAAGCCACCCGCTGGGGAGCCGTGGCACGATGCTCGGCGGAAACCTGGCTCATGACTGGACTCCGAGCGTTTGGAAACGGTCGAGGAACGCCGGCTACAGGCCGCGAAATCCGCACAACCGGACTTGCCCCCAGAGCCTGGGCGAAGTTCGCCTCGACGAATGAGGACAAGTATACTGAAAGATGTGGCGGCTCGGCCACGACCCTCGTTTTCAGCCCGATTTTTCCGCGGCATGCACCGTACCTTTACCAACGCGATTATCTTTGCGCTCGCCGCGGCGAGTGGCGCGGGCGCTGCGCGGGCGGACATTTTCGTACTGAAAAATCAGGGCGAAGTGCGCGGGGAGCTGGTAAACAAGGACGAGGCGCCGCGAAAGACATTCGTGGTGAAGACCGCCAGCGGCGGGCACGTGATGCTCGACGCGACCGACGTGGTGGAGGTAAAGCCCCAATCGGCCGCGGAGATGAAGTACGATCGCTACCGCGGCGATTGCCCGGACACGGCCGATGGCCACTGGAAAATGGCCGAGTGGTGTCAGGCGAACCGCCTTGGCCGCCAACGGCAGGAGCATCTGCAACGGATCTTGGAACTCGACCCCGATCATGAAAAGGCCCGACATGCGCTGGGCTACAGCCAGATCGGCCGGCGATGGGTCACCCAAGAGCAGGTCATGGCCGAAAATGGGTATATCCGTTCGAAGCACGCACCGGGCAAGTGGATTCTGCCGCAGGAAGAAGAGTTGCTCGTCGCCAAGGACAAGCTCAACCGCGCCCAGCTCGAATGGAACAGCAAGCTCAAACGGTGGAGCGCCTGGCTCGGCACCGACAAAGCCGCGCAGGCGATCGCCGGTATCAAGGCGATCGACGATCCGGTGGCCATTCGCGCGCTGACGAAGTTCCTGGAAGACGAGCGGCGCCAAGACATCCGGCTGCTCTACGTGCAGGCCCTCGGGCGGATCAACGTGCCGGCATCGCTGGAGGTGCTGGTCGCGGTCTCGCTGTTCGATGGAGACGAAGAAGTGCGGCTGGCGGCGCTCGATGAAGTCGTATCGCGCGGCTATCGCCAGGGCGTCGGACGCTACGTGCAAGTCCTCAAGCACAAAGACAACGCGGTGATCAATCGGGCCGCCGTGGCCTTGGGAAAACTCAACGACGAATCGGCCGTTGGACCGCTGATCGACGCCCTGGTGACAACGCACACCTACGTCATCAAGAAGGGGCAAGCCGGTCAAACCGCCGCGACGTTTGGCAACGCGCCCGGCACGGGCGGTCCGGGCGGCTTTACCTTCGGCGGCAGTGGCGCCGAAACCATCAAACGCGACGAAGAGAATCGCGACGTGCTGCAAGCGCTCGTCGATTTGACCGACGGCACGAGCTTCAACTACGACGTTAAAGCCTGGAAGCAGTGGTACGTCACGCAGCGCAAACCTTCGACGCTCAACGCCCGGCGCGACGGGACGTGATGCCCCCAAAATCGCGGGGCTCCGGCGAGAACGTTCTCAGCCGGGCCATACGTTCAGGCCGCCTGGACGACGCCAAACTTGGGCTTTCGCTTCGGGAACCAGCCTTCGCCCAGCACCGATAGCGCGACACGATCCTCGAGGTTCGGGCGGAAGATCGTCAGCAGCATTAGCGGCAGATACCAGGCCATGTAAAGACCGCCGCCCGTGGGAAGCCAAAACTGCGTGGCCAACATCACCGCGGCCGAGCAACTGAGCAGCGTGCCGAGGTTCTTTTGCGCGGGCCAGACGGCCAGGCTCAGGCAGAACGCCGCCAGCATCACCAGCACCGGATAACGATAGGCTGGCTCGATGATGCCAAAGCCCCAGAAGCCTTCCAGCCGATCGGGCGCGAGGCTGGTCCAGCCGAACATCTGCTGTACGTGGCCCCAGAAGGTCGCAAAGCTATCGGAGATGAACGCCAGCGAGGCAACCGTGATGACCATCGTGACGGCCACGCCCAGACTGAAGCGAAGCAAGCCGCGCTGCCAGTAGAACCCGAGCCATAACGGCAAGAGAAACACGGGGTAGTAAATCGCGCTGATCGCCAGGCCAATGAACACGCCGGAGATGAACGGCCGGCGATAGGTCACGACGGCCCACACCAAGAGCGCGGCAGGCAACACGTGCCCCACGCGTCCGGAAAGCTGCGCACTATAGGGCAACAACAAATAAAGCGTGGAGGCGGCAATGCCGGTACGAATGTTGTTGAAGTGGTAATAGCCGATCAGCACCATGCCGGTCACGATCGCCAACTGCGAAAGGATGGCCGTGATGCGGGCCGTGGCCACGCGTACGCGGTCGCGCCCGAGGTCGCGCTGCTGCTCGGTATCGCGCGCGTCGATCATCAAGGCCTGGGTCGAAAGCGTCGGCAGCAGGTGCAACAGCGGATAGCCAGGACCATGCACCGCAAGATCTTGCGCCTCGCCAGGCGCGGGCGACTCCAGCGATTGCACGTGTTCGGCACTCTTTACACCTACCAGATCGTCAGGCTCCATGGTGCTGTTGAGCACGTTGGCCAACAGGAAGATGACCGCCGAGATGCCGAGGAAGGTCATGCCGCCGGGCGAAAGATTCGGCTCCAACAGCGGCCGGCGAACCATGATCGGATCCAACAGGAGACGAATCATGAACAGCGCCCCGGTGACGAACAGCCAGACATAGCCGTACTGCTCGATCTGCGGCGACTTTTGGGCCAGACCGTACTCGACCATGAGCAGCCCCGGGGCGAGCATGACCAGCCCCAGGAGATCGAGATTGCGCACGCTCCACACCCGGCTGAACTTGAAGAACAGGCCGATCGTGAGCAGCGACGACAGATACACCCAGGTCGTCGGGTGAACCTTATGGTACTGGAATAGAAATTCGCTCATGCGCGTCTGGCTGCCGTATGCAAGATCTCTCAAGGAAAGGAGATCCGTCGGGAGTCTGCCACCAATTGCGCCCGAGAGTGCCCGTCTACCGTTCCTTATTAACGCGCCGCGAGTGCGACGTAACACGAAAGATACGCCATCGGCCGCCGTTTGCCAAGCAGCGGCATTCCTCCGAGCGCACAAAATCCGGCCCCCGAACGGCTTTCAACCATAAAAGGTAACCCTCTGCGCCACAATACTTTAGTGCTCTAACCGCTCACGGGCTTCATCGGCCCAGGGACTGTTCGGAGCCAAGTCTAGAAAGGCCTCCCAATGGCGGACAGCTTCGTCCGGCCGGTCCAACCGATCGAGCGTCCGAGCCAGATGGTAGTGGGCATCCTCGTAGTCGTCGTGGAAGGCCAGGGCCCCCTCGAACGCGCTCACCGCCAGGGTCAGCTCGCCCAGTTCGGCCAGCACACAGCCCAGGTTTAGTCGGGCCTCGACATAGTCGTCGTCGATCTCGATGGCCGTGTAGTAGCGTTCGCGGGCGGCGGTCAGGTCGCCTAAGCGGTAGAGCGTTTCGGCCAACAGGAAGCACGTCTCGGCGCGCGGCCCACCGGCAACAAGTGACGCTCGATACGCATCGGCCGCGGCCCGTAAGTCGCCCTGATCTTCAAGCTGCCCGGCGCTGTACAGCAGATCGTCGGGCGTGAGCGGCGATTCGGTGCGCGGGTCGAAGTGGAGCACCGAGTCGATCTGGCGGATGACAGCGGTCGCTTCGGCGGTCTCGTCGGCCGCGTCGAAGTCGAAGCGCAATTGGCCGCCGGCTTCGACGAGCCCCCCTTCGCCACGCACGAGAAGCTGCTTGCCTTGTACGACGATCGACAACTCGGCGAGCGGGCGACGCACCTCGGGAAGCTGCCGCGTTAGCGCCGCCAGCGTTTTGCCCACGGCGGCCGGCGACATGCCGGCGGCCAGCAGCTCTTGAATGCGCCGTGCGGTGGCCACTTCTTCAAATGCAAAGTACGGCAGCCGGCGGACTTCGCGCGTGGCCACCAGCCAACCGCGCCGCTGCCAGCGGCGAATCGTCGAAACCTCCTCGCTCACCAGCCGGGCGAGCATCGGCGGCGTGTAGAGCTGCTGGGCTTCGTGGTCGCGATCGACCAGCCCCAGCCGCTGCCAGAGCTGCGATTCGCCGATGATCGACAGCGCGCCGGCCTCCAACGCGGCTCGCGCGTCGGCACGAAGCGAGGCCAGAATCGATTGCGAATCGATCGCGGCGTCCTGTTCGCCCAGCACGACGAGCGTCGTAGCGGCGTCGGGCGACTCGGCGAGCGTGCCGCCTGTGGCCCGCACCAGCCGCTGGGCCTCGCGTCGCGACATGCCGGCCAGACGCCCCACAAAAACGATGCGCTCATCAGCCAGCACGCCGGCCGCGGACGGATCGGAATCCGCTTGTCCTGCACCGCTTGCCTGCCGCATGAGGATCCTCCTCGCCCGAGAAAAACGCCAAGGCGCGTAGTCTGGCAAACCGCGTGAGGGAAGTCAAACGAGCGCCGCGGGCGCCGTGCCTGCTTCATCAAAAACATATCGGGCACGAACCGCAAACATCGCGATTCGTGCCCGAGCGTGGGCCGTTTGTTTTTTTGGCTAGCGTCGAACTACGTCGAAGGATCAACCTGCGGCGTGGCGGCGGGAGGGTGCGGAGCTTCCTCGTCGAGCGGGCCTTCGAACTGATCGCGCGGCGCCGAGGGCGGCGATGGTTGGACTTCACTTTGGCCGGGCTGGCTCGGCTCGGTCGGACGCTCGCTACCCCGCGGTTGGGCCAAGGTCGGACGTTGCTCCGTCGGGCTCGCCTGAGCCGGGGCCGAATACGTCTGCGAAGGCGCCGGCGAGTAGCTGGGAACCGGCGCCGCCTGCGGAACGATCGTCGTCGAAGCACAAGGCGAACCGCACGGGTCGATCGGCACGCGACGAACAATCACGCGCGGCACCTGCTGCACGTACGTTACCGGCACCTGCTTCTGCACCGTGCGAGGCACGCGCACCGTCTGCTCCACGGCCACCATTTTGCACACTTGGACGGGCGTTTGCTCAACGCGTTCTTCCGTCACCATGCGGCAAGTGGTCACCGGTATTTTACGAACGACTTCTTCTTCGACCATTTTGCAGACTTGCACCTGCGTCTGCTGAGGCACGCGCTCGACCACCTGGCGGTAGGTCGTCACCGGCACGCGGCGAACCTGTTCCTCTTGCACCATCCGGCAAACCTGCACGGGCACCTTGCGGACGACTTCTTCAGCCACCATCCGCTGCACTTGCACCGGCACCTTGCGAGTCATCACGCGCTGCACAAGCTGCGTTTGCGGGACCTGCTGGGCCACGACGTTTGGCGCCCAGACGCGCGCCGTCGTAACCGTCGACGGACCTTGCTCGGGCACCCACGTCAAACCGCCGCGCGTCGGCACCGAAGCGCCCGTCAATGGGTCGATCGCGCACGTGCTCGGCAACCAGCGGAGCCGATTGCGAACCGCGCCCGGAGTGACCGAAACCTGATCGACGAACTGTCCCTGGTCGACGTAGTTCGTGGTGTAGGTGGTGACCGGCTCCATCACGGTAAAGGCTTCCTCGCGCTCGGCGGTTTCGATCACCGGACGCTGTACCGTGTAGCGTTCTTCGCGCTCGCTGGTTTCCATCACCGGACGCTGCACGATCACGCGTTCTTCACGTTCGCTGGTCTCGGCGACCTGACGAACCACGTCGTAGCTCGTGTCGCGAAGCTGCGTTTCCCAAACCGGACGAAGCACGCGGTAGCGTTCTTCGCGCTCGCTGGTTTCCATCACCGGACGCTGCACCGTGAAGCGACGTTCGCGCAGCTCGGTTTCGTACACCGGGCGATAGGTGACTTGTTTCTGATCTTCAAAGACGGTTTCGGTCTCCAGCCGGAAAGCAGTGATCTGCTGCTGATCGTAAACCGTCTGGTAGTCGAGGCGGTATTCCTGGCAGAAGTCCTGCGCCAGCGCGCCCGAGGCACATACAAGCGAAGTCAGTAGTGCAAAGGCCCGAACCATTTCCGTCCATCCTGCTCGCGATCGAGCACCTGTTGAAGAATGAGAATTCGTCAGAGATTCATTGAAGTTATAGGTCATGACGCACGTTGCGCGCCGAAAAAACGCGTTACCACTAGAGCATGGCGGACGAACCAAATTCACGCAAATTCTTTCGTGACCGCGATCGTGCAGTCGGCGCGTGAAGTATCGCTGGGAGAACGACTTGCGACGGGGAAAAATTTTTTAAGTTCCGCGTCACTTAAGTCCGAAGCGGCGACCCAGGTCCGTCGCGCAAGCACTTAAGTGACAGCACCTTACGGATGCAGAATTACCCAATCGGAAAGGTTTAACTCGCGCATCGCGGGACGCCTTAACGTGAGCAAGCAACGCGGCCCCCGAGCGCCGTGCCGACACTGCCGCGCGGATTGCAAAAGGAGCGCCACGGGGACACACAACCATCCGCAACCGCACGACAATTCCAGCCGTTACGACCGGAACCACGTGTAAGAATGACACGACCGGCCGCTCGTTTTTTGAAAAGGACACAAATCGAACGGGAACACGCCTCGCAAACCGCGCCTGGCGATGAGCCGCTCCAGTGTGGCGGCAGGCCAGCTACTTCGCCGGCGCGACCGCGCGGTTGTCAAAGTGGATCAGAGCGCTCGCGGCTTCGACGCGGGTCTCTTGCGAGATCTGCGAGGCGAGCAGCTTTTCGATCGCCGCGCGCAGCTCCGAAAGATTCGCGTCGGGGTTTGCATCGGCCAATTGGCCCGAGGCGCGGAGCGCGTTGATGGTGATCAGCGCCCGCTTGAAATCGCGCATCTGTTCCTGTTTTTCGGCCTCGACGCCGGCCGTCTCTGCGGGATCGAGCATCTCGACCAGCACCGGAATCTCGCTCGTGCGGCCATGCTGCGCGAGCCGGAGCGCGGCGTTATAGCGCACGTCGGGATTCGCGTCGCTCAGCAGAAACTCGAGCTTGTCGAGCATGGCCGGCGTGCCGACGATCCCCAGCGTCACGGCGGCAACGCCCCGCGTGCGCGTGTCGCTGTCGCCCGCGGCGTCGAGCAATACTTCTTCGAGCCGGGCATTCTTGGCGAACGCGTCGCTCCGCGGCCCGACGTTGTCGGCCAAGAGAGCAATGCCTTCGAGCGCGGCGCGGCGCACGTCGCTTTCTTTTTCATCGCGCACCGTGGTCGCCGCTTCGATCAGCGCGGGCAGCCCGTCGGGCACGGTGAACTCGCCGAGCGCGCGGCTGAGGTAAATCCGTAGCGAAATCGGATTTTCCTCCAGGCTGCCGTCTTTGATTTCTTTTTGCAGGATGCCGGCCAGTTGCCCGGCCAGTTCCGGATCGTTAATCAACGTGGGGCTGCTCGAACCGCGTTCGGCGCGTAAAGCGTTCGCCAAATTGAACGCCGCTTGCCAGCGGGCTTCGTTGTTCCGCTGCAGGGCACGGACGAAAGCGTCGCGATCGTTCCCTTTCTGAGCGAGCCAGTTGAAGAGCACCCAGATGAGCACGACAACGACGACAATAACCCCGGGAACGACGAACAACTGGATCAAGAACCCGGCGTTGGGAGGCTCCACCGGAGGAAGCTCGGCGGGACGGGTGCCCGGCGAGAGGGAGGGATCGGAAGACATGGCTGGCACTCGGGCGATCGGTAGGTAATAAAGTAAGTTTAGGACCCGAGGTCCGGGCGTCAAGCGTGGGCGAATTGGCGCAATCGGCGGGCGAATTCAACGGTATTTCTCGCAAGATCGCAAAACCGGCATGGACTATCTCGACCTGACGCTTCCTACGCCCGAGGAAAACATCGTGCTGGACGAAGCCCTGCTCGACGAAGCCGAAGCGACTCCCGAGCCGCGCGAGTGCCTGCGGCTGTGGGAGCCCGCCGCGCCGCTGGTGGTCGTAGGGCGAAACTCGAACATCGACGGCGAGGTGAATGTCGCCTATTGCCGCGAGCACGGTATTCCCGTCTTGCGTCGTTCGAGCGGCGGCTGCTCGATCGTCACCGGGCCGGGCTGTCTGATGTATGCCGTCGTCCTGTCTTACGAACGGAGACCCCGCCTCAAACATCTGGACGAAACTCATCGCTTCGTTCTCGATACGCTCCTCAGGGGTCTGCGTCCGCTGGTGGCAAACGTCGACCGGCGGGGGACCTGCGACCTGACCGTTGGACCCCATAAGTTCTCGGGCAATAGCGTGCGCTGCCGACGGAACGCCCTGCTCTATCACGGCACGCTGCTTTACGACTTTCCGCTGGAACTGGCCAGCAAGACGCTCAAGATGCCGCCGCGCGAGCCCGAGTACCGGCATGGCCGCGAGCACGCGGCGTTCATCACCAATTTGCCCACCGCGGCCTCGGCCATGAAACAAGGCCTACAAATCGCTTGGGGCGCGCACCGCGTTCGCGAAGACTGGCCCGAGGCGGCAGTCCAAGCTCTCGTGCGCGAACAGAATTCCTCCGTGCGCCGAGAGTCGCGGTCGCCTGATCTTGCCGGGTAGACAAGTGGGCTGAATCACCAGAGCCTACGCCAGCCCCCACTTCTTTCGCAGATACCACTCGCCGCTGAGCGTGGTGACAAACAGCATGAAGAAGGGCCAGGTGTCCCAGGGGGTGATCTTCTCCTGCGCTTCGATCTCCATCTCCGGCGGCTGGGAGGCAAGCTCTCCGATCAGCGTCGGAAGTTCCTCGGGCGCGAAGGAACGTCCGCCCGCACTGCCAGTCATGGCCGAAAGACTGGCCAGCAACATCGGGTCGGCCGCCGCGTTATCCAGTTCCAGGTCTTGTTTGAAAACGAGAAACCGCGCCCGAGCGTCGCCGATGGGCTCCCCCGTGGCGGTGTCGGCCGTGATGTTGATCGCGTAATCTCCATCGGTGTTCGTACCGTCGAATGTGCCGCTGACGACGTCTCCCTGGCGAATGAGATGCAGCTTTGTCGTGGATCCATCGGGCAGTGTGATGTCGGCCGCGAGCTTGGCGTCGAGTAAATCTTCTCCCTGCGGAGAGCGAGCGCCGGCGGTGAACTCGACGCGCGAGCCGCGTTCAAACCGGCGGTTCGCGAGCTTGATCCACACGTTGCCGTCGGTTAGCTGGTCTTTGTGCGCAAGCCAAAGAATCATCTGCCGCCAGAAGCGTTTATGCTGCGGCGCGAAACCTTCCATCCACCAGCGCCACGTGGTGTCGCCGCCGAATGCGGCCACGCGGCCGCCCGCTTCGCCAATGACCAGCAACGGTTGTGCGTCACCGGCCGTGGCGAGCACCTGCGCGCCGGGCTTGGGAGCCCCCAGCTTGTTGGCGCCTTCCAGCGGCGGAAGCTTGCTCCATGCCGCCGCCCGATCACCGCCGGTCAGATCGGTCAGATAATGACGTTCACCGATGGGCGCCGTGGGCTTGATTTTCAACGGGCCGGAAAGATGCACGTCGCCGCGCGGCGGATCGCCCAGCCGCTGGCGTTCGCGAGGGTCCAACTTCACCGGAATCAAATCGGCGAGCGGTGTTTCAGAATATCCGCCGGGGCCAAACGTGTGAAAGCCACCAAGCATCACCAGGCCCGCCCCGTTGCGCACGGCGTCGGCCAGGGCCTCGATCTCCTCGGGCTGGAACTGCGAAGCATCGACGTCACCGATCACGTACACATCGTATTTGCCGGGCTGAAAGCGTTCCGCCAGCGCGACGGGGCGGGCCTGGCCATCGCGCGGATCAAGCCGCACGAAGTCGACCTTGATGTCTTGTGAAGCGTCCAGCGACCGGCGCAAGTAGACCTGGTCGACGCGCAACGCGCCCTCGATGTAGAGCACGTTGACGCCGCCCTTGAGCACGGTGACAAACGTGCTGAGCGCGTTGTTCGTGGTCACAAGCTCGCCCGGCTGGGCGGGAACTTGTACGGTCAGCTTGTATTCGCCTGGAAGCTCGGGAACCGTGGTCAACACGATCGGCAGGCTCGTGCCGCTCGCGCCGCCGGTAAGCTCCTGACTGGCGACGACATGCAGCTTGCCGCCGGGCCCCTCGAACAGAAGTTGCACGGGCACGGGCTGATTGTCGAAGCCTTCGATACGGGCAGTCGCCCGCGCGGCAAGCTCGTTCTTCACGTACACCGTCGGATTGACGGCCAGATCCGTGAGCACGACGTCGCGGGCCTGGCCCAAGCCGCGAGCCTGCCCAAACGGGAACGTGTAGAGCGGAAACCCGAGGTCGGCGAGTCGGCGGGCTGGCGTCTGAGGAGCGATGTCGCGTGGCGCATAGGCCCGCTGCGCGCCGTCGCTTAGCACGACGACGCCGATCAGGCGTTTGCCGGCTTCGCGGCGCAAAACATCATCGAGCGCGGCGCCAATCGCGGTTTGCTCACCCACGGGCAGCGGGCCCAGATCCAACCGGCCGGAGGCGAGCTCCAGCGATTGCACGTTGGCGTCAAACGCATAGAGCTTGAGCTCGACATTCTTGGAGAGTTCATCAAACGCCGGCAGCGCGTCGCCGATGGCCGAACTTAGCATCTCCCAGCGTGTGCGCCCGCCGACGGAATCGGCCACGAGCATACTGCGCGAGCGATCGATGAGAACGGCGAGCGTGGCGGAGCGTGGCTTGCTGGTCGTGTACACGAGCGTGGGGCGCAGCATGGCGAACAGCGCCAGCGCGATCACGCCCAGCCGCAGACCCAGCAGCAGCCAACGACGGCGCGGCGTGAGCCGCTCGCGCGGCAGGCCCAGCAGCGTGAGCAGCGCGACGAGCAGTACGGCAAGGCCCACGACCACGCCGTACCCGCCGACCGGATTGAGGTACCACTCGCTGCTATTCATTTGACGGGCACGCGAATCGGGGGTGGCGTCGCCACGCTGGCGGTTGGCATGCCGTCCGCGGGGAGCGAATTCTTAGCCGCGCTCTTGGCAAGCTGCGCGGCGCGCGACTGCTCGGGCGCTGTGCTGTAATCCTGATAAAAGCGATTCGAGAGCGCCTGTTCGCCGGCCAGCACCAGCACCAAAAGCACGATGATGTACGGGAACAGTTCCTGCCCGACACGGCCCGCGCTGACGCTGCGGTCGATCTCATCGCGGTTGTGCGCCAAGCGATAAGGCACGGATCCAAACGCCGCTTCCAAGTCGGTTTCGCTCGCGGACGCAAGCTGGCTGACGGTCGTGGGCAGGTTCACGCTGAACCCGAGCCGAATCTGCGACTCACCCCCGCCCGCGGCGAGCGTATAGTTGCCAGGGTAGTCGGTCGAACTGACGACGATCGAATCGCCGCCATCGCCGGGGGGCACGCGCAATTGATCACCGCGCGGCGTGCCGAGCAGATACATCGGCTGCCGATCGGCCGCGTCGAGCCGAATGACCGCGGGGGTGCCCGCCAAATAGTTCAAGTGTTGCCCGTCGCTGCCGACCAGGTATCGTGCGAGCGTGTTCGCCAGCAGATAGAACGGAAAGCGATCATCGCCCGTCGGCAGCAAATTCCAGGGAACGTGGTCGCGTTTGTCGGTTCGGCTGGCCGGATCGGAGATCGGCGTGGTCAGCGTGATCACACGCCCCCGCCCGACGGGGCGATCGATGAGGGCTGGCTGATTGTTCGAGAATGGAATCACCGTATTGGCGCCTTCGGTCAGTTTATCGAGCTGCCAATGCCGGAAGACCGGTAGCTGCGGCCAGGCGACATCGAGACCGGCGAACTTCGCAAGCACCGAATGCTGGTAGTTGTCGGGCGCCAGGTAAACGTCGCCACCGGCGCGAAACTGGCGCACGAGCCGGCCCGGCAGAAGCTGCTGCGCGACCGCATGGTTGAACGACTGCACCGGCGAGGCATTGGCGCCGAGGAAGACGCCCAGCCCTCCGCCGGCGGAAACGAAGGCTTCGAGCTTTTGCCAGACCGGCGGATCGAGCGGCGTGGGATCGATCAGGCAAACCGCGCCATAGGGCGCAAGATCCTTCGCGGCGAGCGATCGCACGTCGATCACCTCGACGTCGAACGGCGCTTCGCGTTTCACACGCATCGCGTAGGGGGCAAGCGCCTCGGCGAGAAACAACGCGTAATCCTCGGGCAGTCGCCCGTCGTGTGAAGGCGCCGCCACGAGCACCCGCCACGCCGGGCGGACTTCGACCGTGAACCAGTGAATGTCGTCCGGCGCGAGAGCGTCTTCGCCCACCAGGCGCAGCTCGCCTTGATGCACGCCCTCGGAAAGCCCGCGAAGCTGGAACTCGATCCGCTGCGAACTATCGGCGTCGAGATCGACGGTCTGCCGGCCACGAACCTCGGGCCGGCCCGTCTGGGGGTCGGCGAGCACGAGCTCGATGCCGCGTTGGCCGCCCTGCCCCACGTGGAGCACGTCGCACTGGATGTTCAGAGGCGCGTTCTTCGAAATGACTTCGCCCGAGAGACGCGTCTCGCCCAGTCCGAAGTTTTGCGGATTGCGGGCGCCGACGTCGACCAGATACACGCCGAGCGCCGTTTGAGCGGCGAGCTTGTTCGCGAGACCGCGCATCTGTTCGGCCGACCAGGTGGCGCGCGACAGATCCGTGAAGACGTACAGCTCTTTGCGGTCTTTCTCGCTCGTGGCCAGCAGGTCGACGGCCGACTCGATGGCGATGGCGAGCGGCTGGCTCATGCCACGATCATCGAGACGCTCGATGCGTTGCCGGGCGGCGCTAGGATCGACCGCGAACACGGCCGAGCCGCCGCGCGAGTCGACAACCGCCACTTCGCTGTCGCGCGGAAGCTGCGCGAGCAGCCAGGCGCCCGTCTCCTGGGCCACTTCAAGCCGCGTTTGATTGTTCGCGCGGTATTGCATTCGCGGGTGAACGTCGAACACCAGCGCCGCGGCCACGGGAGCTTCCTGGTTGCCCAGTACGCCAGAAGCCACGATCGTGGGCCGCGCGAGCGCCAGCGCAAGCAGCAAGATAATCGCGCAGCGCAGCGCCAGCAGCAGCCAGTGCCGAAGCCGAAGCTGGCGGCGATTCGCGCTCTCGCGCTGCTTGATGAACCGCAGCGCGGGAAATTCCAAACGCACGGGCTGCCTTCGCATCATCAGGTGCATGATGATGGGCACGGCGACCGCCAATCCGCCCGCTAGAAACGCCGCGTGGAGAAAGGTCATTTACGGCCTCCCCGGCGACTAACCAGGTATTCGGTCAGTGCGCGGTCGAACTGCATGCTGGTGTCGAGCGGCACGTAATCGATGCCGTTCTGAAAGCATTCGCGACGGTATCGACCGCGGAATGCCTCGATCTCGTCGAGATAGTCGGAGCGAAACGAGCCGGCGTCGATCTGCAGCTTCTCGTGCGACTCGGGCTCGACGAACTCGACCATGCCGTCGAACGGAAAGCGGACTTCGGCTTCGTCGAGCACGTTGAACAAGATCACGTCGTGCCCGCCATGACGCAGCCGGCGGAGCGCGGCGATAACCGGCTCGGGCTCCGCGAACAGATCGCTGAAGATCATCACCAGGCTGCGATGTTTGAGCATCGCGGCGATCTGAATGAGACTCTTCGCGATGTCGGTATTGCCGCTGGGCTTGAGATTCGCCAGAAGCGACAGCACGTTGCCAAGCTGCGTGCGTTTGCTGCGCGGCGGCAGGCATTGGCGCACCGCCTCGTCGAACGTAATCAGCCCCACCGGATCCTGCTGGTGGATCATCAAATAGCAAAGCGCCGCGGCCAGGCAGATCGAGTAATCGAACTTGGAAAGCTGCTGCCGGTAGGTGTAAGCCATCGAACGGCTGAGATCCATCACCAGGTAACCGGTGATATTGGTCTCGGCCTCGAACTTTTTGACGTAATGCTTGTCGGTCTTGGCATAGACCAGCCAGTCGATGTCCTTGGGATCATCGCCCTGCGCGTATTTGCGATGCTCGCTGAATTCGACCGAAAATCCATGAAAAGGGCTGGCGTGCAGGCCCTGTAAGAAACCCTTCACGATGAACTGCGCGCGCAGATCGAGCCGCGAGATTTGACGAATCACCTCGGGCTTCAGGTATTGTTCGACCGCGGGCATGGCTGAAAACTCAAGAATCCCAAGGGGGAAAGCACTCCCAGATCGAATCGAAGGAACCGGCTAATCTCCTACGGTGCGTCCGTAACCTCCGTTCGCTCAGGCGAACTTGGGGATCTCGGGGGCGGGTGTCTCTCGCACCAGACGATGGATGACGTCGTCGGTGGTCATGCCCTCGGCCTGAGCTTGAAAGTTCGTGGCCACGCGATGCCGCAGGACGGGCACGGCGACCTTGCGAATGTCGTCGATCGATACCGAAAAGCGGCCGTCCATGGCGGCCAGCGCCTTGCCGCCGTGAATCAAGAACTGGCCGGCGCGAGGACCGGCGCCCCAATCGACCAGCTCGCGCACGAACTCCGGCGCGGCGTCGCTCTTGGGACGCGTCGCGCGCACCAGCGACGCCACGTACTTGATGATGTACTCGCTCACCGCCACCGAACCGACCAGCTTTTGCAGGTTCAAAATCGCCTTGCCCGAGAGCACCTTGCGAACCTCGGGTTTCTCTCCCCGCGTGGTGGATGACAGGATCCGCTCTTCCTCGGCGGCCGTCGGATAGTCGACCTTGATGTTGAACATGAAACGGTCGAGCTGGGCTTCGGGCAGCGGATAGGTACCCTCCTGCTCGATCGGGTTTTGCGTGGCGATGGTGAAGAACGGCTCGGGCAGCGCGTAGGTCGTCTGGCCAACGGTCACTTCGCGTTCTTGCATGGCTTGCAACAGCGCGGCCTGCGTTTTGGGAGGCGTTCGGTTGATTTCATCGGCCAGCAGTATGTTGGTAAAAATCGGCCCTTCCACGAACCGAAATTGCCGGCGACCGTGATCGTCTTCTTCGAGCACGTTCGTGCCCGTAATGTCCGAGGGCATCAGGTCGGGCGTGAACTGGATGCGTTTGAACTGGATGTCCAGAATCCGAGCCAGCGTGCTTACCATGAGCGTCTTGGCCAACCCCGGCACGCCCACCAGCAGGCAGTGCCCGCGCGTGAAGATAGCGGCAAAGATTTGCTCGATGACGTCGTCCTGGCCAACGATGACTTTTTGCAATTCCTCCTGCATGAGCCGCCGGTGTTGGCTGAACTCCTGGAGGATGTCGCCGAGACTGCGAGGCTTGGTAGTGGCCAAAACGTCGGTCCTTCTAGAGTCGGGCTGGCAGGAATGTACCGATTATGCGGGAAGCCGTTGAACCTCCGCGGCCGCCGATACACGTTGCCGTTCGCGAACGGGGCGGGGCGCACAACCACGCGACAAGCATAGGTTCCAGTAATTATAGCCGCGGCGACGTTGCGGCGAGCCGCCATCGACCGAAGCGGTGGTTCGCGGGGGACGTCCGGAAGCTGAAGTTTGACAACTCGATCATCGCACCCCACCATTGAGCAGGCAACTACCCATACCTGCATGAGGGCAGGCCAATGAAAATGCTGCTGCTTTGTATGATCGTGGGATTGATCCCGGTGGGAGTCTTTGTCGCGTTGCGCATGACGGCGGAAGAACCCGAACCCATTCCGCAGAAGCCTCTGGAACAGCCGGTTTGGAAGACCAAGCCGGCGCCGCCCAAGCCGGCGCCGGCTAGGCCCCCGGTGGTCGACCAGACGCCTGGGATCAAGACCTACAAGGCTGGCGAGATGGTGGATCTCGGGTCGAGCAAGTTTGGCGACAAAGACGAAAGCCGCGGGCCGATCCTCGGCAACCGCCGCCAGTACGACATGCAATACCGCTTCCAACGGAGTAGCTCCTCGTCGGAGGCGCCCGTTCAGACCCAACGTGGCCGGAACGGGCAGATGAAGTCGTACATCAATCGGTAGACCGCCGGAAGACCCGCCTTCCGCGGTTCGTTATCCATACACTGGCCGGCCGGGTGATGTCGCGTCTCGGGAGGCATCCAATTCGGCCCGAAACGCTGCCATTTCCGACCAGTTGGAACACGCGCGCAGCGCCAGCACTGCGCTACTAGCAGAAGACCCGTGCGCGAAACGCCGCGCGGGCGGGCCGCGAGAACGCGCCATAAGCCCATTTATAATGGGCACTTAACGCACACGAAGCTGCCTTGACCGTGAAAGCGACTCGCCCCTATAATCCCGCCCGCTCATCTCGACCTTAAGAACTTTCGTCACTTCGTTTTGCGTTTGTCCGAGCAGTGCTCCCGGTTCCGGGGTCGGCACTCACTCACGAGTCTGTTCTTCAGGAAGCCACATCTCTGAACGCTTCGGCTGACAACGTGTCCGCACGTTCGCGCGCGACTTGCGCTCGCGCCGCCGGTGCGCATGCGCGCGCGATCGCGAGCGTGCTGAGCCTGCTCGCGGCCGCGGTGTCTTGGCTGCTTCCCTCGATTGCGACGGCGCAAATCCAGCTTCCCGAAGCGAGTTCGAGCGAGCGCATCATCGTGGCGGCCGATGGCGGCGCCCGGTGGCGCGAAGGCGCGTACGACGTCTACGTGCTCGAAGGAAATTGTTACATCAACCAGGGGCTGACCTACGCCCGCAGTCAACGCGCCGTGCTGTGGGTCGAACAAGGAGGCCCCTTCGGCGAACCGCCGCATAAGGTGCTCGCCTACCTCGAAGGCGACGTCGAAATCAACTATCAGGCCGACGCGCGCAACGGCCAGGGGCAAATCCAAGCCGCGGGCACCGCAACGCTCAAAGACAAGAGCTGGTTCGGCCGCTTCCATTCCACCGCGCCGGTCGACGTGCGGCCGATGCCGCTGGCCGCGCCTCCTCAGGCCAAGCCCGAACTGTACTGGCGCGGCGCGGCGCACATGGGGCTTAGCCCTCCGGGGCAAGTCGCGCCCGCGCAGTTTGCTCAACCGATGCCCAGCCTGCCGGTGGCCACGCCGTCGGCCGCAACCCGCCGCGTGCGCGTCTTGCCGCGGAGCCACTCGAACCTGAGCTTCGACGTGTGGCCGCCCGATCCGCAAACGAACCAGGTGATTGCAATCGCCAAGAACGTGAACATCATTGTCGACGGGCTGGAGAACTTCGGCTCGGTCGACGTCGAGGCCGACAACGTCGTGATCTGGACCGAGGGCGGATTCACCAACAACCCGGACGGCCAGGAACAAGACCAGAGTCGCCCGCTGGAAATCTACATGGAAGGGAACGTCGTGTTCCGCCAAGGGCGCCGGGTCATCTACGCGGGACGCATGTATTATGACGCGCGCCGCGAGGTGGGGATCGTGCTCGACGCCGAAGTGATCAGCCCCGCGCCGGGCTTCGACGGCCTCGTGCGCTTACGCGCGGACGTGGTGCAGCAGCTCGCCCGCGATCGGTTCCAGGCCCACAACAGTTCGGTCACCACCAGCCGGCTGGGCGTGCCGACCTACGAACTGCGGAGCCAGACGATCACCTATGAAGACATCCAGCATCCGCGGATCAATCCGATCACGCACTTGCCCGAGGTGGACGCCGCGGGCACTCCGGCGGTGGAGCACCAGCAACGGGTGACCAGCCGGAACAACCTGGTGCATTTGATGGAATATCCGGTGTTCTACTGGCCGTTCTTCGCAACGGACCTCGAGCAGCCGAACTTCTATATCGATGACATCCAGATCAAGAACGACCGGGTGTTCGGCACGCAGGTGCTGACCGACATTAACATGTACCAGGTGCTGGGCCTGAACAACCCGCCGCCCGGCACGAAGTGGATCGCCAGCGCCGACTATCTGAGCATGCGCGGTTTCGGCTACGGCACGACGTTCAACTACGAGCGGCAATCGCTGTTCGACATGCCCGAGAACACGGGCGGGTTCCTCGACGCCTGGGCCATTAAGGACCACGGTCTCGATAACCTGGGCCTCAATCGCCGCGACGTGCCGCCGGAAAAGAGCTATCGCGGCCGGGTGCTGTGGCAGAACCGGACCTTTCTACCCAATAATTTCCAGCTCACCGGCGAAGTCGGCCTGATCAGCGACTTCAACTTTCTGGAACAGTACTTCGAGCGCGAATACGATCAGCTCAAGGACCAGACCACGGACTTTGAGCTGAAGCAGTACCTGGACAACAGCACCTGGAGCGTCGTCGGTTCGGTACGGCTCAATCCGTTCTTCACCGAGACCGAATGGCTGCCGCGCGTCGATCACTTCTGGATCGCCCAACCGCTCCTGGGCGATCGGCTGACGTGGTACGAACACACCAGCCTGGCGTTTGCCCGATTCAAAAGCGCCGAGGCGCCGACCGATCCGACACAAGCGGCACTCTGGGGACCGCTGCCGTGGGAAGCGCCGGCCGCCAGCACGCGCGTGGGCGAACGCTTGCTCACGCGGCACGAGTTGGATTTGCCGTTCGATCTGGGCGCCTTCAAGTTCAGTCCGTACGTACTGGGCGAGCTCGCCCGGTGGGGTGAGAATCTGAACTACGATGCCGAGAACCGCGCCTACGGCGCGGCGGGCATTCGCGGCAGCACGTCGATGTGGTCGGCCGACCCGCTCGTGAAAAGCGAGCTGTTCAATGTGAACGGCCTGGCCCACAAGATCGTGTTCGACACCGACGTGTTTTATGCCCAGAGCACGCAGGATATGAACACGCTGCCGCTGTACGACCAGGTGGACGACAACAATATCGAAGCGTATCGGCGCTGGTTTCCGTTCTTTGACTTTGGCGGTCCGCCGCCGGTTCCGACACGCTTCGACGAACGCTACTATGCCCTGCGCCGCGGTTTGGGAAGCTACGTCGCGTCGCCGTCGATGGAAATCGCCGACGATCTGTTCGCGGCCCGGCTCGGCGCGCGGCAGCGCTGGCAAACCAAGCGCGGCAATCCGGCCAACCCGCATATCGTCGACTGGATCACGTTCGACGTCGACGCGACGTTGTTCCCGAATCCCGACCGCGACAATTTCGGCCAGGTGATCGGCCTGGTGGATTACGACTTCCGCTGGCACGTGGGCGACCGTACCACGATCGTGTCGGACGGCTACTACGATTTCTTCCAGGCGGCCGGCAAGTACACGTCGATCGGCGGATTCTTGAATCGACCGCCGCGCGGCTCGATCTACCTCGGTTTCCATTCGCTCGAAGGGCCGATCAATAGCAATGTGATCGCCTTCAACTACAGCTACCGAATGAGCCCCAAGTGGCTCTCGTCGTTTGGCACGACATTCGACTTCCACAATTCGCGGAACATCGGTCAGAACCTGATGCTGACGCGAATCGGTGAATCGTTCCTCACCAGCGTGATCGTCAACGTCGACACGAGCAAGAACAACGTGGGCGCGACGTTCGCGATTCAGCCGCGGTTCCTGCAAGGCCGGATGGGCGTCGCCACGCCAATGACCGTGCCGCTTGCCGGGCTCTATGGACTTGAATAGCCGCCGGCGGCTCGCGCGGCCCCAGGCGCGCAGCGCCCCAACGCTCTACTCGTTGACCGGCAAACGATCGAGAAACGCATCGATCGCCCGCAGAGCCTGTTCCGTACGCGGATCGTTATGGTCGCCGCCGGCGATCGTGACCAGCGTCTTCGGTTCGTTCGCGGCCGCGAACAACCGCCGGCCAATCTGGTAGGGAATGATCGTGTCGGCGTCGCCGTGCAATTGCAACAGCGGGCCGTGATAGGCGGCGATCTTGGCGACCGAGTCCAGCCGCGCGCGCATCAGCATCCGCACCGGCAACCAAGGATAGTGAAACGCCGCCACATCGGGCAACGACGTAAACGTATTCTCCAGGATCAATCCCCGGGCGCCGTCCTTCGCGGCCAGATCCACCATCACGCCGCCCCCCAGCGATTCGCCCATCAGCACGATCTCGCCCTCTGCCACGCCGGCGCGCTGGGCCAGCCACTGGCGCGCGGCACAAGCATCAGCCAAGATGCCCGCTTCCGACGGTGTGCCACCGCTGCGGCCATACCCGCGACCGCGATAGTCGAACGCCAGCGTGGCGACGTCCAGGGCGTGCAACGCCTGCAACAGGTCGTAGCGATGGCTGAGGTTCCCGGCATTACCGTGGGCGAATAGCAACACGGCCCGCGGGGTTTCGCACGGCACGTACCAGCCGTGCAGCTTCGTGCCGTCGGCGGCCTCGAACCAGGCATCCTCGAACGCGAGGTCCGGCGGATTCCAAAAGCCGTCGGGATATACCGACGGAAAGAAGATCAGCGAGTTTTCCATGAGCATCATGACCAGGATGATAGCGACATAAGCGATTACGAGCAGACCGGCCGAACGCCGCGCGAACGCCCATCCTCGTGAACCGACCGAACGCGAGTTTTCATTCTCTCGAGCGTCAACGGATTCGTTCACGGGAAAACTCCAGACCCTCGAACCGGGCGGACGAGCCGGCGGACGAGATCGAGAAATCGAAAATATTTGAGAAATCCGTGTCCGATACCGCCTCTTTTCGACGCCTTTAGGAGTGCGTAGCAAGGTTTTTCGGCGACCTCGTTCATTACGACTCCCTTTCAGAAGCAAGGCGAAACGTTCCTTTTTTCGAGCGTCCTTAAAACCAAGAAGGGCATTGTAACTGATTGCCGCCTCTAACTTTAGCAACCTCACTCCTCGCCGTTCCGATCGCCGACGAGGACGTGGAAATCCACGTCCTCGCCTGCTCAGAACAGGTTCAGCGCGAGAACTGATTTTGCTTCGCCTTTTAGAAACCAATCACCCACGGAAACGCTCATGAAAATCTTTCGCAACGTATTCTTAACCGCGCTCGCCGGCGCGCTGTGCACGGCACTGTTCACCGCGCCGGTCCTCGCCGGCAGCGTCGTCGGCTGGGGCTTCGATCCTTATTCTCAAAGCGTGGTTCCCAACACCTCGGTTCCAAGCGGAAACGATTTCACCGCCATCGCCGCCGGGTGGTACAACAGCGTGGCTCTGAAGGCAGACGGGTCGATTGTCGAGTGGGCGAATTCGTATCCCTATGGTCCCACGGCATCACACACGCCCGTGAGCGGGAACGACTTCACCGCCATCGCCGCCGGGCTTGATCACGGCCTGGCCCTGCGGTCGGACGGTTCGATCGCCGCCTGGGCAGGCTGGGGCGGCAACTGGTATGGTGAAGCCGATGCGCCCGCCGGCAACGATTTCACCGCCATCGCCGCCAGCGGCGGCCTCAACTACAACAATAGTTATAGCCTCGCCCTGAAAGCGGATGGCTCGATCATCGGTTGGGGCAGCAACCACACGGGAGAAACGAGCGTTCCCAGCGGGAACGACTTCGTGGCCATTGCCGCTGGCGAAAGCTTCGGATTGGCCCTGAAAGCCGATGGTTCCCTTGCCGGTTGGGGCAATAACGACTACGGTCAGACGAACGTTCCCAGCGGAAACGACTTCACGGCGATCTCCGCGGGCTCCTACCACGGCCTAGCCCTGCGGTCGGATGGCTCGATCGTCGCCTGGGGAGCGGATGCCAGTTGGGCCATTCAACATTTGAATGTTCCCAGCGGCCAGTTCACCGCCATTGCCGCCAGCGATGCCTACAATTTGGCGCTAAAGTCGGATGGCTCGCTCGTCGCTTGGGGGAGCTACAACACGGCAGATATCCCCAGCGGCAATCATTTCGTGGCTATCGCCGCCGGTGGCGATGGGCATGCCCTGGCACTGGCCGTGCCGGAACCGTCGGCACTGACGCTCGGCGGCATGGCACTCGCGGGCATTGCCACCATCGGGGTTCGTCGGCGCCGCAAGCCAGCCTAAGGACGGTTCGAGAGGGATCGGCCGGTAGAAAACAAAACGGCCGGTCGCATCTCGCTCAGAGATGCGCCGGCCGTGTGATCGAGGGAGAAGACGTATCTGCTTCTCTCGAAATGTATTCCAGCGGCTGACAGCGTTTAGCCGTTCCGCTTGCGGCGGCGAGCGGCGTAACCTACCGCCACAACCCCCATGCCCAGCAAGGCCCAGGTGGCCGGTTCGGGCACGATTTCGACGTGGGCGCCAAGCGCTCCCGGAAAGAACGGCCCCGGCGGGACAATCGTGTTGAACACAATCGAGTATTCCTTGCCGCCGATGAGCTGCGTGGCTACCGGATTGACTGAGATGTTATTGAGATTCACGCGGCGGCCCGAACCGATCGTGCCGCTCAGCGTGCCCGTGACCTGGAATACGCCGGTGCCCGTGGGCACGCCAACCGTGTCGGTCGCGTAGTCGGTGATCGACAGATCGAAGGCGAAAGGAATCGAGATGCTTTGCAGGGGCGTGGCGTTCACGACCAGCACGTCGACCAGGCCAAACACCAGGTCGGTGCCGCCATCGATGGCGACCAGATTTTCAGAGCCGGTCGATTCCAGACCGCTGAATTGAATCAGCGTGCCGGCCGCGGTCGTCAGCGCCACCGAATCGGTGCCGTTGCCGACAATGCCGCTGGGGGCCGGGGCCACGGCGCCAATGTTTACGATCGTGTTGAACTGGAAGAAATCGGCCTTGCTCTGGCGGCTAAAACCTACGAGCGCGAGAAGCATCACGCAGACGCCAATCACGCGTAGGGTCAGGGGGTGTCGTGGGCAAAGTTGCATGTCTCGTTCCTGTGTCTATGTAACAATAATGGTGTTGCGTTGGTGTTTTTCTGATCGCTTATGTAAACCTCGCGCAATCAAGCACCGCTTGGGTAAACAATGGCGCGGGGGGTAGTCGCTCGTGCATTGGCCCCTGCCGTAAGAAGTGTGCCCAGACAACAAGGTCAGAGCGCACGACGATCAAGGCGGGACAAACGAACTAGAAATAAGAGCCCGAAAAGAAGTCCGTTAGCAGGCGCGAACAGATGGTGCGCCGGTACGGGGCTCTCAGCTATGCATCATTAGCAAGAAATACCACAAAGGGCTGTCGGATTCCGCTAAATGCTCGGTAACGACCAAGGCATCTGAAATCAGACACCACCGCATTTAACGAAAGAATCCTACATGGACTGTCCCCTAATCTACACAAATCCAGATTTGTGTCAAGCAATCCAAAGAAAATTTCCCTCGAATATTGCTGGCAATCGTTTGCCAGCAATTTCAAAGATAACATAAACAACTACAAACCAACACGTTATGAATAATCACCCAGGCCGCACCGTCATGCGCCCCGATCGGCCGCGGGCTGCCGCTCGGAGGAAGCCTCCGCTTGATTACGCCGCTCCAACACTACCTGAATCCCGCGCCGCGGCCGGAGCGTCAGCACCGGCGAAAGACGAATCTCCTGGTCGGGGACCAGCCGCATCGACCACCGGCTGGCGACCGTGGCTAGCACGAGCACGCTCTCCAGCATGGCAAACGTGTTCCCAATGCATACCCGTGGACCACCCCCAAACGGAAAATAGGCCATCTTCGGCCGGCCGACCGAACGCTCGGGCAGCCACCGATCCGGATCGAACCGCTCGGGATGCTCGAAGTAGCGGCCGTCGCGGTGCATGACCCATTGGCTCATGAAGATCGTCGTGCCGGCCTTCACCGTGTAAGGACCAAGCTGGAAGTCTGCGACCGGTTCGCGGCCAATGGTAAACGCCGGCGGGAAGAGCCGCATCGCTTCAAGCACCACGCGCTCGGTGAGCGCCAAGTTGGCCACGTCATCGGCCGTCGGCAGGCGACCGGCCAACACCCGGTCGAGCTCCTCGCCCAGGGCCGCTTGAATCGGGGGATGCGTGGCCAAGAGATAGAAGCTCCACGAGAGCGAGATGGCCGTGGTCTCATGGCCCGCGAGTAAGAAGGTCCGCGCCTCGTCAGCAAGCTGAGCGTCGGTCATCTGGCTCCCGTCATCCTCGTCGACCGCGTGTAGCATCATCGAAAGAAGATCCTTGCGCGGCGTATTTTCCTGACGCCGCTGGGCGATGATCTGCTGCACGACCGCGTTCAACCCTCGGACGGCGGCACTTGCACGGCGGTTGCCCGCCGTAGGAATCCAACGCGGCAGCGGCAGCCGGCGACCGAAGTTCAGGCTGAAGCTTCGCAAGGCTTGGAGCAACGATTCGCCAATGTCGTGCGTGCGCTGCGTAATATCCGTGCCAAACAAGGTGCGCGCCACGATGTCCAGCGTCACTTGCATCATGTCGGCGTGAATGTCGCGCGCTTGACCGTCTTGCCAGGCGGCGAGCATCCGGACCGTGGCGTCGACCATGTCCGGAGCATAGGCGTTGATTCGCGGCGCGTGAAAAGCGCCGGCCGCCAGCCGCCGCTGGCGCAGCCAGAATTGCCCTTCGCTCGTCAGCAAGCCGTTGCCGAGCACGTGCCGCGTGAAGCGAAACGGAAACGGCTTGACGAAGTTCTTGTTCTGCTTGACCACGATCTGCTCGATCAGTTCCGGATCGTTCACGAGCAAGCACGGCCGCCGGCCCAGCCGAAAATAGGTAATGTCGCCATATTCGCGAGCGCAGCGGGTGAAGAACCCTAGCAGGTCGGAATAGAATTCGCGAAAGCTGCCGGTAAACAGCCGCTGTGGCGGGCCGGGAGGACGGTTGGAAGAATCGGTCATCGTTGCCTTGGCTGACAATTCGATGCCGCTCACGCCTCCAGGGGGGCGTGAGCGGCATGGTTCCGGGGCGTTGAACGGACGACCGTAGCTTAACACAATGGGAACCTCCGTTTCGACCAAGAGGTTTCGACTGGGGGGGCTCTCGATGAGAACGCAGCCGCTGAACAGTTGCCGGTTGGGCATCGCGCTCCTTGTCGTGCTGCGCATCGCGACGATGCCCTCGCTCGCCGGCGAACCGCAATCGCGGCAAATCACGTTCGGCCCACGACACCATTTCTTTGGCTACATCGGCCACGTGCGGACCGTGCCCTGGAACGCGAGCGGACGCTATCTCGCCGCGCTCGAGACCGAGTTTCAAGACCGTATGCCCCGGGCCACGGACGCGGCCAACGTCGTACTATTGGACACGCAACGCGAGTATGCCGTCGTGCCGATCGAAAAGACCCGGGCCTGGAACTTTCAACAAGGAACGATGCTCTATTGGCGTCCGGGCGCGGCGGAAACGGAGCTGTTCTTCAACGATCGCGACCTCCCATCGAATCAGGTGTTGACCGTGCTGCTCGAAATAACACCGGAGGATGGCGTTCCGCGAGCACGCCGCCGGCGCGAGTATCGATTCGATACGGTGGCGATCGCCAACAGCGGCGTGGCGCCCGATGGACAAAGTTTTGCGGCCATCAACTATGGACGCTTGGCGCGATTGCGGCCCGTGACCGGCTATCCCGCGGCGGCCGATGGAAGCGCGGGCGTTCGGCATCCGGCGAACGACGGTGTCTTCGTGGTGGACGTGCCCACGGGAAACCGGCGCCTGGTCGCCAGCTTTCAGCGATTGGCCCGCGAGATCCGGCCGCGCCGCCCCGACGTCGACCAGATCGAGCTGTTCGTCAACCACACGCTTTGGAGCCCCGGCGGGAGGTGGCTCTTTTTCTTTTGCCGCGGCGACTTCGACGACAAGTCGCGGCGAATCGATGTTCCTTGCGTCGTGCGCCCCGACGGAAGTCAATTGACGCTGCTCAAGGACCACTTTGGCGGACACCCGGAGTGGCTCGACGAGCGGCGAATGATTGGCCGCTGGGACAACCGGCAAGGCCTGTACGACGTGGAACGGCAAGCGTTCGTGGGCACCCTGGGCGCGGGCGATACGCGCGCGAATCCGGGCGGCGATATCGCCCTGAGCCCCGACGGCAAATGGCTGGTCAATGGCTCCTCGCGCGGCGTCGAGAACTTCTTCACGCTGCTGCGAATCGCCGATGGGAAAACGCTGGCCTGCGGCCAAACGCGCCGCGGTTCATGGCGCGAGGGAGAGCTACGGATCGATCCGGCCCCCTGCTGGAATCGCAACTCGACGGCCATCGTCGCTCCGGGCCTGGCCGACGACGAGCACCAGTCGCGACAGATGTTTTTGATCGAAGTGCCGGATGCGGGACGGCGGAATGCACCGCAGGGCAGCTAGTCGTGGCCGTGAATTCCGTCATCCCGAGAGTTGAAACATGACCAGCGGGAAGCGCGGCCTTTCGAGAGCTCGCTACGCCTCGCCGAAGCCCGTCTGGCGACCGTGGAGTTTCTCGCGCGTGGCCCACAGCCCGGCCGAGGGCGTGGGAATGAAATAAAACCGTTCGCCATCGGGAAGCGTGTTCCAGCCTTGCTTGAGCGTCTCGGGCTTGTAGCGCGTCAGCGTCTCGCCCAGGTCGGCATAACCGAAGTTCACTTGCGCGATTTCCTCGGGCGTCAGGTCGCCGGGAGCATAGGTGATCGTGAAGCGTCCTTCGGACGAGCCGTGAATCAGGTGCGCCGTGGCGTGCCCCAGATCCTGCATGTCGGCGTTCACTTTGTAGCCGGCCACGACCTTTGGCGTGCCGCAGTAGCCGTATTTGCGAATGAAGGCATCGACCTCGGGCTGCTCGCCGAAGCGTTTTAGCCCCGGAGCGATGATCACCAGCTCGCCGCCGTCGGCCAGCGCCATCCGCGTGCGATAGACTGCCTTGTTGGCGACCCAGGTACTCACAAACTCATCGGCTTGCATGACGCAGACCATTTTTTCGACCGGCTCTTCGAAGACCGTGATATTCTCCTCGCGAGATTGTCGCGCGGCCGAGAGGTAGGTCTCCAGGTCGTCACCCACATACACGCCCGTATGTACGAGCTCGTCGTTCTCGTTGCGCGCGAGAACGACCTGCACGTAGAGGTCGGGCAAATGGCCGAGAAAGTCGTCCTCGGCTTTGTTGAAGCACGCGCGAGTGGGCGTGATCAGGTTGCCCAGGTTGTTCTCGATGCCGCAGGTGGCCGAGAGCATGTGCGCGGCGCAGATCGAATCTTTTCCGCCCAGGCCGATGAAGTAATTCTTGTTGTGATTGGCGAAGCCGAGGACCTCGTGCGGAACGACGTGCCCGACGTTGATCACCAGGTCCCAGGGCTCCTCCATCAGCATCCGGTTCAACTGGATGGGAATCTTCCAGTCGGCGACGCCGCCGCAGGCCTGCTGGACGAACTCGGCCGACACGTCGCCCAGGTATACGCAACCATCACGCCAATCGTGGGCATGAATGCGATCGTTCGGAATCGAGCCGAACATCCGTCGGTTTTCTTCCGGCGTGTGCGGCACGTGTTGCCCCAGCGTGGGAATCACGTGGACCTCGGCTTCTTTCGCCAGCTCGGTATAAAGCATCTCGGTCATGCGGCCGACGCCCGAGTGAGCCCGGGTGATGTCGGGCGGCAAAAGCAGTACGCGCTTCGGCTTGGCGCACAGTCGCCGTCGGCACTCGGCCACGGCTTGCTGCATGAGCTCTTCGATGCGTGGCCAGGAGATGTGCGAAGACTTTTCAGCGATCCAGGGCATGGGGAAAAGAAGGGGGTTAGGGAGTAGGGGTTAGGGAGTAGGGGTTGGGGATTAGGGGGCACGATGGCCGGCTGCTATGCGCTCCAGCCGCGGGCCAGCTCGACCAACGTGCGGACGAACTGACCGCTGCCGCCGGCGTCGGCCCAAGGCCGGGGCTTGTCGCGAAACGCGGGCCCGGCGATGTCCAGGTGAACCCAGGGCGTATCGCCCACGAACTGCTCGAGAAATTTGGCGGCCGTGATCGCGCCGCCCCAGCGACCTTCGCCGACATTCTTAATGTCGGCCACTTCGCTTTTGATGAGGTCGTCATACACCTCGGGAAACATCGGCAATTGCCAAAGCGGTTCGCCGGCCGAACGCGCCGCCGCGAAAACGCGATCGCACAGCGGCTGGTTATTCGTCATCGCGCCGGCGACCTCCGTGCCCAAGGCCACGACACAAGCGCCCGTCAGCGTGGCCAGATCGACGATCTGGCTGGCGCCCTTTTCGCGCGCCACGTCCAACACGTCGGCCAGCACCAAGCGTCCTTCGGCGTCGGTGTTGTGAACTTCGATGGTGCAGCCGTTACGCGCCGTGAGCACGTCACCAAGCTTCATGGCCGCGGGGCCCGTCATATTCTCGACCAATCCGGCCAGTCCAATCGCGTTGATCGGCAGTTTGAGCCGCGCGATGGCTTGCATGGCGGCCAGCATCGTGCAAGCGCCGGCCTTGTCGCATTTCATCGTGAGCATGCCGTCCGACGGTTTCAGCGAAAGGCCACCCGAATCGAACGTGACTCCTTTGCCCACGATGCCAAGCGTCGGCGCATCGGGCTTGCCCCCCTGGTAGCGCAGGATCACGATCCGCGCCGGCCGGCTCGACCCTTTGGCCACGGCGAGCAGCGATCCGCAATGTTCCTCGGCGAGCCGCTTCTCGTCCCAGACTTCGATTCCCAAGCCGCAGCCTTTCGCCACCTCCGTGGCCTTGGCGGCGAACGTCTCGGGATAGATGTCCTCCGCGGGGCTGTTGACGAGCGTGCGGGCCAAATTGACCGCTTCGCCAATTACCCGGCCGGATTCGAGCGCGGCCTGGTTGACCGTCGACCAAAGCAACGTGCCGAACGGATGCCGCTTCTTCTCCGCGCGGTACAGATCCTGCCCCGTCGAACCGACGATCGCACCGGCAATGCCGCTTTCGGTTTCCGCGGGCGACCAGCCGTCGTCGAGCAGCATGGCGACGCGCTGGCGCGATTTGCCCGAGAGCGCTCGCGCCGCGGCGGCGGCGGCGCGATAGGCCATGCCGGCGTTGAAGGTCCCCGGTTTACCCAACCCCACCAGCAGCATTTGCTTGGCCTGGCCGACGGGCACCAACAGCGGCGCGGTCTCGTAGACGCTGCCCGAAAACTCTCGCCGGTCGATCAGCGCGCGCACCGCGCCGTTCAAGGCGGCGTCGACTTTGGCCGCGGGTCCCGAAAGCGATTCGCCTTCGAACATTCCGACGACGACCACGTCGGCCGCCACCTCTGAATCCGCGCGTTCCAACGGTTCGATCCGCACCGCATGCTCCCTATAACATTCACTGTCGAATGTAATGAAACCGCATTTTATCGCCCGCGGGGCACTTGTCCCAGCCGGGTGGCAAACGCGCACATTTTGCGTGCCCGCGTGAATAGATCCCGAGCCCGCCGCGACGTTCCACTTCCGGCCGAGCCATCCCTCCGCGAAACCGGCCAGCGTGCTTCCGCGCAGCGGGCTGCTCGCGTAAGCTACCACCTATCATGACTTACCGCACGCTACGCGACTGCCTCCGCGATCTGGAATCCTCGGGCCAGCTTGTGCGCATCGAGGACGAAATCGATCCGCACCTCGAGGCGGCCGAGATTCATCGCCGCGTGTTCCAGGCCGGCGGACCAGCGATTTACTTTGCGCGCGTCAAGGGCAGCGCCTTTCCGATGGCGAGCAATCTGTTCGGCACGATGGACCGCGTGCGGTATATCTTTCGCGATACGCTGGAAGCGGTGCGCCGGGCGGTCGAGGCCAAGGTGGATCCGCAGTCGGCGATGCGCCGCCCCTGGGAACACCTGGGGCTGCTGCCCACGCTTTGGCATATGCTGCCCAAGCGGGTGCGCGGCGGTCCGATTTTGCGACATACAACCACGATCTCCAAGCTGCCGCGGCTCAAGTGCTGGCCAGAGGATGGCGGCGCGTTCATCACGCTGCCGCTGGTCTTCACCGAAGATCCGGACAAACCGGGCCTGAATCACTCGAACCTCGGCATGTACCGGGTACAGCTCTCGGGCGGCCGCTACGAACAAGACCGCCAGGTTGGCTTGCATTACCAAATCCATCGCGGCATCGGAGTGCATCACGCGATGGCCATCGCGCGCGAGCGCACCTTGCGAGTGAACATCTTCGTCGGCGGAGCGCCGGCAATGAATGTGGCCGCCGTGATGCCGCTTCCCGAGGGAATGTCCGAGCTCGGCTTCGCCGGCGCGCTCGCCGGGCATCGCATTCCGATGATTACCGGCCCGCACCTGCCCGCGATATATGCCGAGGCCGATTTCTGCATCGCGGGCACGATCGAGCGCGATGTGAAGCTGCCCGAAGGCCCGTTCGGCGATCACCTGGGGTACTACAGCCTGGTACACGACTATCCCGTGCTGCGCGTGGAGCAGGTCTGGCATCGGCCGGACGCCGTGTGGCCGTTTACGGTCGTGGGCCGTCCGCCGCAAGAAGACACGATGTTCGGCGAGCTGATTCACGAGCTTACCGGCCCGGCGATTCCGGCCGTGATCCCCGGCTTGCATGCCGTACACGCGGTCGACGCGGCCGGCGTGCATCCGCTGCTCTTGGCGATTGGCAGCGAACGCTACACGCCATTCGACGCGCGTCGCCGACCGCAAGAGTTGCTCACCACGGCCAACGCCATTCTCGGCCAAGGGCAGCTTTCGCTGGCCAAGTACTTATGGATTGCCGCGCGCGAGGACGACCTGGGCCTGCACATTCAAAATATTCCCGAGTTCTTGAGCCACATGCTGCGCCGCGTCGATTGGACGCGCGATCTGCACTTTCAAACCCGCACGACGATCGACACGCTGGATTATTCGGGCGACGCGATCAACGAAGGCTCGAAGCTGGTAATCGCCGCCGCGGGCCCCGCGGTGCGCGAGTTGCCAACCTCGACCGACGGCCTGCAACTGCCGACAAGCTTCGGCCCGGCGCGGGTGTGCCTACCGGGCGTGCTGGCGATTGGCGGTCCGCCGTTTCAGGGCGAGGGGCGTAGCGATGCGCGGCTCGACTCGTTGTGCCTCTCGATCGCGGCCAATCATCCCGCGCGCAAATTTCCGCTCTGGGTAATCGTGGACGACGCGGACTTCGCGGCCCGCTCACTGAACAACTTCCTCTGGACGACATTTACGCGGAGCAATCCGGCGGCCGATGTGTACGGAGTCGACTCGTTCATCGAGCACAAGCATTGGGGCTGCCGGGGACCGTTGGTGATCGACGCCCGAGCCAAGCCGCACCACGCGCCGCCGCTCGTGGAAGACCCGGCCGTCAGCCGGCGCGTCGATCAGCTTGCCGCCCGCGGCGGCCCGCTCCATGGAATTCTCTGATCGCGGCGGCGGCCGATCTTGGTAGGCCGCCAGGTTCGCTCGGCAGCGTCCCGGTTTCAAAACCTGGAGGGTTGCCCGCCTACCGGAAGTTTGACCACAGGTCGTCGAGATCTTTGCGGAGCGACGCCATCTCGTTGCGGAGCGCGTCGAGTTGTTCGCGCAGCTCGGCAATCTCCTGATTGCTCGGCGCTGGTGGCGCGGCGGCTATCGACGACGAGGATGCCAGCGGCGCCGCCGCGGCTCGGGGCGTATCGTCGGCAATCGGTTGACGTGGCGCCGGGCGGGGCAAGTCTTCGCTGCCGACCGGCGCGGCGCCGGCCTCGCGTTTCAACTTCTCGAGTTCGCGCTCCAAGTACAGGGCATGCGAAAGCACGTGCCCGCGGCCAGATGGCGAAAGCGACAGGATCAGCCCCTTGGCCTGGAGCGAGTCGAGCACCGGCCGCAGCGCCGCGAGGTCGGCGATCGGCTCCATCCGGGCCGCTCTCCCGCGCAACTCGCCCTCGGTCTGCGCGCCGCGCAGCAACAGTTCTGCCATGACCGCCAGCTCGACCTTTTCGACGCCCATCCACTCGTACATCCGATGCCGGAACCGGGACACGCGTCCGCCGCCTTGGACCTCGGAGACGGCGCCCAGCGCTCGGAGCCGCTCGAGCGATTGCTCGACGGCTTCCAACTCGACGTCCATCAGCGGAAAGCGGTTGTTCTTTTGATTGCAGCCCGTCCGCAAAGCGTTGAGCGACAGGGGGTAGGCCTCGGGCGTGGTCTTGGCTTTTTCGACCAGCACGCCAAGCACGCGCCGGTCGAGCGGTTCGAGCTGCTTCCAGGCCGGCTTGTTTGACTCGTCAGCTTGGCTTGCCTCGTCGGACATCATCGCACGGTTCTCCGCCTTGAAGGGTATATAGTATGATTTGCCCGCTTCGATGCTGAACTTTGCTGTGCGGGGGGGCCGAGGGCAATGTAGGCGCTCTGGCCGCTGGACACAACGGGTGGCCGTAGCCGCGCTGGCCCGCGCGTGATACAAATCATACGTTGCAAGCTCTTGAAATTCTGGTGCTCTCATGACTAGCGGCCTCACGACACGCCACGTGCTCGCCTTCGTCGACGATGTCTACGAAGATCTCGAGTTATGGTACCCCAAGCTTCGCCTGCTCGAGGCCGGCCACAAGGTTACGGTCGCCGGCCCCCAGGCCGGCAAGGTCTATGCCGGCAAGCACGGCTACCCCTGCCGCTCGGACGCCGCGATCGCCGACATGCGGGGCGACGACTTTGACGGCGTGCTTCTGCCGGGCGGGTTCATGCCCGACAAGCTGCGCCGCGATGCCAAGGTGCTGGAACTGGTGCGTCAGATCGCCGGCGCCGGCAAGCTCACGGCCGCCATCTGCCACGGCGGCTGGATGGCCATCTCGGCGGGCGTCTATCGCGGGGTGCGCGTCACGGGCTCACCGGGCATCAAAGACGATTTGATCAACGCCGGCGCCCTCTGGGAGGACGCCGAGGTCGTGGTCGACCGACACTTTGTCTCCAGCCGCAAACCCGACGATCTGCCCGCATTTTGCCGGGCGATGCTGGAAATCCTCGGTTCCTAATCTGGAGGTGGCCAGTAATCACCGTGAACACGGAGTATCTCGCGAGCGGTCTGGGGCTGTTGTCGGTGCCGCTGTTGGTCCTGCTCAATGCGTTCTTCGTGGCGGCCGAGTTCGCGCTGGTCGCCGTGCGCCGCACCCGCGTCGAAGAAATGATCAAGCACCAGCGGGCCGGCGCCCTGGCCGTGCGGACGGCGATCGACCACCTGGACGACGCGATCGCGGCCACGCAACTGGGTATCACGCTCGCCAGCCTGGCCCTGGGCTGGGTGGGCGAGCCCATCGTGGCCCGATTGATCGAGCCCGTGTTTACTTTTCTCCCGCGAGAAGGGGCCTGGATCGCCAGTCACACGCTGGCCACCATCGTCGCCTTCGTGCTGATCACATTTCTGCATGTGATCCTGGGCGAACTTGCGCCGAAGGCCGTGGCGCTGCAACGGCCCGACACCGTGAGCCTGTGGGTGGCGCGGCCGCTGCTCTGGTTTGCGCGATTCGCGCGGCCGTTCATCGTGCTGATGAACGGCGCCGGCAACGGCGTGGTGCGGCTGCTCGGCTTCCAACCAATCAGCGGTCACGAGATGGCCCACTCGATGGAAGAAGTGGCAATGATCGTCGAGGAATCGCGCCAGGCGGGAGTCTTGCCGCGCGACCAGGCCGAATATGTACACAATGTGTTTCGCCTGCCGGCTAAGCGCGTGCGCGACTGCCTGGTGCCGCTCGATAAAATGGCGGCGCTCGAACTACACATGCCCGAGACCGAAATCATGCAGCAGGTGCGCGAAGGCGCCCACACCAGGATGCCTGTCTACGACCGCGATCTGAACAACATCGTGGGCATCGTGAACACGAAAGATCTATTTCACCTTTTCAGCTTGCGCGGCATGGTCGCGCTCGATGACGCGATGTACCCGCCCGTGTTCGTCGACCCGGAACGGCCGATCTCCGAGGTACTCAGGCAGTTTCGCCGGCAACGGCGGCCCATGGCTGTCGTCCGCGGGGCGGACGGCAAAACGCTGGGCCTGATCACACTGGAAGACATCGTCGAGGAGATCGTGGGCGAGATCGAAGACGAGCACGACCCGCCACCGCGTTGAACGAGGAGCGCGTGAATGCACCGCGAACCACGCTAGCCCCCTGCTGGTGAGCCGCGCTCGCGCGGCACCGCGCGAGCGAAGATTCGGCACAATCGGCGCAGCCTGCGTGTCCTTTGCCCGATTGTGTGTCACCTCGTGCCCGAGTCGTGGGCATGAAATCGTGGGTATGCCTGAGATCGTCGGCGTCGAAACGCGCACTTACGAGGTGCGGTATTTTTTTAAGTGCCGTGCCGGCAATAGGTAGCAGCGCGGATCAGGCGGTCGCCAGAGGCTTTTTCCGAGTCTTGGCACACCCCTTGCAAAAAGCGACCAACACCACTCGCAGGGATCGCGGCAAACAAGTGGTGAATGGAAATCCTTAAGCGTGAAGCGAGCCCGCCGCCCGCGGTCGCTGCAAAAGTGACAATTCCTGCGCCGGTTGTTGCTTTGGCAGCGGCTGCGGCGGCACCCTCGCCAGGCACGTTTAACACAAACTACGAAGCGTGGAGCTGGAGCGTCAGGCACGTGTGAGTAACTCGGGATTCGTGGAAGCTTACCGCGTTGCTCGGTCCTGTCGCTCTGGATGGATGATGGTTGGTTGGCTACTCCTGGTTCGCCTCGGTTCGGCTGTCTTACCGCAGCCGAACCGAGGTACCGGGGAGTTGCCGGTAAAGCGTTTGTCGCTCGCCCCGCTCACGCGCTGACGTCTCCTACCCGCACATGCCTTCTGTGCAGGATCCTCTGGCTGCCGCCTAGCCGGAGGAAAGCCCTATCGACTTGGGCGGGTCGATTCGTTGGCCCGCTCAAGTCGGGGTCTCTCGAACCGGCAAGCGCGCACGCTCCCTCGCCCGCCGACGCGTTTGCAGAGATTGAGAGCGGGGGGCGCGACTATTCTTCGCTCAGGTAGCGAATCCGCTTATTGATATCCGTGTTCACCGAGTGGTAGGGCCGGAACAGATTGCCCGAGTCGAACAGCGTCTCGCGAATGTGCTCGACGTCGTCGCGTCCGATCGCGTCGGTGAAGATCGGCAGCAGATACTCGATGCCCATCGCCGAAGGGCGCATGCACTCGGCGTCGTAGAACGCCGGGTGCACGCTACGGGCATGAATGTGTCCCCAGCGATCGCGGAACGCGTTGCCGCCGATGCTGTCCACATAGAAACCCTTGGAGTTGCTGTACTGGAGGATCGCGACGGCGTCGTTCTGCCCCTCGAAGAGCATATCGACGGCCTTGCCGCCGAGCTGAGCGCCATAAAAGCGATCGAACGCCAGCGGCCTGCCGCCGCGCTGCGTGTGGCCGATTTTACGCGTGAACACGGCCTCGCTGGCGCCTTCCCCGCGACGAGAATTGCGGAAGTAGTCGTCGCCCAGGGCTTCGATCAGCGAATTGCGCAGATTTTCCGACGCCCCGCTCAGTTGCAAATTGCCGGCCGGATCGGTGCTGCTGCGGGCGGCGCCCAGCGGCGCGCCACTCGAGTCGACAATCCCCTCGCCGCACACAATCACCACGTTTTTCTGAATGTCGTAGATCTCTTTGACGCGAGCGACCAGCAGTTCCATGTTCACCGGAACTTCGGGAATGAGCACCAGGTCGGGCTGCCCATAGGCCGAGCCCAGGGCGATAAAGCCCGAGTGGCGCCCCATGACTTCGACGATCGCGATGCGGCGGTGACTTTCGGCCGTGGTGCGGATGCGTTCGACACCGCCCGCCGAAACATATACGGCCGTCGCGTAGCCCGGCGTCGCGTAGTTGATCATCTGCTCAGGGTTCATCGTCACCCGAGACGGGATCCGGCAATACTGATAGCCCGGTGTCGCCGCGCAGGGCGTGCGTTCGTGTTCGTCGACTTCGCTGGGATAGTTCAGCCCCAAGTCGTTGTCGATCGTCTTGGGACAAAGCACCGTGGGCAGTCGCGCGCACAGAGGCTGCAAGCCGTTGAGCGTGCCGTCGCCGCCGATGCAAATCAGACCCTCGATGCCCAGCCGTTGCAGGTATCCGAAGATCTGCCCGAGCGTTTGCTTGTCGTTCGGATCGACGTAAGCGCGCGAGCCGCCGAGAATGGTGCCGCCCTTGGTCGGGTCGAGCTCCGGAATGCTGCAAAACAGCGGGTTCAAATGCACGTGTGGCACGCGCGGATTGAACAGGCTGTTGAAACCCTTGAGCAGGCCAAAGACCTCGATCTTGAGTTGGTTCGCGCGGGCGACCGCTCCGTAGATGCTCGCGTTCAGGGCGGGCGTGTCGCCGCCGGCGGTCAGAATGGCAATACGTTTCATACGGTTGTCAATGAAGGTCACGGCGGAGTTACCAGTCGAAGGGTGAAGCGGTTGCCAAAGGATAAGATCCAGCGCGCAGCATCACCCACTTCGTCATTTAGTGCAAGTGCGATGCCGAGCGGTCGCGCGGGACGGTGGCGCTGATGGTGGCGCTGCGGTGCGTCTCGCTTGCGTCCGAAAGACCGAGCTAGCGTACCTTGAAGCCCGCGGGGGAACGCGAACGCATCCTCGGATAGCCACATAAACACAGTCTATAACAAGACTTATTGGCTACTGGGAGCCTTCAGTGGACGGCCATTATCGGCGGCCCCCACACCGAGCAAAAACGGCACGACGCGTTCGGCCCAGCGTTCTGCTTTTGGATAGGCCCCGGCCCCCTCACCCCAGGCCGTGCGCAGCATGTCGGTGTCGATGATGCCCGGATTAAAGGCCACGGCTGCCATCCCCTCAGGCAACTCCTGGGCAAGCGCCTGCGACATTCCTTCGATGGCCCACTTCGTTGCGCAATACGGAGCGACCTTGGCCGACGCGGAACGCCCCCAGCCGCTACTGAAATTCACGATCACGCCGCTCCGCCGCTTCACCATGCTCGGCACGAAGTACCGGATGACGTTGGTCACGCCCACGATATTCACGTTCACGAGCGATGCCATTTCCTCGGGAGATACTTCCCACAAAGGGGCCGGCACGTTCATCAACGCGGCGTTATTCACCACGAGGTCGACACCGCCGGCTTCGGCCAGCACGTCGCGAGCCCAGGCCGCAACCGCAATGTCGTCGGCCACATCCACGGCGTCGAACCGATGCGGTAAGGGCCAGCGTTTGCGCAATCCGGCGAGACTCGATTCGCTTCGCGCGCATCCATAAACTGTATGGCCCGCCGCGATGAATCCGGCGGCCATGGCCAACCCCAATCCGCGGCTCACGCCAGTCAATACAATGCGTTTGGCGTCGGATGCCATTCGAGATGCCCCTTCGCGGTGGAACTCGGTGATAAGTCAGCGAGGGAGCATTTTAGCCCGTGCCCCGGCAACTTGGCAGCGATAAAATCACGAGCGACCGCGCCGCGCCCCAGCCGTTGACCTGGCGACAACAAATCCTGACGCCGAGCTCACCATGAATATTCTCGCGGCGATCGTCTATGTGCTGGCGATCTTGGCAAACTGGCTGGTGCAGCTCGTCGGACTGCCGGGCAACTGGGGAATCGTGGTCGTGGCGGCGCTCTATGCGTGGCTCGTGGCCGATGGCTCGCGAGCGGCCGTCAGTTGGCAAGCCGTCGGGCTACTGATCGGGCTCGCGCTCGTGGGCGAGTTGGCCGAATTCCTGGCCGGAGCGTTGGGCGCTGCCAAAGCCGGTGGCAGCCGCCGCGGCGTCGCGCTCGCCATCGTCGGCTCCTTGGTGGGCGGCGTCGTGGGCCTGTTCGTCGGTATTCCGATTCCCGTGATCGGCTCGCTCGTGAGCGCGATCATCTTGGGAGGCGTGGGCGCCATGATCGGCGCCATCCTGGGCGAATCCTGGAAAGGGCGCGACTTCGACACCAGCTTCGAGATCGGCAAAGCCGCCTTCGTGGGCCGCCTGCTCGGCACCGCGGCCAAGATGGTCGTCTGCACGCTGATGGTCATCGTCGCGCTCGGATCGATGCTGCTCTGAGCCGCGGGAGCTCAGATCAGCTCTTTCATCGGCTGATAGCCGCGATCGACCAGGAACTGCGGTCGCCCGGTCAGATCGCCGACCGTGACGGTGTTCACGTCGATGCCGAGCCGGTGGTAGAGCGTCGCGAAGACTTCCTGGAAATGCACGGGCCGATCCTTGGCTTCCGCGCCCAAACGGTCGGTCGAGCCGATGACCTGCCCGGTGCGCATTCCGCCTCCAAAGAGCAAGCCGCAGGAGACGTTCGGCCAATGATCGCGGCCGGCCTGGGGATTGATCTTGGGCGTGCGTCCGAACTCGCCCCACACGACGACCGAGACGTCTCTGTCCAGCCCGCGATCGTGGATATCATCGATCAGGGCCGAGAGTCCTTGATCCAGGAGCGGCATGTCTTGACGGCAGGCGCCAAAATTGTCGCCGTGGTGATCCCAACGGCTGAAGGCCAGCGTCACGCAGCGCGAGCCGGCTTCGATGAGCCGCCGCGCCATAAGAAAGTGCTCCATCAGCTTGGGCGCGCCGTCGTTGCGATTTTTGGGATCGCCCTTGCCGTAGCGCTCGCGCGTCGCGGCGTCTTCGTTCTCGACGTCGAGCGCTTCCATCAGCTTGCTCGAGGTGAGCACGCCGAAGGCCTGCTGGTTGAAGTTGTCGAGACCGTCCATCATGCCGCTGGCGTCGGCTTCGCGGCGAAAGCGGTCGAAGCTCGACAGCAGGGCCTTGCGATCGCCCAGCCGGTCGAGCGTCATGCCGTTGAGCACCATGTCGCCTTTGCCTTCGCCGGCCGGCTTGAAGGGTGCGTGCGCCACGCCAAGAAAGCCCGGCTGTCCGGCGTCGGCCCAGGGCATGTGTCCCATCTTGGGCGACAGCCCGACGAAAGGAGGCATGCCCGGATCGGCGGCGCCTTGGAGCTTGCTGAGCACCGCCCCCAACGACGGCCAGCCGCCGGGCGGCTGCTGCGAGTTGTTGCGCCGGCCGGTAAGGCATTCGAAGGCGTCGTGCGCGCCGCTCGCCCCCACGATCGAGCGAATCGGCACGAGCTTGTCCATTCGCTGGGCGATCCGCGGGAAGTGTTCGCAGATATCGATGCCGCTGACGTTGGTGTGGATCGGCTTGAACTCGCCGCGCACCTCGGCCGGAGCGTCCATCTTCAGATCGAAAAAGTCCTGATGCGGCGGCCCGCCCGGCAAGAAGATCATGATGATCCCCTTGTGCTTGGCCTGCGACGCGCCGCCGGTTCGCAAGTTCGTGGCGGCCTGAGCGCGCATGATCTGGGGCAGCGTGAGCCCCCCCATCGCGAGCCCGCCGATTTTCAGAAACGTGCGGCGGGGGATACCGTCACAAAAGCCGCGCAGGGGACGTCCAGGAATCGTCAGCATGGCAAAGCCTCGAAGCTGGTGGCGGGCAACGTTCAGGGCGGGATACAAAACGGCGAAGGGGTACGCGACACGCCGCGCACCGATCAGGCTGGACGATTATCGTATCAAGTGCCGCAAATGCGGGCAATCTCGACGTTCTCGCCCCCCGGCCCCCCGCGAGGCTCGCAAAGCGGCCAGAATTCCTCGGAAATCCGGCGGTTTTCGAGACAGGGCCGACGCCCTATGCCCGCTTGGTGTACGATGGATGGTTGATCTTCTCGGCCCGCGGACGCCCCCCCAGTACGATGAACTCCAGCGACTCTCCGACACAGCCGATCATGCGGCTCGAAGACGTCGGCAAGACATTCGAAATGGGCGAAGTTTCGGTCGAGGTGCTTCGCCACATCACGTTCGACGTGCATCGCGGCGAGTTGCTGGTGATGGTCGGCCCCAGCGGATCGGGAAAAACCACGCTGCTCAATATCATGGGCGGGCTCGACTCGCCCACCGCCGGTCAGCTCTGGTACGACGGCCGCGAGCTGACCAAGGCCTCGGCCCGCGAGCTGACGCGTTATCGCCGCGAGAACATCGGCTTCGTGTTTCAGTTCTACAATCTGATCCCCAACCTCACCGCGCGCGAGAACGTGCTGGTCGCCACCGAGATCGCCAAGCAGCCGAGAGACGTCGACGAGACGCTTGAGCTCGTGGGCCTCGGGCATCGCATGGGACACTTTCCCTCGCAGCTTTCCGGCGGCGAGCAACAGCGCGTGGCCATCGCCCGGGCGCTGGCCAAGAACCCCGAGGTGCTGCTGTGCGATGAGCCGACCGGAGCGCTTGACTTCGAAACCGGCAAGCTCGTGCTGCGGCTGCTGGTGGATCTGAAGAGCAAGCTCAACAAAACGATTCTGGTCATCACGCATAACGCGGCCATCGCTCCGGCGGCCGATCGGGTGATCAAGCTCCGCTCGGGCGAGATTCACGAGATGCACGAAAATCCGACGCCCGAGCCGCCGGAGGACATCACGTGGTAGGCGTGCTCGACCGCAAGCTGCTGCGCGAGGTGCGTTCCAGCGGCGTGATGCTCGTGGCGATCGGCAGCATCATTGCCGTGGGCGTGATGTGCTTCATCTACATGCGGACCACCTACTACAACCTGAGCCTGGCCAAGTTCCGCTACTATAACCAGTGCCGGATGGCCGATTTCTGGATCGAGCTCAAAAAAGCGCCCCTGGTGGACGTGGAGCGGCTGCTCGACGTGCCCGGCGTGACGGCGATTCGCCCGCGCATTCAGTTCTTTGCAACCGTTGACCTCGAACGCGTGCCGGTGCCGCTCAACGGGCTCGTGCTCTCGCTGCCCGACCAGCGCGAGCCGATTATCAACGACATCGTGATCCAAAGCGGCGGCTACTTCACCGACCGCAAGCTCGAAGAGGTGATCGTCAACTCGGCGTTTGCCCGAAAGCACAACATCCATCCGGGACAAACGATCCATCTGCTGCTCAACAACCGCCGGCAAGAATTGCAAGTCGTGGGTACGGCGATCAGCAGCGAGTTTGTGTATCTGGTTTCGCCGGGAGCGATCGCCCCCGATCCGGAACACTTTGGCGTGTTCTACATCAAGCGTTCGTATGCCGAGGATGTGTTCGACTTCGACGGGGCGACAAACCAGATCATCGGCCAGCTCGATCCCGCGCACCAGGAGCGGCCAAGCGAAACCTTGCGCCGCATGGAGGTGCTGCTCGAACCGTATGGCGTGGCCACCAGCTATGGCCTGAAAACACAAAGCTCGAACCAGTTCCTCAGCGACGAGATCAAGGGCGTGGGCGTTTTTTCGCGCGTCATGCCGGCCATCTTCCTGGCCGTCGCCGCGCTGGTGCTCAACGTGCTCATGATCCGGCTGGTCGATCAGCAGCGCACGGTCGTGGGCACCCTCAAGGCGCTCGGCTACTACGATTGGCAAATCTTTCTGCACTACGTGAAGTTCTCAATGTTGATCGGCTTCTTCGCCGCGCTCTTGGGCATGGTCCTGGGGTACTTCATGTCGCACTTCGTGACGAACATCTACAAGATGTTCTACGAGTTTCCCAACCTGGAAAGCCAGGTCTTTCCGGGGACGTACGCCGGCGGGCTGGCCGTGGCGATGCTTTGTTCCGCGATCGGTTCGGTGCAAGCGGCCCGCGCGGCGTTGCGTTTGCATCCGGCCGAGGCCATGCGCCCCAAACCGCCGATCAGCGGCGGGGCCATTTGGCTCGAACATCTGCCCCGCATTTGGGAGCGACTGAGCTTCGGCTGGCGACTCGTGCTGCGCAACGTGTTTCGCAACAAACGACGCAGCGCGGTGGGCGTGTTTGCAACCGCCCTGGGGGCCGGGCTGCTGATGTGCGGGTTCATTCTAACCAGCGCGATCGTGTACCTGATCAACTTCCAGTTCCAACTCGTCACGCGCAGCGACGTCGATCTGCGCTTCAAAGACGAGCTCGGCCGGCCAGCGTTCTATGAAGCCCAGGCCCTGCCCGGCGTCGACCATGCCGAACCGCAGTTCGACGTGAGCTGCACGTTCGTCAACGGCCCAAATCGCCGCCGCGGCGCAATCTCGGGCCTCACGTCCGGTAGCCGGCTGACCACGCCGCGAGACATGGACGGCCGGCGGATTCGGATTCCGGACTCGGGCCTGGCCATGAGCAGCAAACTGGCCCAACTGCTCGACCTGAAGCGTGGCGACCTGGTGACCGTCATGCCCACCCGCGGCCGGCGCGATCCGTTGCACGTGCCGGTCAACGAGCTTTCGGACAGCTATATCGGTATGGCCGTCTATGCGGACATCGATTACCTCAGCCGGCTCGTGGACGAAGAGTTTGCCGTGACCGGCGTGCAACTTTCGGTGACCCCCGACCCGGCGACGCGCGACGAACTGAATCGAGAGCTGAAGCAATTACCGGCGATCCAGGCGGTGAACGTGCGCCAGGACGTGATTCGCAATCTGGAGTTCATCGTCGAGACACAGCGGATCTTTATCGGGTTCGTGGTGCTGTTTGCCGGGGTAATCTTCTTCAGCAGCCTGCTCAACTCGTCGCTGGTGGGACTGGCCGAGCGCCGCCGCGAAGTAGCCACGTTGCGCGTGCTGGGCTACAACGAGTGGCAAGTCGGCGCCCTGTTCCTCCGCGAAAGCCTGGTGATCAATTCCGCCGGCACTCTGCTGGGACTGCCGCTGGGCTACGCCCTGGCGCTCATGCTCTCGCGGATCTACGACACGGAAATGTTTCGCTTCCCGCTCATCGCGCCGGCCTGGGTTTGGATCGGCACCGTGACGATGGGCATGTTGTTCGCGCTCGTGGCCCATGCCTTCGTCCAACGTTCGATCAATCATCTCGACTGGCTGGACGCCTCGAAAACGAAGGAATAAGAAACGTAGGCTTATCCGGAAGACCGCTTCAAAATCTCATTGCTTGGTCTCACCGCCAATCAGGAAATCATCGAGTCATGCGAAACTGGATTTGGATTATCGTCGCCGTTACCGCCGTCGCGGCCGCCGCCGCGGGCTTTACCTCGCTGCGCTCGGGCGTGCCGGTCGAAGCGGCCCGCGTCGTGCATCGACCGGTGCGTGAGTATATCGACGAGGAAGGTAAAACCCGGCTGACGGACACCTATCTGATCACCATGCCCTACGACGGCCGCATCGAGCCGATCGACCTGATCGAAGGCACGCCGGTCTCCAAGGGCCAGGTCGTCGCCCGCATCGTGCCGATCGATGTCGAACTGCAAATCGCCGAAGCGCAGGCGATCGTCGAGCGGCTCAGGGCTTCAATCCAAGAGAACGACGACATCTCGGTGGAGACGACGGCCCTGCAACAAGCCGTGAGCATGGTCGAGTCGGTCGACCGCACGGTTGAAGCCGCCGAAACACGACTCAAAAGCGGCCAGGCGCAGCTCGACCTTTCCGAACGCCGGCTCACGCGTGCGCGGAACCTGCAGCGCGGCGGCGCCTCGACGCAGGAAGAGCTCGATCAGGCCGAGGTGTCTCAGATCGATGCCGACGTACAGTATCAGCAGGACAACCTGGTGCTACGGTCGACCCAGGCCATGCGAGCCGCCATGGCCCTGATGCCTACCCTGGTACGGCAATATATTCAGCGCAAGAACCTCACCCGTAACGTGCTCGAACAACAACTGGCCGAGGCCGAGGTAAACCTTCGCGAGGTTCACAAGAACGCCAAACTGGCCACGATGACCAGCCCGGTTGATGGCGTGATCCTCACGCGCGAGCTCAGCAACGAGCGGCAGGTCGCCGCCGGCGCCGTGCTGCTGGAGATTGGCCGCTGGGAAGACCTGGAGATCGAAGCCGACGTCTTGAGTCAGGACGTTGTCCGCGTGAAACCCGGCCAGACGGTCGATATTCATGGTCCGACGATTGGACCGGTGCCCGCCAAGGCGACCGTCACACGCATCTTTCCGGCAGGCTTCACCAAGACCAGTTCGCTGGGCGTCGAACAACAACGCGTCAAGGTCGTGATGAAGTTCACGCCGGAAGATCTCGCGCGCCTGCGCGATACCAACGGCATCGGCGTTCACTATCGCGTGCGCGTGCGAATCTTCACCGCCGAAGATGAGCGAGCGCTGGCGATTCCGCGGTCTGCCTTGTTTCGCGGCGCGCAAAACGACTGGCGCGTGTTCGTCATTCGCGACGGCCGGGCTCATTTGCAGCCCGTAACGATTGGCCTGGCAAACGACCTGGAAGCACAGATTCTCAAAGGCCTCACCGAAGGCGAGCAGATCATCCTTGCGCCGGAAACGAACCTCGCCGAGTCCCAAGCGGTCGAAGTGATCGGCGCCGGAGACGACACCGCCGCTCCGTAGGATGCCACCGTGGACAAAGTGGTTGACGGGCCCGGCTTGTCGCCGTAATGTGACGGGCGCGGCGGCAAAGTCCCACGTTCATTATCCTCGTACACGGCGCTCGAAACATGAAAGTCGAAGGCAGTACATTCTTCATCACGGGTGGCGGATCAGGATTGGGAGCAGCCTGCGCGCGGCTCTTCGCCGAGAGCGGCGGCAACGTGCTGATCGCCGACGTCCAAGAAGAAGCCGGCCAGCGCACCGCCGCCGAACTCGGCAGCCGGGCGAAGTTCGTGCGCACCGACGTCACCGACGTCACCGACGAGGCCAGCGTGCAGGCTGCGCTCGAAATCGCTAAGAATGCCTTTGGCGGAGTGCACGCGGCGATCAACTGCGCGGGCATTGCGTCGGCCGGGCGCGTCGTGGGCAAAGATGGTCCCCACGATCTGCAATTGTTCAACCGCACGATCCAGGTGAATCTTGTCGGAACGTTCAACGTCATTCGCCTGGCCTCGGCGTTGATGACCGCAAACGAGCCGAACGAGGATCTCGAACGCGGCGTGATCATCAACACGGCGTCGGTCGCGGCCTTCGATGGCCAGATCGGTCAGGCCGCCTACTCGGCTTCCAAAGGCGGGGTGGTGGCGATGACACTGCCCATCGCCCGCGAGCTGGCCCGCTTTGGAATCCGCGTGATGACCATCGCCCCCGGCATTTTCGAAACCCCCATGATGGCCGGCATGACGCCCGAGATCCAACAGGCGTTGGGGGCCGCGGTGCCGTTTCCGGCGCGGCTCGGCAGGCCGAGCGAATACGCGGCGCTCGCGCGCGACATCGTCGAAAACCCGATGCTCAACGGCGAAACCATCCGCCTGGACGGCGCGCTGCGGATGGGGCCGAAGTAGGCCAGCCCGGCGCGTCGTTAATTTGGGTGCCATCGTCACAAACGGACCAACGGCAGTGCCGCGCGCGTGACCTAAGCTTGAAAGCGGCTGTTGCTCCTGGCGCGTATTTTTAACGCCGTGAGATAAGGGACCGCTGGTTGGGCAATTGGATTTCCCGCGCCTTTGCTGGCTGAACGTCATGACGACTCCCGCTGCCGTTCGCGTTTTCTGCGTCGCAATTGCGTGCATGTTCATGGCGGACGTCGCCACGGCCGCGCCGTCGCCGCGCGAACTGCGAATCTTCGTCGCTAGCGGGGCGCCCGCCGAACGAACGTCGGCCTATCTTGAGCGCCTCGACCGCTTGGCCGCGGAGCTCGAACCCCGCCTGCCGCCTGCGGATGACGCCGCACGCGCGGCGGCGATTCATGCCTTTCTGCACCAGCGAATCCTGCTCGGAAGCTATGAACCAAGCGCCAGCGACCTGGGCGTGGCGCTCGACGGAGGGCCGTTCAACTGCGTTTCGGCCACAGTGCTGTACACGCTTCTGGCCGTGCGCTGCGGCGTGGCCGCGTCGCCGATGGCCGTGCCGGGGCACGTCTGGTGCCGCGTCGATGGCTCGCCGGCCATCGATATCGAATCGACCAGCCGCGATTGGTTCACCATTCGGACGAAATACCAGGGAATTTCCACCGATCGGGTCTCCGAGGCAATGGCAAGGCACCGGCGTCGAATCGCCACAGGGCAACAGCTCGATGACCGGCGACTGTTGGCCGTGCTGCACTATAATCGCGGCGTCTCGCTGATCCATGGGAATAAATTGCCCGCGGCCGCCTGGGAGAACTTGCAGGCCCTGGCGCTCGATCCGGGCTGTCGCCCTGCCCGAGAAAATCTCGTGGCCGTGGCCCGGCAGATTCCGGCGGAAAATCGCGCCACGAATCTGGCCGACTCGCTGATCTACTGGGCCATCGCCCGCGTTCAATAGGGTTCTGCGTCCTTCCGGAAAAAAGCGACCCGGCGTTTTTTTTGACAGCCGCGCGGTTACGACGTAGGTATCCCTTGGCTGCCAGCGCGCACTTCCTCTCTTCACGCTGGTCCCAAGGCCACACACTTCGTTGCAGACCGATTCAGGAAAGCAATTCATCCGTTTGTTCAAGCGGCCTTCGCACGGCTCCTGGCCTCTCATAACTCGTAAGCGATTCGGGGATCATCGCGCGCGGCGTTTCCCGCGCAGAACACCATCGTTTTTGCTTCTTATCACCAACAGGCGGACCCACTCCATGAGCGCAGGCGTTTGCTTTCCGCAGATTCAGCCACCTCCCCCGGTCCTCGAACCCAACCCGCAAAGTGACCAGATCATCCGTCAGCAGGTCTGGGGAGTTCTGGTCGGGGTGTATCCGCAGGGAAACGTGATCGAACGGCGGCAAGACCAGCGATTCCCGTACCCGCATTTGCTGTATCTCACGCCCGTGGGGCCGGACGGACTTTCTCCGATCGATGAATCGGTGGCGGTCGTCGGCAAGACCCTCTCGGAACGCGGCCTGGGATTCTACTACCAGCAACCCATCGCGCATCGGCGAATGATCGCGTCGCTGGAAACCTCGGACCATCTTTGGGCCGGCTTCCTGATCGACATCACCTGGTGCCGCTTTACGCGGTACGGCTGGTACGAAAGTGGCGGACGGTTCATGCAGTCGGTCGTGTCACCGATCAAACGCACCGTGAAGTAGCGCCTGTGCCACAAATGCGGAAAGACTATGCGAGCTCGCCCATCGCGGGATCCCAAGACACGTCGAGCGGCACGTAGCGCTCAAACTGACTGCGAAGCTCCTGGCGTTTCTCGGACGACCACCAGCCGAGAAACGCGCGCTGGCTTTCGTCGAGCGCTCGTTGCTCGATTTGCATCCCGGCTTCGATCGCTTGGCGCACGGCCACGGCTTCGGTCTTGTCGTACCAGGCCGTCAAATAGGCCAGCGCCGTGACGTGATCGTTGATCTTTCCCAGCCGGTCCTGCAAGTCGGCCACCCGCGGATAGAGTTGCTGGCGGAAGCTGTCGTCAAACGCCCCGGCAAAAAGCTCCATTGCATAGCGCACGTGCTTGCTGGCAATGCGAAATTCGTGCAACTCGGCCGGATCGGCAAACGTGCTCTCGGCCGCCTTGAAGTACGGAACCAGCAGTTCTGCCAGCGAAGAACGGGCCACGTCCAGCAGGCGATCGGGGCTGGCGTTTTCCCGGGAGCCGCGATCGCGAATGCGTTTCGTCAGCTTGCGGGCGCGGCGCGGAAACCGCTTGCTGGACAGCCTATGAAACGCGTCTTCGATCGGCCACTGCGCGCGGCGCCGGCGGCGTTTCACTTGTTCCACCAGGATCGCCATTTGTCCGGCCGGAAGCTCGGCCAGCTCGGTGCTCCAACGCGAGCGCAGAACGTCCAGATCGCGGGCTTCGCCGGCCGCGCGGCGAATGTGTTTGAGCTGCTTCCGCATCCAGCGGCCGCGCCGCTTGGGAAGCCAACGATCGAAGATCTGGATTGCCGCGGCCGACCGCCGCGTGAAAACCCGCAATTGATGCACGTCCTCGATTTGCCGCCCCTCGTGGACGACAGCCTGTTCGAGAAAGTGCCACAACCGGCCCAGACGCACCGACAGCGCTCGGCGCGCAACCAACTCGACCGATTCCTCGGGCAGCCCTTCGACCCATTTGGTGTTGCGTGCCATCGTGCGGCGCCTGCCGACCCTGGTGCTCTGTCGATTGCCTTCGGGAAGTGCCTTTATGGCGAGCGGCAAACCATGCTGCACGCCATGAGCAATCACGCGGCGAATCGATTCACTCGACGTTTGGTTGGTTTACGGGTGGGAAGGCATCGCGTCGAAATGCGGCCCGGCCGAGCGTTTAAACGTATGACGCCCGATCCATTCGAAGAATCCCGTCCGACCGCGGTCCGCGCGGTTTTTCCACAAACCATCGATAGCTCCGAGCGGAACACGTTGGCTCGCGCGATTGGGAATCGAACTCTTACTGCCAAACAAGGCTACCAGCCGCCAGCCCTCCAGGCAACGCAGCTCGCCTATTTTGGCAAGATTTAATAATTCGAGCGTTCAAAAACCGCTCGCTATTTAGCGACTGTCGCTCGGAGCATATACGCCGCGGCCGCCATCGACCGGCAGGCAAACCCCGGTGATGAACCGATTGGTCAGCAGCAGCCAGACGGCCTCGGCAAGTTCTTCGACCGTTCCCCACCGTTTGACCAGCGTTGCGTCGACTACGCGCCGACGTTCGTCGGACGAGGTTCCCTCGGGCATCAAGATCGGGCCCGGCAACACGGCGTTGACGCGTACGCGTGGGTTGCGCAGGGCAAGCTCAACGGCCAGCGCGCGGGTTAGCGTGGGAATGGAGCCCTTGGCAATAAAATACGCGGCATGATCTTGATAAGGCCGCTCGACGGCCCAATCGCCGATGTTGACGATCGCGCCTCCTTCCGGTTGTGCGCACATCAGCAGGCCAACCTGCTGCGCGCAGACGAACGTACCCAGCGTATTGATCTCAAAGTGTCGACGAACGTCCTCGGGCGTCACGGCGTCGAGCGGCTTCGATTCCCAAATCGCGGCATTGTTTACGAGCCCGTCAATACGTCCAAAATGGGCCGCGACGCGTTCGACCATTGCCTGCGTAGCATCGGGATCGCGCAGATCCGCAGCCACCGCGATCGCTTCGCAGCCCAAGGCGGTAAGCTCGGCCGCGGTCTTCTCGGCGTTCTCGCGCGACGCATGCGCATGGAGCGCCACCCGGCAGCCGCGCCGGGCGATGGCGCCTGCGAGGTCGAGCCCTACGCGGCGGCCCGCGCCGGTCACAAGCACCACGGGAGCGGACGCGTCGGTCTTGATGGGGGCGTTGCCATTCATGGCGTGAATCCGTGAAATTCGGCGATCTGCCGCCAGATTTGTTCCGGCGTGTCGGCGTAGCGCATGAGCTGAAGGTCTTCGTCCGAGATGGTTCCTTCATCGGCCAGAAACTGAAAGTTGATCACCTGTTCCCAATATTCGCGGCCGTACATGATGATCGGAATTTCCTGCATCCGGCGCGTCTGTCGCAGGGTGAGCGCGTCGAACAACTCGTCGATCGTGCCGAATCCGCCAGGAAAGACGACCAGCGCCCGAGCGCGCAGCAGAAAGTGCATTTTGCGAAGCGCGAAGTAGTGAAACTGGAAGCAAAGCTCGGGCGTGATGTAAGGGTTTGGCACCTGCTCGAGCGGCAACGTGATATTCAGTCCGATCGAGGGCGCTTCGGCGTCCCACGCGCCGCGATTGGCCGCTTCCATGATTCCGGGGCCGCCGCCCGTGACGATTACAAAGTGCTGCCCCGCCGCGGGCGCACGTTGCGAGACGATCGCCGCGAACTGCCGGGCTTCTTGATAATAGTGCTGCTTGGCGAGCAGCCGCTCGGTGCGTTCCAACTCCCGCTTGAGCAGGTCGTCGGCCGGGGCCGAGAGCAAGGCCTCGACAAGCAAACGCTGCTTTTCTTCCAACAGCGGACGATCGAGAATCCGCGTGCTGCCAAACACGACGATCGTCGATTGGATACCCTTGCCGTCCAACGTCAACTCCGGCTTGAGCAGTTCTAACTGCAAGCGCACGGGACGCAGCTCATCGCTGGCCAGCAGGTCCAGGTCGCGTTCGGCCAGCACGTAGCTCGGCGAATCCATGATTTGTTGGACGTCTGGAACGTTTCGCTGCATGGCGGGCTCACGTGGCATGATTGAGTTCGACAACTTGCCCCATACGCGGCACAAGCGTGTTCCAACCGCGGCTCGCGCGCAGCTCGCTGGCCAACGCCGTGGCACTGGCCAGCTCGCCATGCGTCAGGAACACTTGCCGGGGCGCGGGGAGCGGCGCCAGCCACCACAACAGCTCCGCATGCCCCGCGTGGCCGCTAAGCTGGGACATCTCGACGACCGCGGCCCGCACGGGCACGTCCGCCCCGAAGATGCGAATCGTGCGCGCGCCTTCTTGCAAGGCCCGCCCGCGCGTGCCGGCGGCCATGAACCCGCCGAGTACGATCGTGTTTTTGCGGTCGGGCAATCGGTTGCGCAAGTGATGCAAGATGCGGCCGCCGGTCATCATGCCCGAAGAAGAAATGATGACGCCCGGTCCTTTTAGCTTGTTGACCGCCTTGGACTGCGCGACGCTGGTGATAATTTGCACCCGATCGAGACTGAACTGAAAATCCGGCCGCACGGCGAGCCCCTCGGACAGGTCGTGCTCCGAAGCGTAGTAGCGATAGATCTCCATGCCGGCCGCGGCCATCGGACTGTCGAGCACGACCGGAATTTGAGGAATCCGCCCCTCCTCCATGAGAACTTGGAGCAGATAGATGAGTTGCTGAGCCCGGCCAACCGCGAACGACGCCATCAGCATCACCCCGCCGCGGGCGATCGCGTTGTGCACGACCTCGGTAAGTTGTTCGAGCACGTCGAGCGGCGGATGCTCGCGATTGCCATAGGTGCTTTCGCATACCAGATAATCGCAGGCCGGCGGAGGTTGAGGGTCGTGGTACAAGGGGGCTCCGTAGCGGCCGACATCGCCCGAGAATACGATTCGTAACGGCCGCCCCGCAGACTGCACTTCGGCTTCGATCATCGACGAGCCGAGCAAGTGTCCCGTGTCGTGATAGCGCACGCGGATGCCGCGAGCCGGCTCGAACCACGTCTCGCGATGCACGCTCCGAAAGCTGCTCATCGCCCGCTTAACGTCGAACGCCGTATACAACGGCAGGGCCGGATGATGCTTCGAATAGCCCTTGCGGTTGGCATACTCGGCTTCTTCTTCCTGGTTGTGCGCCGAATCCAAAAGCAGCAGCTCGGCCAACGACTCGGTGGCCGGCGTGGCATAGACCGGACCGCGAAAACCGTCTCGCCCCAGCCGTGGCAGATAACCAATGTGGTCGATGTGCGCGTGTGTCAGCACGACCGCCTGGATGCTCGCGGGCGAGAACGGCAGCGGCTGCCAGTTCCGTAGTCGAAGTTCCTTCAGGCCCTGGAACAGGCCGCAGTCGATGAGTACCCGCGAATCGTCGGATTCCAGCAAATACTTGGAGCCGGTCACGGTCTCCGCGGCGCCATGAAATGCGAGCGATGCCATGCGTTTCTCTCAGTGGGTCGAGCGCGTGTCGGCCGCGAGCACCCCGTGTACCAGCCGTCCGACGACGGCCAGCATCGCGGTCAACAGGCCCATCGGCACCAAGATCCCGCGAATGTCTGGAATCCACGCAAACAGGTCATGGAAGAAAAACTCGTCGTTCGCGCCCAGCTTGGGTCCGGCCAGCGCGAACCACACCAGCGTAACGAGCCCGAGCGAACACGCCCAGCCGAATCGCCGTAAGGGCGGCCAGAAATAGCGCCCCGTGATGCTGGCCAGCATCAACGCTGCCGCTGCCGGAGCGGCGATCATGGTCGCCAGACCTCCCAACACAAACGCGAAAAAAACCAACAAGCAGATTCGGGCCACGGCGCTCGCGGCCGTGCCCGCGGGGGGCACGAGCAGGATCGGCCAACTCAACAACCCCAGCACGATCGCCGCCGTCAACGGAACAACGAGCACGCTCACCGGCGGCAGCGCTTGCTCGGAGAACGGCTGCGGCGGACGTAGCTCCGGCAGTAGCAGAGCGCCGGCCGACAAAACGAGCGCCGCGCCGTAATTCAACTGCAACGGCAGGCGATTGCCGTCGAATTCCAACAGCGCGCTACAGAACAACAAATAAATCAAACACAATCGCAACAGCAACGCGATGACGTTAAGCGAATAGCTCACGGTCTCGCCGTCGAACTCGGGAACCAACGACTTCCAACAGACGATGCCGCTCGCGACGGCCACCAATAGCTCGACCATTGGATAACGCTGCGAGATTTTCGCTCCACAGTCGCGGCATCGCCCGCGCAGCAGCAGCCAACCAAGCACCGGCAGATTGTGCCACGGGCGAATGGGCCGGCGGCATTTGGGGCAGCGCGAGCCCGGCCGACTGAGGTTCATGCCGAGCGGCAGGCGGTACGCCACGACGTTCAGAAAGCTTCCCAGCGATCCGCCGAGAACGACCGCATACGCCATGACGAACCATGTCCCGAAGCCGGACAGGCGAAAGTCGTACAGCGCCGCGAGCGTTTCGTGCATGGAAAAACTCAAATACTTTTAGCAGCCGGAAACAACCCCTCCCGACGTCCCTCGCCAGGCACGGAGCCAAAGGGCTCCGTACGGCTCGCCAAATGACGACGCGCCGGCCAGCGTATCGCGCCAGCCCACCTTCCTTATCAATACAGCATTGCCGTCAGGTTATCCACACGCGGTTCCGGAAACGCACGAGGGGCACCGCCAGACCGCGCCGGCAGTGCCCCTCGTGGCTCGATTGCAAAGGGTCTCCCCCCGCTTACTTGTTGTTCTGCGTCGTCAGCGGAAAGTCATCCGTGCGGAAGGGCGAAGCCGGCAGCCCGGCTTGGTTCCAAAGATTGCCCGTCGGAAAGGCGAGCCACGCATAGCGCACGGCGACCGGCGCAGCCACCTTGCCGCTGGAAACGACAATTTCGTCCCCTTCGATCACGGCCTCGGCCGGATGAAACTTCTGGTCGTCGCCCGCAATGGTGAAGCCTACCAGCGGGCCGTCCTTGGCCACCAGCCCGCCGCCCAGATGTCCAAACGACAGCCGCATCTGGTTGCCGGCAATGGTGCTCTTCTCAAAAGTTGGCCCCGAGAATTCCAACGCTTCGCCGTAACCAATGGCGCGTGCCGCCAGGGCCAACCGCGCGCCCACCGGCTCTTTCTTTTGCGGGTGGATATCCTGTTCGTCGCCCACATCGATCGTCACGGCCAGCGCCGTTTTGGGCACGCGTTTGACGATCTGCCGCTGCGCTTCGCGAATTTCGGCCCAGATCGTATCGGGTGAGTAGGCTCGCTCGCGGTCGTAGGGGGCGATCTGCACGATCAAGAACGGCATCTCGGCGTTATGGAACGTCTCGCGCCAGCTTTCGATCATCGCAGGCAGCAATTTCTGATAATGCACGGCGCGGCCGGCGTTCGATTCACCCTGATACCAGATCGTGCCGGCGACCGGAAAGCTCGCCAGCGGCGCGATCATCGCGTTGTAGAGTTGTCCTGATCCGCCTTCGGGCGTAAAGGTGCCTTCGAGCTCCTGGTGCGCGGCGAGCGTCTTGGGAGCGATCCATTCCTCGGCCGCGGTGCCGCCGACGTTCGACGAGATCAAACCGACCGGCACCTGCAGCGCTTTGCGCAAGTCGCGGCCCAAGTAGTAACCCACGGCCGAGAACTCGGGCGTGGTGTCCGGACCGGCGACGACCCAGGCGGCGTTGACATTCTCGCGCGCGACCGAGTCGCGTTCGCGGGGCACGGTGATCAAGCGCAGCTTGTCATCGGCCGAAGCGGAGGCAGCGGCCTCGTGATTCTCGCTGCGGTTGAGCGGCCACTGCATGTTCGACTGGCCGCCGCACAGCCAGACCTCGCCGATCAAGATGTTCTTGCGTTCGAGCTTGTCCTCTCCCTGGCTGACGGTGAGCACGTGCGGACCGCCGGCTGGCAACGGCTCGAACTCGACGCGCCACTTGCCGTCCGCGGGCGCGGCCTCCTTCTCCTGTCCGGCCAGGCTGACCTTGACCGGGGCGGTGCTATCGGTCGTGCCCCAGACGGGCAGCTTGACCTTTTGTTGCAACACGGCGTTGTCCGAAAACAGCGCGTGCGTCTGAACGGCGGCCCGAGCCGTGGCGGCGACGGCCGCCAGCGTCGCAAAGATCGCGGCAAACCGAAACGATGCGCGAATCAGCATGAAATCCACTCCTGATGGAAAAACCGGTTGAGACCTCGGTACGTCTTTGTCGCGTCCCTGTTGCAAAACGCTCGAAATCTTACCCCGTTTTTCCGGGCCTTGCACGCCATCCACTTGCGGTCCGCCGCCGGCCTGCCGAAAATGGGCGGATTCTGTTACCAACCCGCCACGATCCCGCTCTCCGATGAGAAAACTCATGCTCGCGCACCTTCGATTCGCCAGTTTGTTTCTTGCGGTTCTGCTGTTTGCTGCAAACGCGACGTTTGCCTCGGGCGAAAAGGTCTCCGGCCCCGACGATCCGGATTTCGCCATCCAGGGGGAATATGTCGGTGAGATCAAGGATCCGGGTGGTGAAGTGATTCCGGTCGGCGTGCAGGTGATCGCCCGCGGCGGCGGAAAGTTTCATGCCGTGGCCTACATGGGCGGCTTGCCGGGCGGCGGCTGGCTCGGCGAGGGCAAGTTCGACGTCGGCGGCGAGCGGAAAGACGATCGCGTGGTGTTCGGCTCGAACGATGGCCGCGCCGAGATCAAAGACGGGGAGCTGAAGATCCTTGGTCCCGACCAATCGGTGCTGGCCGAGCTCAAGAAGACGGAACGCAAGAGCCCGACACTCGGCGCCGAACCGCCCGCGGGAGCCGTCGTGCTGTTCGACGGCAAATCGGCCGACACCTTCGAAGGGGGCAAGCTCAACGACGACGGCACCTTGGCCGCCGGCGCGACCAGCAAGCAGAAGTTTGGCAGTTGCACGCTGCATGTCGAGTTTCAACTGCCGTTCATGCCCGAGTCGCGCGAACAATCGCGCGGCAATAGCGGCTGCTACCTGCAAGGCCGCTACGAAGTACAGATGCTCGATTCGTTCGGCCTCAAAGGTGAGGATAACGAGTGTGGCGGTATCTATAGCATCAAAGCACCGGACATGAACCTCTGCTATCCGCCGCTCGCCTGGCAGACGTACGATATCGACTTCACGGCGGCCGAGTACGATGGCGACAAAAAAGTAAAGAGCGCCCGAATCACGGTGAAACACAACGGCGAAGTGATTCACGACGACGTGGAACTGCCCCAAACCACGACGGCCGCGCCCGTGGCCGAAGGCTCCGAGCCCGGTCCGATCTTCCTCCAAGACCACGGCGATCCGGTCCGTTACCGGAATATCTGGGTGCTGGAGAAAAAATAGCAACGGTTCGCGGAACCCGGCTAAAAATACAGGCGCCAGGAACCTCTTTGCGAAGCCGGTTCCTGACGCCTGTTTTACAGCGCGGCGATGAGCCGCTCGATGTCGGCTTCGTTGTTGTAGCAATGCGTGGCCAGGCGAAGCTTCCCGCCCCGCGCGCTCGCGACCACGCCCGCGCGGAGCAGTTGCTGCTTGATCTCGAGCGCGTCGCGACCTGGTAGCTCGCAAGAGACGATGCCCGAGCGGTGCGCGCCGTCGCGCAACGTGTAGAGTTTGGCGCCGGCCTCCGCGAGCCGCTCGCACAAGGCGTCCGTCAGGGCGAGAATCCGCTCGCCAATCGCCCGCTGGCCGTAATGGACCAGCAGCTCCAGGCTTTCGGCCAGCCCCAGGAAACCGACCATGTTTTGCGTGCCGCCTTCATAGCGCGCGGCGGTAGGCTTGTAATTCAGTTCGATCCGGCTGTAGTCCGAAGCATGCGCCACGCTGTGCCAACCCACGCCGATCGGCCGCAACAAATCGAGATGCTCGCGGCGCAGATAGAAGATTCCCGCGCCCTCGGGTCCCAGCATCCATTTGTGTCCGTCGGCGGCGAGAAAGTCGATAGGCGTTTGCCGGACATCGAGCGGAAACACGCCGAGTCCTTGAATCGCGTCGACGAATAGCAATACGCCGCGCCGTTTGGCCAGCGCGACGAGCTCGTCGAGATCGGCCCGCCACCCGCTGACATAGCCCACCCAGCTCACCGAAAGAATCCGCGAGCGGCTGTCGATCGCGGCGTCGAGCTTGGCGAGGTCAACACGTCCGCCCTGCTCCGCCGGCACGCGCCGCGTCTCGACGCCGCGCGAAGCGAGATTCAACCACGGATACTGATTCGAGGGAAACTCGTTGTCGAGCGTCACGACATTGTCGCCTTCTCGCCAGGGGTAACCCTCGGCCACGAGCCCGATCCCTTCGCTGGTGCTGTGGACGAGCGCCACTTCGGCCGGATCGGCCGCGAGCATCTGGGCCGCGAGCTTGCGGCACTCCTCGACACGTTTGGCCCACCGCGGCCAGACCGTGTCTCCCTCGTGCGCGGCCTGCTGCGCCCAGCGCGCGACGGCCTCTTGGGCCGGGCGAGACAGCGGAGCCACGGCCGCGTGATCGAAATACGCAAAACGCTCGGCAATGGGCATTTGCCGACGGAAATCGTCCCAAGACGCACGGGCGGTCGTTTGGCTATTGTTCATGCACGAGTGCTCCGGCAACACCTGATCTTCGGGTTCGCGTTTTGCGAGAGCATTAGCTTACTTGTTTACGCCAAGCCGCTTGCGCATTTGGCGCCGTTTCGCGTCAGCCGGAGTAAATCGGGGGACGCTGCACTAGGAATCTCGGCTCGCGGTCGACGCCAGGATAGCGGACCCCGCCGCGCGTCTTGCGCGATCGAGCAACCGACGTGGCTACCGGTGGTCCGGAAGGTACGGATCTCCCGGAGTATACCGGAAATACCGGTAGTTCCCGCCACTCTGCGCGTGAACTATACTAGTGTGCTTTGACGCTACTTGACCGCCCGTTGCAGGACCGCTAGAGAAATGCCCAAGGTGTTCGCCATTTCAGGCATGGCCGTCGCTGGCCTGTTGGTCCTGATGTTCGGTCTCGATCTGGCGATCCAGATCCCGTTCGGCCGCGCGAGCGTCATGATGGACATCGCGCTGCTGATCTGCGGCGCCATGCTCGCCTATATGAGCTGGTCCACCTATCGCGAAGTCGCGTAGCCCGCTCCAAACAACCGCTTGCGCCCCGCGAACGGGCTGGTGTTCTACGCCGCGGGCCGTAAGATCGAACGCGAAGGCTGCTGCGCGACGTTGTCGCCCGAGAGCCGCGCGACGATCGCTCCCAGCGTGAGCACTTGAATCAGGTTGGCGTCGCGGCGTCGCGCAGCGTGCGCAAGCGCGCGTTCGACGAGTCGCAAGCTCGAAGCGCCCCGCTCGGCCAGCCGCGCGGCGTCGATCGCCAGATGCGCTTGCGAGCGATCGGCGATCGCTCGATCGACGGCCAGCCGCGCGCCGCGCAGTCCGCCGCCGCCGGGCAGCCAGCGGCTCGCGCCAGGCAGGGTTGCCTGCGCGTTAAAACCCCACAGCCCAAAACGGATCTTTTGCACGTGCCGCGCGCCGTTCGCGCTCAACGGTTGCCGCAACGCGACAATGCCCTCTTTGATCGCCAGGTCCGCATGCTCGACGGGCAGCTCCGTGCGCAGCGCGAGACTCGTGATCGAAATTCCTTCGCTCCGGGCATGCGTCACGCGCCGCGCGAGCTCGCGCGCGAAGCGACCGCGGCCGGCCACGCCGCCGACCCAACTCGTGTCGCCCAGAATCGCCAGTTCGTGCCGCACGCTCAGCCGCTCGATGCGAATGCGCAGGGCCGAGACCGCCGGATCGGCCACGCCCCAGGTCGCCGGCAACCGATGCCGAGCGCACAGCTCCACCAACGCCAACGAAACGTCATCGAGCGCGCGTTGCTCGGTGACGCTTCCACCAACGTGATCGGGCTCGAGATCGATGGAAATCGACAGCGCAGCGGGCAGCGGACGAGTGCTCATGATGGGGGAGGTCTCCGCAGGAGGGAAGCTGAAGGCGGCGGGCAGCACCTATCCCTAGCTTCGGCTTTCCGGCGGCGGACACTCGATGAAAAACTGATGGCAGCGACGTGCTAGCACGCACAACTCCCACACCGCCAAACCGTTCGGCTACTTCCCTTCGGCCGCCAACAACGCGGCGATCAGCCCCGACATCGTATACTGCCGGGCTTCGGCGCTCGCTTGGTGCCCCAACTCCAAGAGCGTCGCGCTGGTGATCGGGCTGATCGATACCAGCCGCGCGGTACGCAGATTGTCGCCCAGCAGTCGCACCAGCGATCGGCCGATTGCCGAGCTGGTCACGGTCACCCAGTCGATCTTGCCCTCGGCCAACTGCGACAGCACCTCGGGCTCGGCGGCGTCAACATCGCGGCTCGTGTAAACGACCACCTGCTCGACGTGCCCCCCCTGCCCCGCAAGCTGCTCGGCCAGCACCTCGCGCCCTCGACTCGCGCGAAGCAACAAAAACCGCGCGCCCCGCGCCGCTTCCTCCTGGAGCGAATTGGCCAGAGCCTCGGCGCGATATTCCTCGGGCACGAGATCCGCGCGCAAATGATACCGGGCCAGCTCCTCGGCACTCCCCGGTCCGATGGCGGCGATCCGCAGGCCGCCGAGCGCCCGCAGATCGCGCGTCGCGAGCAAACGCTCGAAAAAGCGACGTACTCCGTTCGAGCTGGAAAACACCAGCCAGTCGTAGTTCGCCAAATTCTGAATTGCCAGGTCAACCGGGCACCAGTCCTCGGGCGGCGCGATTTCGATCGCCGGCTGCACGACCACGTCGGCCCCCAACTCGCAAAGTCGGGTTACCAGTTCCGGCGCCTGATGGGCCGCGCGCGTCACAAGCACGCGCTTGCCAAACAGCGGCCGCTCGCCGAACCAATCGTGCAGCGTCGCGGCTCGGGCGACTTCACCCACGATGATCATTGCCGGCGGGCGCAACTTGCGCGCGCGAATTTCCGCGACCACGGTGCCGAGCGTACATTGGATCGTCTGCTGATCGGGCATCGACACCCGGCGTACGATGGCCACGGGCGTCTCCGCGGATTTTCCCGCGGCCAGGAGCGCGGCCGACCAGGCGGGAGCGGTCGTGATGCCCATGTAGAACACGAGCGTGCCGGGAAACTCGGCGAGCCCCGCGTAGTCGAGCGACGCGGGCTTGTCGTCGCGTTCGCGACCCGTGACCAGCGCCACGGCGCTGGCCGCATCGCCCTGCGTGAGCGGAATGCCGGCGTAACTGCCGACGGAGAGCGCCGCGGTGATGCCCGGCACGATTTCGTACGGCAGGCCGGCCGCTTCGAGCGCCGCGATCTCTTCGGCAATTCGGGCAAAGACGATCGGATCGCCCCCTTTGAGCCGCACGACCTGCTTACCCGAGCGGGCGTGTTCGACCATCGCGGCGTTGATTTCGTCTTGCGAGAGAATGCGGTCGCGGCCGTGCCGCCCCAGACAAATAAGCTGGGCCGACTCCCGCGCGTTCGCGAGCACGTGCGGGTTGATCAGGTAGTCGTACAGCACGACGTCGGCCGCCCGCAGGCACTGGGCGCCGCGCAGCGTAAGCAAGCCGGGATCGCCCGGCCCGCCGCCTACCAAAAACACTTTGCCTTGCGAATGCGTCATGGCTTCTATGGTGGGGCAAAGCTTGCACGGCGTCGAGGGGTGGGCGCAAATGAATTGCCAAGAGCCGCGGAGCCCGGCGAAATCAACGAATTCTCACGGCTCGTCCGATTCGGCGTGCGTTGTTTCCCGCCCCCCCAGGGACTAGAATAAAGGGTTGCCGGCAAATGCACTAAGGCCGCTCCGGAAGCGAACTTCTGTCCCGAAGCGACAGGTTCTCCCAGCAATCGGAGCATGGGGCGCCAGCCGGTTTCCTGGCATGACAACACGGCACCACTTTTCGCACGATTAATTTTCGATGGTTGACGAAACTCCAGGCCGACAACCGATCCCGCCCGAAAAGCGTCGGCGCTTGCAGAAGTGCTTTGAACAGGCCAACAAAAGCACCACGCAAGGCCAATTCGAATATGCCGAACAAATGTTCGACATGTGCGTGAAAGGCGATCCGGCCAATGCGCTGTACATCAAGGCATACCTCGCCTGCCTGGGCAAGAAGTATGGCGACAACAAAAAAGGCGCCGGTATGATGAGCGCGGGCGCCAAGATGGCCGCGCAGGCGAATCTCAAGAAATCCTCGCTGTCCAAGGACCACAAAGCCGTCCTCGAGAAAGGCTGGGAGGCCCTCAAGCTCAATCCCTGGGACATCGCAACACTGACTACGATGGCCGATTCGGCCGGCGCGCTCAACCTGAACGAAGCGCAGCTCACCTATCTCAAGCAGGCCCTCGACGTAAACTCCAAGGACGCGGAAATCAACCGCAAGTGCGGCCGCGCGCTCGCCGATCAAGGCGCCTTCGATCAGGCCATCGCCTGCTGGAATCGAGTCATCGTCGCCAAGCCCGGCGACGAAGAAGCCAGCCGCGCGCTCGGCGACCTGGCGATCGAAAAAACGATCTCCAAGGGCAAGTACGACGAAGCCGAAAGCGGCCAGGACGTCCGGGCCGACAAACTCGAGCAAATCACCGGCGACGACAATAAGTACACGCCCGAGCAAAAGCTGCAAAAGCACCTGGCCAAGAATCCGGGCGACATTTCCAAATACTTCGAGCTGGCGGATCTTTACACCCGCGACGAGCGGCATACCGACGCCGAACAAACGCTGACCAAGGCGCTCGAGGCCTCGGGCGGAGACGTGGTCGTTCGCGAACGGCTCGAAGACGCTCAGCTTCGCACGGCCCGAGCCAACCTCGACATCGCCCGCAAGAAGGCCGAAAAAGAACGCACCGCCGACGCGGTAAATCTGTTCAACCAATTCAAGAAAGAACTGCGGGCTCGCGAGCTCGAATACTTCCGCAACCGGAGCGAACGGTATCCGAACAAGCTGAACTTCAAGTACGAGCTGGCCCTGCGGCTCAAGAAGACCGGCGAAACCGGCGAAGCGATCAAAATGTTTCAGGCCGCCCTGGGCGACCCCAAAACCAAGGGGAAAGTCCACCTCGAACTGGGCGAATGCTTCCAGATGATCAAGCAGTACAAGCTGGCCATGCAGAACTACGAGTCGGCCCTCGAGGTGATCAACAGCCGGGAGGTCGACGATCGCAAGCTGGGGCTCTATCGGGCCGGGAAGCTATCGCTCGGCCTGGCCGGCAAAATGCTGGCGGAAAAACAGACCGGCCCCGGCATGGAGGAGCTGAATCGAGCGGAAAAATACCTGAGCGAGCTGGCCGGGCTGGAATTCGGCTACGAGGACGTCCCACAACTACTGGACAAGATTGCCAAGATTCGTCATAAAGGGTGATTCGCCGGCCGCGACAAACACCCCTCCTCACTAGGGGGTACCTTCGCTCGGGCCGCATCTGTTACCTTCGATTTTTGAACCCTTACTCGCTCCCATGCCGAATACCAAAAGCGCCAAAAAACGCCTCCGCCAGGACGCCGTCCGCCGCACTCGCAACCGCTCTGTCAAAAGCGCCGTGAAGACGCAAATCCGCAAGGTGCGCGAAGCGATCGCCGCCGGCGACGTCGCCACGGCCGAAACCGAGCTGCGCCTGGCTGCCAAACGCGTCGACAAGGCGGCTGCCGCGGGCGTCGTGCACGCAAACCTGGCCGCCCGCGTAAAGTCGCGACTCTCGGCCGCAGTCAAAGCGGTCAAAGGCAAGTAGTCGGGGGGCCACGCACCGCCAGCCCTGCTGCTGCCAATTGGTTTCTGCTCTCGCCGGCCGGGCCCTGCAACCCAGTCGGCGAACCGGACCTCGATCGGGCTCACCGCGACAAGATCACCCCCAGGACGCCAGCCATCCGGCGGGGCGTCCTGTTCGTTTTTGTCCGATCAAGCGCCTCTCTATTCGCCGCCCACCCCTTTTTCGCCAGCGGGCACCTGGGCCGGCATTTGCCCACGGTAATCTCCCGCTACTTCGATCCCCGCTACGTTACGCCACTCGGCGCGCGGCGTTACCACACGATCCGCTCGGCGTCGAAGATCGGCCCCTCGACGCACGTCCGGCGATAGTCCCAGTCGCCGCTTTCATCGCGTACCTTGGCCACGCAGCTAAAGCAGATACCGATGCCGCAGGCCATCGGCGTTTCGAGCGATACCTGGCACGGCACGCCCTGCTCGGCGGCGATATGGGCCACGGCCTCCATCATCGGTTCCGGGCCGCAACACACGATCCGCGGCCCTTGAGCCGCCGCGAGCACTTGCTTGAGCAGATCCGTCACCAGACCGTGATGTCCCGCAGAGCCGTCATCCGTGCTGATGTGTAGCTCGATGCCCAACCGCTTGAAATCCTCGAGCCCGGCCAAGTAGTCGGCCGTACGAGCCCCGTAGCAGAGCGTGACCTTGTCCACGGGCGCGACCGCGCGGCGCGGCTCGCCATAAGTACCTTGGCCCAGATGTTCGCGGGCGAGCGCCGGAAACGGCGTCTGTCCGATACCCCCGGCAACCATCACCAGATGTCCGGTCTTCTGCGGCGGAAATCCGTTCCCCAGCGGTCCCCAAACGTCCAATTCCTGGCCCGGCGCCATCGCCGACAGTCGGCGGGTCATTTTGCCGAGCACCAGGTACACGACATCGATTCCAATCGCTTCACCGTCTGGACCGAGCACCGTGTCGTAAAGGGCAAGCGGTCGGCCCAGCAGCGGATCGTTGAGGCCCGCGATCTTGAGCATCACGAACTGCCCCGGCACGATCCGCCGTGCCAAGGCGGGACACTCGAAGCGAACGCGGTACGTGTCGCGCGCCAGCCGCACGTTCTCCACGATGCGCACCCGTTGGGTACAGGCACGATCGGCATAATGGGCAGCATGCAAGGGATTGGCCATAGCAGAAAAGGTGTCAGGAACCTTTTTTCGAACTGAGGGCGAGGGGGGTAGCGACTGCGGCCATCCTATCGCTCAAGGCGGTGCTTGCCAATGACCGGCAGCAAGGGCGACCATCGCGGAGAAGCTGGCCGCTAACCGCGCTGCGGTCGAGGGGCCTTCCCGCCTTTGCCCGCAACGCGTGGATTCTTCGGCGGGCGCGACTTACCGGCGGCAAACTTGCGCGGCTTGGCGGCCCCGGCATCGCCGCCGATGATCGTACGCGCGGGCGCCTGCGGCTTGAGCTTCTTGGCCGGCTTGGCCGCGCCCCGCTTGGCCTTGGGTTTGCGCGACTTTGGACCGCCACGGGCGGCCTGCTTCAAGCGTTTGAGTTCGTCGCGTTCGAGCGGGCGCGACGCGCCCAGAGGAAGCTCGCCCATCCGCAACGGCCCAATGGCCACCCGTTGCAGCCGTTCCACCTTGTGACCGATGCGTGCCAGGATGCGCCGCACTTCACGATTGCGTCCTTCGCTGAGCACGATCTCCAGCAGCGTGCTCTGCTTGTAATGCCTGATGACGCGGGCCGCCACGGCGCGGGCCATGCCTTCGGCCAGATGAATGCCCTTGAGTAGCGGCGCAAGGTCTTTGCGTTCGAGCATGCCGGCCACTTCCACGCGATACGTCTTGTCTACACCGTAACGCGGATGCGTGAGCCGGTCGGCCAGGTCGCCATCGTTCGTAACCAGGATTAACCCTTCGCTCGATTTGTCGAGCCGGCCCACCGTGAACACGCGGCCGTCGTAGGGCACCAGGTCGATTACGCGCGGTCGGCCCGAGGGATCCGCGCTGGTCGAGAGGATGCCCGGCGGCTTATTGACCATGAAATAAACGAGCCGCGTCTTGGGCAGCTTCACGCCGTCGACGCGAATCTCTTGCGAGGCGGGATCGGCCTTGGCGCCCAACTCGGTGATGACCTGACGATCAACCTCCACGCGTCCGGTAAGGATCAGCTCTTCGCATTGGCGCCGGCTGCCTAGTCCGGCCGCGGCCAGGAGCTTCTGCAAGCGCATCCCGCCTGGCTGCTCAGCGGCGGTCGGGTCGGTAGCGGTTTTACGCGGGCGAGGCATCGTTGGTCTTTTCAATTCGAGGGAACGAGGGAGCGGCCTCGGAGACAGCGCCTCCCAACGGCCAAACGTGCAATCATACCGCGCCGAAAGCGCGAGCGGGGGGACCATTCGCTCCGGGAGGCGCCGGAAAACCCCTGAATTCTACGGCACAAAAACCGGCGAGGTCTGATACATCGGTAGCGGGGTGATCGGAATCGCGCCGGCGGGCGTGCCGCGTGGCGGCCGATAAACCCCCGGCGGCGGAGACTGCCGAAATCGGTCGAAATAGGTCTCGGCGTTCTGCATCCGCTCGGTGTCCGGCTGCGGCAGCAAGAATCCGCGAGGACGGGCCTCGGTCGGAGGGCCCAGCTCCGGCAGCGGAAACGGATCGAACTGTTCCGCCCGATCACGCTGCATCTGGGCCGTGCCAGGATGCAAAATCGGCGGTGGCTCGATACTCGCGCAGCCCATCACCTGCATAAGCGCAAACGACAAGCACAGCGCTGACAAAAGCGGTCTGATGGGGCACCCCGGAGATGAATCGAAGACGTGCCTGGACAGCGGCGCTGGCGATAGCCGGCGAGCGCGATGGCCCAGGGCGGCGGATTATAGAAGGCGAGCGCTCCCCGGAGAAGGCGGCTCCGCGCTCGATTTCGCGGTTTTGCTATCACCGGGCAGCCAGCATCGCGGGCCCTTCAGCCGGCTCAAGGCAGCTTCGCTTCGAGCCAGGTGGCCTCACCCCGGGGCGAAATCTCCACCGCGCCGATCGACGCCGGCAGCAGGGCCACGTCACCGGCGATCAACGACGCGTTCATCGGGTCACCCGCGATACGCAGCTCGCCATCGATCACCGCCAGGATGTGAAATTGCTCGTCGCCGCCGATCTTCAGCGGTCCGCGCGACCGGCCGCGGTTGAGCACAAACTTCTCGCATTCCACCAGACACTCAACGCCGGAAATTTCCGTGGCCCGCGGTTGCTGTGCCTGCACGGGCCCATAACCGTAGTCGATGCACGCCAGCGCTTGCTCGACGTGCAGCGTGCGCGGCTTGCCGTCGGGGCCGACCCGATCGTAGTCGTACAGCCGATAGGTCGTGTCGCTGGCCTGCTGAATTTCGGCCACGAGCAATCCCGGCCCGATGGCATGGACCACCCCCGGCGGCAGAAAGTAACAATCGCCCACGTCGGGCTCCGTGCGATGACAGCTCAACTCGACCGTATGGAGCTTGATCTCATTGGCCAGAATCTCGGACGTCGTTCCGCGGCGCAAACCGGCATAGAGATAACTGCGCGGCTCCCGGTCGAGAATCACCCAGGCTTCCATTTTTCCGAGGTCGGGCGGATCCAAAAGTCCGGCCCGCGCGTCGTCCGGATGTACCTGGATCGACAGCCGATCATTGGCGTCGAGAAATTTGAACAGCAGCGGAAAGCTGCGATACCCCTGATCGCGGCCCAGCAGCTCAGCGCCATGCGCTATGACAAGCTGTCCGAGCGTCATCCCCGCCAAGGGGCCCGCAAGGACCACGCTTTGATCGGCGCCGTGGTCGACGATCTCCCAGCTCTCGGCGTAGTTGTTCCCCGGCCCGAGTTGCTTGCCGAGCGACTCGAGACGCCGCGAGCCCCATAGATACTGCCGCAAGATCGGGCGAAAACGGAGCGGGTAGAGTCGACTCATGCAGGTCTCCACGCGGAACAATTCGAGCGAGGCCTCCCGCGGGCGCTCTCGATCCTGGCCTCTGACGTCGTTTGCCCCTGTGCGAAGCCGTGAGGGAGAGAACCCTTAAAACGCCGTGGCGGCCGGGCCGATTCTGGACGATTCCCGAACATTCGGCAAGCCCCCGGTGCCGGTCCTCGCACCGTGTTGCCGGCCGATTCCGCCGGTGCTATGATCGAAGCTACGCCTTCCCCGACGGCACGTCTGCCGTGCCCTCGCAACTCATTTTTTTGCTGCTTGCGAGGTGACTCCATGGCTTCAACGAACGACGACGATTTATTTCAGCACACGTCCATGACCTTCGGGGAACACCTCGAAGAGTTGCGGATTGCGCTGTTCAAAGCCGTATTGGCATTGGTCGTCGGGTTTGCCATCGGGCTGTTGTTCGCCTCCCCGATCGTACGGGCCATCGAGCGCCCGCTCAAAGACGCGTTGGAAGACTTCTATCAACAAAAAGCTTTCCAGCAGCTTCAGGGCGAGTTGCCGATCGACCTGGTTGACGATGAGCCGACCAAAGTGGCGTTGCGCAAGCTCATTTACGAAGACGGCCTGATGCCCGAGGAACGTTACATCGCGCCAGGAACGCTGCTCGACTTGCTTCGCGAGCGTTTTCCCGAGACCTTCCAAGGCATCGAACTTCCGGCCCCACAGGCTCAGCCTACGAAGGGCGGCGTAGAGGCCTCGGCCGCGGAATCTTTGTCGAAACCCGCGCCCTCGACGCCGGAATTCGACAAGCAGCGAATGGTCCGACTGTTCCTCTGGCGTCCGCTGGCCGATGACGAGCGGATCAAGCTCGACGCCCTGGGCGTGCAGGAGCCGTTCGTCATCTACATCAAGGCGGGCTTTCTGGCCGGGGCGGTCATCTCCAGCCCCTTTGTGTTCTACTTTCTCTGGCAGTTTGTCGCGGCCGGCCTTTATACGCACGAGAAGCGATATATCCACGTTTTTCTACCGTTCTCGGTCGGGCTGTTCTTAACCGGCGCGGCTTTGGCGTTCTTCTTCGTGTTTCCGCCCGTGCTGAACTTCTTCTTTGGCATTGCCGAGTCGCTCGGCACCGAGATGCGTCCCCGCTTGACCGACTGGCTGAGCTTCGTGCTGCTGCTGCCGCTGGGGTTTGGCGTCAGCTTCCAGTTGCCGCTGGTGATGCTGTTTCTCGAACGGATCAACGTGTTCACCGTCGAGGCATATCTTTCGAAATGGCGGATCGCGGTGCTGGTGATGGCCGTGGCGTCGATGCTGCTTTCGCCCGGTGGCGACCCCTATAGCATGTTGATGATGCTCGTGCCGCTGGTGGGGCTGTACTTTTGCGGCGTAGCGCTGTGCAAATGGCTGCCCTCGCGCCGTGGCCCGGCAGTCCGTCCTGCATAAAGCGAGCGGGGCGAAATCCAAAGCGCTTCGCGGTTGCCCCCCAGGACAGCAGCGGGGGTTCGGATCGGAGGCGTTAAATCGCCTCGCCGCCGCGTTCGCCCGTGCGAATCCGAATGCAATCTTCCAGCGGTAGCACAAAGATCTTGCCGTCGCCGATCTCGCCGCTCTTGCCGGTGCGGCCGCCCTTGATGATTGCATCGACCGTAGGCTCGACGAACTCGTCGTTCACCGCGATCTGGAGTTGAACCTTGCGGAGCAGATTTACCGTCACTTCGTGACCGCGATAAACCTCGGTGTGCCCCTTTTGCCGTCCGAATCCCTGCACGTCCATGACTGTGAGCCGAAAGACTTCCACGTCGGAAAGGGCCGCTTTCACCGCTTCCAGCCGCGTGGGCTGAATAATGGCGATGATCAATTTCATGGAATCGGTTCTCCTGGCAACGTCGGCAGGCGCGACCACAGTTCGGCCGCTGGGGAAATCTTAGTTCTAACTGGAGCCCACGTCGGGGGCAACGAGCGCAAACGACCCGATTAACAAAGATGCTCCGGTTGATCCATAACCTAGGAAAACCGTACGAAATGATTACGCCAAGCCACGATTGAGCGCCGTCCGGTCGCACCCGCCCAAGAGTCCAGCATACTCGGAACGGTGAATTAAGACGCCGCGACACGGCTTGCCGACCTGATCCTAACTCAAATACGACGTGTAAATGAAAAAGGCCCCTGGCTTGGGCAGGTTAGGCGGATACCTACCCAAGCCAAAGGGCGTCCTTCTGGCCCAGGCAAGAGCCGAAGTCTTCATCAATGCTTCGTACCAGGACTGACCCTGCGCCTTCTGTGGGCTTCCAGCGTCGCTTGGTGCAAATAGCTATTTGCAAGCGCCGTGCCACGTGCATGAACAATCTCCAAGATGGGGTTCGCTCCGGGTAGCATCCTGGCAATGGATCAGCACTTACGGAATTCGTTTTCATTTTTGGCGAGTCCGTTTTTCCCTCGGATCGCAGCAGCCATCGAAGACGGCTGCTCAAGCGCGCATCAGGCCTCGCATCGGCTTTGGGCAATCTTGCCGTGTCTCACCATCGCCGCGCGGAGTTCACCTCCGCACTTCGCGAGGCTGAAAAAGTTCGCGACGGACTTTTTCAGCCAAGCCTGCTAGAGACGTCTCGCCTAATTCCTGCCGCAGCGCCGAGCGCAATCGCCCGCGGATATCGAGACCGGATTCACGAACGCGCATTGGCGATTATCCGGATTACAAGGGGGGTGCTTACCGCGCCTCGTAACCTAAGATTTCATTTGGGGGAGGGAGCCACGGCGAATGCGCTCACGCCCCCCGCGCCTCCAACCGTGTAACGCCAGACCGAGTGAGTCGCAAGCGGCCGGACGGGGGGATGTGGCATCGCCGGCGGCAACGATCTCCGCCGCGGCGGTGCCAAGGCGGACATCTTTGGTCACCAAGGGAGGAAATATCATGCGTAAGTATCTGGCGATCGCCCTGTTTGCCGCGGCGGCACTGATGCTCGACGTTTCGCTCGTGGGCGCGGCGGACAACGACAATCCCGAGTCCACGAAAACGGCGGACAAAGACCCGAACTTCCGCTTCCACAACGGGCAGTGGTGGTACTGGATGTCTGGAAGCCAAAGCTGGAAGGTCTGGGACGGCACCCGCTGGACCGACTATCAGCCAGGCCAGCGGCGAGTGTTTTCGTATCAGGAACCGGCCAGCGACTCTTCGTCCAACCCGACGTTCCGAATGTTCGGCCGACCGTTGACAAGCGTTCCTGATTCGGTGAGCACGAACAACCAGATCATTGGTTCCTTTGGTTTCCGCGGCGCCGCGTCGAAGGCGCTCGGCAAGTACTAAGTCGCGTCGCTTCCCGCTCGTAAACGCGAAAGGCGGGGTGATCAAGTGACCACCCCGCCTTTCGTTTTGCAAAGATACGCAAGAACCTCGCGGCTCGCCAGATTCCTTAGAAAATGGTGATCCAGTCGAAGCCGATGAGGGTCTGGCTGTTGCCGTTACCGTCATCGAATGGCAGCGTTCCCGGCCCGTTCAGCGCAGTGCCACTGAACCAGTCGAACCGGACATACGGGCGAAGCACGGTGTTCGCGCTGTACTTCCAGTTGGCGCCCAAGGTGATTTCATAGAAGCTGCCTTCGTAGCTGTTCCGGTCGGCGGGTCCGAACGGCACCAGCACGCGGTAACCTTCCTGATCGCGGAACCATTCAGCCCGAATGCCGTACGACATGCAGTCGCTGACCCGATAGAACAGGTACTGGTTTACACCGTACCAGTAAGCATCCTGACCGGTGACTGTGGCATCGTTCTGGTAACCGAGATCGCTTTGGATGACGTAGTTCAGGCGCTCGCTAATCGCATTGAGCGTGCGGCTGTAGACCAACGTCTGCACATAGCGATACGTAAAGCCGTCGTCGATGCCGCTCTGGTTCGGTTCGTTCCCCGAGGTTCCCGAGTAAGCGAACGACCCACCGTCCGAGAAGTTCTCGGTATAGGTCACGACGTAGCTATAGTAAGGATTATTCTGCGGCGTGAAGTTATCCCAGCCGTTGTACGCGCCAAAGCCGACCGACGCGTCTTCGGAATAGGCCCAATTGAACAAGACGCCGGTCATGGTGAACGCTTCACCGTATTGAAAGGTGAGCGGCACGCTCGGGAAAAAGTTACCCGTCGCGGGCACCACTTCATAGCCCACCGGGGCATAGAAGTGACCGATCTTGGCGGACAAGTCGTTATAGGCCACTTCCGCGTAGAATTGCGGGAGAGCCAAGCCGTAGAACCGCTGGGAATTCCACGTCTCCAATCCGAGAGCCTGCGTGAAGCGGGCGTCCGAACCGTACAACAGGTCGATGCGACCACCGACGTCCCAACCGCCGCCGCTCGTATCCACCGCCCGTTCAGCGAACAGATAGAGCTGGTTCATCATCGGCTCGTTCGAACGGTCGGTGAACGTCACCGGGCCGTTGAAGCGGTCTTGTGGGTTGGTCGTATTCCAGATGAACGGATTCCATGCGACCCAACCATTGAGCGTGATGCTACGGCTATCAAGGCATTCGTTCTGAAATAGCCGCCATTCCTCGCCAAGGTTGCAGCAGGGGTTCAAAAGCGTTCCGGCGCCACTGCCGAAGCTCGCCTCGCCCCCTCCGCCGCTGTTGTAATAATCCGGCTGGTTCGGTAGCGCCTGAGGGTCGGGTTCCCCCTCGACGCCACGCTCTTTCGCGCCGGCGCGCTCATCGTAGTCCTGAGCGTAGTAGCTGTTGTATTCGAATGCTGTCTGTTGCACGGACGTGGGTTGTCCCCAGCCGCTCTGGGCGTAGGCGGTCCCGCACGACAGCAGGCCGGCGATGGCGCTGGCCAATGCCATCCTCGAGAGTTTCATAACCGTTCTCCAATCCATTGAAACGGGTGCGAGTGCTTGTGGGAGCACTCAGGTGGGCTGCGATCAGTTGCGACAGCGCGAAAGAGAAACGGCCGCCTAAGTCTCCACTTCGGGCTACGCACTGCCTGCTATCGACGCGCCGCGTAAAACGAATTGACCCGAAGGACCGTATATTCAGGACGTAAAACACGCCTGGAAAGGAGAATGGAGAAACCTTCTGGCCTGCAAAAAGACTGCCGACCCTGCCGTCACCGGACACAATCGAAACAGCCCGCAAACTTATCCCAGATCGCCATCACAGCGCGCAGCTATATCGTGCACTATCCGAATCCGTGTGATATCTCGCGGGGATCCTAAAAACGGCACCGCGCGGAGATCCGGATTTTGTTCCCATCCGGCCGGCCAATCATCTACCACCGAGCGTGCAAGGCCCCCCATCAGGAAGGCCGCTCAAGGCGTCCAATGCGGAGCGAAGCCCCCCGTGCGCCATGCACGATTCGCAATCGTGCGGGGGCTTCGAGAGCGCATCCCCGCAAATCCCACCCGCCCGGCGGCCGCCTCCATGAGCCATCAAGAGCGGATACCCGTTAGCTCGTGGCCCCGGCTTCCAGATCCTCGAAGAGGCTGTCCACGAACTCGTCCGGGTTGAATAAGGTGATGTCTTCGGGGCGCTCGCCCACCCCCACGTATTTGACCGGCAGATTGACGCTCTGACGAATCGCCACGACCACGCCGCCCTTGGCCGTGCCGTCGAGCTTGGCCAGAACGATTCCGCTGCATTGGACCGCGTCGGTAAAGTGCCGGGCCTGGCTGATGCCGTTCTGGCCGGTGGTAGCGTCCAACACCAGCAGCACCTCGTGCGGGGCCTCGGGAATCTGCTTGCCGATCACACGGTGGATCTTCGTCAGCTCCTGCATCAGGTTCTGCTGCGTCTGCAAGCGGCCCGCCGTGTCGATGATGCAGACGTCGGCCCCGGTTTCGATCGCCCGGGCCACCGCGCGATGAGCGACACTGGCAGGATCGCTCCCCGGCTCTCCCTTGACGATCTCGGCACCCAGGCGGCCGGCCCAAATCGTGAGCTGCTCGACGGCGGCCGCGCGGAAGGTATCGCCCGCCCCCAGCACCACGCTTTTTCCTTGCGACTTGAGCAGTGAAGTGAGCTTGGCGATCGACGTGGTTTTGCCGGCGCCATTGACGCCCGCCACCATGATCACCGTTGGGCCGCTCGCCGCGAAACGTATCGGCGCCTCGGGCTGCGCCATCAGCTCCTTGAGCTTCACCTTGACCGTGGCCAGCGCGTCCTCGATATGGATCACGCGAGCCCGAAACTTCACCGCGATCTCATCGACCAGGGCCTGGGCCGACTGCACGCCCATGTCCGTCTTGATGAAGACCGCCAACAGCTCTTCCAGAAAAGCGTCGTCGACGAGCCGCCCCTGCTTTTTAAACAGGTCGCGCACGTCGGTATTGAGAATCTGCTTGGTCTTGGTCAGACCGGCTTTGATTTTGCTGAAAAAGCCCATGTGTCCGTCGCGTGGGAGGAAAGGTCATCGGGCGGTCACGCGCAGCGCACGACGGCCCTAAAAAAAGGAACTCCCCCGGCAATCATTTCGGCTCGAACGCCAGGAGAGCTCACACCGGTTGGCCAAGAGCGGAAACGCACAAGCGATTCGAGCGCACGTGCGGCTTCGCGTTCGACCCCATTATTGTTTTTCGTGGTCGGCAAGCAACCGGTCGAGAATCCCGTTGACGAATTGGGCGGACTGCCGGGCGCCAAAACGTTTGGCCAGCTCGACGGCCTCGTTGATCGCCACCCGACCGGGGGTTTCGGAGTAGAGGATCTCGAAGGCTCCCAGCCGGAGCACGTTCCGGTCCGTGGCCGCCATCCGCTCCAGGCTCCAATGGTCCGCGGTCTGCGAGAGCAGTACGTCCAGCTCGCCTCGGTTGCGGCGCACACCCGCTACCAGCGAGGCCGCGAAGTGGACCAGTTCTTCGGCCTGTAGTCGGCCTTGAATGAACTTGTCGTCGTCGGCCGGGTTGTGCCGGGGATTCAAATCGTCTTGATACAAAACCTGAAGCGCCACTTCGCGGGCGCGCGTGCGACGGGCCATGAACGAAATCTACTCCTCGGATGCCTGGCTCAGCTTGGCCATCAAATCAATCATTTCCAGCGCGGCTTCCGCGCATTCGCTACCTTTGTTGCCTACGTTGCCGCCGCTACGGTGGATCGCCTGCTCCACGGTTTCGCACGTCAACAAACCGAACAACACCGGCACGCCGGTGTCCAGTCCGATCTCGGCCAGACTCGTGCTGACCGCCCGATTGATGTGCCGGTCGTGCGTGGTCTCGCCGCGAATGACGGCCCCCAGGCAGATCACCGCCAGGTAGCGCCCGCTGGCGGCCAACTCACCCGCCACGAGCGGTATTTCCCACGCCCCGGGCACCCACGCCACCTCGATCTGCTCGTCAGCCACCTCTCGCCGCCTGAGCGTATCGAGCGCGCCGGCCAAGAGATTGCCCGTGATCGACTCGTTGTACCGCGAAACCACGATGGCCAGCGAACCATCGGGAGCCACGGCCTCTCCTTCAAACGTGCGTACCACGAATCCCCCGCTCAAACCAACCAAGAGTCAATTCTATTAACAGGATCAGGAAAAGGCATTCCCCGGCCGGGGTTCGTGCCGCCCGCTCCTCGCATCAAGATTTCATGCTCATCAGGAACTCGGCGTTGGTCTTGGTCTTCGCCAGCCGCGTGGTGAGCAATTCCATCGCGTCGGGACCGTTCATCTCATTGAGCACCCGGCGCAAAATGCTGATCCGGCGATACTCCTCGGGATCCATCAGCATCTCTTCGCGACGCGTGCCGCTACGGCCGATGTCGATCGCCGGCCAGACGCGTTTGTCCACCAACCGGCGGTCAAGCACGATCTCCAGGTTGCCCGTGCCCTTGAACTCCTCGAAGATCACCTCGTCCATCTTGCTGCCCGTGTCGATCAGCGCCGTGGCGATGATCGTCAGCGAACCGCCCTCCTCGACCTTGCGGGCCGACCCAAAAAATCGCTTCGGCCGCTGCAGCGCGTTGGCGTCCACGCCGCCCGAGAGAATCTTGCCCGAGTGCGGGCACTCGCTGTTCCAGGCCCGCGCCAGCCGCGTGATCGAATCGAGGAAGATGATCACGTCGTATCCGTACTCGACCATCCGCTTGGCTTTTTCGATAACCATCTCGCTCACCTGAATGTGCCGCGAGGCGGGTTCGTCGAACGTGCTGCTGATCACTTCACAATTGGCCCCCTTGACCTGCCGCTCCATGTCCGTGACTTCTTCCGGACGCTCGTCGATGAGCAGCATGATCACGTAGCACTCGGGAAAGTTCGCGAGCACGCTCTTGGCCATCTTTTGTAGCAGAATCGTCTTGCCGGCGCGGGGCGGGCTGACGATCAAACCGCGCTGACCGAAGCCGATTGGCACGATCAGATCGACCACCCGCATCGCAATCTCGTCGGGCGTCGTCTCCAGCACGACGCGTTTGTCGGGATGCAGCGGAGTAAGATCGTCGAAAAAAACCTTCTCAGAAAGCTTGTTGGGGTCTTCGTAGTTGATCGCCTCGACGCGCAGCAACGCGAAGTAACGCTCGTTCTCCTTGGGCGGGCGGATCTGTCCCGACACGGTCGCCCCCGTCCGCAGGCCAAAACGCCGAATCTGGCTCGGCGAGACGTAAATATCGTCGGGACACGACAGGTAGTGATAGTCCGGGCTGCGGAGAAAGCCAAACCCGTCGGGCAAGATTTCGAGCGTGCCTTCGCCGAACATCAGCCCGTTCAGCTTCACGCGCTCTTTGAGGATCTTGAAGATCAGGTCCTGCTTCTTGATGCCGGTGATCTCGGCCAGATTTTCCTTGCGCGCCTGCTCGATGAGCTGCGGCATGGTCATCCGCTGCAACTCGGCGATATGGATATCGCCTTGCTTGATTTGTTCGTAACGGTCGTCGGTTTCATCGCCGTGGACGGCCTCGTCGGCAAGTTCCTCGGCGAGGCTCAGCGGCTCGCCATCGCCGGCTCGAAAATCGGAACGCGCGCCGGGGCCTTTCGATTCCGACGGCTTGCGTGTGCCGGTGCTGCGGGTATCGGCCATGAGTTGGCTCCTGAAAGGTCTAACGGGCCAACACGCGGAAGGTGTCGGCGGAGGGTCACAGGGGGCTCGTGTGTGTGGAATCGTCGGCTGTTCGCCGGAGGAAGTGATTGCGATCAGTAGAATCGAAAACAGCTTTTTGGAAAAGGCGAGCCTGACCGGTTCGCCCCGTATTGTACGCGAGAATCAAAGGAAGTGGGGCACTTAGCTTACGCGGGGAAGTTGCTTTAGTGAACGCCAAAAGCACTCGACCTGCGCCTGGGCCGCCTGCTTGGTTGTCGCGTTGTCGATCACCACTTGGGATTTGCTTCGTTTACGATCCAGCGGCAACTGGGCCGCCTCACGCCGGTCGAACTCCTCGGCGCTCCAGCCGCGGGCCGCGGCTCGCACCAGTCGCGCCTCGCGCGGGGCATCCACGAAGATCACCGTATCGCAAAACTCGTTCCAGCCAGATTCAAACAACAGTGGAACGTCCAGCACGATCGCCCGCGTCCGCGGATCGGATGCTAGCTGCTCGATCTGCCGCCGGATGATCTGGCGGACGGGAGGATGGACCAATTGCTCCAGGTATTCTAACTCCGCCGGACCGGCCGGGGGCGGGGCAAAGACAATTTTTCCCAGCCGCGAACGCTCGATCTCGCCCTCCGGACCAAAAATCGCCTCGCCCCAACGCTGGCGGGCCGCTTGCTTCACCTCTTCCAATTTTAGGACATCGTGGGCGGCCGCGTCGGCCACGATCACCCGGGCCCCCAGCGCCTCCAGTTGCTCGGTTACCAGGCTTTTTCCGCTGGCTATTCCCCCGGCGACGCCGATGATCGGTATGCCCGGCGGCTTCTGCTGGTCTCCTAGTTGGGTGGGCAAAACGTCGTCTCTCCTCGTTCGCGCATCCCGGCGAAACTCAGCCCCGGACCGAAACTCAGCCCCGGACCGAAACTCAGCCCTGACACTCCGCCCAGTTGTCGCCCGACTTCAAATCGACCTTGAGTGGCACCGCCAGCGACATCACACCCGCCATTTCACAACGGACCATCGCGCCCAGCGAATCCAGCTCCTCGGCCGGAACCTCGAACACCAGTTCGTCGTGGATCTGCAATAGCATCCGCGAGCGCCAAGACTCCTTGCGCAAACGCCGATGGATGTTGATCATCGCAAGCTTGATCAGATCGGCCGCTGAACCCTGGATGACCGTGTTGATCGCCGTGCGCTCAGGCAAGTTTCGCTGGCGACTCGTGACGTGGCGAATGCCGCGGATTGCACGCCGCCGCCCAAGAATCGTGCTAACATACCCCGTCTTCGGGCACGCTTCCAGTATCCGGGTGAGAAATTCGTCCACGCCCGGATACCGCTTGAAATACGCGTCAATAAACGCCGCGGCTTCCGACTTGTCGATGTCGAGCGCCTTGGCCAGGCCGAACGGACTTTGGCCATAGATCACGCCAAAGTTCACGGCCTTCGCGCCGCGCCGCTGTTCGGACGTGACCGCGGCCAGCGGCACGCCGTAGACCTCGCTCGCCACGCGGGCATGAATGTCCTCATCGTTGTGGAACGACGCGCACAACGTCGGATCGCCCGAGAAGTGCGCCAGCACGCGCAGCTCGATCTGCGAGTAGTCGGCGGCCAGCAGCTTCCAGCCTGACTCGCCCGGCAAGAACGCGGCACGAATCTCGCGGCCCCGCTGGCTGCGCACCGGAATATTCTGCAAGTTCGGATCGTGCGAGCTCAAACGTCCGGTAGCGGCCACCACCTGGTTGAACGAAGCATGCACGCGTCCTGTCTGGGGATGCACCAGCAACGGCAGCGCGTCGACATACGTGCTCTTGAGCTTGGCGTACTGCCGGTATTCGAGAATTTTCGCCGGCAGCGGATGCAGCCGGGCGAGCTCCTCGAGCACGTCGGCGTCGGTGCTGCCGCCGCTTTTGTTGCGCTTGAGTATCGGCAGCTTGTGCTCGTCGAACAGCACTTCGCCAAGCTGTTTGGGCGAGCCCACGTTGAACTGCCGGCCCGCGAGCTCGTAAATCTCTTGCTCCACGCGGGTCAGTACCTCGCCATACTCGGCGCTCAGCTTATGCAGCATGTCCGTATCAATCTTGATGCCATTCGACTCCAGCTCGACGAGCACCTCGACGAGCGGCATTTCCAACTCGTCGAATAGCTTCTCCAGCTCCCACTCCTTGAGCCGGGCACCGAGCGGAGACCGCAAACGCCAGGCAACGTCGGCGTCCTCGGCCGCATAGGGCGTGATCTGCGCGAGCGGCACCTCGTCCATCCGCTTCTGATTGCGCCCCGCGCCGATCAACTCCTCGATCTTGATCGTAGTGTGATTGAGATAGCGCAGCGCGAGTTCGTCGAGCCCATGATTCCGTTCGCCGGCGTCGAGCAGGTAGCTGGCAATCATGCTGTCGAAGCTCGCGCCGGCAACGTTCACGCCCACGTTGCGCAGCACGATCATGTCGTATTTCAGGTTTTGCCCCACCTTGGCGATGGCCGGATTCTCAAGCACGGGCCGCAATGCTGCGAGCGTCGCCGCGGCATCGAGACACGGTTCGCCCGGCGGAGCTTTCACCGGCACGTAATACCCGCGGCCATCCTCCCAGGCGAACGAGTAGCCCACGATCTCGGCAAACCGCGGATGGATGTGCGTGGTTTCGGTGTCGAATGCGATCGCCGCCTGCTGCGACATCTCGGTCACGAGCCATGCCAGCCGCTCGGGCGATTCAATCGTTTGATAATCGGCCGCCCACTCGGCGGGCGTTTTGCGTTCTGGCAGCGCGGCGAACTTCTGCCCGAAGCTGTGAAACCCCAGTTCGGCAAAAAGCGCAGCGAGCGCCTCGCGATTCACGCCGCTCACGTGCGCAGCCGCCCAGTCGACGTCGACCGGCACGTGCCGGTCGAGCCTTACCAGCTCGCGGCTCAACAGCGCCTGGCCGCGCAGATTGATCAGGTTGTCGCGCCGTTTGCCCTTCGGCAATTCGCCGGCTCGCTCCAACAGGTTGTCCAGCGTGTCGAACTTTTGCAGATATTCGCTGGCGATTTTGGGACCGATCAGCGGCACGCCCGGCACGTTGTCCACGCTGTCGCCGACCAGCGCCTGAAAATCGACCACCTGCTCGGGCCGCACGCCCCAGTCGGCCATCAGGGACTCGGCGTCGTACGCCTGGTCCTTGCGAATGTTGTAGACCTGCACCCGATCGGTGATGAGCTGGCGAATGTCTTTGTCGCCGGTTACCAAAAAGCAACGGCCGTCGCGCTCGTGAACCTCGCGCGCGAGCGTGGCCAGAATGTCGTCGGCTTCGTAGGTCTCACACTCCAGCACCGGCACGTTCAACCCGGAGAGCAACCGGCGGATCGGCTCGAACTGCGGCAGCAAATCCACCGGAATCTCGCTCCGCGTGCCCTTGTACGCCTCGTACATCGCGTGGCGGAACGTCGGCTGGTGCCCGTCGAACGCCACGAGCAAGTAGTCCGGCTGCTTCTGCTCCAGGAGAAACAGCATGTCACGCGTAAAGCCATACACGGCCGACACCGGCTCACCCCGCGGGCTCGTCATCTCCGGAATCGCGTGAAACACCTGAAAGATCAGCGAGTTGGCGTCCACCACCCAGACCGTCTGACCGGCAAGCGATGCTGGCGGAACGAACCGTTCCGGTCCCGGCACAGGGGGCTGCTGCTCGGGCGAGGTTGCCGCGGCGACGCCAGAGGCTTGCGGCGCCTCGGACGATGCAGGATCGGTATCCGCTGTTTCCAACGGCTCCATCCCGGGAAACATGCCTTGTCGCATCGTCTTGGCCATGAGCAGCAAACGGGCCGCGCCAGGTTTCTGCCCGCGACGGCACACAGAAAAGAATCAGGAGGGGAAACGCGGAGGACGAGTCTGCCCCCAATCCTAGAGCTTGCGCCAGGGGTGTCAAGCATGCGCCGCAAGTGCCATCCGCCAGCCGCTCGCGACGGCCTTAAACCGCTTCTTGCGCCACCGACAGCTCGGCAAAGTTCCGCAAGATCCGCAACCCATCGGCCTGGCTCTTCTCGGGATGAAACTGCGTGGCGTACAAGTTATCGCGCCAGATCATCGAGCAAAACGGACCGCCGTAGTCCGTCTCCGTGGCGACGACCGACCGATCCTCGGGCACCACATAATAGGAATGGACAAAGTAGCAATGCGTTCCCTCGGCCAGCCCCGCCAACAGCGGCGCGGGCTGTTTGATTTGCAATTGGTTCCATCCCATGTGCGGCACCTTGAATTCGCCCGGCAGGGCGAATCTCACGACCTTGCCGCGCAAGATGCCGAGCCCTTCGTGCTCACCACCTTCATAACTGACGTCGAACAAGAGCTGTAGTCCCAGGCAAATACCGAGAAACGGCTTGCCCGAGGCGACCAGATCGTGAATCGGTCCGACCAGACCGCGCCGCTTGAGCTCGGCGATTGCGTCGCCAAACGCGCCCACGCCGGGCAGCACCACGCGTTCGGCCTGCATCAGTTCGACCGGATCGCTGGTGATCGTGGCGGCATGCCCGATCTTTTCGAACCCCTTTTGCACGCTCCGTAGGTTCCCCATCTGATAGTCAATAATCGCAATCATCACATTCGCGCGCTGCTGGGGAAGAAAGAAGCTCGAAAAAACGAAACCGGAGGTAATGCGGCCTCCGAAGGCTGCCGCAAGGACAAGGCGGGCTGGCGGCTGGTTCGCTCGCCATTATATCCCACCGCGGCGCCGCGCTGCAGGCCTACTGCGCGCCCGCTTTCTCGGGATAAATCACGAGTTCCACGCGATTATTCCGCTCGCGGCCGGCCGCCGTGGCGTTCGAGACCACCGGATGGTTGCTGCCGTGCCCGACGATAAACATCCGGTTCGCCGGAATTTGCCCTCGCGCGACCAGGTACTGGTAAATGGCCGTGGCCCGGGCCACCGAAAGCTGCTGGTGGTCGCCCACGCCCGGGGTACGGATGAATTCGTTGTCGGTGTGCCCTTCGATGCCGATTGTCTGTTGCGGATAGTTGCGCGCGAGTTCCGCGGCGGCGCTATCCAGGAGCGAGCCGGCCACCGGCTGCAACGCGCTCGATCCCGGCTGAAAGAGCTTCGTGGCCGGCAGTTCCACGCGGATCACGTCGCCATCGGCCCGCACTTCGACACCCGGCAGGTTGAGCGTCGACAGGTTCTGCTGCAAACTGCTGTTGGCCGTGATCTGTGCGCCGGCCCGTTTGCGCGCCGAGGCCATCAGGGCTTCCGCCTGTTTTTCGGTGAGTTGTTTTTCATCGCGGAGTTGGGCGAGTTGCGTCGCGGCCGTGGAGAGCTGTTCGCGCACCGCGGCCAGTTGATCCTCGACCACCTTGGATTGCTGCCGCGTCTGAGCCAAGAGCGATTGCAACTCCTGGTTGTTTCGGTCCAGGTCGGCCGCATTGGCCTGCAAAGCCGAGAACCGCTGTTGCATGGCAAGCTGTTGTTGCTGGAGCGCTTGCGTTTGGTTCTTCAGCGCAAGGGAGTTCTCCGCGCAGCCAGAAAAAAGCAGCGCGAGAACCGTGATGACCAGCGATGTCGTCCCTGCGACGACCCGCATGCGGTTGACTCCTTGAACATTCTTGGGGGACGGAACGTCCGCATCGAGGGGCTCTCTCGGCCGCAAGCCAAGAGATTCGGGGCGGGATGCTAATGGCGATCGCACGCCGCCGCAAGAGCAGTTTGCCCGAAACGACGGGTCGGCGCCGCGGCCGTGCGGCACAAACGTCCGCCCTTCCGGCCCAAATCGCCGTGCCTCGGTGTGCTTGCGCATCCGTTTCCCCCTGTTTCCCACCAGAACATCGCCCGCGTTCAAGGCGCTGCTAGCAACTCCTCGTCGCGCGGCGCGGCGGGTTCGGGATACACGCCGTAAAACCGCTTGATGAAATTGCGATGCCAGGCCTGGGGCTTGTGCGGCTCCCAGCCCCAGCGCGCAAACAGCCGATCGGAAATCCGCAAGTTCCAGGCATCGCACAAAATCGCGTCGGAACGCTTCAATCGGGCCACTTCGTCCAGCGTCTCCACCGCTCGGCGAAAGCTGGCAAAACTCGTATCCCGGCTGGACAGGATATACGTCAGCGCCAGGTAGGTCGGACAGCGAAGCGGCTGGTTATAGAACAACAGGCAGCAGTCGCCGCTTCGACGTTCATGGTAGCGCCGCCCCCACCATTCGCTCTCCAGGGCCGAGGCCACCTTCGGCCAGCGGCGCAGATGAATCGCCGCCAGGCGGCCGCCGCGAGCCTCGACCACGCCATACCTCCCACGCGCGACTTTCGCGGCATCGTCCCCGAGCGGATCCGTCAGTGTTCGCGCGAATAACATCTCGTCTCTTCCAACCTTTCACAAACGTCACGCCACGCGACGCCGCACAAACTCGTACCCGCCCAGTAACACGGCCATCAACACCAGGCACAACACGATCATCAGCGGCACGAACCAGCCGAGTTCGAACACCGCGGCCGTCGACTCCCAAAAGCCAGGCCAGCGCAAAATCACGGTCATCGCGCCCAGACACAAGAACGGGCCGTAGGGAATCTCGCGCTCGCGGTGCAGCACCCAATTGCCAATCGCGAACAGAATCGCAAAAAACGGGGCCACGAAAAACACCACGAGCGACGATTGCCAACCGATGAAGGTGCCGATCATCGCCATCAGCGTCACGTCGCCAAACCCCATCGCTTCGCGGCCCAGCACATACGTGCCAATGACCCGCACGGCCCAAATCACGCTAGCCGCCCCGGCCAGCCCCACAAGCGCCGTCAAGAGCGAGCCCCAATGAGCCTCGGGAATTCGCTCCCGCAAAAGCGCAAGCGCCGCGGCGCCCACGATCCAGACGACCAGCAGCAGATACGTGACCCGTTCCACGCGCAGCCGGTGAAAAAACACGCGCACGGCCGTTCCCCAGCCGCGTCGGGTGTTCCAGCGGCGCGGCAACAACGCAAAGCACCACAGCGACCAGCAGCCCAGCGCCAGCCAGACGCCAGCCTTCAAGCTCAACGACGCCGGCCACAAGTTCGGCGAGGCCAGCGTCAGAAACTCTTCGAGCGTCTGACCGCGATCCGTGAAATGAGCCGCCGGCAACAGCGACCAGGGGTACGCCGCTGCGAAGGCCAGCCCCGCCAGCGTCCCAGGAAACGTGATCGCGTCGGGAATCGTCTTTTCGTCAAAATCGATCAGTGACGCCGCTAGCATCAATGCGAACAGCAAGGCGTGCCCTGCGAATCGCACGTGCTCGGCCAGCGCCACGCTAGCCGTAAGAAACGCAGGCGGCGGAGGCGCCATGCCGGGCGGCGCCCATAGCCGCACCGCCGATTGGGTCTCCCAGAGATAAAGCGCCGCCAATCCCACACCGCTGGCCACCTCCACCACCAGCGGCCGAAACCAGAACAGCACTCCATGCACGCGCTCTTCGCGAGCCAGCCCCAGCCAGCCGAATACCGGGATCCGATCGGTCCCGACGCGCGGGGGAACGCCATTGGGCGCGGCCGACCAGGGACTGATCCGCCGTTGGTTCCACGCTAGGCGGTACGCCGCCCAGTTGATCGCCGCGCCGGCCATCGTCCCGATCACGACCAGGGCGAGCAGACGCAAAGGCAGCGGAATGGCGAAAATCGAGTCCACACGAGGTACCGAACGCTTCGCGGTTTGTAAGAGCCGGCCGAGGAGGAAGACCACGCTCTAGCCAGCGAGTCCTAACCCCTCAAGAATAGCGTCGGCAACTCGGGCCGGCGTTTTCCCCTCCGTGTCGACCTCCAGATCGGCGCAAGCGCGATAAATGGCACGCCGGGCGTCGAGCGTAGCGATGATCTCGTTTATGCCGCCCGCGACCGAGAGGTTTGGCCGCCGCGAGGCGGAAAGCGCGTCGGCCTGGACCCGTTGCCACAGGATCTCGGGCGAAGCGGTAAGCCAGACGATTTTTCCCCGGCCGGCCAGCGCCGCCCGGTTCGCTTCGCGCACCACCGCCCCGCCCCCCAAGGCCAGCACGGCGGCGTCGCGCTGGGCCAGTTCCGCCACGATCTGCGACTCCAGATCGCGAAACGCGGGCTCCCCCTGGCCGGCAAAGATTTGCTGGATTGTCTTGCCCGCGCGTTCTTCGATGAGCACGTCGGCGTCGAACCAAGGCCAACCCAAGCGCTCGGCGAGCACCGCCGCCACGGAAGTCTTGCCAGTGCCCCGTAATCCGATCAACACAAGATTCATGAATGGGAGGGCGCCCGCTGGCGATGCTTTAATACTTAGCCGGTCCGATCGCGCGCTTCAGCACGTCGCGCATCAACTCGGCCGGCGCGTCCTGACCGGTAAACTGCTGAAACTGGAGCCGCGCCTGGCGCACGAACATCTCCACGCCGCTCACCACCGTGCAACTTTGGCTGCGGGCTTCTTTAAGCAGCAGCGTGTTCTCTGGATTGTAAACAGTGTCGAACACGATCATCGACGGCCGCAAGTGATGCTTGTCGTACGGCGTCGCGTCGACGTTCGGGTGCATGCCCACGGGCGTGCAGTTCACGATCACATCGGCATACACCGAGTAGCGCGTGGCCCAGTCGACCGTCTTGCATTCCAGCGACTTGGCCAGTTGCTCGGCGCGCTCGGCGGTGCGGCCGGCAATGACCACGGCCGCGCCGAGCTTCTTAAGACCATAGGCGATGGCCTTGGCGGCGCCGCCGGCTCCCAGCACGAGCGCCGTTTGATGTTCGAGCGTGGCGTCTGCGCGGCCGTGATGCTCGGCAAGCGCTTCTTGCAGGCTGCTGAGCGCCGCTTGATAGTCGGTGTTGTAGCCGGTGATCTTGCCGTCTTTGAAAAGCAGCGTATTTGCCGCGCCGATGCCCGTCAGGCTGTCGTCCGCCACGTCGAGCTTCTTAGCCACGGCTTCCTTGTGCGGAATCGTTACGCTGAGGCCGTGAATGCCAAGCTTCGGCGCGTCGGCCAGAAACTGCTCCAGATGCTCGCGAGGCACCCGAAATGGCACATACACGGCGTTGATGTCCAGCCGCCGAAACGCCGCGTTGTGGACGATCGGGCTGAGACTATGCGCGATCGGATCGCCGATCACGCCATAGACCTTCGTGTCGGCGTCCAGGCGATTGTAGTGATAGATGTCGTTCATCTGCGTGAAGCTGAGCTGTCCGGGCGCCAGCGTCCGCTCGTGATGAAACGTGGCAAACGTAAAGGGAGCGCCAAACTTGCCCGCCAGGATGCGCGACGGCGTGCCGATATCGCCCATGCAGATTCCCACGGTCGGCACTTGGCTGTTCTTGATCAGCGTCAGAATCCGGAGATTGTCGTGCGGCGTATTGGCCATCGTGGCCAGCTTCACGATGTCGGCGTCGCAACTGGCCAGCCGAGCGTGAATCTCTTCCAGATTCTCCGGCGTGCGGCGAAAGTCGTGCAAGCTGATGACGCGCTTCGTCTTGCCGTAGCGCGGAATCTGCTTGGCGATATCATCCTCCAGGTCGATGTATTCGACCCCTTCGGCGATCGCGCTGCGCAGCAGCATCAGCCGCTGCTCTTCGGTCTTGTCCCATTTCCCGCCGTCGCGATCGCGGCGGCAGGTGATCACGACCGGAGAGGGCCGATCGGCCAGCAGACGCTTGAGATTCACCTCGCCGTTGATGTAGTCCAACCGCAACTCGACCAGCTTCGCACCCTGCGAAACCAGGTGACGATGCTCGGCGATCATGTGGCGATGGCGGCCGCGGGCAATACTGACGCAAATCATGGCAAACGGGAATCTTCCGGATAAATCGGTTGACGACTGACAGGAACTCGTACGCTATCACCGCTAAAAGTTCGGGCGCCCCACGCTCTGGCTTGTCCAACAACGAACCTTGAGCGCCTGCAACCCGAATTTCGTAGAGCCGGACAAAGCACTAGCCGGCTGCGGAAAAACTCCGCGGCCTGATAAGATCGCACGGAGACGATCTCAAAATAGTGACGTAAAGTCGTTATCTTGCGAGCGGTGCGGAGTTCACCTCCGCACTTCGCGAGGCTGAAAAAGTTCACGACGGACTTTTTCAGCAGCCTGCTAGCCGGTCAATTATAGCCCTCCTTGGGCCGGTTCGTAATAGAGTCGCGAGACGCAAACCACCCCGCGGCGCAAAGCGGCACGCCAGCCCCTCTTGGCCGCTCGATTCGCGGCCTAAATCCGCATGAACTGCCGGTCCAGCTCTTCGCGGCTGAAGTACAGGGCCGTCGGCCGGCCGTGCGGGCAGTGGTGCGTATCCTGAGCCAGGTGCCGCTGCTCCAGGAGGGCCGCGATCTCGGCCGGCGTGAGCTTGTCGCCCGCCTTGATCGCCGCCTTGCAACTGATCATATGCAGCAGCGAATCCAACAAGTCGCGCCGTTCCGGCTTCTTTCCCCCGCTCATCAGATGATCGACCAGATCGCGCAGCACCTCGGCCGGCCGCAGGTTGGCAAGCATTGCCGGATAACTGGACACCAGCACCGTGTCGCCGCCAAACGGCTCGACCGTCACCCCGAGCTGTGCGAGCAGCTCTCGGGCTTCGAGCACCGCGGCCGCTTCGGCAGGGCTCAGGTCCACCGGCTCGGGAACCAGCAACGCCTGCGATTCCAACGATCCGGCGAGCACCTTCTCGCGCAAAAATTCATATAGAATCCGCTCATGCAACGCGTGCTGATCGATCACGACCATCCCGTCGCCATTCTCGGTGACCAGGTAGCGATTGTGCAGTTGCAGAGCACGGACCGGCATCGCGGGCGGGTCGATCCGATGCGAGCGGGCTTCGCCACCGTCGTCCGCAACGCCTGCCACGTCAAGATCATGGTCAAGATCATGGCCTGCGACGCCGCCATCCGTATCGCCGCCGGCCCGTAGCGGCGTCGCAAAACGGTCATCCACCGGCTTCCAACGGCGGTCGAGCGTGCTTAGTTCCAGCGGCGTGCGCGGGCGCTGCCACGCGGCGTCAAAGCTGGCCTGTGTTTGCTGCGCCGGCGCGCCGCCGGCTTCACGATCCGCCGGCGCCAGTTCTCCCTTGGCCCAATCCACCAGCTCGCGCCGCATCTGCTCGGCCTGGCGAGGATCGATCGCCGCGGCCGCCTCGTTGGTCGTTGCGACCGGCTGCAACCGGGCCGTGAGATCCGTCGAAAGGAACTTCGTGCGCAAGGTGCCTAGCAATTGACCGTAGAGTTTTCCCGACTCCTGAAAACGCACTTCCAGCTTCGTGGGATGCACGTTCACGTCGACCATCTGGGCCGGCATTTCGATCCGCAAGAACGCGATCGGATAGCGCCCCGTGAGCAGTAGGCCGCGATACGCCTCGCTCAGCGCGTGCCCCAACGAACGATCGCGAATGGCCCGCCCGTTCAGGAACAAGTACTGAAGCCGCGGATTGCTGCGACTGTGGCTGGGGCTCGCCGCATAACCCGACAACCGCACCTCGTCGTCCGCGCTCGCAACGGGAATCAGATCCGCGGCCAGATCGTGCCCGAAGAACGCCGCGATTCGATCGCGCCAATCGACCGCCGGCGGAAGGTCGTACACGCTGCGGCCATTATGCTTAAGCGTGCAGTGGACGTGCGGATAGGCCAGGGCCACGCGCGTAAACGCTTCGCCCACGTGCCCCATCTCGGTTTGCGTCGAGCGCAAGAACTTCCGCCGCACGGGCGTATTGTAAAACAGTTGCCGCACTTCGATCGTCGTGCCGCAGGCGCAGCCGCAGGGCACGATCGGCGATGCCTGGCCGCCGACGATCTCCAGCTCGTTGCCGCCGGTCGCGTCGTGCGGCCGGCTGCGAATCATCAGCCGGCTCACCTCGGCGATCGAGGCCAGCGCTTCGCCGCGAAACCCCAACGTGGCGACGCGAAACAGGTCGTCCGCGTCGACGATCTTGCTCGTCGCATGACTGGCCACGGCCAACGGCAACTGTTCGGCCGCAATGCCGCAGCCATCGTCGCTCACCCGTACCAGCTCGAGCCCGCCCTGCTCCACCGCGATGTCGATGCGCGTGGCGCCCGAGTCGACCGAGTTCTCCATCAGCTCCTTGACCACGCTGGCGGGGCGCTCGATCACCTCGCCCGCGGCAATTTTATTGATGACGCTCGGCGAAAGCTGGCGGATGGTGGGCATGGGACGCGTCACAGCAAAGCGCTCACTCGGACAAAAGATGCGATCCAGAAAAATCCGTTCGGCTGCAACCTTCGGGGCCCGAGCAACTACAGGCCATATTCTTTGATCTTGCGATAGAGCGTGCGCTCGCCGATGCCGAGCATTTCGGCGGCCGCCTCGCGATTGCCGCCGGCCTGTTCCAGCGTCTCGATGATGAACAGCCGCTCGAGCTCGCTAAGCGGCTTGCCGACGAGCGACGCCAGGTTCGAACCGCGGGCATCTTCCGGAGCCTCGGCCGCGCCTCCCAGCTCGCTGGGCAAGTCGTCCACGTCCAGCACCCCGTCATAATCCACCACGACCATGCTCTCGATCACGTTGCGAAGCTGTCGCACGTTGCCCGGCCAGTCGTAGGCCATCAGACGCCGCCGCGCGGCCGCCGAGACGCTGTCGATCTTCTTATGGTGCCGCTTGGCAAACTGTTTGATGAAGTGTTCCATCAAGAGCGGAATGTCCTGGCTCCGCTCGGCGAGCCGCGGCAGGTCGATCGTCACGACCTTCAGCCGATGATACAGGTCGCTGCGGAACGTGCCGGCCGCGATCGATTCTTCCAGATTGCGATTCGTGGCCGAAATGATCCGCACATTCACCTTGACCGTGTCGTTCGACCCCACGCGGGTGATTTCGCTGCTTTCCAGCACGCGGAGCAGCTTGATCTGCGTGGCCAGAGGCATATCGCCCACTTCGTCCAGAAAGAGCGTCCCGCCGTTGGCGTATTCGAACTTGCCCACGCGGTCGCTCGACGCGTCGGTAAACGCGCCGCGCACGTGCCCGAACAGTTCGCTCTCCAAGATGTTCTCGCTCAGCGCCGCGCAATTGAGCGCCACGAACGGCTTATTCTTGCGCGGGCTGTTCTGATGAATGGCCTGGGCCACCAGCTCCTTGCCGGTCCCGGTCGCGCCCTGAATCAGCACGCTGGCGTCGGTCGGCGCGATGCGCTTGAGCCGATCGATCACGTCGTGCATCTGGCGGCTGTTGCCGATCACCCCTTCAAAGCCAAAACGCTCGTCCAACCGGCGATTGAGCTCGGCGTTTTGCTGCCGCAGGCGGAGGCTTTCCGACGCGCGCTCCGCCACGGCCCGAAGCTGGTTCAGATCGAGCGGCTTGAGCAAATAGTTGAAGGCCCCCTGCTGCATCGCCGTCACGGCCGAGGGAACCGTGCCATGGCCGGTGACCAGAATCACCTCGGCGTCGGGCAGCTTCTCCTTCGTGTGGGCCAGAATCGCCAGCCCGTCGACCTCGTTCATCACCAGGTCCGTAATCACGAGGTCGAACGCGCCGTCGTCGATCGCCCGGATGCCAAGCGGACCGCTAGTGGCCACGGTGCAGTCGTATCCTACCCGCTCCAGGCTCTCACAAATGGCCTGCGCATGGGCCGCGTCGTTGTCGACGATGAGCACGCGAATGGGGCCGCTTTCGCCGCGTTCCCGCTTGGTGAGTGCATCCGTTGCCATGTCGCCGATCTTACAACAAGAGCGAAACGCGCACCAGCGCTAGCAGAGGCTCACTCGGCCGCCAAGCGCGCCGGCAACGGCAACTCGATGGCGAAGCGCGTGCCGCGGCCGAGTTCGCTTTGCACATAGATGCGCCCGCCGTGCGCCTCGACGATTCGCCTCACGGTCGGCAGGCCCAATCCTGATCCGCCTGGTTTCGTGGAGAAGAATGTTTCGAAGATGTGGCCCGCGGTCTTGGCGTCCATCCCCACGCCAGTATCGATGAACTCGAGCACCACGCCGCCGGCGGGCGTCGTCTTGGTGCGCACGACAAGCTGGCCGCCGTCGGGCATTGCCTGCTGGGCGTTGAGCACCAGGTTGATCAGCGCCCCGTGAAACGATTCGCGATCGAGCACCACGCTCGGCAGGTCTGGATCGAGATAACAGATCACCTCGATCTTGGCCTCGGCCGCCTTGGGCTCGAAAAATTCCAGTACCCGGCGCACCTCCTCGTTCAGGTCCGAGGCCTCGAACCGCACGGTGCGCACCTTCGTGTAGTTGAGAAAGTTGTCGAGCAGACTTTGCAGCCTCCGGCACTCTTGCTGCACGACCGCGATCTTGGCCGCGGCCCGGCGTTCGCGCGGCGTCTGCGGATCGGCAAAGTCCTCGGCCAGTAGCTCCATGTTGAGACCGATCGTCGACAACGGATTCTTGATCTCGTGCGCAAGACCGCCGGCCAGAGCGGCAATCTCGGTGTAGCGCTCGACGAGCCGCTGATTCACTTCTTCGGCGGTGGGCGGATGCGAGGGATTCATCGTCGTCGGTGAAAACTCACTCCAAGACCAATCCGGGAAACGCCACGCCGCACATTGTAACGTAGCCGCGAAATGCGAAACGCCCCCGGACTCTCACGGCACGGGGGCGTCTCGCTACGATTCAATCTTCAAACCGTCGAACGCGATCAGGCGTCCTCGGCCGCCGGAACTTCCTGGTCACGCAAGGCCTGCTTGCGGCTCAGCTTGACCCGGTCTTGCTCGTCGACCGCGATGACCTTCACGACCATCTCGTCGCCAATGGCGCAAATTTCCGCGACACTGTTCACATAACCGTCGGCCAGCTCGCTGATGTGCACCAGGCCGTCCTTGCCCGGCACGATCTCGACGAACGCGCCGAAGTCCTTGATGCTGGTCACGCGGCCGTGGTAGACGCGGCCAACCTGCACGCTGGCGGTCAAGGCTTCCACCTTGGCCAGGGCGAGCTGCGCCGACTCACCGTCGCTGCTGGCGATGGTCACGGTGCCGTCGTCATCGACTTCGATCACGGCGCCCGTCGACTCCTGGATGCCGCGGATCGTCTTTCCGCCCGGTCCGATCAGCGCGCCGATCTTCTCGGGGTTGATGTGCGTCCGCAGCAGTCGCGGCGCCCACGGCGAGATGTCCGTCTTCGGCCGCGGAATCGCGGTCAGCATCTTGCGAAGGATCTCGATCCGCGCCTCGCGGCTTTGCGCCATCGTGGCCTTGACGATCTCGGCGTCGATGCCCTTGATCTTCAGGTCGAGCTGAATGCCCGTGATGCCGTTCTGCGTGCCGGCGATCTTGAAGTCCATATCGCCGTAGTGATCCTCGTCACCGATGATATCGGTGAGCAGGGTCCACTTGCCGTCTTCCTTCACCAGGCCCACCGAGATGCCGGCCACGGGATTGGTGATTGGCACGCCGGCCGCCATCAGGCCCAGCGTGGCGCCACAGACGCTCGCCATCGAGCTCGAGCCATTCGACTCCAGGATGTCCGAAATCACGCGGACCGTGTAGGGAAATTCTTCCGGATCCGGCAGCACCGGCTTCACGCTCCGCTCGGCCAAGGCGCCGTGACCGATCTCGCGACGGCCAGGGCCCCGAATCGGCCGCACTTCGCCCACCGAGAAGGACGGGAAGTTGTAGTCGAGCATGAACTTCTTCGAGTACTCGTCGATCAGCCCGTCGACGCGCTGCTCGTCGCGCCCCGTGCCCAGAGTGACCGTGATCAAGGCCTGGGTCTCGCCCCGCTGGAACATGGCCGAGCCATGAACCCGCGGCAGCAGGTCGACCGCGCACTCGATCGGACGCAACGTCTTGTGATCGCGCCCATCGGGCCGGGTGCCGGCCAGAATCAGGTCGCGCACGACTTTCTCTTCCAGATCGTGCCAGGCCTTGGAGAACGAGTGGACCACGGTGGCGTCATTCGGATCGTTGATCAGCGTTTCCGAAGCCTTCTGCTTGACCGCCGAGACGGCTTCCGCCCGATTCTGCTTGCCGGCCGTCTGTTTGGCCGTTCGCAGCGCGTCGTAGAAGCCGCTGGTCACGCGTTCGAGCATGCCGTCGCCGGCCGGAATCTCATACGGTCGCTTCTCGACCTTGGCCTTCTCGAACAGCTCGAGCTGCAAGTCGCAAATCTCGCGGACGTACTTGTGCGCGACTTCCAGAGCTTCGAGCATCCGGTCTTCCGGCAGTTCGCGGGCAAAGCCCTCGATCATTAGGATCGCGTCCTTGGTGCCCGAAATCACCAGGTCCAGGTCGCTTTCTTCAAGCTGCTCGACCGTGGGAAACGGCACGAACTTGCCGTCGATCTGGCCCAGCCGCACCGAGCCCAAGGGGCCCTGAAACGGCAGCGGCGAGACGGTCAGGGCGGCGCTCGCGGCGTTCATCGCCAGCACGTCGGCGTCGTTCTGCCGGTCGCTGGCCAGAACGAACGCTTGAATCTGCACTTCGTCGTAGTACCACGACGGAAACATCGGGCGGATCGGACGATCCATGAGCCGCGCGGTGAGCGTCTCCTTCATCGTCGGCCGGCCTTCGCGCTTGATAAAGCCGCCCGGAAACTTGCCGGCCGCGGCGGTCCGCTCGCGATAGTCGCAGGTCAGCGGAAAGAAGTCCGCAAACGCATTCCGCGGCGGTCCGTCCGCCACGGCACACAGCACCACGGTCTCGCCGTATTGCACCAGCACGCTGCCGGCGGCCTGTTTGGCCAGTTGTCCGGTCTCGATCGAAAGGATGCCGTCGCCAATTTGTCGTTCTACTCTTACTTTCACGTGTGTTGGTCCTTACCTCGTGGCTGATTCAAGCTGCCTAATTCGGCGCGCGAGTGGTGGCCCGGCTGCAGAGCTTACTAAGAAGACGAAGCTCGCCGGACGGGCCGAAAAGAATGCGGTTCGGAGCGATAACGCGGCGGCGCGGCCGGCGAAGAGTAGAGCTTCGCTACAGAGAATCTACAATCGTCGAAGGAAACTCCCGACCGCGAATCTCAAGGTTCAACGAGGATGTTTGCCCGAAAGCTCACAAAACCACGAAAAACAAAATCGCCTAGGGAAGTACTAACGCACTACCAGCCGTGCTTTAGGCCTGATGCGGAGAATGGTTGCCGCCGGAGTTACACCAGGCCCTGCGGCCTGATAATCTCTCCCGCGGCCCGACGCCCCCACAGCTCGTCGAGCAGCGAACGAACGCCCGCTACTTACGAATATCGAGGCGACGAATCACGTCCAGATAACGCTGCGGATCGACCTTCTTCAGGTAATCCAACAACCGACGCCGGCGACTTACCATCATCAACAGGCCACGCCGACTGGCGTAATCCTTCTTGTGCGTCCGCAGATGTTCCGTCAGTTCGGCAACGCGGGTTGTCAGAATGGCGATCTGCACCTCCGGCGACCCGGTGTCGCCATCGCCGCGCTTGTAATCGCCGATCAAGACCTGTTTACGTTCTTTCGTGAGGGACATCTGCTACCGCAAATTCTCTGAGTTGGCTCGTTTCGCAGGTGCTTCCGCAATTTGTGGACTAAAGCACCGAAACTGCCAGCTAGCTTGAACTTGTCCTACATTAAACGGGTTTATTCGAAACAAACTTTAAGAGAGTAATCTTACCAGTGTGGCGGGGTTCTGCAACCTCAAAAACCGCAACGGAAGGCCCTACCCAACCCCGTATCTCGCCCTAACCAGCCCATTGAAAATACTTCGACGGGCCCGATGATCGCCGGGCTGCGATCCCAAACGGCGTAAGTCGTTATTTTGCGAGCGAAACTTGGCCCCGCGATTGGCCCCCTGGTGGCCACGATTTCCGGCCCGGCAGCAAACCCCGACCCTTGAGCTTTACGCCGGCCGACCGTGCTTCGGCGGATCCTTGACCACGTCCCACACCAGCCCCAGTTTTTCCAGAGCCAGAATCTCCCAGTAGGTCACGTCGATCTCCCACCATTTATGCCCGGCCTTGGCCATCCGCTGGAACGCGTGGTGGTTGTTGTGCCAGCCTTCGCCGAAGGCCAGAATGCCGACCCACCACAGGTTGCGACTATCGTCCGTGGTTTCGTAGGTCCGATACCCCCACAAATGCGTGGCCGAGTTGACGAACCAAGTTACGTGCAGCACGTACACCAACCGGACAAACATGCCCCACACGACAAACGACCAGCCGGTGTATGCGTCCCAGCCGAAATAGCCCAGAGCGAACAGCGCCAAGCCCGACAGCACGTGCGAGGGCAGAAACATCTTGTGCAGAAAGTGCATCATCGGATCCTTGGCCAGGTCCGGCGCGAACCGGGCCAGCATCGTCTCATGATGCTTGCGGCCAAAGTCGGGCATGAACCAGAACATGTGGCTCCACCATCGACCGTCGCGCGGACTGTGTGGGTCGCCCTCTTTGTCGCTGAACATATGGTGCTTGCGGTGATTGGCCACCCAGGTCAGCGCCGAACCTTCGCCCGACAGCCCCCCGACGAAGGCCAGAAACCAGCGAAACGGCTTCGAGCAGCGGAAACTGCCGTGCGTGAGCTGGCGATGGTAGCCCATGCACACGCCGACCGAGCCGGTGAACCAGCACAAAAAGGCGCAAATCGCCAAGGCTTTCCAGGTAAAGAAGAACGGCGCGGCCAGAGCCCCCAAATGCACGATCACAATCCACGCCACGATCGGCCAGTCGAGCCCCAGATCCGGCACATCCTTCACCGACTTCAGTTCGTCGTGATGCTTGCGAATCCGCTCGGGGGTTTCCATCAGCACGTCGGCGCCGTTTTCTTCATGCCACGCGATCGCGTCCGCGATCTCGTCCTGAAGCTGCCAGTCGTCCAACCCGCGCCCATCACTGATATTGGTTGCCATGCGCCGCGATGCTCCCTAGAGGCTGAAACCGGGGCATTCGTGTCGCTGCTGGAGCCAAGCCACGCTTGCGAAGCACGAACCGCCGTTCGAGTAACCTACTTACTTATCACTTCGGCCAATTCTAAAAAACGGGGCAGAATCGGTTGTCATGAGCAAGTCGGAGGAATGTAAAAACGGCGTAAAATTCTGGGCGCCTCGAAAATCACCGAGAAAAAAGCCGCTCTCCGTCGCAAAGGAGCCGCCTAATTCGCAAAATTTGCGCACCCCGGTAGTGCGCAGCTAGCGGGCCGCCGACGCGCGCCCCCCCCCTCGACAATCGCATCATTTCTGGGCCGGAACGATCAGGCCTGGTCCGGAACGATCAGGCTCAGGTGCATCTCGGCGTGCCGGAAGTTGAGCTGATCGTACTCGTCGCGGGTCAGCGGGCCGAAGATCACGTGCGGCTCGAGTTGCGGCGTTTGCAAGTACCGCGCTATCGCTTTTTCCAGCCGGGCGATGCCGGCTTCCGCGTCCGTGTTTTGCGGCAGGTACATGGACGCCGACTTTGGCAGTCGGAACCCCGGCTTCATCGGCCGCGTCAGGATGCGTCTCTTGATAAGCGGCCCCACGACGCGAAACAGCCACGATGCCTTGAACGGCGCTCCGTCGACAGCATACTCCATCGCCTTGGCCAGATGCTCGCAGATCTGCCCGAGCGACCAATTGCCCAGCGACCGCGTGGACTGCGCATTCATCGCCCGCGCGTCGGCCAGGATGTCGTCGTAGCTCTGGAAGCGAAGCGTCCGCCGTCCGGCGACTCGCGTGGTTTCGACCATCGAATCGGTTCCCTCTCAAACGCCACGAAAGACCAACCCCTCAATCACGCGCCGAATGCCGCTCGGCCAGCAAGCCCAGCTCGGACTTGATGCGTGCGAAGACGCTGGCCCAATCGCCCGCGCGCGGCTGGCGAAACAAGCGCACGGTAGGATACCAGGGGCTATCCTCGCGTTCCAGCATCCATCGCCAGTCGGGCGAGAACGGCAGCGCGATCCAAGTCGGCGCCGCCAATGCTCCGGCCAGGTGGGCGATCGACGTGTCCGAGGTGACTATCAAGTCCAAGTTCTTCATCACCGCCGCGGTGTCCAGAAAGGCTCCGCCCGTCACGTCGAGTTGCGGCCCCAGATCCTCCAACGGAAAATCGACGGCGGCGATCTGCTCGCTGCCAAAACCTTTTTGCAGACTGAACAGTTTCACGCCCGGCGCCTCGGCCAGTGGCGCAAACGCGGCCAGCGGGATCGACCGCAAGGCGTCCATCGCGTACGAAGCGCTGCCTTGCCACTGAATTCCGATCCGTAGCGAACCATCCGCCGGCAACCGTCCACGCCACGCAGCCACCAGTTCCTCGGGCGGGGCAAGGTACGGCACCTCGGCCGGAATCGAATTCAAGTCCGTCTTGAAAATACCCGGCAAGCTCAGCAGCGCGGCATGCACGTCGTGGCGGGGCGGATCGTCCTCGTCTTCGCCATACAACAGGTCGATGCCGGGGCACGACGAGAGCAGCGGAATCAACTTTCGCGCGCAGCCGACAATCACCCGGCCGCCGCGCTGCTTGACCAGCGGCGCGTAGCGAATGAATTGCAACGTGTCGCCGAGCCCCTGTTCGGGATAGAGCAGTATCGTGCGGCCGTCCAAGGGTTCGCCCTGCCAGGTTTCGCCGCGCGGGCGCTTGCGCACGTTGGCCAGATGCCAGCGCCACTCGTACTCGGGCCAGCCTTGCTCAAAGTTTCCGGTCAACAGCCAAACCAGGGCCCGATTGTGGCGTGCCGAGATCGACTCGGGCGACACTCGCGCCGCGCGATCATAGCGTTCGAGTGCCGCCTCCGATTCGCCGCGTTCGATCAGAACCCGTCCGATATTGCCATGCGCTTCGGCATAGTCGGGTCTCAGCGAAAGCGCCTTCTCGAAAGCGGCCAAGGCTTGATCCGTCTGGCCGCCGGCATACATCACCGAGCCTAGCCCGTTGTGAGCCTCGGCCAGTGCGTCGTTAAGCCGCAACGCCTCTTCGAAGCAGACTACCGCCTCGCCGTTACGGCCGAGCGATTTCAGCGTGCCGCCAAGATTGCTGTAGGCCACGGCAAACTCGGGCGCCAGGCGAATGGCCTCGCGAAAACTCGCCTCGGCCGCGGCGTGTTTGCCGATCGTTTCCAGCGTCACGCCCAGCGCGTTGTGCGCGGCCGCCAGCGTCGGCTTGAAATCGATTGCCACGCGATGGGCCGTCAGCGCCTCCTCGTATTGCCGCTGATCGTGCCGCGTGTAGCCCAGGTTCACATACGCCTCGGCACACTCCGGTTCCACGGCGATCGCGCGCAAACAGTACGTCGCGGCCGCGTCCAGGCGCCCCGCCGCGCGCATCGTGACCGCCAGATTGATCAATCCTTCGAGCGACTCTGGCTGCAAACGCAGCAGGGCTTCGTAGGCTGCGATCGCAGCCTGAAACTGCCCCTGTTCGCGCAGCAAATTCGCCAGTCCCAGATGCGCGTCCGCCAGCGCCGGCTTGAGCCGGATCGCTTCGCGATACTCGGCCTCGGCCCGGCGCAGCTCGCCCTGCGCCCTGAGCACGCCGGCCAATTGATGGCGCGCCTCGGCAAAATCAGGCTTCTGTTCGAGCACGGTCTCGAACGCCTCGCGCGCCTCGCGGAACAAACCTTGCGTCTTGAACAGGTTGCCAAGATTGAATCGCGCTTCAAAAAAACCGGGCCGAATGCGCAAGGCCTCGCGATACTCGGCAATCGCCTCGTCGAATTGTTCGAGCTCCTTGAACGCGATCGCCAGGTTGAAATGCGCTTCGACATAATCCGGCGCAAGCCGCAAGGCCTGCCGATACAGATCAATCGCCTCCTCGGCTCGCCCCGTCGTCTTCAGCGTGTTCGCCAGGTTGCTGTACGATTGCACGAGGTTCGGCGACAGGCGGATCGCTGCCCGAAAACACTCCGCCGCCTCGGCATAGCGCCGCAAGTGATTCAACACGTTGCCCAGATTGTTGTGCGTGGGCCCAGAGTCGCCCTGCAACGCGAGCACGCGGCGGAAAGCCGCCTCGGCCCCGGACCAATCTCCCTGCGAGGCCAGCAGCACGCCCAGGTCGTTGTGCCCCTTCACAAAGTCGGGCGCCAGCCGCGTGACGTTCCGCAACGCCGCGATCGCCAGATCCGCTCGCCCTGCCCCGACATACGCCATCGCCAGATCGAATTGGTATTGCGCCTGGCTGGGCGCAAGCTGCGCGGCCCGCTCCAAGTATCCGACGGCCTGTCCGTGCGCGCGCTGCTGATGCAACGCCACGCCGAGCAGATGCAGCGTCTGAGGACTGTCCGGAGCAGCGGCCAGCGCCTGGCGATAGAGTCGTTCCGCGGCATCGACCTGGCCTGCGCGATGCAACTCCATGGCTTTCTGCAAGATTTCGTCGGTCGTAGCCATGCTCTCCGAAATCCATCCGCGAACGTGTGACGTGAAAAAAACCGGCGAGGTGATAGATGTTAAGCGCTCATTGTGCGCGAGGCAAACCGCTCAGCGCCGCGGCAGCCGATCCGCCAGCGTCCCCGCAATCCGCGCGAAAACCTCTTGCCAATCGCCGCGCGAGCGCTGCCGAAACAGCCGCATGCTCGCATACCACGGCGAGTCCTCACGATCGCGAAACCAGCGCCAGTCGGGCGTCTGCGTCAACGCGACCCAAACCGGCACGCTCAACGCTCCGGCCAGATGCGCAACCGCCGTATCGGAAGTAATCACGAGTTCGAGCGACTGCATCGCGGCAGCGGTGTCCAGAAACGCGCCGCCGCCGTTATCGAGCTCGGCCGCCAAATCGACGACCGGCCAGCGGGCGCGAACCTGGTCGAGCTGCTCCGCGCCGAACCCCTTCTGCAAACTGACGAGCGACACCCCTGTCAACTCGGCCAGCGGCGCAAACTCGGCCAACGGCACCGAACGCCACCGGTCCATCGCATACTCGCGATTGCCCTGCCAGGCGATTCCTACCTTGTAGCCGTCGAGTTCCGACAGCCTCGCACGCCAAGCGTCGAGCCGCCCCGCAGCGCATTTCAGATACGCCCGTTCGGCCAGATCGCTCGCCGAACGAACAAAGATCGCCGGCAGATCCAGGATCGGCACATGCGCATCAAAGGGCGGAAGCTCTTCGCCGGCGGCGATCACCTCTGAAAAACCCGACTCGGCGAGCAACGGCACAAGCTGCGGTTGCGCCTCGAACACGACGCGTCCGACGCGCTCGCGCGCTTGTCTCAAAAACCGGACAAGCTGAAGCGTATCGCCGAGCCCCTGCTCGGCATGCACCAGCAGCGTTCCGCCGGGCAGTTCTTCTCCCCGCCAAATCGGCTGAGAAAACGCGCGACGAGGATAATACCGACAGGCGCGCCGCCAGGCAAACTCCGGCCAGCCTTCGTCAAACCGCTCGCGAGCCAGCAGCAGCAGCCCCCGATTGTAGTGCGGCTCGGCGACCTCGCCGTCAAGCTCGATGCTGCGTTCAAACGCCGCGAGTGCCTCCCGCTCGCGATCCACGTCGCGCAGCGCGGCGCCCAGATTGTTATGGACCTCGCTACTGCGAGGGTTGATCTCGATCGCACGGTCATAACACGCCAAGGCTCGATCGAGTAGCCCGCGCTCGTGCCAGGCCGACCCCAGATTGATCAGCGCCTGAGCATTCCGCGGGTCGCACGCTAGCGCCTGTTCGTAGCAAGCAATCGCCCGATCGAGCTCGCTCAACTCGCGCAACACGTTCCCCAGGTTGTTGTGAGCGACCCCATAGTTCGGGCGCAAATGGAGCGCCGTTTCATACGCCGCGCGTGCTTCGGGCAACCGCCGCTCGCGCTGCAACAGCGTCCCCAGATTGAAATGCGCCTCGGGAAATTCAGGCTTCATGGCGATTGCCCGCCGATACTTGCCCATCGCCGCATCGAACTGGCCGCGAAGCTTGAGCAGCGTCCCTTGATTGAAAACCGCTTCGGCAAAGTTGGGGTTCGCGGCCAGCGCGCGATCGTACATCGCGGCCGCCTCGTCGAGCGCGCCGGCCTCTTGAAGCAGCACCCCCAAACTGCTTGCCGCTTCGGCCCAGTTCGGACGCAGCTCGAGCGCTCGTTCGTAGGCCGCGCGTGCTTGCCCGGTCCGCCCCAACTTCTGCAGCGCCAACCCCAGCGCGTGGTGTGCCTCGACGTATTCCGGCGCCACGGCAATCGCCCGGCTTAGCGCGGCGGCGGCTTCCTCGCCCAACTCGCGGCGTGCCAGATTCACCCCCAGGTTGTAGTGCCCCCGCGCGTAGCTCGGATCGATGCCGATCGCGCGACGAAAGCACTCGGCCGCCGCTTCCGCAGCGCCTTGCCGCTCGAGCGCGATGCCCAGATTGTTGTGCGCGTCCGGATAGTTCGGCATTTCGGCCACGGCGCGGCGGTAACATTGCATCGCCGCGGCCAGCTTCCCCTGCGCTTCGTAAATCGTGCCCAGATTATTGTGCGCCGCGGCAAGTGACGGCGCAATGGCGACCGCCTGTTCGTAGGCCCGGCGGGCATCCTCCAACCGGCCGCTCGCACGCAGCGCTTCGCCCAGGTTCGCGTGAAACACGGCCTGGTTGCCGTGAATGCGAATGGCCTGCGAAATATGCCGCACGGCCGCTTCGGGCTGGCCGCATTGCAACGCCAATACTCCCAGCAAGTGCAGTGCGCCGGCATGCTTCGGTTCGGCCGCGAGCACCTGGCGATAGTGTTGCTCGGCCTGCTCCAAGCGGCCGGCCTGGTGATGGGTAAGCCCTGCTTGCAACGTCTCGGCGGGATTCATCATACGCGTGGAATATTCATTTCGAGAATCGAGGGAAGCCCGTCTTTGAGCGACCGCCCTTGGAAACGATCAACCGTCGGCGGCCCCCAGGCGAAAAAGCGATTTCCTTGCGTTTTCATCGCCGAAATAGCGCCGCGGGCCGCCTGGCGATCTGTTCGCGCGGTGCGCGACCAACGGGGCGTCTAAGATCGCGATAACGCGGCCTTGGCTTCCTCGTACAAGCGCTGCGCGTCCGAGTGGTCGGGCTCCAGTCTACGGACTTTTTGATAGCATGCGATGGCATCCAACCACTTCTCCTGCGCGTGCAGGCAGCGGCCCAATTGCAGGTAGATCTCGGGATTGTTGGGCGCCAGTTGCACGGCCTGTTCAAGCTGTCGCTGCGCTTCGTCCATCGCTCCCCGCTCTTGCATCGCCATGCCCAGAAACGCATGTGCGCCCGCATACTGGGGGTCGGCCTCGAGCGCCTTGTGGTAGCAGGCCACGGCCTCGTCGAGCTTGCCCATCGCGTGCAGCATCGAGCCATAATGCGTCCAGGTATCCGGCATCTCGGGGTTCAGCTCGAGGGCCTTGCGATACGCGTTCAGGGCGTCATCGGATTGCTCGAGCGCGCGGAGGACTTCAGCCAGATCGGCCCAGAACGGGGCGTGGAAGGCATCGACCGAAATCGCCCCCTCGATGAACTGCCGCGACAGCTCGATCTTTCCCGCCTGAAAGGCCACCAGCCCCAACAAGTGCAGCGCCTGCGCATGGCGCGGGTGCATCTCGAGCACCTTGCGATAGTCACGTTCCGCCTCGGGCAGCCGACCGGCCCGATGGTGAGCCAGTCCCGCTTGTAGCATCTCGACGATATCTGCCATCACTGCCTCATGCACTTGCAATCGAACCAGATGCACACCATGCCCGCCACATGCCACGGTAGGCCGCTTCCACCTGCGAGGCAAAACGCCGCACATCGAGCAGCGGCGATTCACGAAAACGTTCGCGCAACACGCAACGAAGCTTCCGCAGCCGTTCGCGGTCTTCCGCCAGCGCAACCGCCAGTTCGACGTACTCTTCCGTCGATCCGGCGATCAAGTCTCCCAACCCTACGCCCAGCAGCGTGCTGCCGCCGAACCGCGACGCATAGCAATCTCCCTCTAGCATAATCGAGGGCACTCCCATCCACAGCGCATCGCAAACCGTGGTATGGCCATTAAATGGAAACGAATCCAGCGCGATGTCGATTTCGTGGTGCAACGCCAAATAATCGCGGCGCGGACGCTTGCCGACGACCCGCACCCGACTGCCATCGATCCCCTCGGCGGCCAACAGCTCACGAACACGCCGCTCGAACAGGCTGTCCGGATACCCCAAGACGAGCAGTCGCGAACCTGCCACACGCTGTAAAATCGTCGCCCATACCTGGAAATTCCGCGGCGTGAGCTTAGGAATATTATTCAACGAGGCAAACGTAATAAAGCCCTCGCGCTCGGCCGGCAGCGTCTCCACATCCGGCGCGTCGGCCAACGGTTCGTACACGAAAAATGCCTCGGGCAACCGCACTAACTTCTCGGTGTAAAAGCGGTCCGTCGCGCCCGGCGGATCCGCGTGCGCGTCTGTCAGCCGATAATCCATCGCCGACAATCCGGTCGTGTTTTGATATCCCAAGTACGTCACCTGCACCGGCGCTGGCTTGCGGGCAAACACCAGCAGCCGATTGCCTCCGATGTGGCCGGCCAGATCCACCAGCACGTCAATCTTGTCGGCGCGAATCTGCTCGACAATCTCCGCGTCGGAACGTACCGCCACGTCGCGCCAACAATCGGCCAGCTTCTTGCAGCGCTCGGTAATTCGATCCGGCCGTCGTACGTCGCTATAGCAAAATAGTTCGACCTGCGAGCGATCGTGGCCGCGCAACAGCGGCTCCAGAAAGATCGCCACCGCGTGATCCTGAAAGTGCGCGGAAACATAGCCCACCCGCAGCCGTTTTTCGGGGTCGCGCTCGTTGTCGTGCGGCGGCGCGGCGGCGGTGAAGCGTTCCGCATGCTGTCGAGCCCAACGCAAATGTTCCTCGTGCAAGGTCGCGGCGTCGTAGTCCGGCGAAAAGTTCAGCGAATAGAGCAAGTTGCAATGATTGCTATAGTCGCCGGCATGCAACTCCAGCGCCTGGCGATACGCGGCGATGGCGCCGCCCATATCTCCTTGCAATTGCAAGGCCGCGGCCAGGTTTCCCATGACCGAGTGCGAACGAGGCTGAAGCGACTGGGCCATGCGCGCGGCCTCCACGGCCTGGTCGGGTCGCCTAACCCCGAGGAAAGCGTTTGACAGGTTCGCCCATGCCAGGGCCAAGCCCGGCGACAACTCAGTGGCCCGCAAATACGCCGTCACGGCATCCGCGTCGCGGCCCAAGTTTTGGAGCGCGGTTCCCAGGTTGTAGTGCGCTTCGGCAAAGTTTGGCGCCAGCTCGATCGCCCTCAAATAGCAAGCCATTGCCGCCGCGCAGTTTCCCAATGCCTGCTGCCCCGCGCCGATGGCGCATTGAATCTGCGGCGAGTCGGGATCCTCTTCCGCGAGCTTTTGGAACACGTCGATCGCCTCTTGGGTCCGGCCCGCGGCCTGAAGCATTCCGGCCCAGGCCACTCGGGCGTCAAAGTGTTCGGGCGCGATGCGCACCGCTTCGCCCAGGGCCGTTGCCGCCTCGTCAAACCGGCCGCATTGCTGGAGCGCCAATCCCAGGTTGAACCAGCCCGCCATGTGCGTGGATTTCAGCGCGGTTGCTTGTCGATAGCAGGCGATCGCGCCTTCCAGATCGCCTTGCATTTGCAGGAGCGTGCCCAGCCCGTTTTGAAACTCCGGTTGCCGACCGTTCATTCGCACGGCTTGGCGATAGCTCTCCACGGCCTCGGTCAGCCGGCCCGCGGCGCGAAACGCTTCGCCCAGCCGGGCATGAAACGTCGGCTGCCGCCCGTCGAACCGAATGGCCTGGCACAACAGCCCGATCGCCAGGTCGAGCTTGCCGACCTGGTGCGCGAGCAACCCCAGCAGATACGTGGCCTTCGCGTGCCTCGGGTTGGCGCGCAACACCTCGCGATAATGCCGTTCGGCGCCTTGTAAATCGCCCGCGTCGTGGCAGCGAATTCCCGCGGCCAACGTCTGCTCATGGAAGTCGGTGGATGTCATGACACGCGTCCCCCCTGGCACCACGAACTCCACATTTGACGATAGGCCGCTTCCACCTCCCGGGCAAATCCGGCGAAATCCAACAGCACCGAATCGGCCATCCGCCGCCGTAACGCGCCGCGCAGCCGCACTAGTTCCTCAAAATCTTCGGCCAGCGCCACGGCCCTCGCGATATACTCGTGCTCCGAGCGGGTGATATTCGCGGCCAGCCCGACGGGCGCCAACACCCCCGCCGCATATCGCGTAACGTACGTATCTCCCTGGAGCATCACGGTCGGCAGGCCCAACCAGGTCTGGTCGCAGGTCGTCGTATGCCCGTTGAAAGGAAACGGATCGAGCGCGATATCGGCCCGTTGCATGAGCTCGAAGTAAGCCCGCCGTGGCATGCGGTTATAAAGCTCGATTCGCCCGGCGTCGATGCCCGCTTCGCCGGCCTTGCGCGCGAACGTCCGCTCGACGTGGCCGCCGCGGTTGGCGAGCACTACGAGCCGCGAATGTTCCACCCGGCGTAAAATCTCGATCCAGGCGTCGATCACGCGCGGCGTGACCTTGGTGAAGTTGTTGAACGAGCCGAACGTAACGTGGCCGTTGGCCACGGCCGGCGACGGCGTCGGCTCGGGCGACTCCGCCGCCGGACGATAGCAGAAGTACGTCCGCGGCAGCCGATATAAACGCTCGGAATAATAGCGCTCCGCGCCGGGAGGATCGGCGCGTTCGTCGGTCAGCCGATAATCCATCGCCGACATCCCGGTCGTGTCCTGGTAGCCAATGTATGTCACTTGCACCGGCGCAGGCCGCCGGGCAAACGCTCGTAACCGGTTTAACGCGATGTGTCCGGTAAGATCGACCAGGATATCGATCTGGTCTTCACGCACAACCTCGGCCAACTGCTCGTCCGACAGAAACCGCACGTCGCGCCAATGCTCGGTCGCCGCGCGAAAGCGTTCCGTGATCGCGTCGTTCCGCCGGTTATCGCTATACAAGAAAAGCTCGACCGCCGCGCGATCGTGTGAGGCGATCAGCGGCTCGCTGAAGAAGCTCACGGCATGGTCCCGGAAGTACGGCGATACGTACCCCACGCGCAACCGGCGGTTCGGGTCGCGATCGCGCTGCGGAACCGGCGCGACTTTGGTCAGCGGTTCGGCGTGCCGGCGAGCCCAGGACAGATGCTCCTCGAAAATCGCCTGCGGGTCGTGATCCGGCGGATAGTGCAGAGCATAAAGCAGATTGCTGTGCGCATCGCTGCTAGTCGGATCGGCTTCGACCGCCTTGCGAGCCGCGACAAGCGCTTCGTCCTGACGCCCCTGGTGCGTCAGCGCGGTGGCCAGATTCGCCAGCAGCGCGGACGACGTGGGCTGATGCTCCAGCCCCTGCCGGCACAACCGCTCGGCTTCGTCGGGCTGGCCGCGATCGGCATAACTCATTGCCAGGTTGTTATACGCTTCCGGAAAATCCGGCTTGAGTCGAATTGCTTGCCGATACCCTTGCGTCGCGTCGGCGTGCCGGCCGAGAGCGTCGCAGATATCGGCCCAGACAAACGGCGCCGTCGCGTCCCGCGGATCGGCGGCGACCGCTCGTTCGGCCCATCCCACGGCCTCGTTGAGCCGCCCGGCGCGCTGCTCCATGCGTGCCCGCCGCGTCAAAGGCTTCACGAACCTCGCGTCGCAGGCGACCGCCCGGTCATACGCGGCGGCTGCCCCCTCCAGATCGCCCTCGGCTTCCAGCACCGAGCCCAGATTGAAATGGGCGTCGGCCAGCGCCGGGGCGAGGCGAATCGCCCGGTCGAGCATGGCTCGCGCTTCGTCGAGCTCGCCTTGCTCCTGGAGCGCCGCCCCCAGATTGTTCAGCGCCAGAACCGAATCGGGTTCGAGCCGTAACGCTTCGCGATAACGGGCGATGGCTTCCTCGAAACGCCCCTGCTCCTGGCGCACCGTGCCCAGGTTCAGATGGGCCCGCGCGGCCGCCGGCGCAATTTGCAGCGCCGCCGCGTAGGCTTCGGCCGCTTCGTCGAGCCGCCCCCGCGCCTTGAGCGCGGTTCCCAGATTGTTGTATGCGTCCAAGTAACGCGGCTGGATCGCCAGCGCCCGGCGATAGTGCTCGATCGCCTCGTCCAGCGCCCCGCGACGATGCACAATCGTTCCCAGGTTATTGTGGGGGTCGGCATAGTTCGGCGCGAGCTCAATCGCCCGAGCATAGGCCCTGGCCGCTTCGTCCTGGCGCCCCTGGTCGACAAGCACGTTACCCAGGTTGTTGTGGGCTTCCGCCTGATTCGCATCGAGCTCGATTGCGCGGCGCACCGCCTGTTCTGCGCGCGCGGATTGCCCGGCCAGGCGCAGCACGTTGGCCAGATTCGAATGATAGGCCGGCCGGTCGCCAGCCAGGGCGATCGCCTTCGCGATGCACTGCTCGGCGGCGTCGGGTCGCGCGGCTTGCAGCGCGATCAACCCCAACAGATGCCAAGCGTCGGCTTGGCGCGGATCGGCGGCCAGCACCTGCCGGTACAGCATCTCGGCCTCGCGCAGCCGCCCCGCCTGATGCTGCGCGAAGGCGGCCTGTAAGATTTCGATCGGTGTCGCCATGACCGGCTCGACTGCGCGCTGGCGGAACGGACGTGCGGCGTTTTCTCTGCGAATCTAACTCAGCATAGGCCAAAACCGCGCATTTTCATAAAACGGCTCGTCGCAGCCCGTCAAAATACCTCAAGGGTTGCCACGCGTTCCGTTCACCCGGCTGGTTTGCTCGTCCCGGACTCGCGCCAAATCCGATTCGAGCTTGTGTTTTAACGGTGGATCGGGATTCACTTGCCCCCTCAATACGGCCAGTTCCCATTGCAATTCGCGGTCGCTAAGCACGGTGGCCATGGCGCCCGCCACGAGCAGCCCGCGCCGGCTCCTGATCTCCATGCCTTTCAGAACCTTTGGTCGTGCGCCTCATTATAGTCCGAAATTTCGCGGCCCAGCGCTGTTGACGGAGATCCGCGTGCGAACCTGCCTGAATCTTCGGCCTTTGCCACGCTCAACCGAGCCGTGGTAAAGTTGACTGTCGCAGTGTTACATTCACCTCCCCGGCGGCCGTCGTAAGCAATTCCGCGGGCAGTCTCTCCGCGTTCCGGAACCTCGCAGCCTTCCATGCCAGTCTCGACCGACGATTTTTGGCGACTGCTCACGACGAGCGAACTCGCGTCGCCGTCGGAGTGCGAATCGCTGCGCCAACATTTTCTGCAACGCGCAGACGCAAGCCCGCAAGCCAATTCTTCACAGACCGCGGAATGGCTCGTCGCGGAAAAAAAACTGACGCGCTACCAGGCGGACATTCTCCTGTCAGGCAGGCCAGGCCCGTTCGTCTTCGGACCGTTCACAATTATCGACCGCGTGCCCCGCGGCCGGCTCGAGCGCGTGTTTCGCGCCAGCTACCAAGGCCGTCAACGGGTCATGCTGGTACCGCTGGCGGCGCTCACCGGCGAACCAGACGAGTACCGCGATCTGATAGAGCTCGCGTCACGCTGCGCAGCGGTGAAAAACCCGCACGTGAGCCGTACCCTCCAGACCACGCGCCAGCGCGGTCAGGCGTTCGTGGTGCTCGAAGTGCTCGACGGTGGAACGCTGCACGACGCCGTGTCCGGCAAGCGTTTACCCGTGAGCACGGCGTGCCGCTTGGCGTGCCAAGCGGCACTGGGACTCGCGGCCATTCATGAGCAGCAACTCGTGCATGGCGGCCTCGCGCCGCAAAATCTTTGGCTGACACCGCAGGGCTCGCTGAAGATTTTGCAATTTCCACTTGTGCCACCGGCCGCCAGGTCCAAACATTTCGAACTGCCGCTGGCGGACTACACGGCTCCTGAATTGGCCAATTGCGAAGCCCTGCCCAATCCGCTCACGGATATCTATGCCCTCGGCTGCGTGATCTACGCACTGCTCGCCGGACAACCACCCTTCGCCGGCGGCACTCCGGATGAAAAACGTTTTCGACACCCGCATGATTCGCCGCCCGCGTTCGACAAGCTCGCGGCCGAGCTACCGGCAGACCTTGTCCAACTGATCGAGTCGCTACTCGCCAAAGACCCGCTCTTGCGCTGTCCGTCGGCCACCGAAGCGGCGCACGTCCTGGCACGTCTTGCCAAGAGCGGCCCCACGAACCTGGCCGGCAATGCGGGTAGCAGCCTCCAGCCATCAGCAGAACTGCCACGGGATTCTCGTTCGCAGCCGCTCACCGGCCATGATCCCCCCGACGAGACCGTCTCGGCGGCGGATAGCCCCCCACGCCCCGCGCGGCGCAGCGTTTCCGCGGCGCGCGGTGCCCGGTGGGGCGCCGCCTGGTGGATCGCCGGCGCCACGGCCATGCTGCTGCTGGTGGCGGGCGTGTTCTGGAACCAGGCTCTCAAAACGGCGCCAGTCGTGGATGCGAGCGCCACGGTCGAAGCGGCGCCCGCCCTCGATACGCCGGTGAATTCGGAAGCGGAAGTCGTCGCGGCCGAAACGACACTCGCGCCGCTGGCTTCGAACCTGATCGAGGACGATGGCCGTACGCTCTGGGAATCGCCCACCGACGGCGCGCCGCTCGAATTGCACTACCTTCCGCACGGCTCGCAGGTAATCCTGGCCCTGCGTCCGGCCGATCTGTTGCACAGTGCCGAAGGGCCCAAGCTCCTGGCCGCGCTCGGCCCCGCCGGCCAATCACTACCCACGGTTCTGGAGCGCGCGCTCGGCGTCGAACTCGAAGACGTCGAACAACTCTTCATCGCGTTCGCGGCCGATGAAGAGCTGTCTCCGCGCGCCTCGTATGTGGCCGTGCTCGGTAACGAAGCTCCGCGCGAGGCGCTGCTCGAGGCCTGGGGCCACCCCGCTCTGGTCGAACACGCCGACAAGCAGTTCTTCGAGCGTGACGGCCTGGCGTACTACCTGCCCGAGACAGGCGACGGCCATACGCTCGTCGTGAGCACCACGGCCTGGATGCGGGAAATCCTCGAGCTCGACGGCGTTCCGCTCTTGCGAAGCAGCCTCGAACAGCTTCTGGCGGCCAGCGACGAGCAGCGCACGTTCACGCTTATCTTGAATCCGCGGTTCTTGTTCACCGACGGTGGCGCCCTCATGCGGGGACCGCTTGCCCAACTCCGAGAACCGCTCGAAACCTTTCTCGGTCCCGATATCGACGCCGTCTCGATCAGCGCGAACTTGGATATCGATTTGTACCTCGAGTTTCGAGCCAGTGCCCCTGTCGATCGCCGCCCGGGCGAGCTCTTGAGCCAGCTTCGAACGCATTGGGAAAAACTGCCCGCTCAGCTCGAAAGCAATTTCGCCACGTCTGCGCCGCGGCCGCACGGCGCGGACGTGCTGCGACAGTTTCCTGACATGCTGAAGACCACGCGTGCTTACACGCGTAGCAGCCTCGACGGCCGGCAACTGGTGATGAACGCCTATCTGCCCATCGCCGCGGCTCACAATCTGCTGTTGGGCGCGGATCTGGCGCTGCTCGAAAGCGCGCCACAAGCGCCGGCCTTGACCACCACCACCGCTCCGCAACAAGGCCTCTCCGCCAGCGATGCGCTCGCCCGTCAGGTGACGCTCAGCTTCCCACGCGAGACGCTCGAAGGCGCGCTCGGCGTACTAGCGCGCGAAATCGGCGCGCCGATCATCATCGTGGGAAACGACCTGCAACTCGAAGGCATCACGCGTAACCAGTCGCTCAACGACTTCGAGGCCCGGCGGCAGCCCGCCGAGCAGATCCTGCGCCGGCTGCTGGCCTTGGCGAACCCCGAGGGGAAGCTAGTCTACCAGATCAAACCCGACGCGGCCGGTCGTTCGACGATCTTCATCACCACGCGTTCGGCCGTGACTCGGCGCGGCGAGCAGCCGGCCGATGGCTCGTAGGGCGCGTCGCCGCCAATTGAGATTTTGTCCTCCGACGGCCGCGAAAAGCGGCATAATCGCTAGCACCCGCCATGAGACACGACCGCGAACACTATACTGGAATCTCGGAGCGTTTCGCCTAGGCAGCCCGTTGAATTCTTCAACGGGCTGCGACATCGCAGGGATGCGATGGCAAAATAGCGACGCGGAGTCG
>CAZRCI010000016.1:0-111693 GCA_964598535.1 uncultured Planctomycetaceae bacterium | reverse complement strand
GACAGACCTGGCGGAACGTGACTCTGCCCACTTGATTTCCAAGACAGTCGCTCTCGTCCGCAAGCGTGTCAGCAGGGAGGACCTCTGGCGCGCGATGTGAGATGCGATCTGTTAGCAAAGACAGGACTTGCGCACATTTTTCAAAAAATAAAAAATATTTCATCGCAAGTCTGGACATTGGGATTTCTTTTGGTTACAGTTGGCACAATCGTAACAGATAGTCGCTGGAGGTTTCCGACAGAGCGGCCCTAGGTGCTCTGGGTTTCCCGGTGCTTCGGCAGACAATTTGGCACAAGTCTTCCCATTTTTTTGGACACCTCGATTTCGATTAGGAGAAGCTAATGATTCGGAAATTGAATCTCGCCTCACTGCTTGCGGCATGCGCAGTGGTAGGCCTTCTTGCCGTGGCTCCTCAAGCAGCTCAAGCCCAAATCTGGGACGTTGACTGGGCTGTTGCCGCCGGTTCCAAGTTGCAGTTGAAGATCAACGGAAACTATACGATTTCTCTTTCAGAGAAGACCGCTAATATCACCGTTACGGGCGGTTTGAATTCCACGGTCAACGAAGACGCCAGCACCCTTAAGATCAATTCGGCGGACATGTCGTTCTCGGACTTCGCCTTGAACTGGAATCTCATTATTGCCAAGTTGGATCTGAAGGGCGCGGGCATTAAGCTCGGCTGGGAAAGCGATCCGATGGCTTACACGGGCAATAGCGGTCCTAACAATCTCAATATTGGCGGTTCGACGCTCGCCATGAATCAAGGTACGTTGATTGCCACGGGTTCTGGATTGGCCAGCGGCGTCAACGAAGCAATCGACTTGGGTGCCGAGCCGGTTGATTTTGAAGCTCCTGATCCGACGAACACGTCGCTCAATATCACCGATCTGTCGGTTCCCAGTGCCACGTGGGCCATTCCGATTTCCCTTGATGAAACCATTTCAATCCCGAATGATGATGGGTCTGAAGCTGGCTGGATTCGGGTCAGGCTTAACGGTACCATTAATCTAGTCGCGGTGAATAGCGTGCTCGTACCCGAGCCGTCGTCGGTAATGCTGGCTGGATTCGCCGCTTTCGGTCTCTGCTGGGCCGGACGCAAGCGGTTCCGCAAGGCATCCTAGTGCGGCTCGTTTGATTCCCTCGAATCATATGTCAATCCGACGCGGGGCAGGTTTTAATAACCTGCCCCGCGTTTTTAATTGGTACGTCAGGCCTGACGCATGAACAAAAGTGTCCGGGGATACAGCCCTTGCGACGCTTGGCAATGATCACGTGGTTTAGTAATTCGGAAATCAGCAATGTTTGCATCACTCCTGGGCGTCCTGTTGATTACCTTCGTGCTTTTTTTGACAATTTGGGGAATCGGTCGGGCAACGCTAGGGTCTTGAGATTGGCATGGCTGCGTGATACTTTGTTGTCGTTCAGCGCCGTAATACAAGATACAAGGCGCGTCGTTTTCAGGGGACTACCGGCCCATTGGCCCAGGCCCAGAGTCGTCCGCAGCCAGCCGTAGCCGTACGTTCTGCGAGCGGCCGTCGCGTTCGATCGTAAGCACCACTTCCTCACCCGGCTGGCGCGATTCGATCGCCGAAAGAAATTCGCTGGGCGTCGTCACCGGTTCGCCATCGACCGCCAGAATCAAGTCCGCGGTCGAACGGTCGAGCGAGCGCGATTCGTAGACGAGCGGTCCTTGTCGGCGTCGCTGGGAATTGATGCGGAATCCGCGCAGGCCCGCCTGTTCGGCGGGCCCGCCCGGCGACATGGCCGCGACCAGTAGACCGCGTTCGGTGGGGTAGACATGGGTAATTCCGGCCTCCGGACGAATCACGCGGCCCCGCTCGATGAGCTGCGGGACGATACGCGTGATGTTCGAGGCCGGAATGGCAAAGCCCACGCCGGCGCTCTGGCCCGTGGGGCTGGCGATCGCCGTGTTCATGCCGATCAGCCGGCCGCGGCCGTCGAGCAGCGGTCCGCCCGAACTGCCGGGATTGATGGCGGCGTCGATTTGAATCACCGATTTAATCAGCCGCCGATTGCGCGCCGGCAGCGTGCGGTTGAGGCTCGAGATAATGCCGATCGACATGGTCCGTTCGAATCCGAAAGGGTTGCCGATGGCGAAGACCCGCTGCCCCACGCGTAGATTGGTCGATTCGCCGATTTCCACCGGCACGAGCGAAGTTGGCGGGGCATTGATCTTCAGCACGGCCACATCGTTGGACGCGTCGTGCCCCACGACGCGTGCTTCGTAGGTCTGGCCGTCGAATAGGGTGACTTCAATCGTTCTCGCATCGTCGATCACGTGATAGTTGGTGAGGATGTGCCCCTGGGTGTCGAGCACCGACCCAGAGCCGGCACCTTCGCCGGGCGTTTGCGTAGCCAGGAAGAAGAAGGCGTCGGTTCGCACGGTTTCGGTTTTGATGTTCACGACGCTGCGGTTCACCTTTTCGTAGACCGCCACATTGATCCGTTCTTCGGGCGAAAGTTCCGTATCATCGGGGGGGACCGGCAGACGCGCCACACCGCCAGGGCGTGGGACGGTTCCGATCGGCGGCTGGGCATTCAACGGCGGGCGCGACTCCTGGGCGATCAGGCGCGGCAGTGGACTGGCAACGCGGATGACTTCGGTTAATAGTGCCCCGGCCAAGGTGGCGACAACGGCAATCGCAATGGTTTTTGACATTTGGTTCAAAGCTCTCTGCGATTCACGAGACAACGCAATCGGCGATGATGATGATGCGGAAGGGCTGAAAAACCGCGGCTCCGATCGGAAGAGGAGCTCATTCACTCCCTTGGTATTTCTGCATTTCTGCCAGAAGGCGATGCTCGCCCATGAAAAACGAGCCGGTTCCGGCCGTGGCAGTTCTGCTCGTTCTCGCCTGGGAGTCCGATGCGATGACCGCCAACGTCCGAAAGGGTGCATCCTGTGGGCAGCAAAATACGGAATTTGCCCGATTTCGGCCAGCAGAGTTGCAGGACCTCTTGGCAGCGAAGTATTCCTGAAGTTTTCAGGCGAATTTTGCGTTGCGTTGGAGCGGCTTTTGGTAGCGTCCCTCGCCGCTACAATCGGAACCTTCGCGCCAGACTGCATTTTTCCCAAATTTTCTGGCGTAAGTTGAGGAATCTGAATAGAATAGGCGCTCGGGCCGCTAGACTCACCGCGGCTCGCAATATGCAACTCATCCGTGCGTTTTGCCGTCGCAGCGGAACACGTCGGCAGAAAGCTTTCGGCACATTCTGGTGGAGAATTAGTCGATGTCGAGGCATCCCGTTCGTTCAATCGCGCTCGCCGTCTTGGTTGGCATTGCGGCCAGCGTTGCGGCTCGGGCCGAGGTTGCGGCCGTCGAACCTTCGTTGCACACGTATGTCGCGGCGGATGGCACCAGTTATTTCGCATTGAGCTTGTCGTCGAATGAAAAGCTTCCTACCACCGGCGCGCGCGATGTCGTGGTGCTGGTGGATACGTCGGCCAGCCAGGCCGGCCGCATTCGCGAGCGCTCGCTCGAGGCGCTCGACTCGCTGTTGGCGGGCTTGGGCTCTGACGACCGCGTGCAGATTCTGGCCGTCGATCTCGACGCGGCGCCGCTTACCAAGCAGTTTCGCAACGTGGGAAGCGAGCCGCTCAAGTCGGCCGTGGCGCTCCTGAAGATGCGTACTCCGCTCGGTGCTACCGATCTGGCGGGTGGCTTGCGAGCCGGCATCGCGGCGTTTGATTCGCAGAGTAAGGCCCCGCGTTCGCTCGTCTATATCGGCGACGGGCGCAGCGCCGCGAACTTCCTCACCGTGGACGCTCATCGTGAGCTTTGCAACGAACTCGCCGATGCCAGGGTCTCGGTTTCCAGCTATGGCGTTGGCCCGCGCGTGGATGGTCCCGCGTTGGCGGCGTTGGCGAACCTGACCGGTGGAATGTTGGCGTTGGATGACGAAAGCCTCGATCCGAAGCAGGCCGGCACCTATTTGGCTTCCGCGGTTCGAGCGGCGGTGCTGTGGCCGACGTCGGCTTCCTGGCCCGAGGCGGTTGCCGTGGTCTATCCCGAGCGTGTTCCGCCGTTGCGAAGCGATCGCGATACGATCGTCCTGGGGCAGGCGACTGGTACGTTGTCGGGGGCGGTCAAGGTCGAACTGACCGCCGAGCTTGCGGGCGGCGAGCCGCGACAATTGGCCTGGGAGCTTCAAGCCGGAGAATCGAATCCGGACTATGCCTTTTTGCCGGTGATCGTCGAGGGCGCGCGTGTCGATGGTGGCGCCCGCTTGATTACGGTTGGCACCCCCGGCTTGGCGGAGGCCCGACGAATGATCGACGCGGGCACGCAATTGCTGGGCGAGTTGAGCCGGCAGGCGCTTGCCTCGGGTAATTTGGACACTGCCCGCCGTCTGGCGGACGAGGCTCTGCGTCGTGATCCGAACGACGAGGCCGCGCAGGCCGTGACGAAGCAATTGGCCAAGCTCGCCGAGGGGAGCCCAATTGCTGCCAAGACCGGCGATCGCGTGGAGATCAAAGAGTTTTCGAACGAACAAGCCACGCCGCCGGGCCCCGCGGATGCGTTCGCGCCGGACGTAGGCTTCGACTCGATCAACGAGGGCCAGGGACGCCTGCTCGAAAACATCGAGCAACACAACCGGCTGATGACCGATTTGCTGCGCACCGAGGTCGAACAGGCTCTGCGCCACGCGCGCGCTCAAATGGAAACCAATCCTCTGGGCACGCAGGACGATCTCAAGCTGCTTTTGGGGCGCGTGCAACAGACGCCCGAACTGCGGGCGGAAGTACGAGCTCAATTGCGGGGACAACTTGAAGCGGTCTTGCGCGAGGCCGCTCGCCGCGGCGCGACTCAAGATATGCTTCAGGCCGAGCTTGATGCCCAGCGCGCGGCGTCGCTCGATCGCCTGCGAATCGCAAACAATCTGATTCGTCGCGAAGAGAAGCTCAAGCAACTGATGGATCGTTTCAATTCGCTGATGGAAGAAGGGCGTTATCTCGCGGCGGATGAAATTGGCTCGATAGAAGTGGCCCGCTTGGCTCCGCATCTGCCGATTGCCCAGTCGGCGGCGCTAACGGCCCATATGACCGGCGCGCGGCAGGCGGACCTTGCCTTGCGGTTAGCGCGTCAAAAGGCCGTGATCGACACGCTCGCCACGGTGGAAGTGGCGTTGATGCCGTTCCCGGACGATCAGCCCGTGGTGTACCCGCCGGCGGACGAGTTCCAAGAGTTGACGAACCGGCGTAAGAAATTTGCGGCGACGGATCTCAAGAAAGTCTCGCCGGCCGAACAGAAGATTCGCGACGCGTTGCAAGAGCCGACTCGCATGGAGTTCATCGACACTCCATTGCAAGACGCGGTGACCTTTCTCAAAGACTACCACGGCATCGAGATCCAGCTCGACAATCGGGCTCTCGAAGACCTGGGCGTCGGTTCGGACACGCCCGTTTCGCGCAACGTCAATGGCATTTCGCTCAAGAGCGGGTTGCGCCTGATGCTGGGCGAAATGGATCTCACCTACATCATCAAAGACGAAGTGCTGTTGATCACCACGCAGGACAAAGCCGAGAGCGAGCTCGTCACCAAGGCCTATCCGGTCGCCGACCTTGTCATTCCCGTGCAAAGCATGGGCGGCATGGGCGGCGGCATGATGGGTGGTGGCATGATGGGCGGCGGCATGGGTGGTGGTATGGGCGGCATGGGCGGCGGCATGGGTGGCATGGGTGGCGGCATGGGTGGCATGGGTGGTGGTATGGGCGGCATGGGTGGTGGCATGGGCGGCGGTATGTTTTCCGTGCCCGACGACCTGAAGTTGGGCCCCCGCGCCAAGACCACGCCGGCCGCCAAACCAGCACCGGCCGCAAAGACGTCCACGCCGAAAGCCTCGCCCCTCGGCAAGGCCGCCGCGCCCACCGCCACGGTGAAACGCGCCGCCGAATCTGCCAAGGCCGCCGCGGTCATCCATCTGCCCCTTGCCGAAGGCGCCGATTCGGAACTCGCCTGGGCCAAGTATTTTGCCGCCAATCCAGAAGTGTCTGACGCCGACGTTCGCGAAACGGTACGCGTCCTCATGCGTGGCAAGAAATACCACGAAACGGTCGGATTGATTCAGGCCGCGCTGCGGGCCGGTAATCCTCAACCGTGGATGTATGAAGCGGTCGCCTTGGCCATGCAGGCTGCGGGGCGTCCGGCGGGGGAAGTGGAGAGGGCTTTGATGTCGGGCGTTGACTTCGCTCAATCCACCGACGAATTGCTGTACGTTGCGCAGTATCTGGGACGCACCGGATTCGAAAAGCGAGCGCTCAAGATGTTTGAGCAGGTGGCGCTGGCCGAGCCTCTACGTCCGGAACCTTACTTGTATGGCTTGCAGCTTGCCCAGCGATTGAACGATGTTGACGGTATTCGTTGGTCGAGTCTCGGTATCCTGAAGCAAGCCTGGCCGAAGGACAAAGCCGCGATTGTCGACCAGGCCAAGCGTGCGGCCGCAGGCGCCATTGCCGAACTTCAAAGCAAGAATCAGGCGGAGCAGGCCGAAGCCTTCCAGGCGGCGCTCGATCGAGCCTCGATTCGCGACTGTATCGTGAAAGTCACCTGGACCGGTGACGCCGATATCGACCTCATCGCCGTCGAACCGTCGGGGGCTATCTGTTCGTTCAGCAACCCGCGCACGACCGGCGGCGGCGTGCTCATCGGTGAAAGCTCCGGCAACGGCCAGCTCGGCGCCGAGTCGATGCACACCGAGACCTACGAATGTCCCGAAGCCTTCGCCGGTACCTATCATATTCGCGTGCGTCGTGTGTGGGGGAAGGTGACCGCGGGCAAGGTGACCGTCGACCTGTATGCTCATTATGGCACGCCGGAAGAAAAGCACATGCGCGAGCAGATCGTCGTGGGCGATCAAGACGCGATGGTGGTGTTCGACCTGCCGCGGGGACGCCGCCAAGAGGCCTTAGCCGAACACCAACTGGCCAATGCCGCACAGTCGCAGTTGGCCGTCAACCAGGCGATTGTGATCCAGCAGATCAATGAGACCGCAAACTCGTCGCAGGGTGCAAACGCCAGCCTCGGGGCGGCACGCCGCGACTTGTTCGGATTGCCCGCCTTCAATCAGGCTGTCGGTTATCAGCCGGTCATCACCGTGCTGCCCTCGGGTACGCAACTGCAAGCCTCGGGCGTGGTCTCGGCCGATCGCCGTTATGTTCGCGTGACGCCGGTTCCGATGTTCAGCGGCGTGGCCAGCGTGACCACGTTCAACCTGGTTTCGGGTCAGACGGGCACCCAGACCGGAACGCAAGGTGGCACGGCGCCGGGGGCGACGCCGCCCGGCGGTGGTCCGACGCCAGGCGCTGGCGGGTCGTAGGCTGCTAGGCCATGACGCGCCAGGCCGTGAAACGTAAGGCTTGGAGCGTGGGGCTATGCGCATCCGAACTTTGACCGCGCGTTTATTTGCCCGCCGGTCGCACGAGCCCTGGAAAGGCGTCGAGTTCGAGCGATTCGAACAACCCGGCACGGAGGCGTTCGATGGCGATTGCCCCCATGACGGCGTTGTCGGTACAGAGCCGCATGGGCGGAATGAAGAGCTCGATGCCCGCTTCGTGGCATTCGCGTTCGAGCCTGGCGCGAAGCGCCGAGTTCGCCGCCACGCCGCCTCCGACGCATAACGTTTTCAGGCCCGTCTTGCGCAGTGCAAGTTCGGTCTTTCCCCACAGGCAATCGACCACAGCGGCCGTAAAGCTGGCCGCTAGGTCGTTTACCCGTTGCGCGGGCAATGGCTCGGCGGGCATCGTTTCGCCGGGCTTGCACACGCGGTAGCGGAGCGCCGTTTTTAGCCCGCTGAAACTGAAATCGAGCCGATCGGTGTCGAGCAGTGGACGCGGTAGCTGGAATGCCCTGGGATTGCCTTGCTGGGCGGCTCGGTCCATCGCTGGCCCGCCGGGAAATGGCAACCCCAACAAGCTGGCCACCTTATCGAAGGCCTCGCCTGCGGCGTCGTCGATGGTTCCCCCGAGCAGGTCGAACTCGATCGGCGTGCGGCAATGATAGATGCTGGAATGCCCGCCGCTGACGATCAATCCCAGGCACGGAAAGACGTCTCGCCCGGCGGCGAGCCGACAGGCATAAATATGAGCCTGAAGATGGTTAACGGCGATCAGCGGCACATCGAGCGCCAAGGCGAGCGCCTTGGCGGCGGCCACGCCCACCACGAGCGAACCGGCCAGACCTGGCGTATTGGCCACGGCGACGGCATGGAGATCAGCGGGCGTAAGCTGCGCTCTCCTGAGCGTCTCGTCGATGACGGGCAGAATTCGTTCCAGGTGAGCCCGCGATGCGATCTCGGGCACCACGCCACCGTACTTCTTGTGCAATTCGTCCTGCGAGGCAACGACCGACGACAGCACTTCCAGTTCATCGGTTACGACGGCCGCGGCTGTCTCGTCGCAGGTAGTTTCAAGGATCAGAATTCGCTGCATCGGCCGAGCGCTCACGGGGCTTTTGCCAATTCCGTGCTGAGGTAGTCGACGGCCTTCTGCAATTGCGGGTCAACCGTGGCAAGCGAAGTCGCCGTTCCGTCGGCTTTGTCCTTGGCGGCATCGCTCGTTTCGACGGTATCGGCATTGTCCGATTCGGTGGTGGGAGCCGAATTTTCTGGGGTGGGCTCGCCGCTCTTGGGGGGAACGGCGGGAGACGATTCGTCGGCGGGCTGCGCGTTTTTCTCTGCGGCGGGGGCCGCGTCGGTTTCCGGCGCGGGTTGCGCCTGGTTGCTCGATTCGGAAGACGCTTCGTCCTTTTCCGTGGTGGCTGGCGGATTGGGTTCCGCGGTGGGCGAAACCTCCGATTTGATGGCCACGTCTCCGGCCAGGGCCTTTTCGTGTTTTCCGACCAGAATGTCGCGCCGGCGGCGATACTCGATCAACTTTGCCGTCTGCGTTCCATTCATCTTTACTTCGTAGCCTTGGTCGGGCATCACGCCCCATTCATCGCTTTCCTTCGCCTCGGGAAAGCGATGAATGTTTTTACCGCTGGGGCGATGGTAGCCCGCCGTGGTGAGCTTCAGGGCACTGCGTCCTTCTTCGAGCTCGATCACGTTCTGGACGCTGCCCTTGCCCCAGGTGCGTTCGCCGACGATCATGGCCCTCTTGTGGTCCTGCAATGCTGCGGAAAAGATCTCGCTGGCGCTGGCGCTATAGTGATTCACCAGCACGACCATCGGGAAATCCTCGAACGTGCCGTCTTTGACGGCTTCCCAGGTACGCTCCGGCGTGTTGCGCCCCTTGGTGCTCACGATCTTGCCCTCGGAAATGAACAGATCCGTGACCTCGATCGCGGCGCTGAGCAGGCCACCCGGATTGAAACGCAAGTCGATAATTAGGCCTTTGAGGCCCTGCTTTTGCAGGTCTTGCAGGGCATTTTTTACGTCTGCGGCCGTGTCGCGGCCAAACGCCGTGATGCGGATATAACCGATGCGCTTGTCGTGGTCGAGCATGAAGTCCCAGGTATCATCGCTCTTACGCGTATCTCCCAGCACGGTTTGCACGTGTACGATCTCGCGAGTCACGGAAATCGTTTCCTTCTCGCGCGAGCCGGCATGGCGCACGGTCAGCGTGACCGTGGTGTCCGGGTCGCCTTTGAGCCGCTTGACGGCCTCGTCGATTTGAATGCCCTCGGTGCTTTGGCCGTCGATTTCCAGGATCACGTCGCCCGATTCAAGGCCCGCGCGATAGGCTGGCGTGCCCAACAGCGGGCTGATCACCTTAAGCTGGCCGTCTTCGACACCGATTTGAATGCCGATGCCGCCGAACTGTTGCTCGACGCTGGTGCGAAAGCGGCCGATCTCGTCCGGATTGATGTAATTCGAATAGGGATCGAGTTTTTCGAGCACCCCCTTGATCGCCGCTTCGATCAGGTCCCGGCGACTGACGTCCTTGACGTAGTTCCGCTCAATCTGGTCGAGCGTATCGGCAAATATCTGGTACAGCTCGTAATCGCTCTCGGTCGGCTTCGTCGTCGCCGTGCTCGAGGGCTGCTCGGCGCGGAGCGAGACGCTTCCGGCGGCCACCGAAATCAGCAGCGCAAGCGACATCAGCCAGTGGCGACGTTCCATCGTGGAGGCCTCCGAGGGGGTTGAGAGATTGAGGGCGGGACGACCGGGCTCGCGCGCTCGTGGCCTTCCGGGGCGACGCGACTTACCTAACTTCTAGTATAGGTACCCCTTACGTACCCGGCAACAACGCTTCATAGGCGTGCGAATTGTTCGATAAACGCAGAGGCGTTTGCGTTTCAGCCGGAGTTCGTCACGCCGTTTTGGCGATCCGAGGGACTGCCCGCCGCACATGGCATGCGCACGTGGTGGACCCAGGCCGGCGGCAGGTTCCGCCATACGCAATCTCGCCGTTCCTCGTGAGGGCCGAGCAGGGTGTCTAGCGCCTGGGCGATCCCCTTCAGTCGCTGGCGCTCGTGCCGATTGCTCACCAGGGCCCGCGCCTTGCGAATCGCCACGTATTGAAAGAACGAGAGCATGCCGCCAGGTTTTAGGAGGCCAACCAGCGTTCCCAGGATCTGCTCGACATCCGCGACGGCGAAATTGTTCAGCGGCAGGCCGGAGACGATGACATCGTACTCGTGCCGCCCGGGCAGATCTTCGAGCCGGCTGTGCAGGATCTGTGACCGGCCGGCGACCCGCTGAAACGGGGGGTCATGCGTGAACCGTTCGCCCAGCCGGCGAACGAATTGCTGGTTCAGTTCGACCAGGTCGAACCGATCTGCCGGTCCCAGCTTGCGAACCAGGTGTTTGGTCACGGCGCCGGTTCCGGGCCCGACTTCGAGCACGCGCTGCGGCTTGCCGGGCGTGACGCCGACATAGCGAGCCAAGGCTTTGCTCAGGAAGCGGCTACTGGGAGCGATGGCCCCGGTCGAGTGATAGTTTTCGCGAAATTGTCGCCAGAAAACGCGGTGATCGTGAAGCAGCTTGGGCATGGGCGGTTGGATGGCCGGAAAGTTACCAGCGGCAGGCATTCTGCGCGTTGTGGTTCGATCTTCATACCCGGTTCGCGCGTGGCGGACAAGCGGGCGGGCAACTGCACGGTCAGGCCTGATACACGAACTCGATCGCGTCGACCCCGATGGTGCACGGGGTGTGGCAGAACATGCGCGTCTCGACGAGATTGGTTACCTGGGGCAGGTGAAAGTCGAGTTGGAGCACGCTTTGGCTTGGCTTGAGCGTCGAGATATCGATCTCGCGCGAATTGAAGATCCGCTGGCCTTGGTCGGTGCAAACATCGACGGTCGCTGTACCGCATGGCTTGGCGGTTGGTTGGAAATGAATTCGAGCCAGCCAATGACCCGCAGGCAATGTCGCATACGGTCCGAAAAAGGCCCAATCGTCAGCCAGTTCTTGAAGTTGGATACCGTGGTTGCTGCGCATGTTCGAAGGCACGACGATGCGCTGGTCCGTGGCTGGAAAGCTTAGCGGCATGGTCTCGGCCTTGGAGGCTTCCCAGACCTCGGCCATGCGAGATTCGCTCGAGGCGTGCTTGGTCGCTAGCCAACCCTCGTTGGCCAGCACATCGACAAAGTACGACTCGTTGAAACCCAGTTCGAGCCAACCGTGCTTGCGAATCGACCACAGCGATTGGCCATCGAGACGCAATCCCCAGGGGATGGGAAATTCGGGGCAGATGGGTTCCGCGCCAAAGAGTACCTTGCCGGCCGGAGCAATCGCTCCGTGCAGTGCCCTCAATAGTCGGCGATGGTTGGCGGCATGATGAAAGCATTCGAAGAAGATAGCGGCGTCGAACTGTCGACGTGCCGACTCGATCCACAGGAAGTCGGCGTTCACCACGTCGATGCGCACACCATGCAGGGCTGCCCGTCTTTGGAGCAGTTGGCAAAATCGTGGTTCGATGTCCACGGCCGTGACTTGGAATCCCAGTAGCGCTAACGCGATGGTGGTGTTTCCCCAGCCCGGGCCGAATTCGATGATGCGGCCACCTGGCGGCAGGTCGAGCCTTCGCAGCAGGGCGCCGATCGCCGTGAACTGATCAGCCGTCGTGCGGGGATCATTCGTCGAGTATGGAAAAGGGCATCGCGTGGCCTCGTCGATGTCGAACGGGGTCGTTTCGTTCTCCACGCGATAGGGCTTGCCCGCCAGTTTGCGATAGAGCTCAAATTGGGCAGCGGCATACTCCCGCCCGAGCGGGTCCGAGGGAAGCGGCTCGGTTACGGACATTTGGAAGCTGGCAAAGACGTCGCGCAACGCTCGATCCGAGGTCTTGGCGGCGCGGTCGCACTCCGCGATTTTCTCATCCAATTCGGCAAGTGTGGTGATTGTCTGCATGGCCTTAGCTTGCAGGTGGTTGCCTGCATTGTCGCGCGGTTTTTTTGATAACGCAGTTGCCACCGCGGCGTTGCGTACTTAACCAAGATCGTCCCGCAGGGAAAGATGAGATTGCCATAACACGCGGCCGGCCAAAACTTTTGGGTCAGCGTGGCTTCTGTAACTTGCCACGCTTCGCGCGAGCGGATAGCCTGACGCTTGCATGACCACTTGCCTGGAGACCATCACGCCCACACAGCTATCTGCCGGGAGCACTTTTCGATGTTGAAGTTACTAGCGATCTCCGCGTTCGTTTTGCTGGCATGCTCGGTGAGCGCCCGCGCGGCCGAGGAACTTGGCGAAGAGGGCTATGTCGATTCCGACGGCGTCAAGATTCACTACGTCACCGCCGGCAAAGGCCCGCTCGTGGTTTTGATTCACGGATTTCCCGATTTCTGGTACTCCTGGCGCGCGCAAATGCCCGAGTTGGCAAAGCACTTTCAGGTCGTCGCCATCGATCAGCGCGGCTACAACCTGAGCGACAAGCCTGAGGGCGTCGAGAACTATGCGATGCCGAAGCTCGTGGCCGATATTGACGCGGTCGTCAAACACTTTGGCGCTGAGAAGGCGATCATTGTCGGCCACGATTGGGGAGGCATCGTGGCCTGGTCGTACGCGATGGCCCATCCGGACACGACCGACAAGTTGATCATTCTCAATCTTCCGCATCCCAAGGGACTCGCCCGCGAGCTGGCGAACAATCCCAAGCAGCAGCAGAATTCGCAGTATGCTCGAAACTTCCAGCAGCCCGACGCGGCGTCGAAGGTACAGCCGGCATTCCTGACATTCTGGGTTAAGGACGCCGAGGCCAAAAAGAAGTATCTCGAAGCGTTCAAGCGTTCGAGCGTGGAAGGGATGTTGAACTACTACAAGGCGAACTATCCGAAAGAGCCCTATGAATATTCCGAGGACCAGAAATATCCGCCGGTGAAGTGCTCGGTGCTGATGTTTCACGGTCTGAAGGATGAGGCCCTGCTGCCTGGCGCGTTGAACGACACTTGGAACTGGCTCGAACAGGATCTGACGCTGGTCACGATTCCCGAGGCTGGTCACTTCGTGCAGCAAGACGCGGCCGAGAAGGTAACCAAGTGCATGGTCAGTTGGCTCAAGATGCAAAAGGACATCGAATAGCCGCCGCGCCACGTTCTGAACGAACGCGTGACGTGTGATAAAATCACGAGATGCCTGGCACCGTTAAAGGAGGAGGCCGCGATGGCGCTGCTGGAGTTTAGCATTACGCCGCTGGGGGCAGGAGAAAGCGTTAGCCAATACGTCGCCAAGGCCGTCGAGGTGGTTGAGAAAAGCGGACTCGACTATCAGCTACACGCGATGGGAACCGTCGTCGAAGGCGATGTTGACGCGCTGCTGGGCATTCTCCGGCAGGCGATCGACACCCTGATGGCCGACTGCGACCGTGTTTCTGTCACGGCCAAGATCGATGTTCGCAAAGGGCATACCGGTTCGCTCGCGGCCAAGGTGGCAAGCGTCGAGAAGCAGCTTGGCCACGCGGTCAAGAAGTAGCCGGCGGTCGCTCATCCTGCGCAGGGCTTTGTTTACTTTTTCTGGCGCACGCGGTCGGTAAGCTTGGCTACCACGGCGCTGTATTCCTTGCGTGCCGAGGCCAGTCCGGCGGGGGTTTTGGGCCCGGCGCCGTTTACGTAGTCGAGTACGATTTTTTCGGCATCGACGAACTCCTGCGTGACGTCGGCGATATCGGCCGCGATCTCCAACGGGATATTCGTCACGCCGTTGGCATCGCCATGCAGCAAGTCGCCCGTCGAGACCGGCAGGCCACCGACGTGGACTGGCATGCCGACGTGCAGGATGTGGCAATAGCCGTGCGAGCAGATCGTGGAGCCGGTGAAGACGGGGTAGCCGAGTGCCTGCACTTGCAGGAGGTCGCGACCGCCGCCCGAGGTGATCAGACCCACGGAGCCGAAGCCTTTGTAGGTGGAGCACATGACTTCGCCGAACGTAGCCGCTACCGGTGGATCATCGATATCTTGAAACACGACGACCGCGGGTCCGCCCAGAGAGGCGAATTGTTCGACCTGCTGCTCCAGCGATCCGTAGGCGTCTCCTTTGGCCGGCGGCGCGCTGCTGCGAAACGCGGCCGTGCATGCAAAGCCGACCATGGGCGGCATCTCTGGGAAGTTCGCCTTGATCGACGCGTTCATGTAGCCTGCCGTTCGTGAGCGCACTTCAAACAGCTCGATCACGTTGCAAATCGTCGGCGTGTCGAATTGACCCAGCTTGCGGAGCGTTTCGGAAGAGAGGGACATATAGGGGAATACCGTTGCGAGGGGTTCTGGATTGGATAAGCGGAGGGATGAAGCTGGTGATCCGCCAAACGGCGCGGTCGCGATGCAGTTGGGCTCGTCTCTTGCGGAGCAGCCTCGCTGCGTTTTGCGAGGTGCTTTCTAAATGTCGTAGTACATGCAGAATTCATAGGGATGTGGACGCAGGCGAAGAGCGTCGACTTCCTTCTCCGTTTTGTACCAGATCCAAGTGTCGATCACGTCGGGCGTGAACACGTCGCCGCGGAGCAGGAATTCGTGATCTTTCCGCAGCGCCGCGAGGGCCGCTTCCAGCGATTCGGGCGTCTTGGGCACTTCGGCCAATTCCTCGGGTGCGAGGTCGTAGATGTCCTTGTCGAGCGGATCGCCGGGGTGAATCTTGTTCTGGATTCCGTCGATCACGGCCATCAGGATTGCCGAGAAGGCCAGGTATGGATTGCAACTCGGATCGGGGCAGCGAAACTCGACGCGTTTCGCCTTGGGGCTGGGGCTGTACATCGGAATCCGGCAGCTTGCCGACCGATTTCGTTGCGAGTAGGCCAGATTGACCGGCGCTTCGTAACCCGGAACCAGGCGTTTATAGCTGTTGGTGGTCGGGTTGCTGAAAGCCAGGATCGCGGGCGCGTGCTTAAGTAATCCGCCGATCGCGTGCATCGCCATCTCGCTCAAGCCCGCGTAGCCGCTGCCGGCAAAGAGGGGATTGCCGCCCTTCCAGAGCGAGACGTGGGTGTGCATGCCCGAGCCGTTATCGGCATAGAGCGGCTTGGGCATGAACGTCACGGTTTTGTTGTGTCGCGCGGCCACGTTCTTGATGATGTACTTGTAGATCATCATCTGATCGGCGATTTTCACCAGGTCGTTGAACCGCAGGTCGATCTCGCTCTGACCGCCGGTTGCCACCTCGTGATGCTGCGCTTCGACGTCCAGACCGCAATCGATCATGGTTTGCATCATTTCGTTGCGCAGGTTCATCATCTGGTCCGAGGGCGGCACCGGGAAATAGCCTTCCTTGTAGCGGAGCTTGTATCCCAGGTTCGGGTTCTCGACGCGGCCGCGATTCCACTCTCCCTCGATGCTGTCGAGATGATAAAAGGCCTCGTTCGAGCGTGCATCGAATCGCACGTCGTCGAAAATGAAGAACTCGGCCTCGGGACCGATGTAGCAAGTGTCGGCGATGCCGGTGCTTTTCAGATAATTCACTGCCTTGCGGGCGACATTGCGTGGATCGCGCGTGTAGTCCTCGCGTGTGATCGGATCCTGGATGTTGCAGATCATCACCAGCGTCGGCAACTCGGTGAAGGGGTCGACGAATGCGGTCTCGGGCTGCGGGACCACGAGCATGTCGCTCTCGTTGATCGCCTGCCAGCCGCGAATGCTCGAGCCATCGAAGCCCAGGCCGTTTTCGAACACTTCTTCTTCGAGCTTGGAAACCGGAATCGTGAAGTGCTGCCAGAGGCCGGGGAAGTCCATGAACCGGAGATCCACCGCTTTGACATCCTTTTCGCGACATAGCGCCAGGACTTCTCTCGGTTTCATCGCTCAGTTCCCCTCTGTATGTGCAGCATTCATGTATATGCGGTCGTGATGGGTCTGGCACGCCGTGGACTTCTAATTCCGCCGTCATCATACGGCATCGCCAGGGCGATGCAACGGGCACGAAATCTTGCGCGCGTCGGACAGGTACCTCCGTGATGGTCGCGAAGGGAAAATAGAAACACCCCGCGCCACCTTGGTAGCAGCGCGGGGTGTTCGAGGCTAAATAGGGATGAGCCCCTGTCGCATGAACGGCTTCATCTACTTGATGAATAGCATCTCGCGATAGGTGGGCAGCGGCCAAAGGTCATCGGCCACGACGCTCTCGAGCTTGTCGGCCACGGTCCGCACGTCGTTCATTGCCGGCAGAACCTTGGACTGGAAGTGCTGAGCCTCGGCCGCGACGTCGCCGCCGCCGTGGTGGTTCATGGTTTCTTCCAGCGTGGCGATGTTCTTTTCGAGCTGACTTACCAGATCGGTTACCGTTTTGAGCGTGCCGACATCGGCGTTTCCGCCCAGCACCGCCTTGAGCGACACGGCCGTGGCGGCCAGCTCGCCCTGGTAGCGATACGCCGCGGGCAGGAGCATCGTCTTGGCGATGTTCAGAGCCGCATGGCTTTCCGTGTTGATGTCCTTGCAGTACCGCTCCATGTAGATCTCGTAACGGCTGTGGACCTCTCGCGGGCTGAGGACGCCGTACTTTTCGAACATCTCGATGTTCGTCGGCGAAATCAGGGCCGGCACGGCGTCGACGGTTGTCTTCAGGTTCGGCAAGCCGCGTTTCTCGGCTTCTTTGTGCCATTCCTCGCTATAGCCGTCGCCATTGAAGAGCACCGCCTTGTGCTCTTTGATGATTGACTGCACGACCTTCTGGACCGCCACGTTGAGCTTTGCAGGATCGCCCCCGGTTTCTTTCTCGAGGGCTGTCGCCACGTAGTCCAGACTTTCGGCGACGATCGTGTTGAGCACTACCAGCGGACCGGCGATCGATTGGCTGGAGCCTACCGCGCGGAATTCGAATTTGTTGCCCGTGAAGGCGAACGGGCTGGTGCGATTGCGGTCGCCCGCGTGCTTGGGCAGCGGCGGCAGGGTATCGACGCCGATCGTCATCGTGCCCGCGGACTTGGAACCCGTCAGGCTGCCCTTTTCGATTTGCTCGAAGATGTCATACAACTGATCGCCGAGGAAAATCGAAATGATCGCCGGCGGAGCCTCGTTGGCGCCCAGGCGATGATCGTTGCCGCTGTGGGCGACCGTCATTCGCAGCAGGTCGCTGTGCAGGTGGACGGCGCGAATCACCGCGGCGCAGAACACCAGGAACTGGGCGTTCTCGTGGGGATCGTCGCCCGGTTCGAGCAAGTTGCCGACCGAACCGCCCATCGACCAGTTGACGTGCTTGCCCGAGCCGTTGATCCCGGCGAAGGGCTTTTCATGTAGCAGGCAGGCCATGCCGTACTTCTGGGCCACGCGTTGCAGCGTGAGCATGATAAGCTGCTGGTGGTCTGTCGCGACGTTCGCGTTCTCATAGACAGGCGCCACTTCGTACTGGGCCGGAGCGACCTCGTTGTGGCGCGTCTTTACCGGCACGCCGAGCTTGTACAGCTCGCGCTCGGTTTCGAGCATGCAAGCCAGCACGCGCTCCGGAATCGCTCCGAAGTAGTGGTCTTCGAATTCTTGTCCCTTGGGGGGCCGAGCGCCGTACAGCGTGCGGCCGCAGGTCACCAGGTCGGGCCGGGCAAAGTAGAAGTTGCGGTCGATCAGGAAGTATTCCTGCTCGGGACCGGCGCTGGCGGTGATCGGGCCGATATTTTCGTGGCCAAACAGTTTCAAGATGCGTTGGGCCTGCTTGTTCAGGGCCTGCATCGAGCGGAGCACCGGAGTCTTCTTGTCCAGCGCTTCGCCGGTCCAGGAGATAAACGCCGTGGGAATGCAAAGGGTCGTACCGTTGGGGTTTTCCAGAATGTAGGCCGAGCTGGTCGGATCCCAAGCCGTATAGCCGCGGGCTTCAAATGTGGCGCGAATGCCGCCCGAAGGGAAGCTCGAGGCGTCGGGCTCGCCTTGGATCAGTTCCTTGCCGCTGAACTCGGCGATGGCCGAGCCGTCCTCCGTGGGCGACAGGAAGCTGTCGTGCTTTTCGGCAGTCAGGCCGGTCAGCGGATAGAAAACGTGGGCGTAATGCGTGGCGCCCTTTTCGATCGCCCATTCTTTCAGAGCGGCGGCCACGGCATCCGCGACGCTGGAGTCCAGCTTCTCGCCGTGGCGAATGGTTTTTTGCAGTGCCTTGTACACCAGCTTGGGCAAGCGAGTCTTCATCTGCTTATCGCCGAAGACGTTCGACGCGAAGACCGAGGACGACCCAGACTCACGGAAATTCAGGGCCTGCCCATTCGATTTGTAGTTCGTGACGGCCGCAATCGCGTCCTGACGTGCGTTACTCAAGGTTCTCGACTCCTGGCAAAAAAGTGCAACAAAAGGTTCGGAGGTTGGATTGGCTATACGCTGCACACGCGCACTATCAAGGCAGTGAGCAACTGCCATGCCATGCTAGCAGGATGCCTGCCGCCGGTAGCTCGCAATGTGTTTGTAAGTACATAAAATGAAGTGATTTGTGTTATTTGTGTTGGCGCTACTTCAAGGCTGCTGATGTGAGCTGACGCCCAGTTGTTAAGCAGACTTTGCCAGCAAAGCAGGAACGCCCCGGGGAGGGGCACTACGGGCCCGACACCACCCTTTCGGCGCGGTGGGGCAGTGCGTGCTTGCGGCGCGCGTCGGTCGGCGGGGTGGCCGCCCCCGGATTGAACCGGGGCCGATCCAGAATCGCCAGGAACGTGGGCACCAAGATCGGGCGGACGATGCAAGTGTCGAGCAGGATTCCTAGCGAGAGTGCGAAGCCGAGTTCGGCCATGCCTCGTAGCGTGCCCGTCGTCATCGAGAAAAACGTGCCGGCCATGATCACGCCGCAACTGGTGATGATCCCCCCCGTTGAAGCCAGCGCCTTGCGTAAACCGATCAAGGGAGGGTGGCGGCGCTGTTCCTCGAAAACGCGCGTGACCAGGTAAATGTTATAGTCCTGGCCGACGGCGATCAGGATGACGAACAGGAAGATTGGGACTTTCCAGTCGAGCCCGTGATAGGTTTCGCCATACACCCAGCCGAAAAAGAGCTGCGTCGCGCCGATTGTCACCAGGTAGCTGAACAGCACCGTGCCGATCAGGTAGGCGCAAACCAGCGGGCGCCGCAGCAACACGAGCAATACGGCCAGCACCGCCAGCACCACCAGTTGCTGGATCAGGCGTTGGTCGCTGCCGGTGACGAGTTCCAGATCGCGCACTCCGACGGTTGTGCCGACGAATGCAAACTCGGCGCCGTGCCACGGCGAATCAACGCTTTTGCGCTGCACGTCGAGCCAGGCTTCGAGTTCGTTCAAGCGGGTGACGGTCGCGGCCGAGAAGGGTTCACCGCCAAAAATGATATCCAACCGTGCAACGCCGCCGGCAAGTGACTCGACCGGCGTGACGAATCGGGCCCTGGTGATCTTATGTTCCCGGGCGGCCAGCTTTTTCAGTCCGCTTTTGCGAAACGGTTGAAAATAACCAGGCGGATCGCCCGTGGGCTCGCTCTGGCTGCGTACGCTCTCGATGCCCGGCATGTTGTAGAGCGTCTTCGTGAGTCTTGCGATTTCGCGTTCACCCGCCTTCTCATCAAATGCACCGTCGCGCTTGTAGACCAGCAGCGTGGTCGGCGCCATTTCGCCAGGGGTGAAGTGCCGCCGGGCGATGTTCGTTCCCAAGACGCTGGGACGCGACGCCGAGAGCTCGCCCAGAAAATCGTAGGTCATGTCGACCCGCAGCCCGCGATAGGCGAACGGCGCGAGCAACAGCACGGTGGCGACGAGCAATAGCCCCGGCCGCCGGAGAATGGCGTTGGCCGCCCAGTTCCAGAAGCGTTCGCCTGGGCCAGGGCGCATGGCATGCTGCGCGCCCGAGGGCATCGCAAACGGCCAGAAAATGGCTCTGCCACCTTCGACCAGGAGGGCCGGCGTAAAACTCAAACACGCGGCCAGCGAAATTGCCAGGCATACGGCAATCGCCGGGCCGCTGCTGGCGAATTTGCCGAAATCGGCGAAGAACATCATCGTCAGGCCGCAGATCGTCGTGAGCGCGCTGCCAATCAAAGCATCGCCTACCCGCGCCACGGCTTCCGCCACGGCGTCGCTGGGCGCCAGCCCGCGGGCCAGTTCCTCGCGGTAGCGAGCGATCAGAAAGAGGCAGAAATCCGTTCCCACGCCGAACAAGATCACCACGATGAAAATTTTGGTCGTGGCAAATACCTTGAATCGCCACCACTCGAATCCTTCGAAGCGACCGACTTGGGTTAGCAAGGCCAACACATCGAGCGAGATCACCAGCGAAACACCGATGGTCGCAAGCGGCGCCAGCACCATCAGCGGCGCGCGGTATACGACCAGCAGGATGACCACCACCAGCAGCACCGTTGCCCACTCCGTGCTGCGAATGCTTTCGGACGCGGCTTGCAGCATGTCGCCGCCAATCGCCGCCGAACCGGTGACGCCGACGTTCAGGCCCGCAGGCGCATCGGCGCGCGCTTCGTCGACGATGCGTTCCACCTCGGCCAGCAGAGCCATGTTGGCCGTGGCCATAAACTCGTTTTGGACCTTGAGCATGGTGACGGCGGCCTGGCCGTTCTTGCTCACCCGGCTGACGAGCTTGTCGCCCACCACGTCGGTATTGCGGTTCCAAACGTCGGCCAGCGCCAGCCGTTCGGCCTCGGCGCGGAATTGTTCGGCGAGGGCGTCGGACCAGAGCAGGTCGCGCGTGGTAAGCCGGCCGTCGGAACGCTCGACGATGACGGCAATCTCGCTTCGGCCGCGCTCGTCGGGAAAAGCTTCGGTCAGAAGTTCGACGCCGCGCACGCTCGGCATCGACGCCGGCAAATAGGCCAAGTCGCCGTCGCGGATGACGTCGTTCCACCGCGGTGCGACCAGGTGCAGCGCGATCGCCAGCCCCAACCAGGCCGCAATCACCAGTCGGCTATGCAGCTTCACCAAGGCTCCCAGGCCGGTAAGCATCGTGCGCTTTGCACTCCGATACGTCCAATACAATCGTCGAGGGGGCCACGGCCGACGGTCGCGGCCTCGACTCTCAAGAGCATCATCCTAGCCCGTCTTCGGGCCAGGTGGAAGCAATTCCTCGGGTTCGGCGGGAGATCGAGGGCAGGGGGGGGCGTCCCGTGTCACTGACAAAAAAACGTAAAACCCAGGGGAGATGTTTCCCCTGGGTTTGAACGTGGCGTCCTGTCACGGGGATTCGCGGTTGAAACCCATCGCAGGCGAAGCTTTACCGCTGGGCCGTCTGGCGGCGGGCGGCTTGGATGCCGGCGTTCAGCACGCTGTCCGAGAGCAACTCGCTCGCGGCATCCAGCGCGCCATCGGCCGTCGGCCTGGCTACGGTTTGCACGGCGATATCCGGCGTAACCCCCACCAGGTTGATCGGGTGTCCGCCCGGCGAGTAGAACTTGGCCGTCGTAAGCCGCACGCCCGAGCCGGCGATCGACAGCGGGAAGATTCCCTGGACAGACCCTTTACCATAGCTGCGTTGGCCGACGATGGTGCCGCGGCGGTGGTCGCGAATCGCACCGGCAAAAATCTCACTGGCGCTGGCGCTCTCACTATCGATCAGTACCACCAGCGGAACCCGCCAGGTGCCGGCGCGATGCGCGGTGTAATTGTAGTCTTCCAGTGGGCTGCGACCCCGGGTGGAGACGATCACGCCCTCGTCGACGAACTTGTCGGCGACCTCGACACTCGCCGTGAGCAGCCCGCCAGGATTGCGTCGCAGATCGATGATCAGGCTCCGCATGCCTTCGCGATGGAGCTTCCACAACGCCGCGTCCAGGTCGCGGCTGGTGGTCTTCTGGAAGCAGGTGAGCTTCAGATAGCCGATTCCAAAATCGCGGTCGACGATCTTGACGTCGTCCACGCTGGGTACCTCGACGTGCTCGCGGCGCACCGACAAGCGGCGCGTTTGTCCGGCGTCGTTTTGCACGACGACTTGTGCGACACTTCCCTCGGGGCCTTGCAGCAGATCGGCGGCCTGATCGGTCGAGAACTTCGCGGTGGCCTGCCCGTCGACTTCAATGATGCGTTCGTTCTTACGAAGGCCGGCTCTCGCGGCCGGGCTGCCCGAGATCACATCGACGATTAGCAGCGCGCCGCCGTCGGCTTTGAGCTCGATGCCGAGCCCCACGAAGTTGCCCTCGATCTGCGAATAGACGTCGGTCAATTGGTCGCTGGTGAGGAACGCCGAGTAGGCGTCGAGGGCCCCGATCGCGGCACACGTGTATTCCAACGTCGTGGCGGAGCGGGGGATTCCCAGCCGCTGCTCGGCGAAGTTGGCCACCGCGGCGACCGTGTCGATTGCTTGCTGCCGAGTTTGAACGTCGCGGCTGGACTGCCAGCGGCCGATCGCAGCCGAGAACTCTTCGAGCTCGCCGCGCGACTTGCCGGCAAGGTGCTGGCTGGCGAACTTCGGCTGGTAGAGCGCGATTTGTAGATCCTGCGTGCCACGGCCGACCAGGTTGTTCCAGTTGGGTGTCGCGACATAGTGTGTTTCCACCTTGACCAAGACTTCCGAGTACATATTCAGCGCTTGCCGTTCGTCGAGGCTGCGAACCGAGCGGATGAAGCTGGCGTCGTTGTAACGCCGCGTCAGATCGTAGTGAATCTTGGCGAGATTATGACGGTTGCCCAAGGCCGCGTGGTTGGGGTGATCGCGCAGCGCTTCTTCATAGATCGAGAGCGCTTCGCCCCATCGTTGCTCGGATTCCAGCCGATTCGCGCGTTCGATGACCGTATCGATCTCCGCGACGGACCGCTGGGGAGCGATCTGAACCGAGGTCTGAGCCAGCGCTCGAGGCGCAATGGTTGCGTTGGCCAAGGAGACCAAAACGAGCGCAAGAAGTAACCACCGCTGGCTAAGCTTTTGCATGGGGCCTTCCGTTGTCATGCGTCTTGCGAGGGGGCACCGCTGGGGAGCGGAGTGGCGAATTGAGAACCGGTGCTTCAGGCAATAAAGACCGAACTCGCACGAGTCTCGCTGTCGCTCGTGTTGTCGAAATCAAACACGCAGCCGTGCGGGGTGGGTCTACAAAGCACCGGCCAAAACCACTATAGGTCACGATTTCGCGATGGTCAAAAAACCGTGGCAAAGATTTTCGAAGCGCCGCGACGGCATAACCGGCATACCCGTCACAACGGTGTGCACAACGCGACGGGCGTAGCATTTACGGCCAAGAAATCACAGTTTGCACGGCGTGCGGCTGGCACCGAATACACGCGATGCGCGCACTGGACACGGGGTGCGGCCGATGAAAACGGCCGGCGACGAGACCTCCAGGTTGGCCCAAGCCGAAGGGGCTTGGCAGCCATTTTGCCGGATCGACAGAGCGCCGCAAAGTGTCCTGTGATAGCGAGCGCCCCAGCGAGTGCGCCGCGCAGGGGGGAGGACTGCTAGACGTTCACGGATCGCCGCTTGCGAATCGACTCGGTTTGCTTGTGGCACAGCAAGACCGCGTCGCGGGCAAGCTGGCCATCCAGCAGCGCCGAGGGCCGACTGTTTTTGAACGATTTGGCCGCCTCGGCCAGCTCGGCCACAAACGCATCGACCGGGTCGCTGCTGGCCATGACAGGACGTTCGACCTTGCCATCCGCGCGGAGCACGGTCAACGGAACGGCCAGCTCCGGTTTACCGTCGATCACCGAGAAGTCATACAGCAGGGTGGCTTTTTCCAGATGGATTTCAAAGCCAGCCGAGAAACCGCGCCCTTGCTGGTGAATGACGCCGCTCTGTGCGCTCACGACCAGGCGAGGATCGTGGAACGCGAATTGCGACACGAAATACTCGGCCACTTCGCCGCGCATTCGCCCGCTCGTCGTTACCGATCGGGGCATGCCGAACAGCAGGCGGATGTAATGCGCGTCGTGCACGTGCAGATCGAGCATCGGCCCGCCAACCTTTGCCGGATCGTAAAAGTCCTTCAGCCACTGCGGGTCGGAAATGATTCGCTTGAAGTGTCCGCCCAGCAGCCGGCCATATTTGCCGCTGGTGGCCGCGCGATAGGCAAACGCATACTCAGGAAAGAACGGCAGCACCTGCCCGATCAGCAGTTGTTTGCCCGCCGCATCCGCGGCTTTGACCATCTTCGTGGCGTCCGCGGCGGTAAGCGAGATCGGCTTCTCGCTGAACACATGCTTGCCGGCCTTGAAAGCCTTGATCGCCACGGAAGCATGCGCCGCGGGCGGCAGGCACACATCGACCACGTCGACCTTCGCATCGGCGAGCATCTCGTCCAGGTTCTCGTACTTGGCAATGCCCGAAAGATCCATCATCGTTCCGGCAGGTCCAAAGTTGCCTTTGATTGCCCGCCAGTCTCCATCGAGTCGCTCGCGTTGCGTTTCGCAGAGGGCCACGACCTTGACGCCTCGCAGCTTTTGATAGGCGAGGTAATGGATCATGCCCATGAAGCCGATGCCGGCGATGCCCACTCGAATCATAGCGATGTTTCTCCAGGTTGCAGTGTTCGCGGTCTGGCGACGGTTCACGACGCGGAACCGGCTTGGAACTCGGCCCGCGCCAAGCTGATCAGCATGGGGTCGGGGAGCGACGCCGCGCCAGATTGCCGCAGCATATTAACCACTTGGGCCGCCGTATAGTGGGCATGCGTGCAAACATGCAATAGAACGTCCGCTTGTTGGCAGCCCTGCCGTGTTCGTTGTAGGCTCGAGATCTTGTAGACCGGCGTCGTTAGGTCGTTCTCCGAGAGAGCTTCGAGATAATCTTTACCAACCGGCGTCCACCGCGGTCCAAGCGGCACGTAACTCGGCGAGCGAAGCAATGCCGCCGCGTCGCTCTTGATTTCCCGGAAGTCCATCCGGCCGGTCGCCGGGAAGTACGGGACTTTCATCACCGCGGAGCGTCGCCAGCCAAACCCATTCGGCGGCATACATATGCACGAGCGAGCGCCAGATCGTTCCCTGGCCGATTGCATACGGCGTTCGCAGTCTCTCAGGCGGTAGTACGGCCGCCGCATCGAGCAGCATGCGATTGACCCACATCCGATGCTGATGCAAGAAGCGGATGACATCGAGCGAGGTCATGGTGAGTTCTCCTGCATGATCGGACGAAGCGCTGACGCACATTGCTCGGCAGGCGACGGGCGCGAAGCTTGCCGTTGCCGGGCCAGCGACACTACCGTCGCTCGTATGCGTCACGATAGCTCAGGTCCAACAGGTCGAGCGGATGTACGACCCACAGTGGATAGCCCTCGGCTCGGGCTTCGCGCGCAATCTGTAACTGACACCCCGCGTTGGCCGTAATCAGGCATTCGGCGCCGGTGCTCTTGATGTTCGCGAGCTTGCGTTTGCTCAGCCGTCCAGCCATCTCGGGCTCGGTCAGGTTATACGACCCTGCCGCGCCGCAGCAGAGTTCCGTTTCGGGTAAATCGCGGAGCGTTAGCCCAGGGATCTGCGCGAGTAGCCGTCGCGGCGCTTCGCGAATCTTTTGTGCATGGCCCAGATGGCATGCGTCGTGATAGGTGGCGACGACTGGAACCTCGCCCTTGGGCGGAAGCAGTCCCAAGCCATCTAGGAATTCATGGATGTCGCGCACCTTGTGGGCAAATGCCTCGCGCATCGGCTGCCGCATGTCGTGCCAGTGATGTCCGTAGTCTTTGAGCATTGCGCCGCAGCCGGCAATGTTCACAATAACCGCGTCGACGTCATCCTCGTTGAACGCCGCGACGTTCGCATCCGCAAATTCGCGTGCGGGTTCGCTGCTGCCGGCATGAAAGTGAATTGCTCCGCAGCAGGCCTGGTGGCGCGGAATGAGCACCTCGCAACCATTCTCCTGCAACACGCGTGCGGTTGCCCAATTCGTCGGTCGAAACAAGGCGTCTCCCACGCAGCCGGTGAACAACGCCACGCGGGCCCGGCGTTTGCCGATTGCCGGCAGCATTTCCGGAAGCGCCGGTTGTCGTGCCGGCAACGGGGGCAGCATGTCGACCATTTGCCGCAATCGCGGCGGCAACAGGTTTAAAAGCCCCGTCGCCCGCAGCGCGCGGTCCAGACGCAACGCCTGCGCGATGCGGGCCGGAGCGAGCGCTGCCCGCAACCGATTGGGATATGGGAACAACCGAAACAAAATCCACTGGTGGAACCAATCGTTCGACTTGCTGTTGGCCGAACCGGCCTCCATGGCCACGCGAAACGGCTCGATCAACTTGCCGTATTGCACGCCCGAGGGGCACGCCGTCTCGCAGGCCCGGCAGTCGAGGCACAACTCCAAGTGCCGCCGCACTTCCGGCGTCAGTTCCAGCCTGCCGTCGGTCACGTTGCGCATGAGGTAGATGCGTCCGCGCGGGCTGTCGTTTTCATTCCCCGTTTCCACGTAGGTTGGGCATGCCGAGGTACACAGCCCGCAGTGGACGCAGTCCAGAAACAGGCCGTAGTCGATCCCTGCGCCTGGATTGAGGGACGCTGGCGAGGGCTCGGCGTTCGTGGCTTGCTGGTTCATGGTTGCTCGATGGGCGGGACGCGGCCCGTTTACTCACTATCGTAGGCGAAGCGGCCAGGATTGAGCAGGTTGCCCGGGTCGAATTGGTGTTTGACTTTCTGCATCCACGGCGCGGCCTGGCCAAAGCTTCCCCACCAGGCCCCCCGTGTCCAGCCGTCGAGATTGCTCGACAGCACCACTGCGTTACCGCCGCAAAGCTGTGCGGCGGGCCGCAGCCGCCCCAATAGCACCGCGGTGATATCCCCAGGTGTAAACCGCTCGAACCTCGCGATTACGATACCATTGCCGGCATGGGCCTGAATCGAAACGTCGGCGTCGAACTCTTGCACCAGCCGGACGTATTCGGTCACGCGACTTGGCAGCACGGTCGTCTTCAGCACCAGGGGCATGTCCGGAAAGGCCGAGAACTCGCGTAGCGTTTCCCAAAGTGCGTTTGCGGCCTCGTCAACCACGACGTGCGCGCTCGAAACTCCCAGCTCGCGCCATTCCGCGGCGAGCTGGCCGAGCATCCAATCGACTTCGGCGCCGGTGCCTTCTAGCCCGACGACCAGGCGGCCAATGCTGCCGGCGGTGAGTAACCTCAGGCTGGGATGCTCACGCCACATGGGCCCGGCGAGTAGCTCGATTGCCGCCGGCGTAGTGCGCGAAGCGATGATACCGGCGAGCAGCCGTTCCGCTTGCTCCAGGTCTTTGAGCTCACACGCCAACAGCGCCGACCGCTCGGGCAGGGGCCGCGTCTTGAGCGTGATTTGAGAGATGACGCCAAGCGTCCCCAGAGAACCGGTGAGCAGCTTGCAGAAATCGTAGCCGGCGACATTCTTCACCACGCGACCGCCCGCTTTGAAAACCACGCCGCGCGCGTCGACGGCGGTCACGCCGATCACATAGTCGCGCATCGTACCGCAACCATAGCGACGCGGTCCGCTCCAAGCCGTGGCCATCAGTCCGCCCAGCGTGGCAACGTGCGGTTGTGCGCCTTCCACTGGCAGGCATTGCCGCTCGGCGGATAGCACTTGGGCCAGTGCGTCGAGCGTGATGCCAGCTTCGACGGTGACGGTCATATCCCGCGCCGGATAGTCGATCACGCGATTCAGCTCGGTAAGGATCGCTCCGGCGCCGGGCTTGCTCGGCGGATATCCGTAGTCGAGGCTCGTGCTCCCGCCGATCGGATAGATCGCGGTGTTCTGCGCGCATGCCTCGGCCAGGATGGTCGCCAGCTCGGCCTGGTCGGCGGGCGTGCGGGTTTCGGCGAGCGGCAGCGGCTGGGCCGCGATCGAAGTGGACTTGGCTTTCGTCATCGGGCGCGTCCCCCTTACATTGCCGCGCGGCGGCCGGGGTGGATCTGCTCGAGCCCACAAGCCCCGGCCGTGGGCAACATTTTTGCCGGGCTCAAGCGGCCCTCGGGATTGAATGCCGCGCGAAGCCGTCCCATCGCGGCCAGATCATCGTCGTTGAACAATTTGTTCATGAAATTGATCTTCTCGACGCCGATGCCATGTTCGCCGGTGACGCTGCCTCCGCTGGCGATACATTCTTCGAGGATCTCGTCGCTCGCCTTGAGCACGCGCGACACTTGCTCGGCATCGCGCTCGTCGAACAGCAGAATCGGGTGGATGTTTCCGTCGCCGGCGTGAAACACATTGACGATCCGGATACCGTACTTGCCGCTGATTTCGGTGATTCGCCGCAGGATGTGCGGTAGCTTCGTGCGCGGCACGACGCCATCTTGCGTACAGTAGCTGGGGCTTAGCCGTCCCACGGCGCCAAACGCCTGCTTGCGAGACTTCCACAATAGCAGCCGCTCCTGGGCATCCCGCGCTTGACGCACCTCGCGCGCGCCGCATTTCGTACACAGCTCGATGATGCGATCGCGTTGCGCGTCGAGACCCGCCTCGATGCCGTCGACCTCGATCAATAGGATCGCTTGCGCGTCGAGCGGAAAACCAAAGTGAAACGCCGCTTCGACCGCGGCAAGAATGCCTTGGTCCATCATCTCGAGCGCGGCCGGAATGATGCCCGCGCCGATGATCTCACTAATCGAGTTCGTGGCGTCGTCCACCGAATCGAACACGCCCAGGAGCGTTCGCACCCCCTCGGGATTCTTGGTGAGGCGGACCCAGATCTTGGTGACGATCGCCAGCGTGCCTTCGCTGCCGACGAGGGCGCCGGTAAGGTCAAGTCCCGGGCTCTCTTCCACGGGGCCGCCAAATTGCACGACGGAGCCGTCGGCAAGCACGGCCTCGATGCCCAGCGTATGGTTGACCGTTACACCGTACTTGAGCGTGTGCGGACCGCCGGAGTTCGTGGCCACGTTGCCGCCGATCGTGCAGGCCCCCTGGCTGGATGGGTCGGGCGCATAGTGATAGCCGGTCCCTTTGAGCTTATTGGTCAGCCAGATATTCACTACGCCTGGTTGCACCACGGCGTAGCGATCGCGCAGGTTGATTTCCAGGATCTGCTTCATTCGGGTGAAGACGATCATTACGCCTCCGCCGACCGGCAAGCACCCGCCGGCCAGGCTCGTACCGGCCCCACGCGGCAAGAACGGCACTTGGTGCTCGTTGCACAAGCGCACAATCGCCTGGACGTCCTCGGTCGTGCGAGGGAAGACCACCACGTCCGGGCAGTTTTTTTCGATTACGAATCCGTCGCATTCGTAGACGACAAGGTCCGAGTGCGCAGCAAGCACGCTTTCGTCACCCAGCAGGTGGCGAAGTTCGTTGGCGACCGGAAGCAGTGTGGGCGAAATCACAAGCGCGCGAGGGGGGCGAACGAAAGCTTGAGCCGAAAAGCGAATAAGGCGTCGATTATAGCCCCGCGCAAACCGCGGCGTAAGCGTTGGGCAGTATCGGTTCTAGTTCACTTTCTTGTTGGGTACGAGCGCTCCCAACTCGGCCAGGAACTCGGCTACCCGTTCTTGCATGTCGGGCGTTTGACGCACCAGGACGTTTGATCCCGCGGCATAAATGGGTGGAATGCCATAGGGACCACAATCGCATCCACAGCAAGCGGGTCCCACGGCCGCCGGAATCATCCGGACCAATGCCTGAGGGCAAAACTCCGGCCGAATGCGATAGACCTTGGTGACTGGAAGTTGACAGGGAGGTCCGGCCTCTTGAGCCGGCGCCGCAGTGCCCCACGCCGCCAGAACCAACGAGCCAGCCAGAATTAGATTACGCACGACAGTTCCTCCGGTGGGCGTGATAAGTGAGGGGGCGGCGCGAGCGGTGGGCCAAGTGTAGTTTACCACCTGATCATGGCACTGCGCGGGAAACTGCGCATGCGAGAAATTCAGTGGGCACCGGCTCAAGTAGGAATCCGATTTGGCCGATCTTCAATCGATTGGCGATCGGGTTCGACGCCGCTTAGATCTTCATGAGCACCGTTTGTGGCTCGGCCTCGTCGGCCAGCGACTGTTGCACGGCCACGAACTTTTCTTCGTTCGCCAGGAACGCGTCGACGACATCCGGATCGAAGTGGGTGCCACGCCCCTTGAGCACCGCGGCCCGGGCTTTCTCGTGCGTAAAAGCATCCTTGTATACGCGTTTGCTGGTGAGGGCGTCATAGGCGTCCGCCAGGGCCACGATCCTGGCCGAGAGCGGAATCGCCTGGCCGGCCAGACCGCGCGGGTATCCCGAGCCGTCGTACCACTCGTGATGGCTTGCGGCGATGTCGCGGGCCATGCGTAGAAACCTTGCCGTGGGATATTGTTTGAGCGCGGCTTCCAGCGTTTCGGCTCCCCGCAAGGTGTGCGTCTTCATGATCTCGAATTCCGCTTCCGTGAGTGGGCCTGGCTTGAGCAGGATTTGATCGGGCACGGCCACCTTGCCAATGTCGTGTAGCGGACTTGTCAGATAGATCAGTCGCACATATTCGGCGTTCACCTGGTCACGATACTTGGGGAGCCGCGCGAGATGTTCGGCGATGACCCGTGAATAAGTTCGCACGCGTTCCAGATGCGCGCCGGTGTCGCTGTCGCGAGATTCGGCGAGCTTTGCCAGGGCGAAGATCAGCAATTCGCGAGTCTCGAGCGCGAGCAGGCGCTCGCCGGCTTTTACGCGCAACACCAACTCGCTGGGCTGGAAAGGCTTGACGACGAAATCGTCGGCCCCGGCGGTCATTCCCTCGATCGAATCCGAGGCGTCATGCCGCGCCGTCAGTAGAATCACGTAGATGTAGTTGAGCGTGCTCAAATGCCGTATTCGCCGACACAGTTCGAGCCCCGACATTTCGGGCATTTCCCAGTCGGTGATGACGAACTGACACGTGCCGCGGTCGAGTATCTCTAGGGCCGTCCGGCCGCTATTGGCCGTCAGCACTTCATAGCCTGCGCGGCAGAGCGTGTTTTCGAGCATATCGACCGCGATCGGATTGTCGTCGACGACGAGAACCTGCATCGGCACATTCCGTGTTATGAGCAAGCACCGCCCGGAGAGTGGGCAGCGGCCAGGGATGATCGAAAACCGGTTGAGCAACGCTAGTTCGCGGGGCACTGTGTGTCAAAATCGCCCGCCCGCGACTTCCGGCGAACACAAGCTCATCGAAAGGAGATGAGACGCGCTTTCAGAGATAAAGAGCCAGGCTTCCCGTTTTGCGACTTCGCTACCGGACATTGCTTAGGTTTGCTTCGCGCCGCGTAATCGTCATAGGCGGAATTCCCGCATATGTGGGTATCCGAAGATTGGGGTTGCAGGGCCGGGTTGCAACCTAGGCTAGTAGAAGTGCGAGCGAGCTTCGTGACGGGCCGTTCTCGTGCGACCGTATGGACGGTTGTGCTCCGTCAGATCGTTATTTTTGGGGCAACTCTACTGGAGCACTAGTTTACGTACTTGCGCCAAACGCGTTTGCGCAGAGGGTGGCAAGTCTCGTTGCCCGAGTGAATCGGGTGGCCGTTCAACTATTAGCGAACCATTCCCAACCTGTGTGAACGGCGCCCTTGAAGTTCGCCGGGGTTTGGAGAGAACCGACAAGTGACCGCCGTTTCGGACTTGAATCGCACGCACGACGTCGCGCGTGAGCGCGCTATCCAGCTCGTCAACCAGCAATCAGCAACCATCGGCCGGCGTACCGATAGGCTGTTTGCCTGGTTGTTCGTGCTCCAATGGCTGGTGGGCATCGTGGCCGCCGTTGGGATCTCGCCCGATACGCTCCGACATACCGGCTGGTCGGTGTTTTCCGTGGGCGGCGACCCGCTGTGTTGGATCACATTTGCCGGAACGCCGGCCACACTGATTCCGCTGGTTGCCATATGGCGCTGGCCAGGCACTCGCCCCACGCGATACATCGTCGCGGCGTCGCAGATGGTTTGGGCCTCGCTGCTGTTTCAACTCACGGGCGGCCACATAGGAAGCCATTTTCCGGTTTTTGGTTCATTGGCGATTCTGGCGTGTTACCGCGACTGGCGGGTACTGGTTTTGGCGGCGTCGATCGTGCTGTTGCACAATTTGGGACACGGCAGTTTTTGGTCACCGCTCGGCGACACGGCGTTTCAGGCATGGGAGCGTTTGGTTTTTGTTCTTTTAGAAGTGGCGGCGCTGGTGCTGATGATTCGGCTAACTGAGCGTGAGAATTGGCTTTCCGCGATCAGTCAAGCGAGACTCGAAGAGGCGAATCATCGGCTCGACATCGAATTTCGGCAGCGCACCGAGAACTTGCGGCAGTACACCGGCCGGCTGGAACGCATTCGCGACGAATTGCACATCCAGGCCGGCGAGCTGCAAAAAGCCCGTGCCGCGGCCGACGAGGCCAACGCGGCCAAGAGCAACCTTGTGGCCACGGTCAGTCACGAGATTCGCACTCCGATGACAGCGATCCTGGGCTATGCCGACGTATTGATCGGTAGCCTCGCCGAGGCCGAGCAGCTCAAAGCCGCCAGGACCATCCGGCGCAACAGCGAATATCTGCTCAAACTGGTCGACGATATTCTTGACTTGTCGAAGATCGAGTCGGGCAAACTCGATATCGAACTGGTGCCTTGTTCGCCACGGCAGATCGTGAACGATGTCGTGCAGCTTATGCAGGTCCGAGCCGACGCCAAGCAACTCGCGTTGAAAGTCGAATTCGACGAATCGGTGCCGCGGTCAATCCATTCGGATCCGATGCGGTTGCGGCAAATCTTGCTCAACCTGGTAAGCAATGCAATCAAGTTCAGTTCTCGCGGCGAAGTGCAGATTGCCGTCGTTAGCGTCGCTGTCCGCGAAACGCCGCTGTTGGAGCTACGCGTCCGCGACCAGGGAATTGGGATGACGCCGCGCCAGATCGAGAAGTTGTTCAGCCCGTTTTCCCAGGGCGACGAATCCACCAGCCGGCTATACGGCGGTAGTGGGTTGGGACTTTGGATCAGTCGCCGATTGGCCAACCTTCTGGGCGGCGAAATCGATGTTGAGAGCGAGCCGGGGCGGGGCAGCACATTCATCGTGACGATTGCCGCGACGAGCTTGGAAGCGAACCTCGATGAAACGCCGCAAGGCGCCCCCTGCGACGGCGCTCGCGCCGCGATCCTGCAAGGCCGCCGAGTGTTGGTGGCCGACGACAGCGCCGACAATCGCGAGCTTGTGTCGTTCATTCTGGGTAAGAATGGGGCTGATGTGCGGACGGTCGATAGTGGCGAACGGGCGGTGCTGGCCGCGCTCACCGCCGAACAGGCCGGCAACCCGTTCGACGTTGTGCTGATGGACGTGCAAATGCCCTATCTGGACGGCTTTGCAGCCACCGAACAATTACGGAGCGCCGGCTACCGAGGCTTTGTTGTTGCGCTCACGGCCGACGCGCGACCCGAGCAATTGGAGCAAAGCCGCGTGGCTGGCTGCGACGCTTGCCTGAGTAAGCCCCTCGATGATTCGCTGCTGGGCATGCTGGTCGAACTTCCTCAGCGCCAACCGCCTGTAGCTGAATCGTCGCACGTGGTATGAATTTTGCCCTCATCTGGCGCAACGGCTTTTTTCCACAGTGACTCGGACAATCACCGCTCGATCGGGCGCGAGCAGGCGTGGGCTGATGTCTCTTACACGTTACCGCCAGAAGCGAGACTTCAAGAAAACCGTCGAACCGCGTGGAAGGAAGCCCACGAGCCGCGGTTGGTCGTTTTGCATCCAGAAACACGCGGCCAGTCAGTTGCACTATGACTTCCGCCTGGAGATTGAAGGTGTGCTGAAGAGCTGGGCGTTGCCCAAGGGCCCCAGCCTCGATCCCGGCATCAAACGCCTGGCGATTCACGTCGAAGACCATCCGTTCGAGTACGGCTCGTTCGAAGGCACGATTCCGCCAGGCGAGTACGGTGGTGGCACGGTGATGCTCTGGGACCGCGGCACTTGGTCGATGGATGAGGATCCGGTGGCGGCTTACCGTCGGGGAAAGTTGCACTTCACGTTGCATGGCGCTAAGCTCCGCGGCGAGTGGGTACTCGTGAAGCGAGGCAGTAGCGGCTCCGGCGAGGTCGGAAAACAACCCTGGTTTCTGTTCAAGATTCGCGACGACGCAGCCATTGTCGGCGACGGCAGCGGGATCTTGCAGCGCGAGCCCGATAGCGCTACGACCGGCCGCACGATGGAGGAAATCGCCGCTGGCAAGCCCGGGCAGCAAGGCGACTCGTCCGGCCTCAGGGCATTACGCCGCGGTCCGAATTCGATGGAAAAGCTGCTCGCCCCAGCCGCCAGCCGCGTTGCCGGCTTCGGCGCCAGATCGCGCAGGGCCACGCTCGCGAAGCTCTCTGCGGCCAAGAAAACGTCCTTGCCCACCAAGATCAAACCGCAGCTCGCCACGCTCGTCAAAGCGGCTCCGGCGGATGACGGCTGGTTGAACGAGATCAAGTTCGACGGTTATCGCATGATCTGTCATATCGACAAGGGGAAGGTCACGTTTCGGAGCCGCAATGGCTTGGATTGGACCGCGCGGGTGCCACATCTCGTGCAGGCCGCTCGCGGGCTGGACGTCCTCTCGGCGATACTCGATGGCGAGGTCGTCGCGCCGGCGTCGAACGGCAGTTCTAACTTTCAAAATCTGCAAAGCGCGATTTCCGAACGTCGGACCGACAAGCTCATTTACTATGCGTTCGACTTGCTCTACGTCGACGGCTACAACCTGGCAAAGCTGCCGCTCGATCAGCGCAAGCAGCTTTTGGCAACGGTTGTGGCCGGTCGCCAAGGGCCGATTTGCGATGCCGGCTATATCGTTGGTCAAGGGCCCGCATTCTTTGCCGAGAGTTGCAAGCGAGGGCTCGAGGGGATTGTCTGCAAACGCCGCGATCAGCCCTATCGACCCGGACGCGGCGCCGATTGGGTGAAAGTCAAATGTGCGCACCGCGAAGAGTTCGTGATTGGCGGGTTCACGCAGCCAGCAGGCTCGCGCACCGGTTTTGGCGCCCTGTTGCTCGGCTATTACGACGAAGCCCGAACGCTGCGTTATGCAGGCCGCGTTGGCACGGGCTTCAGTGAACGGACGCTCGTGGAGTTGCACCAGCGACTGGTCGGGCTGGAGCAAAGCCAGTCTCCCTTTGTCGATTTGAAAGGGCACACCGGGCAGGCTCGCGGCGTCCACTGGGTGAAACCCACGCTCGTCGCGCAGGTTGCATTTGGTGAGTGGACGCGCGATGGTCACTTACGGCATCCGGCCTATCTGGGCCTGCGTGAGGATAAGTCCGCTCCTGAAGTCACGCGCGAGCGTCCCGCGGCACTCAAGAAGGCTCGGCCGACGCGGGCGAATCGTGACGGTTCAAAAAACCGAAGTACGCATGCGGCGGGTGTCGACATGGCAACGCTTCCGGATTCCGTGCGTCTTACGCATCCCGATAAAGTTCTCTGGTCCGCGGACGGAATTACCAAAGCCCAGTTGGCCGGTTACTACGCCGGCGTGTCTGAGTGGATGCTGCCTCAACTCGTCGATCGGCCGCTTACGCTCGTGCGCTGTCCTGACGGGATCGACGGCGCATGTTTCTATCAGAAGCATGCGGGCAAAGGGATGCCCGCCGCACTGTCGCGCATCTCGATTGCCGAGAAAAGCAAGCGGATCGATTATGCGGTCGTGCGCGATTTGGAAGGGCTGCTCTCGCTGGTGCAGATGAACACGCTCGAGTTTCACATCTGGGGAGCACGAACCGACAACGTCGAACGCCCCGACCGGCTGGTGTTCGATCTCGATCCGGACGAAGAACTTCCCTGGAAACGCGTGGTGGAAAGCGCCCGGCAAATTCGCGAATTTTTTCGTGGCTTGGGCCTGGTCACCTTTCTCAAGACGACCGGCGGCAAGGGGCTGCATCTGGTGACGCCGATCGATCGCCGCACCGATTGGGCGGAGGTCAAGCAGTTCTGCGGCGAGGTTGCCCACGCGATCGTAGCGGCCGACCCCGGCCGTTATACAACCAGCCAGTCGAAGTCGGCCCGGAGCGGAAAGGTGTACATCGATTACCTGCGCAACAGCCGCGGAGCGACATCGATCGCCGCGTACTCCACGCGCGCACGCGTCGGCTGCCCCGTCGCCACACCCATCTCTTGGGAGGAGCTGGGCCAGGTGCGTTCGGCGGCTCAGTTTACGCTGGCAAACATGCCGCAACGTCTGGCCGAACTCAAAAGCGACCCCTGGGAGGGGATCGCCGAGGTGCGCCAATCGCTCACCAAAGCAATGCGCAAGAAGCTCGGCGTTTGACGAGCCGGGCTGCACGTTACTGGCTGGAGAGCTTCTTCAGATAGATGTTCTTGAAGTACAGCGTATTGCCGTGATTTTGCAGCTCGATCTGCCCCGTGGCATAAAGCGGCTTGTCGCGTTCCCAGTAGTTCTCGAGCACGACGTCGTCGGTCACCAACTTGTCGTTCAGCCAGACCGTTACCTTGTCGCCAACCATCTTGATACGGAAGGTATTCCACTCGCCAATCGGTTTGTCGGCAAGCGCGAGCGGCCGCGAGGGGTGCTTCTGGTTGTTGAACAGGCCGCCGGAACCGATGCCGGGCTCGGGCGCCGAGACCGCGGGATCCCAGATCGAGACCTGGGGGGCGCCACGCAGATAGATGCCGCTGTCGCCCTTCGGCTCGATCTTCCAGTCGACGTACATCTCGATATCGCCGTAGTCTTCGGCCGTGCACAGGCTATCTCCCTGGCCGTCGAAGATCAGCACGCCATCTTCGACTCGCCAGTGATCGCGCATCCGTTGGTCGGCCTCGGCCTGTGCCTTGGCCAATTCCTCGCCGCTCATTTTTGCCCGCGTTACGGGATTGCCGACTAGCCCCTTCCAGCCCGTCAGGTCCTGGCCGTTGAACAGGGTGGTAAAGCCCTCGGGTGGGGTATTGTCCGCGGCCACTGCCCATGGCGGAGCGACGAGACAAGCGACAGCGACGAGCGACAGCAGATGTTTCATGGCGGAGGGATCCTCGGGTGCAGGTCAGTCGGCTTGACCGCCGGTCGGAGTAAAACCGGCGGCGGATTGCGTGGCAATCGAACGCGAGCGACCATTATGCAACGAGCACCAGCCGACTGCCAGCGGGTAGCCGCTTGAAACGGCGCATTCAAACGCGAGAAAATCGCCTGCGCGACGCGGCAGCCCAGGCGTGATATTGCCCGATGCGGCAGGAATTCTAACGGCAGCGGCGTGAGCGGCGGCGCCAGCCGACCACGCCCACGGCGGCCAGGGCCGAAAGCAAGAGACTCCAGGTCGCCGGCTCGGGCACGGCGGCCAAAGACATCGCAGTCATGGGAGCCGCCAAGGGGGTAACGCCGTGCTTGGCCCGGATCTCGTTGAACACGTACAGCAGATCTTTCGAGTTTACGCGTCCATCGCCGTTCGGATCGAAGTAGATGTACCGGTCCGTGAGGTATGAGGCCGAGGCGCTGTGCGCGTCCTTGACGTACAGCAGATCGTTGATGATCATCAGCGCGTCTTGGCTGTTCACATTTCCGTCGTTGTTGACGTCGCCCGAGAGCACCGGGTTTTGAAACGATGGATGCTGCTCGGCAATGCTGATGCTGTTGATAATGACCTTGTTCGCGTCGGTCACTTGATTCGGCGAGGTGTAGTCCTTGAGTGGCAGCTCGCCGAACGGGGCGCCGGCGTTGAAGATCGGCAAATCGTTAATCGCGTCGACGACGTTCATGCCGCCTACGACCCAGCCGAACACCGTGTAGCCATATTGGTCGGCGCCGCCCGGCCCCAAAGAGCTGGAGTTATCGACGGCATTGATGAACCACTGGCTCGTCGCGGAATTGGGATTGCCCGTTCGGGCCATTGCGATCGTGCCGCGAGCGTTCTTGAACTGGTACTCCAGCGGAATCGGCGCGTTGGTCGTAACGGCGCTGAAGTCCTTTTTAAACCCGCCGCCCTGGATGACGAAGTTGGGCGGTGAGCGGTGGATGATGGTGTCCGTGTACGTGCCTGCTCCCAGGTAATTCAAGAAGTTTTGCACCGTTCCCGGCACGGCATCATTGAACAGATCGACCTGAATGTTGCCCATATTAGTGCTAATGGTCACCAGCGTTCCGGCCTGTACGACCGGCGCAGATGAAAACAGCAGGGCAACGGTGGCAAGGAGGATTCCCGTTCGTGGGACGCTCGAACGAAGTGGCCTGAACATCGCTGGTTCCGAGATTTCTGTTGTTCCGGTTGCTGCGTCGCTAAACCAAGGTGTATCGCTTATCAGCGGTGTCCCGAGCCGACAAACCGCTGACGAGGGAAGACCTGGGAAGCAGCAGCGAGAAATGGCTGACCAAATCGCGCACGGTTCGCCAAGGGAACGCCACGACCTGACCAGAGATTCAGCCTATTTGTCCTGACGCGGAAAATCAAGCAAACACTCCCGATCTGGAGCCCTTTTTGCGGTGGTAAAACCACTACAACGAGACCTTCATATTCGTTTGCTACGGCGGGATTTATTCCGCCGCCCGTCCTGCGACCTAAGGTTGCGTGATCCGAATGCCCGCCCTCTCCGCCCCAGTCCTTCCCCACGGAGTCCTCTCCTGATGCAAAACTTTGACGAACTCTTGCTGTTAATCGGAACGGCCATCAGCGGTTTGCTGGTTTTGCTGACGCTGGGCCGTTCGTCGTAGGCCTTCCTGGGCGTACAGCGGATCGCGGCGCGACACCCCCCGTAGGGTGTGCTTGGTGGGCTTGCGGCATGCTGGATTGTTTTATTTTTGAGTTTTTGTGCTCCATATATTGATTTTGTTGATATATGTGGTACAAGAAATTCACGAATGAGAATCTGCTGCCCAGCGGAGCTTGATTTTTATATGAGCGCGACTCCTCGCCCCGTCGGCAACGACTGTCCCTACTGCGGCCAGGCGATGCACGTCTCCGAGATGACGTGTGACGCTTGTCTGGTTTCTGTCCACGGGGCCTTCGCGATGTCACGGCTGGCGGGGCTTCCGATCGAGCATCAGCGTTTCGTCGAGATGTTCGTGTTGGCCAGCGGCAATCTCAAGGAAATCGCGGAGCAGGTCGGCGTTTCGTACCCGACCGTGCGGTCGCGACTCGACAAGGTGATCGAAGCCATCCGTGGCGAGATTGCCAAGACCCAACGGGTGCGCGGCAGCCTGCTCGACGCCGTCGAGCCGGGTCGGGCGAATGCCGAGGAAGCCGCGCGGCTTATCAAGCGGATCTGATTCAACGTGCTCTGAGTGATTCACTCGAATTCGTTCGCGAGCCTTTAGTTTTTGTAGACGGGTGCCCTTATGCGCGCATGGCACAGCAAGGGGTCGCGGCTCGGACGTAGCGCCGCCGCGGCCACGGAGGACGATCGGTTGGAATTGGCGATGCAGCGGGGAGACGACTTGCTCGTTCGTTCGCTGCAATCGGAAGAGCGCCGCCAGCGGCGGCGTAAATCAATCCTCATTGCCCTAGGAGGCCTAGCCATGCTCGCAACCCTGTGTCTCGTGTTCGCTCTTGTTCTCTGGAATGGAATGGCGCGTCCGGCTGACGCCGACGCGTCAGCGCAACTTGCCCGCCAAGGCTGGAGTCTTTGGCAGCGTGACCCCGAAGCCGCTCGCGAAAAGTTCACCGCGGCCGTAAAGCTTTCGCCCAAGAATACCAGCGCCTGGAATGGATTGGGGTGGGCGAACTTCAACACCGGTCGCCGTCAGGAGGCCGCCGAGGCATTCCAAAACGTGCTCGCGCTCGAACCGAAGCATGCCGCGGCGCTGAACGGTTTGGGGCAAATCGCCCTTTTCAATCGCGATTATAAAGACGCCAAGCAGCACCTGCTGAAAGCCGCGCCGACGGCCTCCGCCGCCTGGTATGGATTGGCCAAGATCTACCTGCTCGAAGAGGACTGGAAGAATGCCGAACGCTGGGCCAAGAAGGTCGTCGACTCGGGCGAGGCCGACGACTCCGCCCGGCAGATGCTCGCCGCGGCTCAAGCCAAGCGGCTTCCGGCAGAACTGCGAACGCTGATCGAACCCGCCGAACCGCTGCCTTCGCAGGAAGAGTTTATGCAGGCCTGGCGGCTTTTCAACCAGGGCCGCAATGCCGAAGCCCGTGTGATTTTCGAAAAGCTCCTGGCGGCCAAGCCGGGCGATCCGAATATCGAGAACGGACTGGGCTGGGCGCTGCTTAACAGCGGCGATCCGGCGGCGGCCAAGCCGCATTTCGAGGCGTCGCTCAAGCACGATCCGAACGCCGGCGGCGCGCTCAACGGGCTTGCTCGCGTGCTTCGTGCCGAGGGTGACCTGGACGGCGCGATCAAGGTTTGGCAGCACATGCTTGAGAAGAACCCTGGCCCTAATGCGGGCACATATGGGCTGGCCGAGGCTTATCTCGAACAGGAAAATTTTGCGCAGGCACTCCCGCTGCTGGAGCAACTCGTCAAGGAGCAGCCGCGGAACGAAGCTCTGCAAGCCAAGCTTAGGCTCGCCCAAGAGAAGGCGAGTAAATAATCCATGCGCCAGGGCGATTGGGGTGTGGGGGCATGCTCGGATGCGCCTCACACCCCGGCCCGTGCCAGGCAAACAGAATGTCTCTTAGGGAAGGTAGCATCGAAATGAGCTCCGCCGAATTGTTCCATGTGCTCGTGCGGACGTTTGGGGTGGTGCTCGCCTTGGGAGCGGCGGCGATGATGCTGGCTCAGGTGATCGGACCGTTGAGTCCGCTGGCCGTTGGGATCCTGTTAATGTGGTTGGCGGGTCCAATCACGCGCGGCTTCTATGGCAGTGAGCCGTTCAGAGATTGAACCGGTTTACATACGGCAAGTCGAACGTCCGTGCCACCGCCTGGTTGGTCACCTCGCCGGCGATGATGTTGACCGCATGCGCGACGGGCCGCAGCTCTTGGGCGGCGCGCTCGATGCCTCGGCTGGCGATGGCCAGCACCCAGGGCAGCGTTACGTTGCACAAGGCATACGTGCTCGTGCGCCCGACGGCGCCTGGCATGTTAGTCACGCAGTAGTGAACCACGTCGTCGACGATGAATGTCGGCTCGCTGTGCGTCGTGGGCCGGCTCGTCGCGATGCAGCCGCCCTGATCGATCGCCACGTCGATGATCACGCTGCCGGGCTTCATGCGTTTCAGATCTTCACGCTCGATCAGGCGCGGAGCCTTGGCGCCCGGGATCAACACGGCCCCGATAACCAGGTCGGCGCGTTCGAGTTGTTCGCGGATCGTATGCCGGTCGCTAAAGAGCACGTCGACGTTCGCCGGCATGATATCGTCGAGATAGCGGAGGCGGTCCATGTTGATATCGAGCAGGCCGATGTCCGCGCCGAAGCCGGCGGCGACCTTGGCCGCGTTGGCGCCGACGATTCCGCCGCCGAGGATCGTGATATGGGCCGGCGCCACGCCGGGCACGCCGCCTAGCAAGATGCCGCGTCCCATTTGCGGGCGTTCGAGATATTTGGCGCCCTCTTGAATGCTCATGCGCCCCGCAACTTCGCTCATGGGCGTCAGCAACGGTAGCCGTCCATGCTCATCGCGCAGGGTTTCATAGGCCACGGCCGTCGCCCCGCTGGCCAGCACCGTTTCGGTCAGGCGGCGGTCGGCCGCGAAGTGAAAGTAGGTGAACAGCGTCTGGCCCGATCGCAATAACGGCCATTCGGCTTCGAGCGGTTCCTTGACCTTGACGATCATGTCTGCCTCGGCGAACACCTCGGCCGCGGTGGCCACGACCTCGGCCCCCGCTTGCGCGTACTGCTGATCGGGGAGTCCGGAGCCGAGCCCGGCTCCTTGTTCGACCAGAATGCGATGCCCGGCGCGTACGAGCTCTTCAGCGCCCACGGGCAGCAGGGCCACGCGATATTCGTCACGCTTGATTTCCTTGGGAATGCCAACGATCACGGCCGGACCTCGCCTGGGCTGAGAAAGGAGTCTCGTCACTGCCATCGCGCGAATTATACGCCGCGCGAGCGCCGCAAGTCAGCGCCGAAAGCAATCTGGATATCACCAGCCGGCGCGCAACTGCTCGGGCGTGTGGCCTTGTTGGCGAAGCGCCGCGAGCGACACGGCATCGGTCCGCTTGGCGAGACGTTGGCCTTCGGCGTCGCGCATCAGCTCGCAATGGTAGAAGGCCGGCGGTTGCCAACCGAGCGCGCGGTAAAGCAAGAGTTGCCGGGCGGTCGAGGTCAGCAGATCGTCGCCGCGAACGACTTCGGTAATTTGCATCGCGTGGTCGTCATGCACCACGGCCAATTCGTACGCCGGGAAGCCATCTTTCCGCCAAATGAGAAAATCTCCGAAGTCGACGCCAGCCGTTCGCTCGACCAGTCCGTGGCGTCCATCGACGAACGAGAGCACTTCGCCGTCGGGTATGCGGAAACGCCAGTTCATTTCGCCGGGCGCGGTTGGCATGGTGAACGTCGACAAGGCTGGCCGCAGGGCAGGGGGGAAGAGCGGTTCGGCGTCCGCGGCGACAGGGTCGTCGTGCGGGGCGACGAGTGCCGCGGCGATGTCCTTGCGGGAATGGGAGCTGGGATAAATCGCTCCGGCCGCGGCCAACGCCCGCCAGCTTGTGAGATACGACGCGCGGCGCTGGCTCTGCACGTAGGGCGCGTACGGCCCGCCGCGGTCCGGTCCTTCTTGCCAACAAAAGCCGAACCAACGCAGGTCTTCAAGCATTTGCGCGGCAAATTGCGGTTTGCAGCGGTCGGGATCGAGGTCTTCATTCCGCAGCAGCAGGATACCCCCCGCATCGCAAGCGCGCTGCCGCGCGATCCAAAACGTTCGGGCATGTCCCAAGTGCAGAGGACCGCTGGGCGTGGGAGCAATGCGACCACGATAGACGTTACTCACCGGATCGCGCTCCCCTGGTGCGGATTAGCCAAACGCGGCGAAGTCCTTGCCCAGCAACGAAGACGCGATCTTGAGTTTCATGATCTCGTCGGTGCCTTCGTAGATGCGGCACACGCGCACGTCTTGCAAGTGGCGGCCAACGCGGTACAACTCGCTCCAGCCGCGGCCGCCATAGACCTGTACCGCCCGATCGGCGGCTTCCCAGGCCGCGTTCGAGGCAAAGAACTTGGCCTGGGCGACGCGCGTATCGGCCTCGGCCAATAGCTGCTTGTCGCCGCGATTCTTGTCCGAGGCGTCTTTGGCGAGCGCGGCACGTTCGATCAGGGCATCGCTCGCGGCGCGGCCGATCTCGATCATCGCGATATGTTCTTGCACGAGTTGATGCTTGCCAATCGGCTTGCCGTGTTGGATGCGCGTGCGCGCGTATTCGAGCGCCTCGGCCAGGCAGTCTTCGATGACGCCCAGGCAGCCGGCGGCCACGCTTAGGCGGCCCGAGATCAGGGTCCCCATGGCAACGCGGAAGCCGTTGCCCTCTTCGCCCAGCAAGTTTTCGGCGGGCACCGGGTGGTCGGTCATTTGGAACATGCCGGTGTTGGCGCTGAACATGCCCGGTTTGGCCGACAGGTCTTCCGCTTCGAACGTCTCGCCGGCCGTATCGACGATGAACGCGCTCATTCGGCGATCCTTGCCGGTTTTGTCCTCGGGATACGCGAAGCAGACGACCGCGTCGGCGATCCCGCCGTTGGAGATCAGATACTTCACGCCGTTGAGCAAGAACTTGTCGCCGCTACGGCGATAGGTGCTCGTCATCTCCAGCGGATTCGAGCCGGCGTCGGGCTCGGTGAGGCCAAAGGCCAGGATCTTTTCACCCCGGCACGAGGCCGGCAGATAACGCTGATGTTGATCGGCATTGCCGTAGCGCCAGATGGGATACTGCCCGATCGAGGTTTGCCCGGAGAAAAAAGTGCGCACCCCGGTGCCTTCTCGACCGATGCGGGCAAGCGCCCGAGCATAGGTCAGCGCGTCGGCGCCGCGTCCGCCCAACTCGACGGGAATTGGAATGCCGAGCAGGTGGTACTTCTTGGCCAGCGAAACGGTCGCTTCGTTATAGCGATGCTCGAGATAACAGAGCTCTTCGATCGGCCGCAATTCCTGGCAGTAGGCTTCAACATCGGCCAGGATCTTCTGGCTGTCGGCGGTCATAGGGCACCTGAGCGAAGGGCAGTGAAGTGGAAATGTGCGGACCCTGATAGCGAATCTACCGTCCGTTCGGTAGGATGTAAACCCGCCGAGCGCAAGCCTTAAGGCGGATTCCGGCCGCGCATACCGGTTCGAGAACCGCATGTGGATGTGCGGCCTCATACCTCGATTCTCTCTGGGGGCGGATCATGAACTTCGAGCATTCGGACAAGGTGAAGGACCTTCAGCGGCGGCTCGCCGCATTCATGGAAGAGCACATCTACCCGAACGAGCAGGCCTGGCACGACGAAATCAATCACGGCGACCGCTGGCAACCGTCGCAAATCATTGAACGGCTCAAGCCCAAGGCTCGCGAGGCCGGGCTCTGGAACTTGTTTCTGCCCGACAGGGCCCACGGCGCCGGGTTGACCAACCTGGAGTATGCCCCGCTGTGCGAGATCATGGGCCGTTCGCACATGGCCCCCGAGGTGTTCAATTGCTCGGCGCCCGATACGGGTAACATGGAGGTGCTGGCCCAGTACGGCACTCCCGAGCAGCAGAAGCAGTGGCTCGAACCGCTGTTGGCCGGCGAAATTCGCTCGTGCTTTGCCATGACCGAGCCGGACGTTGCCTCGAGCGACGCAACCAATATTCAGTCGAGCATCGTGCGCGATGGCGATCACTATGTAATCAATGGTCGCAAATGGTGGAGCTCCGGGGCCGGCGACCCGCGCTGCAAGATCGCGATCTTCATGGGCAAGACCGATCCGCAAGCCGAGATTCACAAGCAGCAATCGATGATCCTGGTTCCGTTCGATACGCCGGGGGTCAAGGTCGAGCGCATGTTGACGGTCTTCGGCTACGACCACGCGCCGCACGGCCATGCCGAGGTGACCTACGACAACGTGCGCGTGCCGGCCAGCAACTTGTTGCTCGGCGAGGGGCGCGGGTTCGAGATCGCCCAGGGGCGGCTCGGGCCCGGACGCATTCATCATTGCATGCGGCTGATTGGGCTCGCCGAACGTGCGCTGGAAGCGATGTGCCGGCGCGTAACTCGGCGAGTGGCGTTCGGCAAGCCCATCGCCGCGCAAGGGACGATTCGCGCGGACATCGCCGACTCGCGCATCGAGATCGAGCAAGCACGCTTGCTCACGCTCAAGGCCGCCGCGATGATGGACGCGGCCGGCAATAAATCGGCCCGGGCCGAGATCGCGATGATCAAGGTCGTGGCGCCGAACATGGCGCTGCGGGTGCTCGATCGCGCGATTCAGGCCCACGGCGCCGCGGGCGTTTGCGGTGACTTTCCGTTGGCCGATGCCTGGGCCAATGCCCGTACGCTACGGCTGGCCGATGGTCCGGATGAAGTCCACCGCGAATCGATCGCCAAGTTGGAATTGAGAAAACATTCGTAACTGCCGAGGTGGAGCGAATCATGCATCTGAGCGGTAAAGTCGCCGTGGTGACTGGCGGAGCGAACGGTATTGGGCGGGCGCTCTGCCGGCGGTTCGCCATTGAAGGCGCGCGAGGCATCGTCGTAGCCGACATCGATCCGGTGCATACGCAGGAGGCCGCCGAGGAGATCGGCGCCGTTGCGGTCACGTGCGACGTCTCGAAAGAGGCCGATATCAAACAGTTGGTGGACGAGGCCACGGCGAAGTTCGGCCAGATCGATCTGTTTTGCTCGAACGCCGGAATCGCGATTGGCGGGGGCGTCGAGGCGCCGGACAGCGAGTGGCAGCGCATTTGGAATATCAATTTCATGGCGCACGTCTGGGCGGCGCGGCACGTGCTGCCGCAGATGCTCGCTCGCGGCGATGGTTATCTGTTGCAAACGTCCTCGGCCGCGGGCTTACTGTCGTCGATCGGCAGCGCGCCGTATGCCGCGACCAAGCATGCGGCCGTGGCGCTGGCCGAATGGCTTTCGATTACGCACGGGCCGGAGATCAAGGTGTCGTGCCTTTGCCCGCAGGGCGTGTTCACGAATATGCTAATGCACCCCGAAGCCGGTCCCGCTACCGCGGCGCTGCGTCCCGAGGCAATTACGCCCGAAGAGGTGGCCGAGTATGTCATTCGCGGCCTGGCCGAGGAAAAGTTCTTGATCCTGCCGCATCCGATCGTGGCCGAGTACGTGCAGCGGAAAGCGGTTGACCCCGAACGCTGGATCGCGGGCATGCGGCGCATTCAGGCCAAGATTCTGGAAGCCGGCGGCGGCACCTTGATGTAAGAAAGGGAAGGCACGGCGGCGATGGGCACTTTGGCACTCGTGCGGCATGGGCAGGCTTCGTTCTTTGCCGACAATTACGATCAGCTTTCAGCGCTCGGCGAGCGGCAGGCACGCCTCTTGGGCGAGCACTGGCTGCGGCGTGGAATGCGGTTCGACGAAGTCGTGACCGGTCCGCGCGTGCGGCAGATTGAAACCGCGGCGCTCGTGGGCGAGGCTTATGCCCGCGCGGGACTCTCGTGGCCCGAGCCCCGGATCGTGCCTGAACTCGACGAGCACCAGGTCGACCGGTTGATCAAGCAAACGATCAAGCAGATCGTGACTGACTATCCGCGCATCGGCGAATTGCTGGCCGACTACAAGGCCGCCACCGAGCCGCGCGACAAGCATCGCACGTTTCAACTCATGTTCGAGCCGATCGTGGGCTTATGGGTCGAAGGCAAGATTGGCGCCGAGGGCGTCGAGTCGTGGACCGAGTTTGGCGAACGCGTGCGGCGCGGCTTTACGGGTTTGATGAACGGCAGGGGACGCGGCCGGCGAATCGCGGCGTTCAGTTCGGTCGGCGCAATCACGGCCTGTCTGCAAGCGGCCCTCGGCTGTCACGACGCCAAGGCCCTCGATCTCGGCTGGCGAATCCGCAACGCTTCGGTAACCGAGTTTGTCTTTAGCGGGCCGCGCGTCACGCTGGAAGGGTTTAACGCCGTGCCGCATCTGGAAGATCCGGAGATGTGGACATATCGGTAGGCGTTTACAAACAGGAAAAGCAGGAAAACGTGCGAATAGTCGCCAAGTGAACCCGTGCCCCAGAGGTTGAGAACCATGACCAACATCCTCGACACCACGAAGCCCGTCCGTGCGGGCGAGGAGCTCGATATCCCCCAACTCGAAGCGTATCTGCTCGAGCAGCTTTCCGGGAGTAAGGGGCCGCTCGTGGTCGAGCAGTTCCCGGGCGGGGCGTCGAACCTGACGTACCTCATCAAGCTGGGAGACCAAGAGTTGGTGCTACGGCGGCCGCCGTTTGGCAATCGGGTGAAAAGCGCGCACGATATGGGCCGCGAATACAAAGTGCTGTCTAAGCTGCACAAAGTGTACGCGCCGGCACCCGAGCCGCTTGTCTATTGCGAGGACGAGGCCGTGCTCGGGGCGCCGTTCTATTGCATGGAACGGCGCCGCGGCGTGGTGTTGCGGAGGAAGCTCCCGGCGGGGCTCGCGCTCGACTCGGAAACGCTGGCCAAATTGAATCGGTCGTTCATCGATAACCTGGTGGCGTTCCATCACCTGGACTATGCGGCGGCGGGACTTGCCGATTTGGGGAAGCCCGAGGGCTATGTCGGCCGTCAGGTTGGCGGTTGGATCAAACGTTACGAAGCCTCGAAGACCAGCGAAGTCGCGGACATGGAGTTCCTGAAGGCGTACTTTCCGGCAAACATGCCTCCCGAGGTGGCCGGCACGTTGGTGCATAACGATTACAAATTCGACAACATCATGCTCGATCCGAACGATCTGACGAAGATCGTGGCCGTGCTCGATTGGGAGATGTGCACGCTCGGCGATCCGCTGATGGACCTGGGGACGGTGCTGGCTTATTGGGTCGAAGCCAAGGACGGCCCGGCATTGCAGGTGCATGCGTTTGGACCGACGGCAATGCCCGGCAGCATGACGCGCCGCGAATTGGCGGACTACTACGGTGAGCGGAGCGGGTACGATACGTCGAACGTGTTATTCTACTATGCGTTTGGCCTCTATAAGACGGCCGTGATCGTGCAACAGATTTATGCCCGCTACGTGCAGGGGTTTACCAAGGACGAACGCTTCGCGCATTTCGATAAGACGGTCGCCGCGCTCTCGCAAGAAGCCGTTCGGGCGGTGACCGAGGGGGCGCTGTAGAGAGGCGCAGCCAGCGATCCTTGGACGCGTTGATGGACGCCGGCGTGGTTGCGCGATGCACCGCATTAAAAGCAAAGCCCCGCGCGGGTCGACGGGCACGAAGTGTCGACCCTCGCGGGGCTAGTTTTTCTTGCACACCGATACGAGACTTATCGGACTTGGATGGCCGGTTATGGCTGGGACGCCAGTGACCGCAGAAACCAAGCTCAGGCAATGCCAAGATAGCGGCGCAAGTCGTCATTTTGCGAGTGGTGCGGAGTTTGGCTCCGCACTTCGCGAGTCTGAAAAAGGTCACTATGGCCCTCTCTCAGCAGCTTGCTAGTGCTCTTGGGACGCCGCTGTTTCCGCGCCGGTGCGCGGCTCCAACTCGTCGCGAAGCACCAGCACGTGAGGTGGGGCTTCGATACCCAGTCGTACTTTATCGCCTGCGACTCGTACGACCGTCACCACGATCGAGTCACCGAGCTTGATTCGCTCGCGCTCGCGCCGGGACAGAACCAACATGGACCGTACCTCCCTGTATGATCGAAATTTGTATTAGTGAAATTATGTATACTACTTAGGTCCGCGGAGGTCAAGCGCGGATTTTTCTCATCGCAGAGTTGTCGCGCACGTTGCATCGCTCGTTTCCGCCGAATGTCGCTCGCCGACATCCATGACGGGTCGAGCAGACATCAGGCATCGCCAGTCAGACTCGGTGCTTCGGCAAGTTGCACCTTGCGAAACCGCTCACCGGTCTGATCGTAGAACAGGACCGTATTGCGTTCTGTCTCCCAGATTGCCGACAACCTGACCGCTCGCGGGCCATGCAGGCAAAACATCATGCCACAGGGCCGATTTGTGCGAACCAAGGTTCGTTCGGTCAAAGGAAACGCGTCGATCTCGAGTTGGTTCTCCAGGCAGAGGATGTTTTTGACGTAGAATCGCAAATCGTCCAAGGTTTGTATCACCGCGGAACTGGTGACCATGGGCGTGTGAATCTCCTAAGGGGCTCGCAGAGGGCTTGGGTAGAATGACGGCTCTCGTGCGGGATAGATAATCTAGGCGATTGAATCGCCAAGATTGCTATCGGCCTAAATCCCACCCCTCCTGCAATAAGGAGGGTAAAATTGGTTGAGATGGAAAAATGCGCGCGACTCGTTCGTTGAGCTAAAGTTTGCTCGTTGCGAACGGAGTTGGTGCAAGCGCCGTCAGACACGAACGTGGGCTGTGCGTGCGAACAAGACCAACTGACGGGTCTTCAAGGCTATTGGGCGTATGCCGAGAAGGCTTCGGCAACGCGGCCCGCTTTCTCGTCTCCCTTATGCAGCAGCACGCGGTGCCGAAGTCGAAGCGATTCGCCCTGGGGCAGCGTGTATTCGCCTTGCTGCTTGCCTCCGGTGAAATCAGAAAGGCCAAACGGATTGGCGGCAAACAGCCCGTACGTGCGCACGTGCCAGGGCGTGGGATAGCGGAAACTCGAGGGGTGATTGAGGATTGCGATCCCCAGGGTTTCGCCGTCGATGGGACCGTAATAGTCAACCCAAGCGGCGGGTTTGCCCCAGGCGGCGAGATTCACTTTTCCATCGCTATTGACGATCTTGCCGCCTTTGAGCGACTCGGCGCGAACGCTCGACGGCACGCGCACGCCAAACGAGCCTTCTTTCGTATCGCCAAAGACGACCGGGCCTTCGGTGGCTTTGAGCACCACATCGACATCGATCCAACGGGCGTCTTCATCGCCCCCGAAAGTAAACGTTCGTTCGTCTTCCAAGATTTTTTTGCCGTCGGGGCTGACCCAGTCGTTCTTCGTGACGAGCACGGCTTCGTTGCCGCCGCTCTTGTTCACGAATTCGCGGTGCTCGATTCGACCTTTGCCTTCGCTCCAAAAGTCAATGCCGTTTACATCTCCATGCGTCAACCACAGCGAACGCTGGTGAATGTGGTCTCGGTCTTTTTCCGTTGCGACGGTGTCGTCCATGGGCCAACTGCGCGTCATGAGCTTGCCCGTGGGGCCGTAAATCGGCCAGACGATAGGCTTGCTGCCGCTCTTGATCAGGTATTCGGCGAACGGCTTTCCGTCGATCTTTACGGCCACGCCGCCGGGGGTGTCTTCGACGGTCAGGTCAGAGGCCAGGGCGGGGGTCAGCAAGGCGCAGGCAGCGGCAACGGCGAGCAGCAGGCGGCAAGGCATGTTGGCGGGCTCCGGTTCGAGGGGCAAAGGACAGTCCTCCATCGTACCCGCTGGCGCCAGTCGTTTCAGCCCCCGGAAACCGCGGTTATTCTTTGGGATGACGAAAGCGTTGGCCGTCGAGCGGAGCGGCGCCGGGCCCGCCGAAGAGAATTCGCAGGCGGGCTTCTTTGCCGGTGTGCCCGCTCACCGTGAGGCGGTGCATCCCGGCCGCCAGATTGACGGGGGCGAAACGCTGCTCGTACTTTCCCTCACGGCTGCGATAGAGCGGCGCGCTGTCGATTTGTAGCTCCAGCGAACCATAGTGCCAAAGTTGGAACTGGTAGACATCGTCGGTGGGAACATCGAAGAAGCCCTGGAAGACGAATGGCTGGTCGGTTCCCACGCCGTTGCTGGCCAGCCACGTTGGCTCTTGCGTCTCTTGGATCGGTACGAGTCGTTTGTTTGCCAGGCGGAGCATCATGCCGGGCAATAATTCCGCGGCGCTACCGGATAGCGATGGTAACGGCGCGGCGGGCTGCACGTCGAGCACGACTGGAGGCGGGGTAATGCGGTCGCGTGAAGTGGTGCCGTCGATGGCAATCGCTTGCAATTCTACTCGTCCCAGCCCGAGTGCGCGCGGATCGACTTGCACCGCGCCGCGCTCGCCTTGGATCGTGCCGAGCAGCCGGCCATTGTTCAGCACATGGATCTGTTTGGCGCCGGCAGCCTGGGCCGCGACCTGCAACGTTTCGCCCCAACGGACGCTCTTTTCCGGCCGTGTCGCCAGGACGGCGGTGCGTTGAGCGTTGGCGACCAATACCGGAACAATCAGTCGCCCTTGCGTTTCGATCGGTCCGGCTGCGATGGCCACGACGCGCAGCTCGTGATAGCCATCGCAGTCGATGGTTGAGTTCCAAACGAGCGGCTCGCCGGCCTTGACGGTGGTGGCTCGCCGGCCGTCGACGAATAGCTCATAGCGGGCAACCTCGCCGCCTTGCGGGAACTTTGCCCGGGGCGACAGCGTGAGCGTGCCGGAGACCTTGCCCTGCGGCTCGAGACCATCGACGCTGACCTCGGGAATGTTGGCCCACGGCTGGCAGAGCGGGTCGCCAACGATCAGCACCTGGGCCGGAGCGAACACCGATTGATAGTAGGCCTCGGCCAGCGAACAGCCGCGCGCGTAGTGGACGAAAATGTTGGGAGAGGCAAACTTCTGGGGAATCGAAAGCGGTTCGACGACCGTGCCCGCCGCACCGGCGGCGCCATAGCGAAGAAATTCGGTAAGCGGGGTTTGGCTGGCGCGGAACTCCAGAATTCCCCCGAAGCTCGTCAAGTTGTCGCAAATCGCTCCGGGCAGGATCGTGCTGCGAGTCGCCTCCCAGGAGAATTTGTCGACGCCCGAGATGAGCCCCTGGACGTCTGACGCCTGCATCGGCATCGCCGTGTTCACGATGCGTCCCGCGACGCCCAGCTTTTCGAGTTCGGCGATGGCGCTGGCGACTTCATCCTGTCGCGAGGTGCTGCGAACGTCGTCGGTGCGGGTAAAGTAGATCGTGCCTTTGGGAAAGGTGCCATCGGCCGCGGCGCTGCGCTGGAGATAGCTGCGGGCTTCGCTCACCGAGTTGCCGCGACCGCTGGTATAGGCCAGCATCGTGGAGAGCATGCAGGGTAGGCCGCCTCCTTCGCGCAGTTGCCCATCGGCGCCCCAGCCGTACCAACTGCGAAATCCGTGCGTCGGCGGATCGGTTTGACGAACGAGCTTTTGCGAGACGTTCGAGAAGTTTCGCATGTACTGATTGACGTTCAGTTCGAGCACGTGGGACGACTTGCTGGCGAACAAGTTCCACAAATAGGTGGCCGAGTTGATCGACATCCGCGGCGTGGCGATTTGCGGAAACTTCATCTCCTTCGGGTAGTCCGGCTGCGTGTTGATCAGAAACGGAAAATCGCTCGAGTACACGATGTAGTCGATCTGCGGCGCCAGGCCTCGGGCTTCGATGGCCTGAAAGACGGGGCCCAGCACTTGCTGGCGGAACAGCTCGCCACTGGCCGCTTCGGCGCCGGACCATCCGAGGTACACCACGTTGCCGGGTGGAATTTTACGCAGCGCGATGAACTCATTGGCGATCGTGAGCGACGCCCAGCTATTGGCGTTTACCACCACCACCACATTCTCTGGGCCGCCGCCGGCGTGTGCCGCGCGTGAACACAAAGCTACGGCCGCGAAACAGAACGCCCAGAGCAGCACGCGTGCAAAAGTGATCATCTGGTTTCCGACGGTGGATTGGGACAAGCTGCACGGAGAAAATAATCGCCAACTTGACACTCGATCATACGACGCGGATTACCAGGCATCCAGCGGAACAATCGGACTGAATAACAGACCGTTAGCCGCTATTTCTTACCTAAGGCCCGTTTCGCTTGGAAGAATCGCGTCAGGATTTGTCCACAGGGCTCTAGAAGCACGCCTGAAACGGTTTGAGGGCGATGGTTGAGCCGCGGATCGGCCAGGAGCTGGTAGAGCGTGTGGACGGCTCCGGCCTTGGGGTCCGGAGCGCCATAGACGACCGTGGGAATACGAGCTTGAAGGATCGCGCCCGCACACATGGGGCACGGCTCCAGCGTGACGTAAAGCGTGCAGTCCTCCAGACGCCAGCTCTCCATTTGCTGCGCGGCTTGGGTAATGGCGATCATCTCGGCATGAGCCGTGGGATCGCGTAATTGCTCGCGTTGATTGTGGGCCGCGGCGATGACGCGATCGTTGCGCACGATGATCGCTCCGATCGGCACTTCGTCTTCGGCGAAGGCGGCCTCGGCCTCGGCCAGGGCAAGTTGCATGAAGTATTCGTGCATGGCGCTATCGTAACCCCGCCGCGCGCATCAGCTTGTCCGTTTCGCGATAGGCTTCTTCAACCCACTCGACGATCCGTTCCGGCTCGGGGGAGTACTCGAGCTCGATGGAAATCGTACGCTGGCCGAGGTCGAGGGCTTTAATCTCGCGCAGGTAGGGCTCGAACGCGACCACGCCGCGTCCTGGCGGCAAGTCGCCGTGAACTTTGCCGTCGCAATCGGATAAATGCACGTGTCCCACGCGCCCACGGAGGCAGCGGATCTCCTCGGCCGGGACCTTCGATAATGCGAGGTGCGAGATGTCAAGATTCGCCAGCACGTTCGATAATCCCACGTCGTCCAAAAACCGTTCCATCGTGTCGACGTCGTTGATCAGCGACAGCGGGAACGGCTCCAGCTCGAGCGCGATTTCCAAGCCCAGGTCGGCGGCCTGATGACCGAGGATCTGCACGGCCTCGACACCTAGCCGCCACTGTTCGGCTGGTGGAATCACCTCGCGGTTCCAAATGTACTCGCCGATCACCAGGAGTAAGTTTTTGGCCTGGTATTCGTAAGCCAGGTCGAGAAACGCGGCGCACCGATCCAGATGGAACTGGCGGACGCTCTCGTTGAAGTCGATCAGTCCCACGGCCACGCACGGCAGCGACACGATCGGCAGACTTAGTTCGTCACAACGGTCTTTTACCAGCCGCCGCTCGCGAACGTCGAGCGTCAGCGGATCGGTAAAGATATCGATGGCGTCGAAGCCGATCCGCTGGGTTTCGTTGAGACCGAAGTCGGTCGGGCGATTGGCTTGTACCCAAGCGGAATTGATGAGTCCGAGTCGCATCTTTCGCAGCTTCTATGTGTGAGGGGGGGCCGGGAGCAGGCCGCCAAATCCGGGGCGGCGTCAGCCCCGGGCGGTCCAATTCTTGATCGCGTCGCTGTCAACCTTGCTAAGCGGGGTGTAGCGTGGATGGCGCGATTCTTTATACGGATTGTTACGCGCGGCGTTATAGCAGCAGATCAACGACCAGCGCGGATTCGGTGAGGTGTTCTGATCCGAGCGGTGCAGCAGATTGCAGTGAAAGAACAACGCATCGCCAGGGTTGGCTTCGATATGCTCCAGCGGCAAACGTTCTAGCGCTGCGTCGACGATCTCCATGTCGGCGCCGGTTTGGTCGCCGGTCTTGCCGTGCTCGACGCGTCCCAGGTGATGCGAACCTTTGAGGACTTGCAGGCAGCCGTTCTCGCGCGTCGCCCGATCCACGGCGATCAGGCAACTTGCCAAGAGCGGATAAAGGCAGCCATTGTAGTACCAGTAGCCGTAGTCTTGATGCCACTCCCAAGCGCCGCCTACGAGTGGCTCCTTGAGCATCATCTTGGTGTGATAGTGATAGACTTCGCCGCCCAGGATTTGCTCCATGCGGTCGACGATGCGCGGCGAGCGGCTGAACATACTGTACAGGTCGTCGCCGGCCTCGTTCCAGAGCGTGAGCTTGGTGATCTGACCGGTGGCGTCCTTGCGGCCCGTGGCGCCTGCTAGCAGTGCCTGGTCGTGTTTGGCGAAGGCCAGCAGCTTTTGCACCTCGTCGGTGTCGAAGAGCTGCGGGACGAGAACGTAGCCGTCTTCGTCGTACCGGGAGAGTTCGGCGGGGGTGAACGTAGTCGAGGTTGCCATAGCGGTTGCGATGTGTGAGGATTGGCGGCGTGAGTGTTGGACCGTTTCCTTATTTTTATAGCAGGTCCGCCCGAGCAATTCATTCGCCCCCCGCTCCAGGTTTTGATGGATACCAGTTCTCACGATATTGTTTCGGAAATGTCCGCCGCGCCACGCCGTTGGGTCGCGCGCGGGTGCCTGCTCCTTTTGGCGCTCTATTGGTTGGCGCTGATCACGGCGACGCATATCCCCAAAGTGCAAGACCCGCTTAAGTTTCAGAACTCGGATAAGGTCGTGCATTTCACGGCCTACGCGGTGTTGGCCTTCTTGGCTTCGCTGGCGCTGGCGGTTCATGGACGGTGGAATCGACATATCGCGATACGGCTCGTCGTCGTGCTGTTAATCTTGGGCGTGCTCGACGAGGTTACTCAGCCGTACTTCGGTCGCCATGCCGACGTGGCGGATTGGGGCGCCGATGCGTTGGGCGTCCTCGTCGGCGTAACGGTATTCGGCGCCGCTTGGAGACAGGTGAGAAGGCGGCTGCTCGCCGGCTGATTCCGCATGGCGCGGCCACCGCGGCCTCCGCTCACACGTCAATGATTGGGCGTGGGCGGGCGATAGTCCGCCAGGTCGATCGTGTGGAACCAGTCGATCGTGCGTTTTAGCCCTTCGGCCAAAGGCACTTTCGGTTCCCAGCCCAAGCGTTGCCGGGCCAGCGTGATGTCCGGCTTGCGCTTCGTGGGATCGTCGGCCGGTAGCGGCCTGTAGACGAGCTTCGACTTCGAGCCGGTAAGCTCCAGGACCAAATTGGCAAGTTCGAGAATCGTAAACTCGCCCGGGTTGCCGAGGTTCACGGGCCCCACGAAGTCGTCCGGTCCGTTCATCATCCGCATGATGCCGTCGACCAGATCGTCGCGATAGCAGAACGAGCGGGTCTGGTCGCCTTGGCCGAAGATGGTGATGTCTTCGCCGCTGAGGGCCTGGCGGATGAAGTTCGACACGACGCGGCCGTCATACGGATGCATTCGCTCGCCATAGGTGTTGAAGATCCGCACGATGCGAATATTCACCCCGTTGGTTCGCCAGTAATCCATGAACAGCGTTTCGGCGATGCGTTTGCCTTCGTCGTAGCAAGCGCGGAGGCCGATCGGGTTCACGGCGCCGCGATAGTCCTCGGTTTGCGGGTGGACCTCCGGATCGCCATAGACCTCGCTGGTCGAGGCCTGCAGGACCTTGGCCTTGCAGCGTTTGGCCATGCCCAACACGTGGATCGCGCCGAGCACCGAGGTTTTGGTCGTCTTGATCGGGTTGAACTGGTAATGCCCCGGCGAGGCGGGGCACGCCAGGTTATAGATCTCGTCGACTTCGAGCCAGATGGGCTGCGTCACGTCGTGGCGCACGAGCTCGAAGTTGCGCTCGCCCAACAGGTGCGCGACGTTCGACTTCTGGCTGGTGAAGAAGTTGTCCAGACAGATGACGTCGTGCCCTTCAGCGACGAGCCGTTCGCAAAGATACGAGCCGAGAAAGCCCGCTCCGCCGGTCACCAGAATACGTTTATGCGATGCCATACAGGAGCGAGATGATCGCGAAATTGAGTTACGCTTTGCGAATTTTCTCCCGGCCCTCGCGAACCTTCTTCGTCGCGTTGCGCGTGTCGATCACGAGCTTTGCGTGCTTGACGATGAAGTCGTAGTCGTAGGCCGAGTGGTCGGTGGCGATCAGCACGCAATCTTGCGAGGCCAACAGCTCGGGCGTCAGCTCCTGGCTGTCCATGGCCGGCAGATCGTGATGCCGCATCTTGGGTAGGTGCGGCACGTGCGGGTCGTTGTAAGAGAGCTTAGCATGCGCGGCGAGCAAGCGCTCCATAAGCTCAAAAGACGGGCTTTCGCGCGGATCGTCGACGTCTTTCTTGTAGGCCACGCCGAGAACGAGGATTTTGCTTCCTTTGACGGGCTTGCCCGCTTCGTTCAACGCGTCCATCAGCCGATGAATCACGTATTGCGGCATGCTGGTGTTGATCTCGCCCGCCACCTCGATGAATCGCGTGGCCATGTTGTGCTTGCGGGCAACCCAACTCAGATAGAACGGATCGATCGGAATGCAGTGCCCGCCCAGGCCCGGGCCGGGATAGAACGCTTGGAAGCCGAAGGGCTTGGTCTTGGCCGCGTCGATCACTTCCCAAACGTCAATGCCGATGCGGTCGAAGAGCATCTTGAGCTCGTTGACCATCGCGATGTTCACCGAGCGATAGGTGTTTTCCAGGATCTTGCAGGCTTCGGCCACTTCGCAGCTAGAGACCGGCACGATGTTCACCACGGCCGTGGAATACAAGGACTCGGCTAGCCGCGCGCTCGTGGCGTCCATGCCGCCGACGACCTTGGGAATGCCGCTGGCCGTGTAGTCGGGATTGCCAGGGTCTTCGCGCTCGGGGCTATAGGCCACATAGAAATCGCTGCCGAGCTTGAGGCCCGACTTGTTGAGAATCGGCACCACCACGTCGCGCGTCGTGCCCGGATATGTGGTGCTTTCGAGCACGACGAGTTGCCCCGGCCGTAGCGACGCGGCGATCTGTTCGGCCGTGGCTTCGACATAGGCGAGGTCCGGGTCGCGGCTGTCGGAGAGCGGCGTGGGCACGCAGATCAAAAGCGCGTCGGCCTCGGCCATGCGTTTCATGTCGGCCGTGGGCGTGAACTTGCCGCTTTGCACGCAGTCGCTGATCCAGGCCGAGGGAATGTGGCCGATGTAGCTTTGCCCGGCCAGAAGCTTTTCGACCTTCGAGGCGTCGACGTCGAAGCCCATCGTCCGATAACCGGCGGCGATGAACGCCCGGATCAAGGGGAGCCCGACGTACCCCAGGCCCACGATTCCGACGACAGCCTTCTTGTCCGCGATTGCCTGCTCTAACGCGTTAGCCATGGTTGACTTGTTTCCTGGATGAATAGCGTCTGGAGCGCTTCGGACCTATAGGTCCAAAGCATGCTCGATATCAAGTAAATGTACGTCGCCGCGGCACGGGCGGAGGGCCGGAACCGGCCTAAAAGTAGGACCCCTCGATTCGGCGGCGGCCCACCGGCAACAAGGGGTTTCCGCCGGTCAATCGCGACAGACAAGCATTTAACCATAACGTGCACGAAGCATGATTGCATGCCCCCGCAATGAAAATCATGCCGGTTTTGCGACGCTAGGGGGGGCTGGCCGGGGGGATGGCACTCGGACTGACGGCTGTTCGGGCCGAAGCGGTTCTCCCCGCGTTGGGGGCGGAAACCGCGGGGGCTGGGCAAACTCGTCTTTACAGCGGAAAGCCTCTCCGGGTACTCTCCCGCCGCACGGGTCCCCGGATTTGTTGACCATGTTAGGGAGAGATATCTCGATGCGACACTTCAGGGCACTCGTGTGGCTTGCGACAATCGTGCTGATCGCAAGTAATAGGCTTGCCGTGGCCGAGGACTTTCGCATCGAAACCAAGGTCTATGTCGGCAACAGCAAGACACCGATCAGCGAAAACCTCACGCTATTTCGAGCCGGGTACGTCTACGACTACCTGACGAGCGGCGCGCCCCGCGTGGCGGTGTTCGACCAGCGTGGCGGTCGATTCATCGTGCTCGACCCGGTACGCAAAATCAAGGCGGAGATCAAAGCCGATGAAATCCGGGCCGAGATGGAAGATCGCAAGAACCAGGCCAAGCGCAGCTTGAACCCCGCGTTGCGATTCGCCGCGGATCCTGAATTCGACGTCAAGTTTGCCGAGAGCGGCGAACTGATGCTCGAAAGCCAGCACATGACCTACTCGCTCAAGACGATGGCTGCGCCCTCTGACGACGCGGCCCAGCAGTATCGCGAGTTTTCGGACTGGTACGCTCGATTCAATACGTTGGCCAATCCCGGTTCGCTTCCGCAGTTTCCACGACTCACCGTGAATGGCGAGTTGGCTAAACGTGGCGTCGTGCCGACCGAAGTCATTTTGAACACGCGCACCTACATCGCTCGCAGCGAACACTATATTTCCTGGCGGCTGCTGGATATCGATCAGCAACGCATCGCCGTCACGGCCAACCAACTGGCCACGTTCAAGGATGTGGACTTCAAAACGCTGCTCACCCCGCCATCGGCCAGCGTTACCAAGCGCTAACGAGCGTTAAAATCAGCTTCCTGGAACGGGTAGGTCCAGGGCGTGGCGACTCGTTGCGACGTGCCTCGCGGAGCATGGGCCTGGATCGGTGCGCCGCTCGCGTCGAGGTCAACGACAACGTCCCGGCCGTTGGGCGTCATAAGCTGCGTATAGACCCGATAGTCGATGTCCTCGCTCAAGTAGCTAGAATGGCCATCGCAGTAAGAGGTGTTCACACCGGCCGAGTGATTGCTCGAGGGACGCGCGGCGGCCAAGCCTCCTCGGTTCGAAAAGCGTTCGCGAGCGAAATTCACGGGCAGCGGACGGCGTAGATCTTTTCGCCGATTGATTCCCAGCAACGAGGGATCAAAGCCTTTCTCCAACGACACGGCACCGTTGATCGGCAGACGGTTGTCCTCTTGTCCCGTGACGAACCATGCGAAGCTGGTGTTTTGTCGCATCTGGAATTCGCTTTGGATTGGTTCGCCGGACGCATGCGGATCGCAGACCCAGCCGCCCGATTGCAAGCTCTCGGAAAGCAGCAGCGTGTAAGTCAGGCCGTCATGCTGGGCGATGTAATCGGCCGTCATCGCGGGGCCATCCTGGGGCGCGAAGTCGTTTGCCAAGGGACGCGCCGCAGGCTGGGGAATGCTCGTATTATGGTCCGCCCGGGCGCGATTGAAGAACACGCCGCTGGCCAGGTCCTCGACCCACGGATACGCCACCTTGATTGGGGGACGAAAATCGTTCGCCGTGCGGGCCGAGCCGCTGTTGACGATGTAGGAAAGAGGATCGTCGCCGAGAGCCGCGTTGCCGGCATTGATATTGGCGCTGGGACAGATCAAGATTTCCAACCGGCCATAGAACGAAGCCTTGGATTTTCCGAATCCGCTACTCTGCCAGTCGGCCGGGAAATCCTGGCGATGCCAATTCTGGTAGAGGTTGCCACGCTCGAGATGCAGCAGGATGGGCACGATCCAGCTTGCCCGTTTACCGCCAACGACATTGGCGTAGCCGGGAAAGTGGCGATGCATTTCCTGCACTTGCAAGAGGCTGAGCGTCAATTGCCGCATGGCGTACGCGCAGGTGCTGCGTCTGCTCGCTGGACGGAACCCGAGCCGGGGGCCCAGCAACAGGAAGGTCAGCAACAGCACGATGCATAGCGCGAAGGCGACTTCCAGGGCATAGAGTCGGCCGGCTCGTCGGGCTCGCATGCGTCGTACCTCCGGCGGTGTTTAGACGACAGGCATTCAAGGCCACTTCTGTAATTAATTCTGCTCGAACGGGCGCATTTGTACCACGAGATATCGGCGTAATCACGAACCAACGAGCGCGCAAAAAACCGCCCCGCGAGAGTGACCCTCCGCGGGGCGGTTGCGATCAGGTAACGGACGAAGTTGGAGCGAGTGGGTTAGAACTCCGATTCGTCGAGGACGTAGAAGGGCTGGCTGGGAGGAAAGTTCCAGCCGTTGTGGGGATTCTTGTCGGCGCCGGCCAGGATCGGCGCTGCCGCCGTGGGAGCCGCGATGTTAACTTGCTTCTGATTGGGCGTCATCAACTGAGTGAAGACGCGATAGTCGATTTCTTCGCTGAGGTAGCCCGCGTTGCCACCGCAGAAGGACACGTTGACGCCGCCGGCGTGATTTGCCGAGGGCCGGGAGTATGCCAGTCCTGTTGGATTGGCGGCATTGTCGGGATTGAACAACAAAACAGGCGCGCCGGTAACCAATTGAGAATTGTCGTTAATTCCCGGTACCGCCATGGTCCCCAGGTCGGATTTATACACAGAATCGGGTAGGGACTGGTCCTTCGAGTTATTGATCTTTCCGGTCAAGAACCACACCATTCCCGTGTTTTCTCGAACTGCTAAGTCAGTATCGTAAAACCCGTTGCCACTTCTGTTGGGATCCACGGCCCAGTTTCCCGCCTGCAGGTTTTCGCTCAGCATGAGCGTATACGTTGTGCCATCACGCGTGCTGATGAAGTCTTGCGAGATCTTTATCGTGGGGGCAGCACCTGTCCCAGCGACGCCGTTTATGGTGCCCGGTTCACCGGAAGCTGAGTTAGTAGCCGATGTGCCGTCCCAATTGGAGTGGTTAAAAAACACCCCGCTGTTCACGTCTTCCGGAACAGGAGTTGCGCCATTGGGGACGCCGAACAAATTGGTATCGTGACCGCTCTTGGCCAAGCCGGTGTTGACCACATACGACAGGGGGTTTCCACCGAGCTCAGGGTTGGAATTGCTCGGGCAGATCAAGACTTCCAGGGCCGAAAAGAACGACGTACGTACCGCTTGAGGAATGTTGGAATACTGGGTGTCCGCCAACAATTTGGTAGGATTTTGCCAGTTTTGGAACAAGTCATTACGTTCGAGTTGGGGCAGGATCGGCACCACCCAGGAGCCACGAATATAAGGAACTTGATTGAGCGGTAACCCGGTTGAATAGACGTTCACGTACCCTGGGTAGGACCGCTTATTCTCGGCCACCTGCATCAGGGCGAGCGTGCACTGCCGCATGTTGTTCTGGCAGGTGCTGCGACGACCGGCTTCGCGGGCGGCTTGAATGGCTGGAAGCAAAAGGGACACCAGCATCCCAATGATCGTGATGACCACCAGCAGTTCCACGAGCGTGAAACCGCGCGACTTCTTTGGACGAGCCATCGCTCTTCTTCCTCCCGGTATGGTTTTCCACCTGATCGGTTGCCCTAACTCCAGCCCAGTGCCCTATTTTCGCTAATGCTGGCGCAGCCGTCCAGGCTTTTTGCGGGAAAATAAGCGAAGTGCGCGATTCCGCAGAAGTGAGCGCGGCCAGCGCCGGGGCACCGCGACCAATTCGCAATTTTAGGGAAAAGTATTCCCCGGACTGAAAGTATTTCCCGGGCTGGAGGAATTTTTCTCTGGCCAGAGGCTCTATAGGTTCGGTGCGGAAATTGCACTCTCCGCGCGAGGCGGATTTGGGGTTGGCGCATGAACGCATAAAAATCTGCTAATATTTGACAAGGATTCGAACCTTGGCTAGCATCAGCAGGCGACTTTACTCGGGGAACGCGTTGCGAAACGGTGAGTTTTCGCGACCAGAACGTGTCGCTCGAGGGAAGCTGAGCCCACCCCAATATCCCGCCTCCATAAGCACGCGATTTGACCTACCACACCCCCACGGTTCATTACGCAACGCTGCTTGAACACACACACCGCCGGGCGCTCCGAGACGTTGAAGGTTTGCCTTCTCTCGCCGCCGGCCACATTGTCAGTCACACGCGTGTGCCAGCCATGTGCGGCCTCAAACATTTAGGGAGATCCGTATGAGTTTGCGCTCGACTACTACCCGTACGACCCGTCGCGGTTTTCTCTCGGTTGGCGCGCTGACCGGGCTGGGCCTGACGCTGGGCGACTACTTTCGCATCCAGCAGGCCCAGGCGGATCAGAAGCACTACGACTTCATTCCGGCCCAGGCGAAGAGCATCATCCATATCTTCTTGCCCGGCGGCATCGCTCACCAGGAAACATTCGACCCGAAGCCCTACTCGCCGATCGAATATCGAGGCGAAATGGGCGTGATTCCGACTAAGATCCCCGGCGAAGTGTTTTGCGAAACGCTGCCGCAAACGGCCCAGATCGCCGACAAAATCACCGTTATCCGTTCCTTCTCGCACGGCGAGGCGGCCCACGAGCGCGGCACGCACAACATGTTTACGGGCAGCCGCCCCAGCCCGGCGCTGGTTTATCCAAGCATGGGCAGCGTCGTGAGCCACGAGTACGGACCGCGCGAGAATCTGCCGCCGTATGTCTGTATTCCGAACGCTCCGAACGAGTATGCCGGGCCGGGTTATCTTAGCTCGTCGTTCGGGCCGTTCAGCCTGGGCGCCGACCCGGCCAGTCAGGGCTTCACGGTTCGTGACTTGAATCTGCCGAGCGGGGTCGACGCGGGCCGGTTCGAGCGCCGCCGTTCGGCACTCGACGCCGTGAACGACTACTTCGCCAAGAAGGAAAAGGCCGATACGCTCGACGCGATGAACACGTTCTACGAGCGGGCTTATAGCCTGATCAGCTCGGAGAAAGCCCGGGCGGCGTTCGATATCGCGGCCGAACCCGAGGCGATTCGCAACGAGTACGGCATGAACGAAGCCGGTCAGCGAATGCTGATGGCTCGGCGCCTGGTGGCCGCCGGCGTGCGGTTCGTCTCGCTCACCTACGGAGGGTGGGACATGCACAACAATATTACCGCCGGCATGCGGGGCTCGATGCCCGCCTTTGATCAGGCCTTCGCGGCGTTGATTCGCGACCTGGATCGCACGGGGCTTCTAAGCGAGACGCTGGTCCTGGTGTCGAGCGAATTCGGCCGTACGCCCAAGATCAATGGCACGGCCGGCCGCGACCACTGGCCGAAGGTGTTCAGCGTGGTGCTTGCCGGCGGCGGCATCAAACAAGGCATGATCTATGGCCAGTCGAACGCCGTGGCTTCAGAGCCTGAAAAGGACGAGATGGATCCCGGCGACCTGGCGACCACGATCTTCCATCAGCTAGGCATCATCGCTGACAAGGAACTGATGGCGCCCGGCGATCGGCCGATTGAAATCGTCGACGGCGGCAAAGTCCGCAAGGAGCTGCTGGTTTAAAGCGGGCGGAGCATCCCTGGCCAAGCGGAGCACGAGTGATTCGCTCGCGCGGCCACCTTGGAAGCCCGAGACGCTCGTGCCAGGACGGTCCTTCAGCGCAACCAGCCCGCAATGCGTTCGCCTCTCTTAACTCGAGGTTCTCAGATGAACTTTGGTTCGCTTTTCAGTTGTTGCGCGCGTGTCGGCGGTTTGCTGCTGCTCGCATTCGCGCCGGCTGCGTTGGCTGAAGCCGCGGCGCCGGTTTACAGCGGCAATTCGCCGTTGGGTGTGCAGCGCGGCACGGAAACCGAGGTGGTGTTTACCGGGGCTCGGTTGGCCGATGCTCAGGACCTGATGTTCTTCGAGCCGGGCATCACCGTGGCCGGTATCGAACCGGCCGCCGATAGCGGCTCGGTGAAAGTCAGACTGGTCGTGACTCCCGACTGCCGCCTGGGGTTTCATCCAGTTCGAATCCGCACGGCGACAGGTCTCTCGAATTTGCGGACGATCAGCGTGGGGGCTCTGCCGCAGGTCAACGAAGTGGAGCCGAATAGCGATTTTGCCGCGCCACAGAAGATCGAGCTGGGGACCACGATCGAAGGCACGGCCGACAACGAGGATGTCGACTATTATGCCGTCGAAGCCAAGAAGGGCGAGCGCATCACGGCCGAGATCGAAGGTCTGCGGCTTGGCTACACCTTCTTCGATCCCTATGTGGCCATTCTCGACAAGGATCGCTTCGAGCTGGCGCGTTCGGACGACGCCCCGCTGGTGCGGCAGGACTGCATTGCTTCGATCGTCGCGCCGGAAGACGGCACCTATGTCATCGAAGCCCGTGAGACCTCGTTCGCCGGCAATGGCTCGTGCCGCTACCGGCTGCACGTGGGGCGGTTTCCGCGTCCGCTGGCAACCTTGCCGCTCGGAGGGCCGATCGGTGAGAAGGTGAACATCCAGTGGCTGGGAGACGCCGCGGGCGCCAAGTCCGAGGAGGTTCAGCTTCCGGCCGAAGCGCCGGTCGAATTTGGCCTGTTTGCCCAGGACGAGCAGGGCATTTCCCCCTCGCACAATCTGTTTCGGCTGTCGAAGTTTGGCAATGTGCTCGAAGTCGAACCAAACAATGCTCTGGCCGAAGGCACGCCGGGCGAGGCTCCAATCGCGATGAACGGCGTGATCGGCGAGGCGAAGGACGTCGATTGCTTCCAGTTTACCGGCAAGAAAGGTCAGGTGTTCGACGTCCGGCTGTTCGCTCGGGCGCACGGTTCGCCGCTGGACGCGGTGCTGAACGTGTTCCGCGTCGGCGGGGCACACGTCGGAGGTAGTGATGACATTGGCGGATATATCGGGGCGCCGGACAGCTATCTGCGAATTACGTGCCCGGAGGATGACACTTATGTCGTACACGTTCGCGATCATCTGGAGCAGGGTGGTCCGACGTACGCCTATCGCGTGGAGGTGACGCCCGTCGAGCCGGCCCTGACACTCGGTCTCAGCGAACGGAGTCAGTTCGTCGATATCGTGGCTCCGGTGCCGCGTGGCAATCGGATGGCGTTTCTGGTGAATGCCGCCCGCGCCGATTTTGGCGGCGATTTGAACCTGGAATTCAAGGGCCTGCCGCCAGGAGTCACGGTCGAGACGATTCCAATGACCGCCAATCGTGGCGACGTGCCGGTGCTGCTGTCGGCCGCTCCGGATGTGGAGCTTTCAGGCGGATTGGTCGACGTGGTGGGACGCCCGGCCGACGCGAATTTGAACGTAGAGGGGCACCTCCGGCAGCGAACCTCGCTCGTGCGCGGCCAGAACGAAGTTGAGATGTGGAGTCAGTTTAATCAGCGGTTGACCACGGCGGTGACCAACGAAGCGCCGTATTCGATCGAGATCGTCGAGCCCAAGGTACCGCTGGTGCGCAACGGTTCGATGAATTTGAAGGTCATCGCCACGCGGAAGGAAGGCTTTACCGCGCCGATCTCGGTGCAGATGCTGTACAACCCGCCGGGCGTGGGTTCGTCCGGGGCGATCTCGATTCCCGAGGGCCAGACGGAAGTTGTGATTCCGCTCACCGCCAATAACGGCGCGGAGGTGAACAAGTGGAAGATCGTGGTGCTTGGCGACGCCACGGTGGGCGATGGCCCGGTCACGGTGGCGTCGCAGATGGCCACGCTCGAAGTGACCGAACCGTTCGTGGCGTTTGAATTCCTGGCCGCGGCCACCGAGAAAGGCCAGGCCACGGACATCGTGGTGAAGGTCAACAAGGCCAAGGATTTCGAAGGCGCGGCCAAGGTCCAGATGGTTGGGCTGCCCAACGAGGTGACGACCGAGGAAAAGGAGATCACCCAGGACACGACCGAACTCGTGTTTCCGGTGAGCACCACGACCAATTCGCCGGTGGGCAAGCATGCCACGGTCTTGTGCGTGGCTACGATCATGGCCAACGGCGAACCGATCGTTCACACGCTCGGCACGGGCGAGCTAAGAATCGATGAGCCGTTGCCACCGAAGGCGGACGCTCCCGTGGCGGCGGCGCCGCCGCCGCCGATGCCCGAGGCTGCCCCCATGCCCGAAAAACGCCTGAGTTTGCTGGAAAAACTGCGACTGGAACGCCAACAAGCCAAGGCCGCGCGTGCGGCCCAATTGGCAGGAGAAGGGAAATGAAGCGAACGATACTCGCTCTCGCGCTGATCGCGGTTCTTAACTGGCGTTTGCTGGCCGAAGAACCTCCCGCGGCATCCCCGGCAGCGGAGCCCGTGCCTGCCGCTGAGACGGCTCCAGCCGAGGTCGCGACCGAACCGGCCATCGAGCCCGCGTCCGCCGCCGAAGCGTCTCTCGCGCCGCAGGCCGCGCCGGCTCCGCAAGCGCCGCCCCTGGAATTTACGCTGGCCGCTTATCCGCCGGACATCGATCTGACCACGCTCCGCGACCGGCAGGCGTTCATCGTCGTGGCCACGCGTCCGGATGGTGTGACACTCGACGTGACCCAGGAAGCCACCGCGTCGCTGGCCCATGGAAACCTGGCCAAGATCGAGGGGCACACGCTGTACCCCGTGGCCGACGGCGAGACGACGCTGGCGCTGGAATACGGCGGCCAAAAAGTCGAGCTGCCCGTCAAGATCGCGCAAGCGACGGTCGATCGAGCGATCAGCTTCAAACTCGACGTGATGCCGGTCTTTATGCGCGCCGGCTGCAATGTGGGCAGTTGCCACGGCGCGGCGCGGGGCAAGGATGGCTTCAATCTGTCGTTGTTCGGCTATGACCCTGACGGCGATTTCCACCGCATTACCCATGAGATCGGTTTCCGGCGGATCAATCTCGCGGTGCCTCGCGAGAGCTTGTTGTTGCAAAAGGCTGACGGTTCGGTTCCGCATACGGGTGGCAAGCGGTTTCCTCCGGACAGCGAATACTACAACGCGGTTCTTCGCTGGCTCGAGGCCGGCGTGCCCCGTGATCCAGGGGACATCGCCACGCCCACGGCGCTGGAGATTTACCCGCCCAAGGTGGTGCTGGAAGGCGAAGGGGCCATGCAGCAGTTCATCGCCCGGGCGAAGTATTCCGACGGGACCGATCGCGACGTGACGAACCTGGTCGTGTTTCTGTCGAACAACGACAACTCGGCCCCGATCGACTCGAACGGGCTGGTCTCGGCGGGCGCGCGGGGTGAAGCATTCATCATGGCTCGCTTCGACACATTTACGGTTGGCAGCCAGGCACTTGTATTGCCGAATGAATTGGAATACGAACCGCCCAACACGCCGCCGGCAAACTACGTGGATGAGTTGGTCAATGCGAAGCTGAACAAGATTCGCGTCGAGCCCAGCGAGCTCTGTTCGGACGAAGTGTTCCTGCGCCGCGTGACGATCGATATCACGGGCCTGCTGCCGACGGCCGAGGAATATCACGAGTTCATGAACGACACTTCGTCGGACAAGCGGGCGAAGCTGGTTGACCGGTTGCTCGAGCGCAAGGAATTTTCCGAGATCTGGGCGCTCAAGTGGGCCAACCTGCTGATGGTCAAGTCGTCGATCGACGTGAGCTACAAGAGCGCGTTTCTTTATTCGAGCTGGCTGACAAACCAGATTTCGAACAATGTGCCGCTCGACAAGATGGTGCAGGATCTGCTTAGCGCCAGCGGCGGTACGTTCAGCAATCCGCCGACAAACTACTTTCAAATCGAACGCGACACACTCAAGACCGCCGAAAACGTGGCGCAGGTGTTCATGGGCATTCGCACCCAGTGCGCCCAGTGTCATAACCATCCGTTCGACCGCTGGACGATGGATGACTATTACAGCTTTGCCGCATTCTTTGTTCAGATCGGGCGCAAGCAAGGCGCCGACTATCGCGAGACGATCGTCTTCAATTCCGGTGGTGGCGAAATTAGCCATCCGGTTGGCGGGCGCGTGATGCCTCCGAAGTTTCTGGGTGGCGCAACGCCGGACGTCGCCGGCAAGGACCGCCGCGAAGTACTCGTGAAGTGGCTCGCTTCGCCGGAGAATCCGTTTTTTGCGACCAGCGTGGCGAACCGCGTTTGGGCGCATTTCTTCGGCCTGGGCATTGTCGAGCCCGTCGACGACGTCCGCGTCAGTAATCCGGCCAGCAATCCCGAATTGTTCCAAGCATTGGGCGACAAGCTGACCAGTTACAATTACGATTTCAAGCAATTGGTACGCGATATCGCCAATTCACAGGCGTATCAGCGGGCTTCGCAGCCAAACGCGAGCAACGAGGGCGATCTCAAGAACTTTTCGCACGCTCTCATCCGCCGCATTCCGGCCGAGAATTTGCTCGATTGCTTGAGTCAAGTGACGGGCGTGCCCGACAAGTTCCAAGGGCTGCCGATCGGCGCGCGCGCCGTGCAGATTGCCGATGGTCAGACGAGCAATTACTTCCTGGCTTCATTCGGCCGTTCTCCGCGGCTGACGGCTTGCGAAGCCGAGGCGACCACGTCGCCGACTTTGTCGCAAGCGCTGCACATGATCAATGGTGACACGATCGCCCGCAAGATCGGCGAAAGCAAGCTGGTCCAGAACCAACTCGACGCGAGTAAAACCCCCGCCGAGATCATCGAGAGCATTTATATTTCGTGCCTATCGCGGAAGCCGACGAGTGAGGAGCTGGCAAAGCTCGAACCGCTGATCGCGGCGGATCAGAATCCGCGAGCTGCTCTCGATGACATCTACTGGGCAGTGCTCAATTCACGGGAATTCCTGTTCAATCACTAAACGATTCACTGTTCCTTCAGTGCGGACGCAATGATGACGATCACGCTTCGAATCCATTGGGGAATCTTACTGGCGTGCGGGCTGACGCTGACGCCTGTTGCGCGGGGAGAAGACGCTCCCGCGGAGAAGATTACCTATGAAGAGCATGTCAAACCGATCTTTCGCGAGCACTGCTTTAGCTGCCACAACCAGGATACGAAGAAGAGCGACCTATCGCTGGCCGCGTATGGTGCCACGATCGAGGGCGGCGCCAGCGGCGCGGTGATCGAGCCCGGCGATCCGGACAGCTCGCGTCTGTGGGGGCTGGTGGATCATACCGATGAACCGGCGATGCCCCCGATGCAGGACAAGCTTCCGGCAGCGAAGCTCGACATCATCAAGAAATGGATCCTCGGGGGCGCGCTCGAAAACAGCGGATCGGTCGCCAAGGTGAAGAAGGGGCCCTCGCTTCAGATGAGCGCGAGCTCTGGCGCCGCCAGGCCCGAAGGGCCGCCGCCAATGCCTGAGAAGCGCATGCGCCAGCCAGTCGTCTATACGCCGCGGGCCGGTGCCGTGACGGCGCTGGCCACGAGTCCCTGGGCACCGTTGGCCGCCGTGGCCGGGCAGAAGCAGATCTCGCTATATAACACGGACACCGCGGAGTTGATCAGCGTGTTGCCGTTTCCCGAGGGGGTGCCGCACGTCTTGAAGTTCAGTCGTTCGGGTACGCTGCTGCTGGCTGGTGGTGGTACCGGGGCAAAGCTGGGCATCGCCGCCGTTTATGATGTCAAGACGGGCGAGCGCGTAACGACCGTGGGAGAAGAGCTCGACGTGGTCCTGGCCGCCGACATCAATGAAGACCACACGCGCATCGCGCTGGGAGGGCCGGGTCGCGTGGTACGAATTTACTCGAATGAAGGCGAGCTTCTGCACGAAATTCGCAAACATACCGAGTGGATTTACGCCGTTGAGTTCAGTCCTGATGGCGTGCTGTTGGCTACGGCCGACCGCAATGGCAGCCTGTTCGTATGGGAGGCCGAGACGGCCCGTGAGTATCAAAACCTGGCCGGCCACAAGGGCGGCGTGACCGACGTTAGCTGGCGCCCGGATTCTAATGTCCTGGCTAGCGCGAGCGAGGACGGCTCGATCAAGCTCTGGGAGATGGAGGGCGGCAAAGAAATTAAGAACATCGCTGCGCACGGCGGCGGTGCAACCGCCCTCGAGTTTGCCCAGGACGGCAAGCTCGTATCGACCGGACGAGACAGGCTCACAAAGCTATGGGACGGCGGCGGTACGGTGATTAAGGAATTTCCGGCGTTGGGCGACTTGGCGCTTGAAGTCGCCATTACACACGATTCTGGCCGCGTGATAGCCGGCGATTGGCTGGGCGAGGTTCGCGTTTGGAATGTGGCCGACGGCGCGCAGGTGGCAAATCTGCTATCGAATCCTCCGACGTTACAAATGCGTGTGGAGCAACAGGTAGCCGCCGTGAACTCCGCCGCGGAAGCTGCCGCCCAAGCCGCCGCTGAGGTCGAGGCTCAGAAATCGGCAACGGCCGCCGCCGCAGATGTCGCCAAGAAGGCTGCCGAAGCGCTTGCTGCCGCCGAGGCCGCGCTCGCCGAAAAGACGAAGGTAAGCCAGGCTGCCGCCGCGGATGCGGATGCCGCGAAAGCGCACCTTGACGCTTTGGCCACTGAGAAGGCGGCCTTTGAAGAGTCGCAGTCGGCCCAGGCCAGCATGGCCAAGTAGGGCGGCCTCTGGGAGCTGCCCCCTCCGGAACGTTTGGCCGATCATTGGATGGCTGCCCGCGAAGGGGGGATGGTCGGTCCCCGCTCATCCGGGCTTCAAGAACGGCGTTAGCAGGGCCTCGTTATGTGTGAGGCTGAATTATTCGAGCGCGCAAAAAAAAACACATCGCCCCTGGGTCGATGGGCGATGTGTTGAAGGTCGAGATGCTTTTTGGGGTCGAGACTTAACGGCGACGTTCGACCTTGTGCGAACACTCTTCCATCTGCGAGCATGCTCGCTGTTGTTATTCCCGCGGGCGCACGGCGCCGGTCAAACCGCTATAGTCGGCACGATCTTCGGGGTGCCAGAGGGGCTCACCACGCAGGACGCGAGCTGCCAGGATTTCCAGCTTCTCCTTCGAGCCGGCGGGGGCTTCCGTCGGCGTAAAGCCGTCGTCCTCACACGGGGCGAAGTCCTCGTCGTGACCGTACTTCAGGATCGCTTCAAACACATTCCGCATTTGCCGCATCGAATCAAAACCTCCAAAAACGCAAAAAAATCGCACGCCGTTCGGCGGGTAATACAATCTGCCGAATCGAAACTCAGCCAAAACTCGAAGAACCGTTGAAAAACCGCTCCATCAGACTTTCGTGAGACCGATCTTGCCGACCTTGGAACCCTCCTGGCAGGTCACTCTATTCGGGCAAGATCCAACCGTTCGAATGAAGGTGGGTCGTCGCAGTAATTTTCCGGGCGGGCAGCGAAAAACACGCTGATCACTTAAAACGTTCTATTGTCGCTCCCGACTACCTAAAGTCAATAGTTTGCTAGCATCCGAAATGCAGATTGCTAGGTGCCGCATGGATTGCAATCGAGCCACCAGCTTCGCTAGAATGCGGGTTTGCCCAAGGTCCCGGGCCCATTGTTAGGGGGGGCCGTGCGCAGCCAATGTTTTTTGCGTTTGGGTTCTTTTGCGTTTGGCTGTCCGGTGGGGAATTTGGGTGGTCGGCTTTGCGCAGTGCTGCGTGACGTCCCTCGTACATCAAGGCGGGATGGTCCACGCCACGGTTGATTTTCAATGGTCCTTTAGATCGTTCGCGTTGCGATTCCATGTTTGAGTCCTTGCAAGAAAACCTGGCCAGTGCGTTCAAGTCGCTGCGCGGTAAGAGCAAGCTGACCGAGTCGAACATGCGCGACGGGCTGGCCCTGGTGCAGAAGGCGCTGCTCGAGGCGGACGTCAGCTATCCGGTCGTCAAAGACTTCATCGCACGCGTCAGTCAAGAGGCGCTCGGGGAACGCGTGCTTGGCGCGCTCGATCCCAGCCAGCAGGTAGTCGGCATCGTCCATCAAGAGCTCATGGACTTGATGGGGCCGGTTGATCACTCCTTGCATCTGAAGCCCGGCGCGACGGTGCTGATGATGTGCGGTTTGCAGGGCTCGGGCAAAACCACCACCACCGGCAAGCTGGGGCGATTGCTCAAAGAACGCGGCAAGAAGCCATTGCTTGTGGCCGCCGACTTGCAGCGTCCCGCGGCGATTGAACAATTGCACGTCATCGGCCAGCAATTGGAGATCGATGTCTACTCCGAGCCTGGCGCGAAAGATCCTGTCGCCGTCTGCCAGGCCGCTGTAGCGCAGGCCAAGAAGATCGGGGCCGACGTCGTCATCCTCGACACGGCGGGCCGGTTGCACATCGACGAAGAGTTGATGGAGCAGCTTCGCCAGATCGACCGGCGTGTCGAGCCGGAACAGGTATACCTGGTCGTGGACGGCATGACCGGCCAGGACGCGGTGAACAGTGCCAAGGCCTTCAACGACGCGCTTGAGCTCGATGGCGTGATCCTGACCAAGCTCGATGGTGATGCTCGCGGCGGCGCTGTGCTTAGCGTCAAGCACGTCACGGGCGTGCCGATCAAGTTCATCGGCACCGGCGAGCATCTCGACGCGCTCCAGGAATTTCATCCCGACCGCATGGCCCAGCGTATTCTGGGCATGGGGGATATTCTTACCCTGGTCGAGCAGGCGCAACAGAAATTCGACCAGGACGAGATGGCTCGTCAAGAAGAGCGGATGCGCAAGGGTGAATTCACCCTGGACGACTTTCGCTCGATGATGAGTCAGACCAAAAAACTTGGTCCGCTCAACAAAATCATGAGCCTGATTCCGGGCATGGGCGGCATGCAGCAGATGATGGACTCGGTCGACGCCGAAGGGGGCATGAAACGGCTAGGTGGAATCATCGATGCCATGACGCCTGCCGAACGTCGTAACCCATCCAGGCTGATCGACCAGAGCCGCCGGCGTCGTATCGCCGCGGGCGCGGGCGTCGAAGCCAAGGAAGTCAGTGACCTGGTCAAGCAGTTTGACGGTATGGCCGCGCTGATGAAGGAAATGTCCAGCCTGGGCATGCGCGACCGCTTGCGCCGCGTGCAAGATTTGCAAAAGGGCCTTTCGAATCCTCTGGCTACGTTGCAAAAACCCAAACTGGGCACCGGCAAGCGGCTCACTTCGGCCGAACGGGCCAAGCTTCGCAAGCAGCGCGAAAAAGATGCCCGCAAACGTAAACGCGACGAGCGCCACAAGTAGCGCTCACAAGAACACGCTTTCGACAAACCTATTACACTCGTTCAGAACGCATTTTGAGATCCAGGAGGACCGCGTGGCAGTTCGAATTCGTATGAAAATGTTGGGCCGGAAGCACCGGCCGTTCTTCCGCATCTGTGCCGTGGATTCGCGCAACCCGCGCGATGGCCGCGTGCTTGAAGAACTGGGCACCTATGACCCCATGGTGAGCGACACCGACGCGCGGGCTTTATTGAAAGCCGACCGGATTGCCTACTGGTTGGGAGTTGGTGCGCAGCCGTCGATGAAGGTCAAGACGCTGATCAAAAAGTACGGTGAAAACGGCACGCATCTCGCTGAGCAGCAGTCGGCTCGCGAGAAGCTGGCGATGCCGCGGATCGTGCCCGATCCAGGCGCACCGGCTTACATTCCTCCGGCGCCGGGCTCAGAACCGGAACCGGCTGCGGCCGCTGGGACGCCTGCCGCGGAAAGTGCGTCGAGCGAGGAAGCCGCCGCGACCGAATAGGCCGCGGGGGGGCCAAGGTCATTGGCCTCGAGTGCTTGATGAGACCAAAGCTACCACGGGCTCGCCGCCATGCGGTTCGACGTGTTGACGTTGTTTCCCGAGATCCTGAGCGGATATTTGGGGCAGAGCCTGGTTAGGCTGGCCATCGAGCGAGGGCTGATCAACGTCTCGACGCACAATATTCGCGATTGGGCGACCAATAAGCACCATACCGTGGACGATCGACCGTTCGGCGGCGGTCCGGGAATGGTGCTCAAGGTCGAGCCGGTCGTCGAGTGCGTCGAGGCGGTGCAAGCGGCTACGGAGCACGCCGGCCATCTGGTCCTGCTCTCGCCCCAAGGGCGCAGGCTCGACCAGCGGATCGTCGAGGAGCTAGCCGGGTATAAGCGGCTGCTCCTATTGTGCGGTCGGTATGAAGGTTTTGACGAACGCGTGAAGGAGATTTTGAAGCCGGACGAGATTTCGATCGGCGACTACATTCTTGGCGGCGGCGAAGTTGCCGCGATGGTTATCATCGACGCCGTGGCCAGGCTGGTGCCGGGCGTTTTGGGAGACGAAGACAGCAACCGACAAGATTCATTCTCGGGCGATGATCGATTGCTCGAGTTTGCCCAGTACACGCGGCCACGAGAGTATCGCGGTTTGGCGGTGCCCGAAGTGCTGCTGGGAGGTAACCACGAGGAAATCGCCCGTTGGCGGCGCGAACAGAGTGCCAAACGCACTCGCGAAAAACGTGCTGACTTGTGGGACGAACGGGAAAAACGACAGAAATCCTGAATCAACAATCAACCCTCGGAGAGGGGCGAGCCGCCTGGCCGGATCACCGGGGCATTCGCAGTCGCTCTTTTCGAGTTCGAGCATATTAAGGTTAATAACTAGCAGAAAGGCCGAATGCCATGAGCCAGCAGATTCTCAATCTCGTCGAGCAGAAGTCGCTGAAAGGCGAGGTTCCCAGCTTTCAAATCGGCGACACCGTCGACGTACACACCCGCATTCTCGAAGGCGAGAAAGAGCGGATTCAGATCTTCAACGGCGTGGTAATTGCGCGGGCCGGATCCGGCACGCGCGAGACGTTTACCGTGCGCCGCATTGTCGCCGGCGAGGGTGTTGAGCGCAAGTTCCCACTGCATTCGCCCAAGATCGCCAAGATCGAAGTGAAGCGGAGCGGTGTTGTCCGCCGGGCGAAGCTGTACTTCCTTCGCGATCGCGTCGGCAAGGCGGTGCGTTTGCGCGAGCGGCGCGCCGAAGTGGCTGGGAAGAACGAGTAGTCGGCACAGCCTGGGGCGCGTGGTCCCTGGCGGTCGGAACTAATGGCGATGGGACGTTCTTCGCGGCGCCGGTCCATGGGGTTGCTTGTGCCGTGCCGGTAACCGTTTGGGGCGTTGAAAAGTGGCGGTAGTGCAGGGCCCTCGGCGAGGAGCGTGCACGATGAAGCTACCTCGTTGGATCGCGCGCTGGCAGGCCGTTTGGGCCAGCTACCAATCTCTGGATCGTCGTGGCGAGCGCGCCGCGGAACGTTTTCTTCGCCGACGAGGTATGAAGATCGTCGGCCGGCGCGAGCGAGACCGGCTGGGAGAACTCGATCTGATCGCCGTTGACGGGCGGACCGTTGTCTTCGTCGAAGTGAAAACCCGTCGCCATCACGGCGCGGGGCATCCGGCGGAAGCGGTCGATCAGGACAAGCAGCAGCGGCTCACGCGACTGGCGCTCGCCTATCTGAAGCGGCACGATCTACTCGAATGCTCTGCCCGATTCGATGTGGTTGCCGTGACCTGGCCCGCGGACGCTCGTCGTCCGACGATCGATTACTACCAGAACGCCTTTGAAGCCGTCGGCCGCGGGCAGATGCATCGCTGAGAAGTGGCCGTGGTTTCGTCAACGTTTGATTTTCGGGGGCCTCGAGGTGAGGCATGCCCCCCTTGCGCGTCTGAAAGTGCGCGCTATGTTTTGAACGGCCAGTTCGCGCCCAGCGCCTGTTGCTGCAGCGTGCGGATTTCGGCCAATCCGCCCCGGGCGAGCTTTAGCAATGCTGCAAGTTCCTCTTCGCTGAACGTGGCCTCTTCACCGGTGCCTTGCACTTCGACAAAGCGGCCGGCGCCGGTCATGACGACATTCATATCGACCTCGGCGTCGACGTCCTCGACGTAGTCCAGGTCGAGTACGGGGCGGCCGCCGACAATACCGACGCTGATGGCCCCGATGCTGTCGGTAAGCGGATACTTGGCCAGATCTGGAATCGTGCGGATCGCGTCGACCAGCGCGATGAACGCTCCGGTGATGCTAGCCGTGCGCGTGCCGCCATCGGCTTCGAGCACGTCGCAATCGACGAGAATGGAGCGTTCGCCGAGGGCATCCAGATCGGCGATGGCGCGCAGGCTGCGGCCGATCAGTCGCTGGATTTCCGTGGTTCGACCGTCGACCTTGCCCACATCGCGGCGTTTGCGAGGGCTGGTGCTGCCAGGCAGCATGCTGTATTCAGCGGTGACCCAGCCGCGCCCCTTGCCGGCCATCCACGGGGGGACGCTATTTTCGACGCTGGCCGTGCAGAGCACCGTGGTGCGGCCGCTACGGATTAGCACGCTGCCGGCGCTGGGCCGCGTGTAGCCTCGTTCGATGACAATGGGGCGCAGGGCATCGGGGGAACGGCCATCGTGACGCATGCGGAGTGTCCTTGTCGAATTTCGGTAAGGGGGGACGCTTCTTGAAGCGGCTTATCGTAGGGCTACCGCGTTCAGCTTTGCGCGCCTAGGATCCACGCCAACACGCCCTTTTGCACGTGGAGCCGATTACCGGCTTGCTGGACGACGACACTTTGGGGGCCATCCATGACGGCGTCGGTCACTTCTTCGCCGCGATGCGCCGGTAGGCAGTGCATGAACAGCGCGCCTTCGGGCGCCTTGGCCATCAACTTCTCATTGACCTGGTAGTCGGCGAACGCCTTGCGCCGTTGGGTCGATTCCTTTTCCTGGCCCATGCTGGTCCAGACGTCGGTATAAACCGCCACGGCGCCCTGCACGGCTTCGGCCGGGTCGGTGGTGACGAGCATCTCGAGCTCCGGAATCTCCGCTTCGAGATGGTTGCGAAACGCATCGTCGAACTGAAAGTCTGGCGGCGAGGCGATGGCGAACTTGAGGCCCATCCGGCCGCAGCCCTCGGCGAGGCTGCGGGCCACGTTGTTGCCGTCGCCCACGTATGCCAGCGTGTGGCCCTGAAGCCGGCCGATATGTTCTTTCAGCGTGTACAGGTCAGCCAACGCCTGGCAAGGATGCGCGAAATCCGTGAGCCCGTTGATGACCGCGCAGGTGCTGTAATTGGCCAGTTCGGTGGCCGTGTCGTGCTTGTGTGCCCGTAGCACGATGACGTCGGCATACTGGCTGAGCACGCGGCCGAAGTCGGCGATACTTTCGCGCGAACCGAAGCCGGCGTCTTGCCCGAGGAAGATGCTGCTGCCGCCCAGGTTGGTCATGCCCGCCTCGAAGCTGACTCGTGTGCGGAGCGAGGGCTTCTCAAAGAGGAGCGCCATGACACGGCCCGGGAGCAGGGCATCGCGCCGGCCTTCGGCGTACTTGGATTTGAGATCCTGGGTGATCGCAAAGATACGTTCGATCTCGGCCGACGAAAGATCGGCCACTGTGAGCAGGTGTCGCATAACTCGAATTTCCCATGAATCGCCGGCGTCAGTCACCTGAGTGTGTTCGAGCGACTCAGCCTGTTTGTTCCTTGATGACTTCGCAAAGGATATCGCAGCCGTCGTGCAATTCTTGCTCGGAGAGGTTCATCGCCGGCAAGAGCCGAATCACCGTTCCGTGCGTGCAGTTGACCAGCAGTTTGCGATCCATGCAGCCTTGCACGACTGGCGTGCCGTCGATCGACAATTCGACGCCGATCATCACCCCCTGCACGCGCACGTCTTGCACCAGGTCGCATTCGCTTTGCAGGGCGGTGAGCCGTTCGCGAAAGAGATCGCCCAGCCGTTTGGTATGGGACAACAGGCCTTCGCGATCGATCATTTCAATGGCTGCGATGCCGGCTCGCGCCGCGAGCGGATTTCCGCCGAAAGTGGCAGCGTGCATACCAGGCCGCAGGCTGGGCGCGATTTCGGCGGTCGTGAGCATCGCTCCGCCGGCCACGCCGCCGCATAGGCTCTTGGCCAGCGTCATGACATCGGGCGTAACGCCGAAGTGCTGGTAACCGAACCACTCGCCCGTGCGGCCGCAACCAGTTTGGACCTCGTCAAATACCAGGAGCAGGCCCTGGTCGTTGGCGATCGAACGCAGGCCTTGGAGGAATCCCTCGGGCGGAAGATTGACGCCGCCTTCGCCCTGGATGGGCTCGATCATGATGGCCGCGGTTTCGTCATCGACCAGCTTGCTCACGGCGTCGAGATCGCCATAAGGCGCGTAGACGAAGCCGGCCATCAGGGGGCCCAGACCTTCGTGATACTTGGGCTGGGCCGTGGCTGCGGTGGCCCCGAGGGTGCGGCCATGAAAGCCGCCCTCGAACGTGATGATCTTATAGCGTCCCTTGGGGGCGTGCAGCCGCACGAGCTTGATGGCGGCTTCGTTGGCCTCGGTGCCCGAGTTGCAGAAGAACGCTTGTCCGCCGAAGCTGCGTTCGGACAGCAGCCGGGCCCACTCGCCCTGGGCTTCGGTGTACCAGGTGTTGGGCACGTGGATCAGTTTGGCAACCTGATCCTGCACGGCCTCGACGATCGGCTGGGGGCAGTGGCCCAACAGATTACAGCCCCAACCGGGGAAGAAGTCGAGGTACTTGTGTCCGTCGGCGTCCCAGACCCAGCTTCCTGCGCCGCGCTGGAGCACGACGCCATAACGGCGGTAGTTGGGCACCACGAACTTCGCAAAGGTATCGATGATTTGGCCGGACTTGGGACTGACCTGTGCGGTTGTCATCGTGCGAGTTCTCCCGAAGGGTTTTTGCAGTCGAGGGCAGAAGCCGACCTACCGGCGCGTTTGGGGGAAGCAACTAGGACAGGGCGGGCCTGACGAAGGTTCGACGTTAGACTCCGGCGTCCGGACCGTTAGCGATCCTTGATGATTTCCGTTCCCACCCCTTTGTTCGTGTAGATTTCCAGGAGCAGGGCGTGCCGCACGCGGCCGTCAATGATATGGATTTTGCGGATTCCCTTGCCAAGTGTTTCGAGGCAGGCCTCGACCTTGGGGATCATGCCCCGCTCGACCGTGCCGTTGGAGATCAGCTCCCGCGCCTCGGTTTCGGTCAGCGAGTGGATCAGTGTTTCCGGATCGTCTTTCTTAAGACGAACGCCGTTGACATCACTCATGTAAACGAGCTTTTCGGCGCCCATCGCCTGCGCCACGGCGGTTGCGGCCGTATCGGCATTCACGTTCAGCTTTTCGCCGTGGGGGCCCAGGCACATCGACGGAATGACGGGCACGGTACCGGCATAGCAAAGATTGTTGATCGTCGTCCGGTCGACGCGGGTGACTGTGCCCACCGAGCCCAGGTCGATTTCTTCACCGCCGTCGCCGGTCAGCGTCAGACGCTCGCCATAGAGCACGTTCGTGGTGCGAAAGTTGAGCGGCGCCGCGCGGCCGCCAAACTCTTCGATCCGATCCGCGATGTGCTCGTTTGTCTCGTAGCCCAGGACGCGTTCGACGATGTCCAGCGTTGGCTGGTCGGTGTAGCGGCGTCCTTGAATGAATTTTGGCGTCAGTCCCGCGGCATCCATGGCTCGATTGATGGCGGCGCCACCGCCATGAACGACGACCGGCCGCATGCCGACCGTTTCCATGAAGACAATGTCGACCAGCAGATGCCGCAGCGCATCCACGTCATCGAGCAAGCTCCCGCCAAGCTTGATGACCGTTACTTTGTCCCGGAATTGGCGAATCCAGCCCAGGGCTTCAATCAGTACGTCGGCCTTTTCGGTAGGGGTAAGCAACGCGGGAGGGGCTCCGAGGTTTCGGCGGCCAAAAATAGCGCCGCACAAAGGGCATGCCTAGGGGAAAACGTATCATTGTAGAGGCCCCCCTACCGCTGTCAACGCGAGCGTAGATGCGGCGAAACGCCACAAACATCAATGTTCGCAGACCTCCAGCGATAGGTTTTTCAACTTGGGGGCCCTGGCACCCGCGTCCCGCTCTTGCCAAGATGGTGAACTCGGCATGTTATTTGGCATCCACAACTGTTTTGCGAGGTCGACGTGAACGCTCCTTTGGCAGTCGTCATGGCCGCGGGCAAGGGCACCCGCATGAAATCCGAGCTGCCCAAGGTTCTGGTTCCGGTATTGGGCCGGCCCATGCTCGAGTATGTGCTCGACTCGCTGCGGGCGGCGGGGATTTCGAAGACGATCATCGTCGTCGGCTATCGGGCAGAGGATGTCGAGCAGACCGTGGGCGACCGGCCCGATGTGGCTTTCTCGCTGCAGGCCGAGCAGCGGGGCACGGGGCACGCCGTAATGAGCGCTCGCGAGCATCTGGCCGGGCACGACGGCGCGGTGGTGGTTGTCGCCGGCGACTCGCCGCTCATGCAGAGCCGTTCGATCGGCAAGCTCTTGGCCGAGTATGAACGCTCTCGCCCTGCATGTATTTTAGGAACCGCACGCAAAGACGATCCGCACGGTCTGGGGCGGATCGTCCGAGATGCCGACGGCAATTTCACCGGCATCGTTGAGGAGAAAGACGCCACGCCCGAGCAGCGGGCCATCACCGAGGTGAACCTCAGTACGTACGTGTTTCACGGGCCAGACCTGCTGCGGGCGCTCGAGGGAATTCGTTCCGACAATGCCCAAGGGGAGTACTACATTACGGATTGCCCGGGCGTGCTCTTGGCCGATGGCAAGGACGTGCGTGCGCTCGCCGTGCTCGAACCGTGCGAGGCCTTGTCGATCAATAGCATGGACGAGCTGGCGATTGTCGAAGAGGCGATGCGCAAGGCGGGCGGCTAGCGCACCGGCTACAATGTGGGTTTGGCCGCAGTCGGGCTGCGTCGGTCGGAGCGGGGTAAGCTGCTGCCTAGTCTTGTGATTTGCCGTGTTTTCGGGCGAAAGTGATCTTGCGATGAACGATTTGAAGATTTTCAGCGGCCGCGCCAATCGCGATCTGACTCGCAGGATCTGCGATTATCTGGGCCTGCCGATGGCGCGGATCACGATCGGCAACTTTCCCGATAGCGAAATTAGCTGCAAGGTCGACGAAGACATCCGCGGCCGCGATGTGTTCTTGGTGCAGCCGACATCGCCGCCGGTGAATGAGAATCTGATGGAGCTCTTGATCATGATCGAGAGCTGCAAACGGGCCAGCGCCGAGCGGATCACCGCGGTGATCCCGTACTTTGGCTATGCTCGTCAGGACCGGAAGGATGAAGGGCGAGTGCCGATCACGGCCAAGCTGGTGGCGAACATCATCACACGGGCCGGCGCCGATCGGGTGCTCGCCATGGATCTGCATGCCGCGCAGATTCAGGGATTTTTCGACGTGCCGGTCGATCATCTCTACGCGGCGCCCGTGCTGAACGAGTATTTTCTCGATTTGGGGTTCGACCCGAAGGAACTCGTGGTGGTGAGTCCCGACGAGGGGAGCATCAAGCGAGCGCTGGGGCACTCCGAGCGGTTGAGCGCGGCGCTGGCGATCGTCGACAAGCGGCGAGCCGATGCCGAGCATACTCGCCAGGAAAATATCATTGGCGCGTCGGTCGAGGGCAAGGTCGCGCTGATGTTCGACGACATGATCAGCACGGCGGGCTCGATTTGCGGCGCGGCGCAGGTGATCCACCAGCGGGGCGCTTCGCGAATCTACGTGGCCGCCACGCACGGCCTGCTGGTTGGTTCGGCGGTGGAGAAGCTGTCCAAGTCGCCGATTTACGAGGTTGTATTAACCGATACGATCCCGCTCAGGCCAGAGGCCGTGATCCCTAAGGTCAAGGTCCTGAGCGTGGCCCCCCTGCTGGGTGAGGCGATTAAACGGATTCATCGTAACGAATCGGTCAGCCGGCTATTTGATTGACGATCGGCGAGTTGAAACGGTGATCGCGGGGCTGGGATTTGGGTTGGAGGTGGATTGCCGCGAAAAAGTTGCGAAATTTCTTTCCCCCGACGGTCTTGAAAGATTCTCGCATTCCGGGAAAATGATTGGTTTGCCCCACTGGCGTTTGCGGTTTATTGGAAGGAATAACGAGGGCTATGGCCGAAGCACTGAACGTTACCAAGCGTGAATCACGAGGCAAACGCAATGCCAAGCGGCAGCGTCAAGCCGGTAGCATTCCGGCTATCCTGTATGGCCACGGCGAGGCCAATGAAAGCCTCTCGGTCGTGGCGGATGAGATTGCCGCGGTGCTGCGTCATGGCGGTCGTGTCGTCGAGCTCAAGGGCGCCGTGAACGAGAAGGCATTTATTCGCGAGTTGCAATGGGACGTTTACGGCACGGATGTGCTGCACGTCGACCTCGCTCGCGTTTCCGAGCACGAGCGTGTCGAGGTTCGGGTGGCGGTCGAGCTTCGTGGCGAAGCTCCCGGCGTTAAAGAAGGTGGGGCGGTCGAGCATATCGTGCACGAGATTGAAATCGAATGCGAGGCAATTGCGATTCCCGAGAAGATCGACGTCAGTATTCGCGAGCTCAAGTTGGGAGGCGCCATTACGGCCGGCCAGGTAACGTTGCCCGGTGGTGCGAAGCTGGTAAGCGATCCGGACGACGTGATTGTGCATTGCGTGGTGCATCGTGAGGAGGCCGTGGCGGAGGCCGGTGGCGAAGCCGCCGAGCCCGAGGTTATCGGCCGCAAGGCCGAAGGGGACGAAGCCGAGGAGTAGTGGTTCGGGGCGGCTGGCATTTGCCGGTAGTGGCGATACGGCATGAAACTGGTTGTCGGATTAGGAAACCCCGGCCGTAAGTACGAAGGAACGCGGCATAACGTCGGCTTTCGCGTGGCTGCCGAACTTGCCAAGACATTTGGAACGACTCCGCCGAAGGCGGCTTTCCGCGGCGAAGTCGTGGAAGCAGGCATCGGTGGTGAAAAGGTCCTGTTGTTGTGTCCGCATACGCTCATGAACCTCAGTGGTCAGAGCGTGCTCGCGGCGCGGGACTTTTATAAATTGAAACATCAAGACCTGCTCGTGGTGGGGGATGATTTGAACCTGCCGCTCGCGAAGCTGCGTTTTCGGACTAGCGGCTCGTCGGGTGGGCAAAAAGGGCTCAAAGATATCCTGCATCGGTTAGGCGGCGACGATGTCCCGCGGTTGCGGATCGGCATCGGGAGTCCGCCCGCTGGCCGCGACGTGGCGGGATTTGTGCTCGGTAAGTTTACGAAGGACGAGATCGACGACATCGAAGTTGCCATCAAGCAAGCCGCCGACGCGGTGGCCCTGTGGGTCCGCGAGGGGACTGCCGTGGCAATGAACAAATACAATGGAGGCGCGGCCTAATCGGGCGGCGCTTTCGCACGGGGCGGCCGGCGAATAATTGCCAGCCGCCACGAAGAAATCAACGACTCACGAAATTACCAGGAGAGCGGTTGTGCCAGTCAACGTTTACGAAGGCATGTTCATACTGGACTCGAATCGCTACGCTCGCGATGCGGTTGGCGTTTCGGGCCAGATTCCCGAGTTGATCCAGAAGTTGGGCGGTGAAATACAGGCCAGCCGCCTATGGGAAGAACGTCGCCTGGCGTATCCGATCAACGGGCAGCGGAAGGGTACCTACTGGCTGACCTACTTCAAGCTCGATAGCAGCAAGCTCGCAGAGCTGACGCGGATGTGCCAGATCAGCGAGAGCATCCTGCGGACGCTGTTTTTGAAAGTTGATCCGCGAATTGCTGATGCCCTGGTGAGCCACGCCCTGAGCGGCACCATTGCCCAGCGGCGTCCGGCCGAACCCGTGGTCGCGGACGTGTCGAGCGATGATGAAATTCCGAGCGCCGTTGAATAACGCGCGGTGCTGGGCGTATTGATCACGAGCCGCTTGCCTACGAGATGGCGCTTCCAGGGAGACGGCGTTTCCAGAACGCCAGAAAGGAGCTGACGAATGGCTAGTTTTAATCGCGTCATTCTGGTCGGCAACCTGACGCGCGACCCCGAGCTGCGCTACATTCCCAGTGGTACGGCGGTTACTGAGATCGGTTTGGCCGTGAATGATCGTCGCAAGAGCGCTAGCGGCGAGTGGATTGACGAGACAACGTTCGTCGACGTGACGCTTTGGGGGCGAACCGCCGAGGTCGCCAGCGAATACTTGAGCAAAGGTTCGAGCGTCCTTGTCGAAGGCCGGCTCAAGCTCGACACCTGGGAGAAAGACGGCAAGAAGAATTCGAAACTTCGCGTGATCGGCGAACGGATGCAGATGCTGGGCGGACGCGGCGCTCCAGGCGGTGGCCCCGGAGGGGGACCCACTGGTGGCGGAAGTGGTTCGCGGCCGTCGGCTCGCGGGGGCGCTCCAACGCCCGCGCACGACGAATTCGATGCCCCACCGGATGACGATATCCCATTCTGAGCGAGCAGTCAGCAGGCGGGAGACGGTCGATTTTTGTACCTGGCGCGTCTGAACTTTTCATAACAACACAACATAGCGAAACTATTTCGAACGAGGTTTACCAAGTCATGGCCAAGTCTTCCAAAGCAGGCACCCGTCTCAAGCGGCTTCCTCGCGGCAAGCATAATGGTGTGGAGCTGCTTTTGATCCAATCGGTCGATCATGTCGGCCAGCAAGGCGATGTCGTCGAAGTGAAGCGCGGCTATGCCATGAATTATCTACTGCCCCAGGGTCTGGCAACGATTGCCACGGATCATCACAAGCGGATGGTTGAGAAGCACCGTGCCAAGCTGCAAGAGATTCAGAACGCTCGGATGGCCGGGCTGCGGCAGCTCGCCGACAATCTTGCACGGCAAAGCATCACGATCGAGGCCAACGCGAACGACGAAGGCCACCTGTACGGTTCGGTCGGGGCACCGGAAATTGTAGCCGCCCTCAAGAAGACCGAGTTCACGATCACGGCCGATCAGGTCCGCCTCAAGGGCCCGCTCAAGGAGCTTGGATTGTATACGGTCAACATCCACCTCGGCCACGAAGTCGAAGCCGAGCTCAAAGTCTGGGTGGTGCCCACCGTGACCGAAGAAGCCGCAGACAAGAAATAGCCGCAGCAGTCGATTATCGACAAGTTCTCAACAGCATATATTCGAAAGTGGCCCGCACTGAAATCCGGTGTGGGCCATTTTTGTTGCCCATTGTCTCCCAGCAAGTGTCCTGTCGGTAGCGTCGGACCGGTAGGATACCCGGGGGATTCGACGAAACTCAAAACGTGGGCGCTTGCTGACGAGTGGCCTCTCGGCGAAACTAAGCGATAGGACGTCAGGACGCATCTCAATCGTCATTAGCGCCATGGTGGCTGCGCTGGGCGCTATTTTCCGCGTCGAATAACGAATCGATCGGTCTGCTTCGATTTGCTCAGGGCCGGATATACCGCAAGGTGCTGGTCCGTGAGATGCCCTGGAGCCAGAGGTTCGCGACCGCAGGGAGGCTAGAAATGAAGGTTAATTCCGAGATCCTCGACCGCAGGCCGCCTTGCAATCTCGAGGCCGAGCGGGGCGTGCTGGGCAGTATTCTGCTTCTACCGGTGGTCTGCGACGACGTTGCGTTGATCCTCCGGGCGGACGACTTTTACGACGACGCCAATCGCATCATCTACGGCCATCTTCGGACGATGCACGACGAAGGGCGTCGGATCGACACGACGTTGCTCGTGGAACGCTTGCGGGCCAAGGGAGACTTCGAACGTGTCGGAGGCGCCGCGTACTTGGCCGAGGTGTTGCAATCGGTGCCGACGGCCGCGAACGCGACGCACTACGCCGAGATCGTGAAGAGCAAGTCGACGCTTCGCGCGTTGATACTTTCGAGCACCGAAATTTTGCGCGATGCCTATGACGAAGTAGACGATTCGAAGGAGCTTTTGGCCCGAGCCGAGCAACGGATCTTTTCGATTTTGGACACGCAGGCCGGCGGCGAGCTCTCGTCGATCCGCGATATCTTGCAAGATGCCATGGAACGCATCGATGCCCGCATGAAGCAGGAGCATTCCCTGGGAGGTGTCGAGTCGGGGTTTCGTGACTTCGACAGCATGACCGGCGGGTTGCACGAGTCGGAGCTGATCATTCTGGCGGCGCGTCCGAGCATGGGAAAGACGGCGCTCGCGCTCAATATTGCCGAGCATGCCGCGCTTTCGCAGGGGGTGGGCACGCTGTTCGTGAGCCTTGAAATGTCCTCGGTGGAATTGGCCGACCGCTTGCTTTGCTCGCTGGCCAGGGTCAACGGCATGCGGTTGCGTAACGGCTCGATTTCGAACGATGATCGTCGGAGACTGGTGGAGAAGGCCGCCGAGATGAGTCAGGCTCCGCTGTTTGTCGATGACACGCCTAGCCGCACAATCACCGAGATTGCCGCGACGGCTCGCCGGCTCAAGCGGCGCAGCAATCTGGGGTTGGTGGTGATCGACTACTTGCAGCTTATCGAGCCCGATAACCCGCGCGATCCGCGTCAGGAACAGGTGGCCAAGATTGCCCGGCGTTTGAAGGGGTTGGCCCGCGAACTCAAGGTGCCAGTCATGTGCCTTGCGCAGCTCAACCGTCAGGCCGAGGCGACTCGCGACAATAAACCGCGGATGAGCCATCTGCGCGAAAGCGGGGCCATCGAGCAGGATGCCGACGTGGTGATGTTTGTCCATCGCGAGGAATATTACTGCACGAGTGAAGAAGAACGTGCCAAGGTGGCCGGCGAGGCCGAGCTCATCGTCTCCAAGCAACGCAACGGTCCGACCGGCGACGTGAAGCTAGCATGGCTGAAGGACTTCACTCGATTCACGGATGCAGCCAATAAGCCCTACGACGAATTCGAACAATTCAATTCGGCGGATACGTTCTAGTGCTTCTCGCGGGGCGGTGGAAACGATTTCTGAAATTACCCCGAGCGCAAATCGGCGTAGCCGGCGGCATGCCCCACAGATTGCTGGGCGATTTGGCGGATTTTGGCATCCCCCTGGAGCTGCTTGCGGGCCTGTGGACAGCCAGCACCGCTATCGGTTAGTGAGCGAATTCGCGCAAGCTGGTTACGGAAACTGTCCCGCTGCGTGAATTTCGTCTTGTCGCGTCCGGCGGCATGCAGTATTTCTACGCTGCTCAAACGGGCCGACCCCAAGCGCGATCCCATCTGCTTGCGTCGGAACGAGCAAAAATACGGTTCAATCGCGAAGGACTGCGAATCGCTTGGCGACTTGCGATGTGCGACGGTTTCAGGCTTCGCGGCGGATGCCGTACCCATCTCGAAGTTTCGTCAACGTGATTCACAAGCGAGCGTTCATGGCTCCTGTCGGCCGCCAGGTCTGGGGAATATTGCGCCAAGCGTCGGCCGCGCTGTTGGCGTGCGCCGTGTTTGGCGCGCCGGCAGCGCTGGCGCAAGCGCCGCCGCCGGGCGGCGGTTCAAGCTCGCTGGCGTTGCCTTCCGTCGCCGAGCCGCAAGCGGCCGCCGTGGCGCATGTGCTCGATATTCGCGTCGAAGGGAATCGCACGCACTCTCGCGAGAAAGTGCTCAACGCAATGACGACGCGTATCGGCCACGTTTTTGATCAGGCCGCGTTCGAGAAGGATATCAAGAAACTTACCTCGCGAAGCTGGTTCGTCCACGTCGTGCCGCGCAAGGAGTTCGTGCAAGGCGGTGTCGTTATCACGCTCGAAGTGATCGAACGGCCCGTGCTCGAATATGTCCGCTATTTCGGAACCACCGTCAACGAAAGCAAGCTGAGCAAAGAGACAGGGCTTAAAAAGAACGACGCGTTCGATCCGTATGCCGTGCGCGAAGCGGCCCGGAAAATCGAAGCCTATTATGAGTCCAAAGGTTTCAGCGGAGTTACCGTCGAAATCGCCGAGGGTGACAAGCCAGGCGATCGGGGCGCGGTGTTTCTGATCAACGAAGGCAAGAAACTCAAGTTTCGTAGCATTTCTTTTGAAGGAAATAGCCGCGAGATCGCTCCGGACGGCCGGCTGAAAAAGGTGATTCAGTCGCGAACCCCGATTTTGTGGGTGCTCAAGGGCGAGGTCGACCATCAAACCCTCGACGAAGACCGCGAGCGGTTGCTCGAATACTACCGCAGCCTAGGATTCTTCAAGGCCACGGTCGGCCGCAACCTGCGCTATAATCGCGATGAAGACAAGCTGGACGTTACCTTTCATATCTATGAAGGACCGCGCTACAACGTCCGCAACATTTCGTTCATGGGTAACCGCGTGTTTCCCACCGAAGCCTTAATGCCGACGCTCAAGCTCGCCGCGGGCGATCCCTTCGATCAAGCGGCCATGAATAAGGACATCGGCACGGTCAAGGACTTGTACGGCTCGAATGGGTATGTCTTTGCCAACGCCATCGCCGACCTGCGGTTTGACCTTGAACCCGGCGTTGTCGACATCATTTATAAGCTCGAAGAAGGGCAACAATGCCGAGTCGGTGATATCCGAGTGCAGATCAAGGGCGACAACCCGCACACCCGGCAAAACGTCATTCTCAACCGGTTGGATTTCCGGCCGGGAGATATCGCGGACATCCGCAAGTTTCGCAACAGCGAACGGCGCATTCAGGCGTCCGGGCTGTTCAATGTCGATCCCTCGAAGGGAGACCTTCCCCGGCTTACTTTCTCGCCGCCCGAGGGCATGGAGAACATCGCCGGCAGTGAGAAGGGGGCTCGCGGCACAGGACGTACGGCAAGCCGGCCCCAGGTGCGCAGCCAGAGTCCCGACGAGCTAACCGCCTTGCAACCGTCGAATTCGAGTGGGGCCATGCGGTGGTCGGAAGGACAGCCGGTGAGTGTCCCACAGAGCAACTCGCCGCAGCCGGCGTCTTACCAATCGCGTCAATCGCCCGTCTCGAACGATCCCTTGCGGCAGGCCGTGGCCAATCCGCAGCAGATGCGTGCCCAGAGTCCGGATGGCTATGGCGGCTATGGGGGCACGGCGATCAATCCTGTTTCGCCGAGTCCTCAGCCATTGTCGTACGCCCAGCAACCGACCGCCGCTTCGCCCTATCAAGCGGCGCCGACCGCGTCACCTTACGCGGCGACCCCAAACCAGGCATATCAACCCGGCCGCACGCCCTATGCCGGGTATCAAGCTGCGGGGGCAGCGTCGGCGGTCTCTCCGGTGCAATACAATGAGATGCTTCCGGACCCGCGAGAAAACTATTCCGCACCGCGCGATTTTGGCGGCCCGCCGCTGGTAACTCCGCCGGGGAGCTTTTTGAGCCCCGAGTCGTTGCCCCCATCACAGCCGGCCTTGCCGATCGATATCGTGGCGAGCGAAGCGCAAACCGGCCGGTTCATGTTCGGGGCGGGCGTGAACTCCAACGCCGGCGTGGTGGGCTCGATCGTGTTGGATGAGCAGAACTTCGACTGGCGGCGGTTTCCGACCAGTTGGGAAGACATCCGTTCCGGGCGGGCTTGGCGCGGAGCCGGTCAGAAGTTCCGCCTCGAAGCTGCCCCTGGTACCGAAGTCCAGCGATACCTGATTAACTTTTCAGAACCCTTTCTGTTCGACACCCCGGTAAGCTTCGGGTTGTCGGGCTACTACTTCAACCGCTACTACACAGACTGGATGGAGCAGCGGCTGGGCGGACGCGTGACGCTCGGTTATCAGTTTACGCCGGATTTCTCGGGCAACATCGGCCTTCGCGGCGAGGACGTATTGATTTCGGCCAGCGGAGAGGACCGGGACGTCCCATCGATCGAGAGAGCCCTTGGTCATTCCCAACTCTATAGCGTTCGAACTTCGCTCGCGCACGACACGCGTGACAGCACGTTCTTGCCGACCGAAGGCCACTACGTGGTGGGCACGTTCGAATACTTCATGGGCAGCTTCTTCTATCCGCAGTTCACGATGAACGCCCAGAAGCATTGGCTGCTGAGGGAGCGTCCGGATGGAACGGGGCGGCACACGTTCAGTTACTATAACCAACTGGGCTTTAGCGGTTCGGATACGCCGGTTTACGAGCGGTTCTTTGCCGGTGGTTTTTCGACCCTTCGTGGCTTCCTCTTTCGTGGAGCATCGCCTCGCGAGTATGTGAATCCAGATGATCCTGAATCCCACTCGGCGATCGTTGGTGGTAATTTCCAGTGGATCAATTCGCTGGAATACATGTTTCCGATCACGGCCGACGATGCGCTCAAGGGCGTTGTCTTCATCGATTTCGGTACCGTGGAACAACCGCTCGCGATCAACTGGAGCGATTACCGCATTTCGCCAGGCGCCGGTATTCGCGTGACGATTCCGGCGATCAGCGCGGCGCCGATCGCCATCGACATCGCGGGCCCGATTCAGCATGCCGATGGCGACATGATCCAGAACGTCAGCTTCTTTGTCGGCGTTGGCCGTTAGCGGTACCAGCCGTAACGGGAAGGAACGCGGCCAGAGCGATAACCATCGCCGGGTGCGCTGTAGTAACGGTAGCCATGATAAGGCGCCGTATATACCCGTGGGTAATAATTCGCGGAGTACCGTGGCCGGGAGTAGTAGCCATAGTAACCGTAATAGGGGCGATAGCCGTACGAAGGCGGATAATAGCTACCATACCGTGAACGGTATCGCCCGCGCTGATATTGCACTTCGTTGGCGGCGGTGCGTTGTTCTACACTTGGCAGAAGAACATCCGTCGTGGCGCCAGATTGACCTGCTGCCCAACCTGCTGGAACGATGCAGCAGGCGCCAAGCACCGCGGCAAATGCACATTTGGGAAGGCGTATCATGGAACTGACCTCCTTCGGTGAAGGTACCGATGGTCGCCAGTTCGGGGTGGTGCAAACGCGATGCCAAGCGGGGGTGGCTCATCGAGCCCACGCCACTAGGCTCCGCCGTGCAGGCTATCGGCGAGCTTACCCAGGGCTTCGGTCTCGATTTGTCGCACCCGCTCGCGAGTCAGTCCGAGAGCTTCGCCGATTTCCTTGAGCGTTCTGGGTTCGTTATCGGCGAGCCCAAAGCGCATCCGTAGGACGGTCGCTTCGCGCTGGTCCATTGTTTCGAGCATCTGCATGACGTGAACCAGGTTGTCGCTGTCGACGAGTTCCTCGTCGGGACTTTTGAGCCGTTCGTCCATCACCATCTCGCCCAGCGACCAGCCGCTTTCGGCCTGATCGGTTTGCGGCGTCGAGTTATAGATGCGGATCGCCTTCTTGATGATGGGCAGCTTTTTCTTCGGCAACCCCAACACGCGGGCGACCTCCTCTGGCGTCGGCGTGCGGCCTAGCTCTTCGGCCAGGCGAGCGCTGGCCCGTCGCCATTTGCTGAGCAGCTCGACCATGTAGGCCGGGATGCGGATGGTTTTTGCCGTATTGATCAGCGCCCGCTTGATCGATTGCTTGATCCAGTAGCTGGCATACGTACTAAAGCGGGTTCCCACGCCGGGATCGAAGCCTTCGACCGCTCGCAGCAGGCCGAGGTTTCCCTCTTCGATCAAGTCTTGCAGGCTGAGGCCCTTGCCCGTGTAGCCGCGGGCGATGTTTACCACCAGGCGTAGGTTGGCGCGGACCATGCGATCGCGGGCACGGATGTCGCCGTTGCCGATCGCGGTGGCCAGTTCCTGTTCGTCGGAGGCCGTGAGCAGCGAGGTTTCGTTGATTTCGCGGAGGTACGTCTCCAGCGGAGTCTGAACGGCCGAGGTGGTGCGTCGTCGTGTGGTGGGCATGCGATTCCGCGTGGTTGGGGCAAAAGTGAACCGAAGTTGAACACAAGCACTATCGTCGCGGCCGCTAGCGTCTCTGTAAGAACTACCGTAAGCGACGCCGTGCGACGGATGTGCGGCGGATGAGGCAGGATCGTGCCATAGCGGTCAGTCCGAACCCACCGGTTGATGACGGAAGCGGTAGCCTTTGAGTTCGCGCTCAACCGTCGTGTGGGGGCGAAAATCGTGTGCGCGTACTGACGGGAATGCTTGTTATGCCGGTTTCGCGCGAACTTTGCGCGGCGGCTGCCCGGCAATCCTCGGCACGGTCCCTACGGTCGATAGATTCGATTTCCTTGACAAGTATGTGCATTAGCATAATAATTCACCAATGCAGCTAGAGGGATCGCCATGACTGACGCCTCGCTCGAATTCGAAATTCAACCCCACAGTGGCGTCCCGATCTATCGCCAGATCATGGACCAGGTTCGCGCGCTGGTGGCTAGCCGGCGGCTTCCGCCGGGGGCGATGGCGCCCAGCATTCGGCAGTTGGCCAGCGATTTGGAGGTGAACATGATGACGGTCTCTAAGGCCTATGCCAGGCTTGAGGCCGATGGCGTGTTGGAGCGGGTACGCGGCACCGGGATGCGCGTCCGCCCTCAAGAAACACTGCCGTCGCTGGCCGAGCGGCAGCAGGAACTCGCGCCTTTCATCGAGCCGCTGGTGACTCGTGCCTTGCAGCTCGGGCTCACCGAGCCGCAGCTCATCGCTTCCGTCCGTTCTCATCTCAAGGAGCGCCAGTCGTGGAACAAATCGCCATCGACATCGCGGATCTAGAAAAGTCCTACGATCGCAAGCCAGTATTGCGGGGCGTCGACCTGCGCATTCCGCGCGGCGCTGTCGTGGGCCTCATGGGCATGAATGGCTCGGGCAAGAGCACGCTCATCAAATGTTCGCTGGGGCTCGTGCGTCCGGACGGCGGTTCGGCACGGCTCTTGGGTGACGATTCGCGAAACCTTTCACCTGAGGTCAAAGGCCGCCTGGGCTACGTGCCGCAAGTCGTCCATCAGCTCGACTGGATGAAGGTTCGCCATCTGATCCAGTACACTTCGACGTTCTATCCCAACTGGGATGAACCTTGGACAAACGAGCTGGTCGAACGCTGGCGAGTGCCGCTCGGCGAGCGCGTGCAGGCGCTTTCGACAGGTCAGTTGCAAACCCTGGCCATCGTCCTGGCTCTGGGCCATCGGCCCGACCTGGCGGTGCTCGACGAACCCGTGGCGAGCCTCGACCCGGTTGCCCGGCGCGATTTTCTCCGCTCGATTTTGGAGCTTGCCCGCGATGGAAACCGTACCGTGTTATTCTCCACGCACATCAGTTCCGACCTGGAACGCGTGGCGACGCACGTTGCCATCTTGCACGCCGGCCGAATCGCCAGCTACTCCGAGCTCGATGAGCTGAAAGATCGCGTCAAACGGCTGCGCGTTCGATCTGCGGAAGACCTACCGTATGAGCTCGACATTCCCGGGCTGCTGACCGCCAAGATCGAGGGCCGCAGCGCCCTGGCCACGGTCAGCACGGTGACGCCGAAGCTGATTGACGAACTGGAAGACCGCTACCAGGCCGAAGTGCGCGTGGAGGACCTGAATCTCGAAGAAATCTTCGTGGAGCTCAACGGCCATGAGTAAGCAAATGCTCTGGGTGCTGCGAACGTACCTGTCGAACAAACTCTTTTTGGCGGTACTTGCCTTTGCCTGTTGGACGCTTGCACTGATCGCTGCACGCGGAATGTTCGGCTCGAAGTTGCGCGTTCTCGTTCCGTTTCCTTTTCCCTGGTTTGCGGGCGTCGGTCCAGCGGCCTTGGCAAGTGCCGTGGGAGGCGTACTGGCGATGCAGTTTCGGAGTCCGGCAAGTCGCCTGTCACCTCGATTTGTCCAGGCACACGCGTGGGTTGCTGCCGTGTGGCTAGTTACCATCGTGGCAGGAGTGAGCTTTTGCACCTGGATTCAGAATCAGCCATTGCTCGCGACAACAGTATTCAGCATTGGCATCACCGGATTCTTTTTTGGCATCGGTGTGGGCTCGGTGAAGCCCAACTCGGATCTCGCGACGGAGCTCCGTCTGCTGGATAAGTTGTTGCGTCTGGGGACGATGATCGTCATGCCGCTCTGGGTTTTCTCCTTCGGTCGATATATGGCAGGTGAGCTATTTTCCGGCCAACGCGTCTACTCGCTTACCGATGAATTGCTGATATATGGAATGCTTCTACTCGGCACAGGCCTCTCTTGGCACGCCTGCCAGACATTGCGAACCCTCGCGGGCGCAACGGCCACTTTCGGAAACGCACCGGACCGCGCGGCGACGTCCTCTCATCGCGGCGCGATGTTTGCCGAGGAGTCGTTCGAATCGTTCCTCAAAAACTGGAGGTCTCCTGCGCATAAGTCCACGCTCTGGAATCGCGTCTTGCGATGGAGAGCGGGTAATCCTCGAACCCTCCCGGTGCTGACGGTCGTTTTGGGATCGCTCGTGCTAGCGCTTGGCACATGGATCCTGCCGGTCATATCGCCGGCCCACAGACAAACACTGCCTCCCTTGCGCCTCGGCGTTTACCCGACGTTTACGCTGTTCATCACCAGCATTTTAATTGCGTATGCTTGGCGCAAGCGGCTGACCTGCCTGGACATCGAATCGCTGCGGCCGACGCGACGCACGAGTTTACAGCGCGAGTGGGCGGCCTCACTCGCCTCGGACTTGATTCCACCTGCTCTCACGGCGGGGGCGATTGCCACTCTCTCCATTCAACTGCGCGACCAGTGGTTTTCTCCGATTGCATGGCAAGCACTGATCGCCGACTGGGCGCAGGCTCTGTTCATGCTCGTGCTTCTTTCCGCCACGCTGTGGTTGGCGTCCTTGGCTTTCGCTTCCATCATCGTTGTCATTGAACGACAGTGGCTGGGATTAACAATCGCTTTCGGCACGTTTTTTCTAGGTGGTATTCCGTTCGGTGCGCTGCTGGGACGTCTCACCCGACAAATGCGAGTCGTCCCCGACCCGAACGTGGCGATACCGCTCCTGTTGATTCCGGCAACGGTCAGTGCGGTTGCCATCGTTAGCGCGTGGCGACTGTGGACGCGGATCGACTTCGATCGGCGCTCGTAGTGTGCGGGCCTCTCTAGGATGCCAGACCGGTGTGACGTGGAGAGCGGCCCCCGGGCAGGGCGGTGACAACGTATAGTCGAGCGATTGGCGCAAAAAAACGACCCCACGGACCAGGTAGCCCGTGGGGTCGTGAACTTTCAATACTGCGAACCAGCAAGCAATGTTTACTTGATCAGCGGGCCGGAGTCGCCACCGACGCCGCCCTTGAGCTCCGAAGCCGGAATGCTGGACTTCGACGAAGAACCCGAGACGCTGCCGGCTTCGGCTTCTTCTTCGATCTGGTCGTCTTCCCAGTCGACGCGTTTTCGCGAGAGGCCGATCTTGCGTTCGCCGGCATCGACGCGAAGCACCTTGACTTCGATCTGGTCGCCCACCTTGACGATCTCCTCGGCGTTTTCGACCTTGTGGTCGGCAAGCTCCGAGATGTGCAGCAAGCCTTCCAGCCCATTTTCCAGACCCACGAACACCCCGAAGTTGGTGATCTTCGTGACGGTGCCGGTGACAAGCTGGCCTGGCTGATACTTGCTCGGGATATCCGTGGCCCACGGATCCTCTTCGAGCTGCTTCAGACCCAAGGCGATGCGGCGGCGTTGCTGATCGACCGAGAGCACTTTGCACTCGACGGTCTGGCCTTTCTCGACCACTTCGCTGGGGTGGCTGATCTTACGGGTCCAGGACATATCGCTGACATGCAGCAGGCCGTCGATGCCCTCTTCGATCTCGATGAAGGCACCGTAGTTGGTAAGGTTGCGAACCGTACCCTTGACCAGCGTGCCAGGCGGATAACGCTCGGCAACCTTGTCCCAGGGGTTGGCCTGGGTCTGCTTCATGCCAAGCGAGATCTCCTGCTTGTTCTTGTCGATGTTGAGCACCACGACGTCGATTTCGTCGTCGATATGCACCAGCTCGTTTGGATGGCTGATACGCTTGGTCCACGACATCTCGCTGATGTGCACAAGGCCTTCGATGCCCTCTTCGAGCTTTACGAAGGCGCCGTAGCTCATCACGTTCACGACCGTGCCGCGAACGACCGAACCGACCGGGTACTTCGACTCGACCGATTCCCACGGGCTGGGCGTCTTTTGCTTGAGACCGAGGGCGATCTTTTCCTTCTCGCGATCGACGTGCAGGATCTGCACTTCGATTTCCTGGTCGATGGCGACCATCTCCGACGGGTGGCCGATACGGCCCCAGCTCATGTCGGTGATGTGCAGCAGGCCGTCGATGCCGCCCAGGTCGACGAACGCGCCGAAGTCGGCGATGTTCTTGACCACGCCCTTGCGGAGCTGGCCCGGTTCGAGGGTCGAGAGCAGTTGAGCCTTCTTTTCGGCACGCTCGGTTTCGATGAGTGCCCGGCGGCTGACGACGATGTTGCGCCGCGTGTCGTCGATCTTGAGCACAATGCACTGGATCGTGCGGCCAATGTAATCGCCAATATCGGCCGGGCGGCGGATGTCGACTTGGCTCGCGGGCAAGAACACATTGACGCCGATGTCGACCAGCAGGCCGCCCTTGATCTTGCGGGTGACGGTGCCGGTGACGATGTCATTCTCGTGAACGGTCTCCATCACCTTCAGCCAGGCTTCGATCTTCTCGGCCTTGCGCTTGCTGAGGGTAATCATGCCGCGGCCGTCGTCGTGGCGACCGTAGACGTCTTCGACCTCCTCGACGAGAACCTTTACGGTTTGCCCGACCTCGGGTGGGGCTTCTTCATCTTCCCATTCGCTGCGAGGAATGATGCCTTCGCTCTTGTAACCGACGTCGACCAGCACAAACTCGTTGTCGACGCGAAGAATGCGGCCGTCGATGATCTTGTTGATGGAGAGTTCACCGCCTCCCCAATCGATCTCTTCAGTGGCGGCGCCGCCCATCGCCAGGGCCAATTCTTCTTCCCATTCCTCTTGCTTGAGATCCAAGCCGCGAAGCAGGTTACGATTTACCATGTGATTTGATGTGTGGTGCAACTCCCCGCGACGTCTACAAACCGCGCGGCAGAGCTTCAAAACGTTTACGAGTCCCGCTGCCCCTCAACCCGACCAGTCCACCACGGACCGGCTCACCAAGGTTGATGGCGAATCGCAAATTGTAACGGTTTTTGTACTTGCGATCAATGACGGGGCGCGGCCGACCAGCCACCAAGATAGCCCGAAAAGAAGGGGTTATTCCGTCACCGTAAATGGGAGGTGTGCCGATATCTGGCCATCATCGGCCACGGTGATGGGAAGCTTAAAGAGCACGCTGCCCGCCTTGCATAGGCCCTCGCTGCCATCCTGGCAGTAATAATAAGCGACCGCTACCTCGAGGTTTTCGCTGCCCTTGCTCGGTGCTGGCAAGTCGATCTCGAAACTGGCTGCGGGCTCGGCAACTTGCTCCACATTGCCCAGGGCTGTCCGATCGATAGGGCCGGCATCGCCCGAGGCTGCTACCAAATAACGCAGCGGCGCGATCGGGTTGATCTTGTACCCCTCGGGCAACTTCAAGTCGACCTGCAAGCGGACCTTTCCGTCGGCCGGCTTGAGCCTGGCTTCGGCCAGCGGAACTGGAATCGCCCCAGGGAAGCTTGGCGGCGCCTGCTTGGACTCCACCTTGGGCGGCGCTAGCCCCTGGATATCGAGCGTGGTTACCTGGTTTTGCTTGGCAAGGTCGATGGTGCGGATCGCGTGGTTATTGGTATCCGCGACATAGAGCTTGCCAGCGGCATAGGAAATGCCCGCGGGTTCATCAAACTTGGGGGGAACATCGGTATTGCCCGGTTCGAGCGAGCCAACCAGAGAAACCGCGGTGCCGCGTTTCGGGTCGACGACCTTGATCTTGTTATTGTAGGTGTCGGCGACGTACAGCTTGCCATCGTGGTGGACGACGCCCAGTGCATGCTGCAAGCGAATCTCTTGGCCCTGTCCGTCAACGTCGCCGTATAAAAAAAGGCGACCCGTGGGCGACCATGCGGTGCCGACGACGGTCGTCACCGGCTGCGAAGTGTCGAACGGCACGGCGCGAATCGAGCTGCCCTCGCTATCGGCCACATAGAGCACTTTGCCGTCCGAGGCGAGTCCGCTAGGCTGCGCGAAGCTCGAAGCTCCGGTTTCGTACGGCGCCGAGGGCAAATGAGGGCCATCGACGATATCTTCGCGACCGTTGCCGGCAAACGGACCAATATCGCCGCGCGCGAGCGACATTCTCCAGATCTGATGCGGTCCGGCCATGGCGATATACAGCTCTTTGTTGCGTAGCCAGAGCGCCCAGGGGCTATTGAGCGGCGTCTTCAAGGCCCGGCCGACAAGCTTGCCAGACCCCGCTCCGGCCACAAATTCGTGCGTGGCCGGCCGGGCTTGCTTTCCGGTACCCGCGATCGTGGCGACTTCTTTCTTTTTCAGGTCGATCTTGCGCAGCAGATGATTCTCGGTATCGGCGACGTAGAGCGCGTCTTTATCCGCGTCGAAGGCCATGCCCTGAGGGTGATCGAATTGGGCCGTGCCGTACGCTCCATCGGCCGCGCCGATCTCGCCCGAGCCAACAACGTCTACCAGCGTGCCATCGAGCTTCGCAATGACGATCCGATTGTGGTTGCTGTCGGCGATGAACAGCCGGTCGGCCTTCTCGTCGGCCAGCACCTTGCCGGGATAGCGCAAGGCCGTTTCGGGGGGCGCATAGCCGGCGTCGCGGTTTGTGATCGGAGGGGGCGACGGTCGCATCAGACCGTTGTCGCGATAGTACGGAAGCACCTTCTTGAAAAAGGCATCGAGCGTTTCGAAGTCGATCTCGCCGCTATTTCGGGCGACTAGGTTTCCCTCGGGGTCGATGACGCATAGCGTGGGCCAGCTATTCACCTCGAACTTGTTCCAGAGCACGTGGCGGGAATCGTTGACCACGGGATGATCGATTTCGTAGCGCTCGATGGCCTCGCGAATGTTCTTGGTGTCTCGTTCGTTCTCGAACTTTGCCGAATGGACGCCGATCACCACGATTTCATTGGGATAAGCGTGTTCGAGCTTTTTGAGCTCGGGCAGGATGTGCATGCAGTTGATGCAGCAGTAAGTCCAAAAATCGAGCAGGACGAATTTGCCCCGCAGTTCTTTGAGGTCGAGTGGGCCTGCCGTATTGACCCATTCTACGCCCCCATCGAGCGAGGGGGCCTTCATCTTGCGAGCGAAGGGGGAGGCCGGCGGCTCGGCTTCTTGCGCGCTTGCCGTGGCGCCTTTCGGATGGCTTCCCCCCCCTACTACGATGGCAGAAATTGCTAGTACGCAGGCGGCTAGCAGGCGGAAGCCAGTGGCTGGGTGGGTGGGAGGCATCTCATCTCTCTCCAATGCGTTTTCTAGCGGGATAACCGTTGGACGAGCGATCGCCAGCGCAGGCTTATCTTACCCTGCTGTCGCCGCCGGGGAAACGCGAGCCCCGGCTAGGCTGCCGCAACTCGTTCCAATTTGTGCAAATCAAAACTTCCAGCGGAGGCGGATGGCAGAAAAGCTTTTGTGGACGCACCGAATTGCCGAAAGAACCGTAATAACCGATACCATTTTCAGACGAAGTTGACACTTTTACGCATCCAGCGGTAGAGTTGGCTCGGCAGATCCGGCCAATGCCTCCCGCTTTTTCTCCACGTTTTGCCGAATGGCCCTCAGCAGGAGGGCACAAGCTTCGTCGAACGAAGTGGCGACCGCGGAAAGTTCGGCCGCCCGCCTGCAGTCGGAGAATTACGCATCCGTGGTACGCATCTCGAAGATCGCCGGTTTGGTACTGCTGGCAGCCCTGGTCGGGTCTGCTGCCCAGGCTCAGGATTGGGCCGTTAAGATGTTCAACACCACGACCCACGATTTTGGGGCCGTGGCGAAAGGCTCGCTGGCCGAATACCGGTTTGTGATCAAGAACATCTACGAGGAGGATGCGCACGTTCAGTCCGTGCGCTCCAGTTGCGGCTGCACGACGCCCAAGGTTACAAAGGCCGACTTGAAGACCTTTGAAACGGGAGAGATTGTCGCGCAACTCAATACTAAGAACTTCACCGGGCAAAAATCGGCCACGTTGACGGTCACCTTCGACAAGCCGTTCCATGCCGAGGTTCAACTGAATATCACGGCGTTCATCCGGAGCGATGTCGTAACACAGCCGGGAATCATCGACTTTGGAAGCGTCGATCAGGGATCGCCCGCCGAGCAAAAACTGCACGTGAGCTATGCCGGGCGCGACGATTGGAAGTTGCTCGACGCCAAGACGGCCGATCCCTGGTACGAGGTTGAAATGACCGAGACCGCGCGCGGGGGCGGCCGCGTTGCGTACGATTTGCTGGTGCGGCTGACCAGAGACGCGCCCAGCGGCTACCTGCACGATCAGTTGATTCTGGTTACCAATGACGCCAAGGCCCGCGAGATTCCCGTTGATTTGCAGGGACGCGTGGCTTCCGAGATCACGATCAGCCCCTCGAAATTGTTCCTGGGCGTCGTGAATCCCGGCCAGAAGGTGACGAAGAACCTCGTGGTGCGTGGCAAGCGGCCGTTCAAGATCATGCAGGTCGAGTGTGCCGATTGCTTCCAGATCGAGCATTCGCCCGAGGCGAAGATGGTCCATCTGATTCCGGTTGTGTTTACGGCCGGAGAGGCGGAAGGTCAGATCTCGCAAAAAATCAGCATCAAGACCGATCAAAACGGCTCGGCGCCGGCCGTGACGGCCTTTGCCGAAGTAGTTCGAGCGGGCGCGCCAACCTCGCCAACTCCGGCGGGCGAGTTCGAGCCCAGGGTTCAGAAGCGATCCGCGGCGAAAAACATCATTCAGCCCTAGGGAAGCGTCCCTCCGAATTTGTCGAGCGGTGTGGAGCTTAGCTCCGCACTTCGCGAGGCTGAAAAAGGTCACGACGGACCTTTTTCAGCAGGCGGCTTGCTAGCGAGCTTGGTTGGTATCGGACGTCGGCGCGGCGATGTTAAATACGCCGCGCACCTCTTCAGGGCTTGCGCATCCGCGACAGCCGCCGCACGCCGAGGTTTTTCGTGCGAGCAACGATCTCCAGGCGAGTCGCCCCACATAGCCGGCCGCGCCCGCGACGATGAGCGAAACGATCAGGTTTTGCCAATCGGACGACATACCGGATTCCTCTTTCAGCAGCCTGTTAGAACGCCGGCCATCGCATTCCGATCTGGTAGGTCAGCAAGGCCCCGAAATACGCCAGCGTGGTCATATAAACAAACGTGAACACCGGCCACCGCCAACTATTCGTCTCGCGCGAGATGACAATCAATGTAGCCGCGCACTGCGCGCACAGGGCGAAGAACACCATAATCGAGAGTGCCACGGGGATATTGTAGACCGGTTTGCCGGTATCGTCCCAGACGGCGGCTCGCATGCGCGCCCCGAGTCGATCCTGGTCCGACCGTTCGCCTACGTCCAGGTCGCCGCCTAGATTGTAAATGACCCCCAGCACGCCCATCACCACTTCGCGAGCTGGGAACGAGGCGATGGCCGCACTGCCGATTCGCCAGTCCCAGCCGAGCGGCTTTACCACCGGTTCGATCCATTGTCCCGCCCGGCCGAGATAACTATCGCGCTGGTAGACGGCCGCAATCTGGTTGTCGAGGTCGGTGAGTTGCTCGGCCGCTTCGGCGTGCCGGGGCGCGTCTTCCGGCAGGGTTTCGAGCTCCGCGGCCAGAACCTCGCGACGCGGGGCCAGCGTTTCAGAAACTTCGACGGAATTGCGAGGATAATACGCGGCGGCCCAAACCAGCACCGAGACGGCAAAGATCAACGTGCCCGCCCGATAGACGAACGACCAGGCGCGTTCGCCGATGCGTTGCAGCACGTTTCGCGGCGAGGGCCATTTGTAGGTGGGCAGTTCCATGACGAATGGCGGCGTGGGACCTCGCAGCAACGTTCGTTTGAGGATCAGCGCGACGATGGCCGCGGTGGTCATCCCCAGTACGTACATCGCGAACAGCGTCAACCCTTGCAGCGGCAAGAACCCCAGCACGGTTGTCGCTGGGATAAACGCCCCGATGAGGATCGCGTAGACCGGCAGCCGCGCGCTGCAGCTCATGAGCGGCGCGATCAGAATCGTCGTCAAGCGATCGCGGCGGTTTTCGATCACTCGGGTGGCCATGACACCCGGGATCGCGCAGGCGAACGACGACAGCAGCGGAATGAACGATTTGCCGCTGAGCCCCACGCGAACCATCAGCTTGTCCATCAGGTAGGCGGCCCGCGCCATGTAACCGCAGTCTTCCAGAACCGCCAGGAAGAAAAATAAGAACACGATTTGTGGCAAGAAAACGAGCACGCTGCCGACACCGCCGACGATACCGTCGACCAGCAGTGACTGGAGCGGTCCTTCGGGTACGCGCTCGGCAATCAGATCTCCGAGTGAGCCGATCCAACCGTCGATCAGTCCCATCACCGGATCGGCGAAGACAAATACCGAGGAGAACACGATCAGCATCAACAGTGCGAAGACGATCGTTCCCCAGAGTTTATGGGTGAGGAACCGGTCAATCCGGTCACCCGTCGTGACGGGGCGCGTGGCGGGCCGCTGCACGATGTCCGAGAGCACTTCCGCGACCCAACCGTAGCGGGCCTGGGCCTCGACGGCCGGCACCGGGAATCCGGCCGCCGCCAGGCGCCCGCGAGCCGCGGCGAGCGTTTCATCCACCGTACCTGTCAACGTGCTGCCTGCCAGGGTTTCTTGCAGGTAGCCGCTGGTGTCCAACAACAACCGCTCTGCCAGATATCGCGGAAGCTGCGCGTCGCCCGCGGCCGGCTTCCAGTTGCTTTGCAGCCGGGAGGTCTCGGTCTGGAAGATTTCTGGGAAGGGGCTTCGCCGCTCCGCGTGTCGAGACTGCGCGGCCTGGGCCAAAGCCTGCTTGAGCTGGTCGATACCGAACCGGCGATTGGCCTGGACCTCGACGACGGGAATTCCCAACCGCTTGCGCAGGCGTTCGAGATCGATCGAGATCCCCTTGTCGCGGGCAATGTCGGTCATGTTCAACGCGATGATGGTGGGAAGCCCCAATTCGAGCACCTGGCTCAACAGATAGAGATTGCGTTCCAGGTTGCTGGCGTCGACGATCGACAGCACCACGTCCACGCGAGAGGTATCATCGCGTCGATGCAGCAGCACGTCGACGGCGACCATTTCGTCAGGCGATCGCGGAGCGAGACTGTAGGTGCCCGGCAAATCGATGAGTTGAAATTGCCTGCCGTCGAATTGCATGCCGCCAAGTTTCTTTTCGACGGTCACGCCAGGGTAATTGCCCACGCGCTGACGAATTCCGGCAAGTGCCGTGAATAGCGTAGACTTACCGGTGTTGGGATTTCCGATCAGGGCGACGGTGAATTTGTTCCGCTCGGTCATCGACGAAGCTTTCGTGGGCAACTGCCCGAAGATCGCGGGTAGGGTGAAACTCGCCAATCGAGATGGTTCGTGTGCGGGCTAAAGGCGTGCAACGAGCAGCCGTGCAGCGTCACGCTGATTTATTCGAGTGACGCGAAACGGCGCCAAACGCGCGAGCGGTTTGCCGCAAACAAGCAAGCTAGTGCTCCCATGAAGATTAAACCCGGAAATTAAATGTTGATGGAGCACTAGAGCGGCTCGACATCGACGCGTGCGGCCTCGCTTTTGCGAAGGCTCAGCCGATATCCGCGAAGCTCGAGTTCCAGCGGATCGCCCAGGGGGGCAGTTCCGATGATCACGACTTCGATGCCCGGTGTGAGCCCCATTTCCAGCAGACGCAAGCCGACATCGTCGCTGGCGTCGACGTGGCGAATGCGTGCCGATTGGCCAATGGGTAACGCGGCAAGCGTGCTCAAGACTCGACTCCGGGGCGCACCAGTACGCTGATCAGCTCATCGGTGCGCAAACACAGCTTCTGACTGCCCAGCCGGATGATGCAAGGACTGCCGGATTGCACCATCTCGACCGAAACGCCGCCGCGAAGGCCCAATTCTTGAAGCCTATGGATGACATCGGGTTGGCCCAGGATCTGATCGACGAGCGCCCACTGCCCGGTGCGCAGCAGGTTCAAAGGCACAATGTCGTACAGCTCGGTCATAGGAAAAACACCGCTTATTGAGACTCATTCTCAGAAAGCCAATTCTAAGCGAGCCGACGCTGGCACGCAATCCTCTGCAACGCGAGTACCTGCTATTCGGTGCGCGGTGAATCCGAAGCGTCCTCCGAACGCGGCGATTCCGTTTGAGGAGCGACGGCGTCTGAGGGTTCGCCGTCGGATTTCGTCAGCCACGATCGCAACGTGGTCAGGCCGTTCCCAATGAGTGTGCCGTTAAGCAGGTTTTCCGTCAGCGTATCTCGATGCGGTGCGAAGTTATCCCAAACGGCCGTCAGATAGGGCTCGCACGACGCGGAGATTGACGGAAAGAGCCCGTTCTGCTGGATTTCTGCAAGCGACTGGGTGTAGTGATCCAGCACGTGTTTGTCGAACAATCGGCCGGCTACGCGTACCGTGGAGAGCGCGCCGCGAGAGACGGTCGCGAAGCGGTTGAGCGACTGGATCGTGGTGGCGCCGCCGACTGCCAACAAATCCACGCCTTCGCGATCGGCGATTTCGCGCATCTGGCGCCATAACCGGTCCACTTCCTCCGCGGTTGGAAGTTCATCCTTGTTTCCTGCAGTGATCGCCGCGCGCGTTTCGGCGATTGTCTGCTTGAGGCCTTCGAGCGAGAGCGGCGGCGTGTCAAACGCCTCGCTCGTTTTGGCCGAGGCGTGTGACACCGCCCCCAAAAGATCGTGTACATGGTCGATATGCGATTCGCGATCGATGATGCCCTGCTGCTTGAGCTCGTCGGCCAGCTCTTTGAGATAGCTTTGCGATCCATGTGCGACATCGCTCACTGCTGCCAAAATGACGAGCGGAGAGAGATGTAGCGTGGCTCTCGACGCCATGTCGAGAAAATTGCCCACCGTCTTGCGCGCGACGTAGTTATCGATCTCAGCGGTCGAGTCCGCCTCGCCGTCGGAGGGGACTCCTCCCACGTCATGCACCATGAAGTCGAGCATCTGGCGGACCATGGTGGCGTACGTTCGCGAATTCTGAAACGACTGAGGAACGAGCAGCTCCGCGCTCTCTCGGGCAACTCCGCCCACCAGGCCCGAGCCGCCGCGTATCACGCGTTCAGGCAGCGACAAAGCATACGACAAGTGTTGCAACGCGGTGCGCGACGGAGAAGAGACGTCGGCATTCGCTGGCGTGGTTTCATCGCCGGTCGGCTGTGCACGGTCAGGCATGGTCACGTTCCCTCGCGACTGGCGTTTCGCTGGTTCTCGCTAGCAGGAAGCTACTCGAACTACTCACCGGGCACTTTCATCGCCATGTCGCTCCACACGACCGGGTGCTCGTTGCCTTCGTATCCGGCAATTTGCTCGGTTGGCCGATCGACGATGCTTCCCAAGGCAATTACGGTGTCGCCACTGGCAAGTTGCGGGTCGCGCTCCGAGACGATCGTAATCGACGTCGCTTCCGCGCCGCTGCCCAGCCGAGTTTTCGTGTGGAAGAGTTGGCCGACCTGCCGAGCGCTCTCCACCGTTCCTGAAACGACCACCCCGTCGGTCGTGCGTTTGGGGAACCCGATCCAGCGGGCACCGAAGACCTTGAGCGCTTCAAGGCGGCGGGGATCGGCGGTGAGTTGCTGCCGTACCACCGCGGTGAGTTGCTCAAGTTGTGCTTCGAGCTCTGCGGCGCCGGCGCCTCGTTGCGCGGCGGTGATCGCATTGGCCATGCCAAACAGATTGACGTAGAACGTCGCGCGTGCCTTACGCAGTTGGGATTCGTCGGCTCCCGCTTCCGCGGCGAGCAACTGCTGACCGGCCAGGAACGTCGCCTGCATGGCTCCGTTCAATTCGGCCTGCGATACCGGCACGAAATTGCGAGGGCCGACTGCCTCCGAAGGTGTCACCGCTGGCGCCGGTACGTCCGTGGGCGAGAGAAGCTGGGGAGCCGCTGGCTCTGCCGGAAGCAACAGCGGATCGTGTTCGGCGGGATCCTCCGCGGGCATGTCGTCCGGCACGGCAGCCGGTTCAGGTGCGAATATATCTTCCTCGGCCGGTTGGTCTGTAAGCGGATCCGCGGAATCGTCGAACGCGGGCATCTCGTCCGCCGGAGTGGCAGGTTCGGGCGCAAATGGATCCGGCGAGGCCGGACGCGTTATCTCGGCTGGAGTCGCCGGCTGTTCCGCGGGACCGAAGAGATCGGACTCGACCGGCTCCTCGGCGGAGCTGTCCGCGTTAGTTGGCCCAAATGGGTCGTCCGCCGGAGCGCCGGCCGGCATCTCCTCGGTGTCCGGAGCGAAGAGATCATCCGCCGCGGCATCAGCCGACGCCTTCGCCGGCGCGGGTGCGAAGAGATCATCGCTCGACGCCTCGGCAGGTTGCTCGGCCGGAGCGAAGAGATCGTCGTCAGCGGCCGGAGCGGGAGCTTCTTCCGCGGGCATTTCTTCCGCCGGCGCAAAGATGTCTTCGGCCGGTTCCGAATCTGCCGGAGTATCGGTCGCCGGTGCAAATGGGTCGGATGCGGTCGGAGAGTCAGCGGCTGGCGCAAACGGATCCGAGGCCGGAGAGGAGGCCATTTCAGCCGCGGGAGCAAACAGGTCATCCTCCGCCGCAGAAGTCGTCGCCGGCGCTTCGGCGGGCATTTCGGCGGGCGACGCGGCATCTGTTGGCTCGGCCAGGCTGGGGGCCTCGTCTTCGGTGACGTCGGCCGGCATCCCATCGCTGTCCGCTGCGGGGGCATCGTTCGCAGGTCTCGCCGTGGTATGCGCGGTGCTCTCATCCACAGCGCCATCGGCCGACGATTCGATCGGCTCTTCAGAGGTCATCTCGTCCGCCGTCGTCGGCGCGACGTCACCTGTTTCCGGCAATGGATTTGTCGCAGCGGGAGGGATGTAGTTCTGGGCAACTGATTTTTTACTGTATTCCGCGGGTAGGACTGCGGCCGGAAGGTAGTCGCTGAGACCGACAAGGTCGTAGTCTCGGCCAAGCCACAAGGCGCCATACAGCGCTGCGGGAATGGCAATCAGTGCGCCCACGAGAATTCCCACCAGAGATCGCTTGGGGCGATCGCCACGGGCTGGCTGTTTGGCCTTCTTTTCTTTCTTTTTCTTTTCTTTCTTCCCCTTTTTGCCTTTGGGGGCCTCTTCGGTTTCGATCGACTCGGCGGCTATTCCTGACGCGACAGCGGCCATTTCAGGGATGTCGGTTGCTTCGCCCGTCGGATCAACGCGTAAGTCCTCGAACTCGCGCAGTTCCTCGCCCGTGGACATTTTCGCGGCCAGGGGATCCTGAAACATCAGGTCCTCGTCGCCGCCCAAGCCCGCTTCGTGAGATTCAAAATGCACGGTTTCCGCTTCGCTGTCCGATGCGTCGTCGAACGCCAACACGTCCTCGGGTTGCTCCTCGATCTGATCGAGCGGTTCGCCGATTTTATCCAGTTCGCGTGGCGGCGCGCTGAAGTCGATCGTGGCGCCCGGATCGGAATCGTCCGCCGACTCGAGATCGAACGCCAAGTCGTCGGGATTCGCGCCTTTGAATGTCGCCAATGGCTCGCTGCCGAGTTCGATCGTTTCGGCGCCGGCATCTTCGGCCGAAAGCTCGCTACCACCGAAATCGAGCAGTAGCTCTTCCTCTACATCCACCGATTCGGCGGTGAAGTCCTCCGTTTGCAGATCCTGCAGCGCATCATCGTCCGACAAATCCGCCAACGGTTGCGGCTCCGAAGCTTCAAGCTCAAGAGGAGATTCAATCGTTGGGAACCCTTGGTCCTCGGCCAAGGTTTCTTCGCCGGGCAAGGGCGTTTCGGCGGGCGCATCGTCAAAGACCAGGCTGTCCAAGTCCAGGCCGCCAAGCTCCAGCGTATCCGCTTCGCTCGGATCCTCGGCAGGCAGGGCGACGGCGGTCGGAACGTCTTCGGCAGCATCGCCATCGTCGAGCCAGCGAGCGGCGAGCGATTCGCCTCCGTCTTCGACTACTTCCAGCAGAGGCGGCATGTTCACCAGGGCGTCGGCCAGCGTATAGTGAGCGTGACACAACGGACAGCGAACCGTGGCGTCGTTGCTCACGCCAACCGGCAGCGTCACCTGGGCAGAGCAGCGCGGACAAGAAGTGGTCGACATAGGGCCTCCGGTAGAGATGGGTACCATTTCAAGTTTAGCACCGCCGCGCGAGCGTTGTCCATCATTTGCAGCCGCGCAAAAGGGGCGTAGTTTGCCGCTTTTTTCGGTATTTATAAGGCACCACGGGAGCTAGGAGGACCGCCCATGGACGGTAGCAATCCTGCGGAGTTCTATGCGACCCGTTCCGTGCGGCTGGTGGCCCCCACCGGAGGTGTTTATCACTACCGGCTGATGGAGCCGGCAGCGGTTGCTCCCGGCGAGCACTATCCGCTGGTGATTTTCCTGCATGGAATCGGAGAACGAGGCACCGACAACGCGACCCAGCTCCGGCTGTTTCCGAGCTGGATGGCGACCGCCGAAGCACGGTCCGCGTACCCTTGTTACCTGCTTGCCCCGCAATGCCGGCCGGATACCTATTGGGTCGAGACGCCCCGCGCCACAGACCGCAATCTGCCACGAGCCCCTCCCGGCCCGATGATGCAGGCGGTGCTCGCCGCGGTGGACGATGTGATTGCAAGCTTTCCGATTGACGAAAGCCGGCTCTACCTCACCGGCCTTTCGATGGGAGGGTTTGGCGCTTGGGATCTGGGCACCAGGGCCGCGGAGCGTTGGGCGGCCGTTGCGCCGATTTGCGGCGGCGGCGACGAGCTGTATGCCGAGCGACTGGCGGGCGTGCCCGTTTGGGCATGGCATGGTGATGCGGATGACGTGGTTCCGGTCGGGCGTTCGCGTGTCATGGTCGATGCCATTCGTCGCGCGGGCGGAACGCCACGATACACCGAGCTTACCGGCGTGGGGCATGACAGTTGGACGCCGGCGTACACCTCGCGTGAGTTTTTGGATTGGATGTTCGCGCAGCGCCGGAGGAGGTAATGCGCAGTGCCCGAGCGGTCCGTTGCGCCGGTCCATCTTGTGCGGCCCGCGTAACATGCGACGTTGACCCGGTTTTTCTGATCGCGATATAATCGCCGGCTCATCCACGCCCGGTTTAAACGCGATCGTAACCCACTGCACGTACCCGCTTCGAGGAGAAGTCATGGCCACAACCACGGAAAGCAAAGTCTCTGGAATTCGCGAAAACATCACGAGCTGTATCGGAAACACGCCGCTAGTCAAGTTACAGCGGATCACCGAGGGCTGTGTCGCGACCGTGGTCGGCAAGCTCGAGAACTTCAACCCGTTGTGGAGCGTGAAAGACCGCATTGGCCGAGCGATGATTGACGCCGCCGAACGCGAAGGCAAAATCAACAAAGACACCGTGATCATCGAGCCCACGAGCGGCAATACGGGCATCGCTCTGGCGTATGTCTGCGCGGCCAGAGGTTACAAGCTGAAAGTGACCATGCCCGAGAGCATGAGCCTTGAAAGACGGCGGCTTCTAAAAGCCTTTGGCGCCGAGGTCATTCTCACTCCGGCCGCCGACGGCATGCCGGGTGCTATGCGGAAGGCCGAGGAACTGCTTGCCGCGAATAAAAATTGGTTTATGCCGCAGCAGTTCAGTAACCCTGCCAATCCCGAGATTCATCGCCAAACGACCGCCGAGGAGATCTGGCGAGACACGGACGGAAAAGTCGACATCGTCGTCGCTGGCGTGGGAACAGGCGGCACGATTACCGGTGTGGGCGAAGTGCTGAAGAAACGCAAGCCCGAGGTGAAGATCGTCGCCGTCGAGCCCACGAACAGCCCAGTCATCACCCAGCGAAAAGCGGGCCAGGACCTGAAGCCAGGCAAGCACATGATTCAGGGCATCGGCGCGGGTTTCATCCCGCCGGTGCTAAACGTCGACATCATCGATCAGGTAGTCACCGTTGGCGATGAAGAGGCGCTGGAAACCGCTCGCCAATTGGCTCAGCAGGAAGGCTTCATGTGCGGCATCAGTTGTGGCGCGTCCGCCTGGGCCGCCTTGCACCTGGCCAAGCAGCCCGAGAATCAAGGCAAGCTGATCGTCTGCATCCTGCCCGACCTTGGCGAGCGTTACTTGTCGACGAAGCTGTTTCCGGAATAGAAAGCGTTCCCCACCGACGCTTGGCAGCCTTGCAGTGTGCGGGAAACCAGCTGATGGTGCACGTGCTGCCGGTGCGATCCAGCGCAACGGGAGACCGATCGCGTGCGCTGTGCACTTGTCTATCCGCAGAGAGCCCGCGCGAGGATCGCAACGGAATCGTGTTCTTTGCAGCGATGCTTGGCGTTATTCGTCGTCGCGCAGCTTTGCCAGCACGGTGTAGTCCTCGAGCGTGGTCGTATCGCCGATGGTTTCCTTGCCGCTGGCGATGTCGCGCAGCAACCGCCGCATGATCTTGCCGCTGCGCGTCTTGGGGAGTGCGCTTGTAAATCGAATGTCGTCCGGTTGGGCGAGCGCGCCGATTTCCTTACGCACGTGATTGCGCAGCTCTTGGCGGAGCGATTCGCTGGGCTTACCGCTTTTTAGCGTGACAAATACCGCGACAGCGTCGCCCTTGATTTCGTCGGGGCGGCCGACGGCCGCGGCCTCGGCGACGTTAGGGTGGCTGACGAGCGCGCTCTCGATCTCGATTGTGCTCAGGCGATGCCCCGCCACGTTCAGCACGTCGTCGATGCGTCCCATGATCCAGTAGTACCCGTCAGCGTCGCAGCGGGCATTGTCGCCGGCCAGGTATTTGTCGGATACCTTCGACCAGTATTGTTCGCGAAACCGTTCGGGATCGCCCCAGATTCCGCGCAGCATACCGGGCCAGGGCTTGGTCATGACGAGCCAGCCGCCTTGTCCCTGGGGAACCGGATTGCCGGCGGCGGTGACGATCGCAGGCACGATACCGGGGAGCGGTTTGGTGCAGCTTCCTGGTTTGGTTGGAATGGCGCCCGGTAGCGGGCTCATCATGATGCCGCCCGTCTCGGTTTGCCACCAGGTATCGACGATCGGGCAGCGTTCTCGACCGATTTTCTTGTGATACCAGATCCAGGCTTCAGGATTGATGCCTTCTCCGACCGTACCCAGAAGCCGCAGGCTGGAAAGGTCGCGATTGTCGACCCAGTGATCGCCCCACTTGATGAACGAGCGAATCGCGGTCGGCGCGGTGTAGAAGATGGTCGGCCGGTATTTTTCGATAAGTTCCCAGAAGCGGCCTTCGTCGGGCCAGTTGGGTGCGCCTTCGTACATCATGACGGTTGCGCCGGCCGAAAGCGGACCGTAAGCCACGTAGCTATGGCCGGTGACCCAGCCGATGTCAGCCGTACACCAGAAGATGTCCTCGTCGTGATGGTCGAAAACCCATTCGAAGGTTTTCTTTACGAACAGGTTATAGCCGGCCGTGGTGTGCAGGATTCCCTTGGGCTTGCCGGTCGATCCGCTGGTGTACAACACAAACAGCGGAGCTTCGCTGTCCATGGGTTCGGCGGGGCAATCGGCCGAAGCGTCGGCCATCAGGTCGTGCCACCACAGATCGCGTCCGGCCTGCATATGCACAGGGTTGCCGACCCGCTTGAGCACGACGCAGTTCTGGACGGTTGGCGATTTCTTAAGAGCTTCGTCGACGTTCTTCTTTAGCGGTAGCTCCTGGCCTCGCCGCCAGCCGTAGTCGGTCGTGAGTTGTAGTTTTGCCTGGGCGTTGTTGTTGCGGTCGGCAATCGCCTCGGCGGAAAAGCCCGCGAAGATGATCGAGTGCACCGCTCCGATACGGGCGCAGGCAAGCATCGCGATCACGAGTTCAGGGACCATCGGCATGTAGATCGAGACCACGTCACCGCGTCCGACCCCGAGCCCCTTGAGCACGTTGGCGAATTTGCACACCTCGCGATGGAGTTGCTGGTAAGTGAGCGTGCGAGTGTCTCCGGGCTCGCCTTCCCAAAGCAGTGCCGCCTTGTTCTTGCGCCACGTGCCAAGATGCAGATCGAGACAGTTGTACGCGGCGTTGGTCTTGCCGCCGACAAACCATTTGGCGTCGGGGCAGTTCCAGTCCAGCACGCGCTCAAACGGCTGAAACCAGTGCAATTCTTCGGCAAACTTGCCCCAGAAGCCTTCGATATCGTCGGCGGCCTGCTGCCACAGTTCTTGGTAGGCCTCGAGGGAACTGATGCGTGCCTGGGCGACAAAATCGGGGTGTGGCGGAAACACCCGCGTTTCTTGCATGACTGTGTCGAGTTGCCCGCCCTTTTCCTGCGCCATCGTCGCACCTGCTCGCCTGGGAAAAACTTCGGAATCCTGC
>CAZRCI010000015.1:17942-119020 GCA_964598535.1 uncultured Planctomycetaceae bacterium | reverse complement strand
TCCAGGTCCACTTGGCCGTGCCCGTGCAGACCGGCGCGAACGTGGTGGTGGTCGTGGAGGTTGGCGCGGCGCTGGTCGTCGTCGAGGAACCGGGAGTGTCGGTCGTCGTCGTGGTGGCCGCACGCGGCGGGGGCTCACAAGCCCACTGTCCCAGGCGGTCGGGCTCGACGAGCACATATTGGCGCCCCGGCGGCTCCAGGGGCGGAATGGCGTGCTCGCCGACGTTGTAGATCGGCTCGCGCCACGGCTGGCCCTCGGCGTCCACGACGGGCACCAGCTTATCGTTGAGGATCTGGAACAGGCAGCACTCGGTCTTGCCAGGCGTGTCGCCCGCGCGCGCCGGGATGCCCAGCCCGCAGGGCGGCACGGCGCAGAACACGCCCCCGGGCCGCCAGTCGGTCCACCAGCGGCCGCCTGCGTGCCACACCTCGAGGATGGTCCCCTCGGGGATATAGTGATAGCCGCCGGCGTCGTCGGCGATCGCGGTCACCGTGTCGCGAGCGGTCGTCTGGCGATCCTGCCAGGTCACGGGCTGGCTGCCCGGATTGTTGTCCGGCGTGCTGCCCTCGAGCAGCACGAACGGATACGTGTTGGGCTTGGCGGCGCGGTGCGGATACGCGCTGTCCAGACGCACGGTGCGCGCCCACCAGCGGCGGGCCGCCGCCAGCCGGCCGTCGCGCGTGGCGCTGCGCGCGGTGTCGTGCTTCAGCCGGCCGAGCTCGCGCTCGAGATCGGCCACCCGGTCGGTGAGAGGATCGCGCGCCATGTATTGCCTTTCGCCAGCCTCCTTAATCGGCGCCCACGAAGCGCCGCGCGTCGAACTCGGCGAACTGCGTCGTCACGTGCGTGCGCGCCGCGCACTCGCCGCCCAGCTCGGCTTCGCCGAACTCGTACTTCACCATCGTGACCACGCTGTTCACCGTCTGCAGCGAGTCGCCTTTCCCGATCGTCGTCACGAGCTGCCCGACGTGCAGCCGGCCCGTGACGTAGCCGAACACCAGTTCGAGGCTCGCCCTGGGCGTTCGGTACCACTCATAGATCAGCCTGGCAAGGGCCTCGAGCCGCGGCGTGTCGTCGCGCACGAATCCGCCCGCGCTCACGATCTTCTCGCCGGACGCGTCGAGCCCCACCACCGTGTACTCGGCGACGTAGTGCTGCTGGTACCGCTCACCCAGGTCCACTACCAGCCGCCGCACGGCTTCGTTTTCCAGCGGCGGCTGCGGCCAAGCGCCCTCGACGTGCCGGTCGACGTCCATCGCGACCGTGGCCCACAGGCCGTCCTGCCAATCGAACGTGTGGATGTGCTCGTCTTCCGGCAGCGGCGTGAAGTCGTGCTTGGCCAGCACGTGCTGCGGCTGCCCGCTGACGCTGACGACGATGCCCGGCCAATCGTCCTGCATCCGCACGCCGGCCGACCATTTGTAGCCGTCCTCCAGTCCCAGCGAAGGCGCGGCCAGCGACTCGACCGAGCTCGACAGCCGATCGACGAGCTGCCAGCGGTCCGGCACGCTGTGCGGAATGCGGATGCCCACCAGCGGCGGCAGATACTCCCACTTCTGGCCCGGCGGATTGTGGTCGAGCACCGTGCCCGTGTCGATCCGCGCGCCGCTGTAGTCGTGGTTGGTCTTGAGCGGCAGGTGGCTGCGGAACTTGAGCAGCGGCAAATAATACGGCAAGGGCGTCGGATCGTCGGCCGCGCGCGGGAAATACGACACCTCGGCCCCCGGCGCGCCGACCTTGCCCTGCCAGACCGAATCGAGTCCCCAATAGGAATAGACGCGGCGCAGCCGGTCGACCGACCGCGCCGCGTCGTTGAGCTGTTGCTGCTGGTAAAGATCCAGGTCGCCATAGCCGGCCACTCCCGAGGCACCCGCGTTGTAGTCGTTCTGCTGCGCGAGCGTCCAGCCGGGCACGAGCGTGCCCGTGGGCGTGAGCACGTCGCCGCCGGCGACGATCGTGAAGCAGGCGACGGCCCGCTCGCCCTGGCACACCACCTGGTCCACTTGCTCGAGGCTCGCGCGGCGCACGACCGCGCTCTCGAGCGCCGCCTCGCCGTCGAACACCAGCGACACCTGGTCCTGGTTGGCGCCGATCGCATGGCCTTCGTACTCGATCGCGCTGGGCGCGAAGGTGAAGCAGCGCAGCACGACCGATTCCGTGGGCGTCAGGTCGGTGGGCGGCGCGACGTCGACCGTGTAGCCCAGCAGCCGCCGCCGGTCGAGCAGCTCGTCGAGCACCTGCCGCAGCGAGCGCGCCTGCTGCGCGACGCGCGGCGTATCGAACGAGGGCAGCGTCCCGCCCAAGAACGTGGCGCTGTCGAGATCCCACGGGATCACGACGTCGTCGACCTGGTTCGGGGGCGGCTGGTAGGCCAGCAGGTACCGCGCGATGTCGTAGCTCGACCAGAGCCGCGCTTCGGCGAGCTCGGACGCGAATAGATACGTCAGCTTGTCGCCCAGGTCGGCCGAGCGGTTTCCCGTTTCGCCCTGGTCCGGAGCGCCCGCGTTCGCCGCCGCGTTGAACGGCGCCGCCCGTCCGACCACGCCCTCGATGCCGTTCCCGTAATCGACCGCGCTGCTCCGCAGCACGTGCCGCGCGAGCATCAGGTCGAGGCCATAGGCGACGAGCCGCTGCGTGCCGGCCTTGTGGCGCTGGCCGGCCGGCGCGGCGAGGATACCCTTTTGCTGGCCGCTGTCCTGCTCGAGGATGCCGTGCCAGACGATCGGCGGCGGTTCGGAGGGATCGTCTGCGGCCCGGTCGTGGTCGGGATCTTCGATCACCACTTTGACGAAATTGCGCAGGCCGTCGTACGGCGCGACGGTCACCCAGGTGGTCTTGCCCGGCGGAATCAGGCGGCCATAGCGCCACGTGAAATGCGCGGTGGCCATGTCCGGGTTGGCCGTGAACACGACCGAGTCGCAGTAAAGATCGGGCTCGATATCCCACGCGTCGGCCCAGCGCTCCTTGACGTACACCTTGACCGCTGGCGTGCGCCGCCGGCGAGCGTGAAATACGAGTTCGGTGGCCATGTGTGTGGTTAGGGGTTAGGGGTTAGAAATGTTGGGGTAGCGAAAGCCACCCCGACATTTCAAAAACTGATCATCCCGGCCCAGTGGAGGGCGACGATTCCGTGACCGGCTTCTGGCGATGCGGCCGCGAAGGCCTGGCGCACGACCTCGCCGGCGAGGGCTTGCCAGGTGGCCGCCGAGGCCTCGATCACGACGAACGCCCAGTCGGTGACGAACACCGCGCCCGCGGGCGAGCCGTCCAGCCCCTGCATGCGCCCGTAGAACTTGTTGTCTTCGGCGCGGCTGCGAATGAACAGGTCCGGCGTGAGCGATCCGGGGTCCAACAGGATCGTCACGAGCCCCTTGCCCGCGGTCGCGTCGAACTGCACGATCGCGCGGGCGCGCGTCGGCGCGGGAACGTCGGTTTCGAGTGGCGCCGCGTCAAAATCACCCGCGCCCAGCACCGCCCCCGCGGCGTCGTACCAGGCATAGAGGTTTTCGGTTTTCGCGCGGGTGCCCAAGCACAGGTACGCGGCGGCGCTGATCGTTTTGCCGTCGCTCGGCGATCGCCGCTCGAGGCGGATGCGCTCCGTGTAGCCGTCGCGCGTGAATCGCATCGTGCTCCGCAAAAGAAACGTGGTGCCCAGCTCCGACTCGCGCACGACCGTGAGGGCGTCGTCGATCACCAGTCCCGGGGCGAGTGCCGCCGGCGGCAGTCCGTTCCCCGTGATCGATGTGCCGGTGATGGCCTCGTACCCGTGACCCGAGCCGTGCCAGGCGCCCCCGATCGAAATCACCGTGCCCTGGAACAGTCCGGCCGCGCCGTCGAGGAGCGTGTAACCGTCATGGCGAATCGCCTGCACGGTCCAGGCCCACAGCTTGCGCAGCACGACTTCGAGTTTGCCGAGCACCAGCACCGTGGTATCTAGAGATGCGCTGGCTGACGCGTATGGGTTGCGCGCGAACCAGTCTCGCCGATCCGCCGACACCGCGGGCTGCGCGAAGATCACGCCGTCGCGCAAACGCATGTTCGCCGGCAGCGTATTGCCCTCGCGCACCCCCACGCGCAGGATGCTCGACGCGGAGCCAGCGCCGAGAGCGCCCGTGAGGCTGGCAGTCACCGGGGCGCGCTGGTCGAGGCGTCCCCAGATCCGTCCGCCCTGCAAGCGGATCTCGACGACGTGCGTGGCCGTGTCGGCCACATTGCCCACGTTCAGGCTGCCGATCGTTGCGCCGCCCACGTCCAGCGTGAATACGACGTTTTCCGCGGTGTTCACCTGCAGCGTAAACCCTTGCCGCCCCACGCTCGCATTGTGATTCGCAAAAATCATTTCTTGGGCGGCCGCGTCGGCGTTCAGCCGCTGAAAGGCGACCATGATCCCGCCGGACCCGGACGCGTGAAAGGCATCGAAGACACCCGCGGAGCCATCGAGCGTGAACCAGCGATTCGCGGTCGCGAGGCCGCAGTAAATCCAGCCGTCGCCCTGGTAGAGCGGGCGGTTCGCCGCGCCGGCCTGACTGAGGACTCGATTGGCGATCCCGCTATCCGCATGCTGGATCGGATCGTCGAGGTTGACGGGATTGCTCGAGGCGCCGACCGCTCCGGTCCAGAGCCTCGCGGCGACGGGCGGGAGCCACAGCAGCGCGCCGGTGTATTGCGAGGGATCCATGCGGAAACTCCTGGGCCTAAGCCGGCGGCGGACCGAACAACAACGTCAGGTCGGCCTGGTCGCCGGCGTGGAACGTGAAATCGAGCGTCTTGTGGGTCGCGTCGATCGTGCCCAGCGCATCGCCCACGAGCTGCAGCGTGACGCCGCCGGGCGGCACCGTGATCGACACTCCGCCCGGCAGCGCGTAGCCGTTGCTCGCCCCCGCGCTGAGCACCAGCGGATGCGCGCCCCGGTTGTTGACGCGGATCACTTTCAGCCGCAGCCCCAGCGCGCTCTCCGCGCCCTGCGTGGTGGGCACCGCGGTCAAGTCGATCGTGCCGCTCGCCGCGCCCAGCGTCTGTTCGGACACCAGCGAGAGGGCGGGCGTCGTCGCGCCGTCCAGCACGCGCTTGACGTTGAAGCCCTCGTGCGTGATCTGGCGATTGGAAACGCCCGGCGTCTCGGCCGGATCGAGCGTTTCGATCGTCGTCGCCTGAAAGGCCAGCGTGGTTTTGACGGTGGTGGCCATCTCCGAACGTCTCCTACGGTTGGGGTTGCGGAATCGCGATCGCGAGTAGCGTCCATTCGCACTCGAGCCAGGCCAGGCTGGGCGGATGCAGGCCGCCGACAGATCCCCAGGCCAGCGCGTGCAGCGCGCGCTGCGCGACGTCCAGCACGAGCACCTGGTAAGACTCGGTCACGAGGTCGAGGTCTTGCCACACCAGGTCGACCGGGTCCGCCCCGAGCAGCGTGCAGTATTGGCGGAAGGTGGCCCGGCCCTGCGCCAGGTCCGCCTGGTCGACGCGGCTGACGAGCTGGAACGGCCGCCCGCGCTCGCCGTCATCGATGATCGTATGGCCGTTCACGCCGGCGCGGGCCAGCGCGCCGATCTGGCGTTTGACGGGTTCGGGGTTGCCCATCAAATCGAGGAACGCGAATTGCCCGATGGCCTGCTGCAGCATCGTTTAGCGCTCGTTGTTGTTGTCGACCCGCGCGGGACCGCCGCCGCGGAGACGTTCCATCGCGTCGGCCAGGCGCTTCGTTTGGCGCGTGAGCTCGGCCAGCGCGTCCGCGTCACGCCGCTGGGCCTCGTCGGTGTACATGCCTCCGGAGGTAAAGCGCCGATAACCCGCCTCGCGATTCCTTTCCTCGACGAACGTCGGCAACAAATCATCAATATCGGCGAGTCGCTCTGCAGGACTGGCCAGGCCTAACGTTGCGTATGTGTTAACAAAACGATTCATCCAGCTCAGCGCTGCCCCCCAAGGACCCTTACCAATTTGGTTGGCTTCATAGAGCTCCTCGGATTTGGCCCAGTCCTTCGCAACTTCGGAGACAGCACGAGACCTCGCACCCTTGCGTAGTTCACCCTCGTGTGCGTTCAGGAGGGCGGTGCCTTGCGGCATGGCGGCGATCGCCCGAGCGATTTCCTGCGGCAGGGTGAGGTTACTGGTGAGCTCGCGCCGGCTGGTGGCGATCACGTCGCGATCGAGCAGCGCCAGGCCGGCCACGTCGAGCCCCGCGGCGCGCCCCACCTCCTCGTCGCCCATGAGCAGCGCGCGGCGCTCGTTCGGAGTCGCCGCGGAGGCGAGACGGGTCTTCGCGGCCTCCTCGGGCGTCAGCCGCGTGCGGCCCTTGGTGTCGGGCGCCTCGTAGGGATTCGCCACCAGCTCGGCGAGCTGCCCCACCAGGCCGGGCACGCCCTTGTTGTTCGCCTCGAGCGCGAGCGCCCAGGCCTCCTCCTGCGACATGCCGGACGCGACCAGCTTACGGATGGGGCCGGCCATCTTCGCGCCGACCAGCTTTTCCGCGCCGGGCTGCGTGTAGATCTGGAAGGCTCGCCCGACCAGCGTTTCCGGTGCGGTGCGCGTCTCGTGGTTGGCCATGTCGCCCACGAACTGGCCGAACGCCTTGAGGTCGATCCCCATCGCCGCGAGCGGCGCGGTAGCCTCGGTGAGGCTCAGCAAACGGCCATGCGAGGCCTGGTTGTTGGCCCCGCCGGTGAGTCCCTCGAACATGGCGCGCGCCTGGCCGCCCGACACGCCTGGGATCGATCCCAGGCGCTTGGCGATCTCGCCGGCGTTGGCCGCCTGGCCGGCCAGCACGATCGTGGACACCAATTCGCGATTGGTTTCCTTGGCCTTGGCGGCGATGTCGCTCAGCCGTTGGCGCCATTCGTCGTGCGCGCGCGTGACCGCGCCGACGGCGGTGCTGAGCGTGAGATAGCTCATGCCCAGCGACTTGAGCGAGCCGATCTCGCGCGAGATGTGGGTGGTGACCGCATCCCGATCGCGTTTCGATTGCCGGGCCGTGTTCGCGAGCTGCTCCTGCAGCTTGACGTTGGCGGCGATCACTTGTTGGTAGGCCTGCAGGAGCTGCTGCGGGTCGCCGGAGAACTTGACGCTTGTCGATCCCATGGTTCACCTTCGTAGGAGGTAGTAGTGGTTCTGGCCGGCGGCGCTGGCCCGCCGCGCTTCGGCCGCCGCGATCGCCAAGGCCGCGCGGCTCGGCCGGTAGCCGGGCGTCAGCCCGAGTCGCCAGGCGAGGCACTCGGCGAGCCGGGCGTCGAGCGCGTTTTTTTTTCCGCGTATTCCCGCAGCAGCGGGACGTCCAGCAGCAGCTCCAGCAGGGCCGGCCAGTTGTCGCCGGTCACCAGCCGCAGCAGGTTCTGCTCGACCCGGCCCACGCGGTAGTTCAGGGCGAGCGCGCCGAGGCACAGCTCGAGCAGGGTTTCGGTCGAAATGGTCGGGTGGTTCTCGCGGTCGAAGGTGTGGTTCCAGGCCTCCTCGCTCAGCTCCCACAGCCGCGCCGCGCGGCGGCGCGTCTCGATCCGCCCGTCGTCGCCGAACACGAAGTCGAACGGGAGCTGCGCGCGGTCCTCGCGCGCGCTGCGCACGATCGGCACCTTCCAGACGCGGCCGTCGCCCAGCTCGAGCGGATAGCCGCGCGGCGATCCGATGGCCAGGTCCTCCGGCGTCGGCGGATATTCTTCGTCGACGCCCACCCAGCAGTCGCAGCCCGCCGGCCGCTCGACCCACCGCTGGTGGTCGGCGCTAAACCCGATCCGCACCGGCGCGGGATCGCCGAGCACCTGGAGCACGAGCCCCGAGTGGCCGCCGGGCCCGCGCCCGGGCAGCTCGTAGCAGCTCGTCTGCGCCTGCGCGTCGGTCACGCCGGCGAACGCGGCCGCCACGCCGCGCGCGGCGAGAAAGTCCGCCCGCAGGCGGTTGCCCTGGATCGCGGCCGCGCGAGTCACGCGCGGAAAGAAATACACGGGAGAGGCCATCGTGAATGCTCCTGGAGGAAAAGGAATCCGGAGGGCGGCGCGGATCCGCGCCGCCCTCCGAACGAAACACGCGTCAGCCCGACAGCGTGGGCCGCCTGCGCGGCGGCTTGACGGTTTCCGCGGGTGGCGAGTCCTCCGCCCCGCTGGCGGCCGGCTCGGGCGCTGGTTCGGCCGGGGCGACACTCGCCGCCGGCTCCGCGACGGGGTCCACTGGCGGGGACGGTTCGGCGGCGGCCTCCGGCGCAGGCACGGCCGCGGCCGGCGCGGCCACCGGTTCCGAAAGCAGCTCCTCCGGCGGCGCGGGCTCGGGCGTTGGCGCCTCCGCAGCAACCGGCGGCGCGGTGGGCGCGGGATTCTCCGGCGCGGCTGGCGGCGCTTCCGCGGTGGTCTCGGAAATGGGAACTTGCTGCGGCGCGGGCTCGGGAATACCCATGGCGGCGGCCGACGCCACTTCCACGGCGTCGGCCGCGGCGAGGGCTTCCAGCGTGGCGGTCCGCGCGGCGAACGCGCAGTCGAGCGCGTGGCGGGCCAGCTCGCAAGCCTGGTTCACCAAATCGGCGGGACGGCCTTCGACCGAGTGCTCGGCCGCCAGCCGCCCCACGCCCATGCCGGCCAGCGTGGCCACGGTGAGCGCCTGGCCGGCCGCGATCTCCGCGACGGCCACGAGCACCAGGGCCCGCGTCTGCTCTTGGTTGCGGCCGCCGAGCGCGGCCGTCACCAGCGACTCGAAGTCGCGCGGCTCGAGCGTGGTCAAAAACTTTTCCGCCGCGCGGGGCGTCGTGGGGCAATAGGCCGCCAGCGCTTCGCGCGCCGTAGCGAACCCCGGCCTGTCGGGAGACGTGTTCATGGGGGACTCCTAAGAACGAAACGAAGGAATTGCCGGATCGCTCCGGCGCTCAGGGATCGGTGACGTCGGTCGCGGCTTCGGCCACGATCGGCGGGGCGTCCGCGTCGGCGTCCGCTTCGGCGGCAGCGGGAGCGTCGTGCTCGAGGTCGCTGTCCGTGGCGGCCGCTGCCGCTTCGGCGGATACCAAGGCGTGGATCTGGTCGCGGGCCTGCTCCGCCAGCAAATGGGTGTCGACGGCCAGCCCCGCGACGTCGCCCTGGCCGGCCGCGGCTTGCTCGGCCAGGTTTTCGGCGAGCGCCACCCGCGCGAGCAGCGCCCGCACGTCTTCGGCGACCGCGGCCAGGGCGACGTTGGCCAGCCGCTCGAACTGCGTGGCGGTGAGCGAACACAGGTACGCCGCGGCCGCGGCTTGGGTGGTGGCGCGGACCTGCGCCACCAGGTCGCGCGCGGCGGCGAATTCGGGGAGCTCCGGTTGAACCTGCATGGTCGTGGTCCTCAAGAGGGAATCGTGGTGGCCGTGGTGATCGTGAGCGGCGGCGACGTGGCGTTGGGCGCGCGCAGCAGCACGCGGAGCGTCGTCTGGGACGGCGCCTCGGCGCCGCCGCCGCTGGTGTTGTTCGGCAGCACCTTGCCGGTCGAGCCGCTGATCGCGATGTGCTGCGCCTGGTTGTCAGCGTAGATGCCCCCGTCCGGATCGTGCCGCCGCAAATAGACCGCCCAGGAGGTGATCGCCGCGCCGAGCAGCCCGTACACGCCCCACAGATCGGCCTTGAGCGACGACAGCGTCAGGACCGGCTGCCGCCGCGCGACGCCGCAGAACGTGGGGAAGATCTCGCCCGAGGCGTTGAGCTCGAACGCCTGCAGGTTGAGCGCGAGGCCCATGCTCTGCAGCCCGGCGATCTTCGTCGCGTTGACGAACACCGGGCCGAGCGTGTACCACTCGGCCGCGGACGGCGTGCCGGCGAGCGCCACGCCGCCGGCCGGGACCATCGGCGGGTTCGAGCCGTTGAACAGAGGCAGGATGCGCCCCGACACCGTGGCGTCCTGGCCCTGGCTCGCCGCCAGGTCGGTCCAGTACACGAGTCCGCTGGCCATCCGCATCCGCAGATGCACCGTCGACGCCGCGTCCTCGCGCACGCCCAGGTTCTTGGCCTTCTTGTAGAAGAGGTCCGTGTTGCCCGCCGACAGATTCGCGGCATACTGCTCGCCGCACAGATCGAGCACCGTTTTGACCTGCGTCGAGGTGAACGGCTGGTCGAACTTGCTTTCGCGCGTGCCGACGAACTGCGGGTCGGCCTGGCCGGCCGCGAAACCGATCACGTCGGTCAAGTTGGCCTGCGGGGTCGCGTCGGTCAACTGCGAGAGGAACACGCCGCCGGGAAACTGCACGCCGTGCAGCAGGTGGACGCCATCGACGCTCATTTCAGCCTCCGTATCGAGTGACTTTTTTGCTGTCGACCGCCGACAATTGCTGGTGGTATTCGCGGTCCACCGTCCGGGCGATCGCGCGCGCTTCGGACGCGAGGACCGTCGTGAGCTCGCGGGCCTTCTGGGGCTGGTTGCGCCGCTTGTCGTGCTGGTAGAGATACCGCGGCCCCGTGATCCGCACTTCGGCGGACGACCGCGTCGAGGTGATGCGCTGGTTGGCCAACACCGCGCGCATCATCAGGCCGCTGAACACGTTGTCCACGCGGCCGCCCAGGATCGCCGCGCCCACGCGGGCCGCGGCCAGCTTGCGGCGGATCGTCCGCCGCTTGCGCGGCTGGTGGCCGTAGCGCCGGGCGGCCTGCGGCCGGAAGTGTTCGGGCAGGATGTACCGCGCCCAATGGTCGCCGCCCGCCTCGTACGCCGCGCGCAGCGCCTCGGGATGCGCGGCGAGCAGCGCCTCGACGGGCTGCTTCTCGGTGACCTCGAGCAGGATCAGCGGACCGGCCATCAATCCCACCTCACTGCGTAGCTGGCCAGGAAATACAGCCCGAACGCGTCTTCGTGCTCGCGGCTGCACATCGCGGGCGGCATCTCCTGCGCGATTTCCCGGATCGAGAGCAGCGTGTCGACGCCCGCCTGGCCGGCGAGCTGCTGGAGCGTCAGCCCGACCCAGTTGCTGAAATCGCGGCGGCCCGCCTCGAGGTCGCCCGGGTAGCGGCTGCGGGCGGCGAACAGCACGACCGCCGTGCCCGCCGGCCGCAAATAGTTCTGGGCGCCGCCCGAATGCTGCGTGTACTGCCATTCGTCGCCATCGGTGACGACGATCGCCGGCAGCCGCGCGGGAATCTCCTCGTCGGCCAGGACCGGGAAATAGATCCGCTCGCGCGCCCGGGCGTGCGCGTCGTCGCCGGCCACGCCAAACCGCGCCTGCGTGGCGGGCGTGGCGGCCAGCATGTCGCGCAGCTTCGCGAGCGGCACCATCTGCGGGCCCTCGGGCGGCGGCGCGGGGACGTAGTACTCGACCTCCAGCCGCGGCGGGTTCGGCGATTCGCGGCTGCCGAAGTTGACGTTGCCGCTGGGCGCGATTTCCGGGCCGCTCAACAGCAGCAGGCACGCGCCGGCCCGCCGCTCGAGCGCGTCGGTCACGAGCAGCCGCGCGTCCAGCGTGACGTGCGCGTCTCCGGCGGCGACGCGGGCGCGCGCGACGATTTCGGCCGAAATGTCCCCGCCGGGGTCGGTCCACGCGGTCACGCCGTCGCGCGAGAGCCAGGAGACGCCGGCCTCGGTCCAGCTCGCGGTCACGCGCCGGCCGAGGATCTCGAGCGGCGCGGGCAGCGAGCCGCTCGTGACGGTCAGCACCAGGTCGGCGCGCGTGACCGTGGCCGCGGGCGGAACGTCGGAGAGCGCGAACGCCAGCACCGTGCGATAGGGGAGCGCCCCGATCGTGCCGACGCGCAGCGCGGGGGAGCCGCCGTAGTTGTTGGCCGCGTTAGCGCCGCTCCACAGCGCGGCGTCGGCCAGAGGCGCATACGTTTGCTTCATCGTCGGCCCAGCGCGGTGAGGGTGGGGCGGGTGAACTGGAGCACGAACGAGTAATCGGTCTCGCCGAGGACGGCGCCGTCGAACACGTAGGGCCGCGCGTCGCCGGCGCGCAGCAACTTGAGGCCGCGCCGCGGCTGGGCGATGCCCCCCTTGGGATGCGCTTCGTCGCGTCCGACGCGCACCGAGAGCGTCTCGACGTTGGCGTCGACCTGGCCCTCGAGCCGGTCCTCGGCCGTCCGCCGGCAGACGGCCACGAGGGTCCGGTCGGGCAGGCCCTCCTCGCGGATCGTCACAGAGGCCGCGAAATGCCGCTCGCTGAGCAGCACGCGGTAGAAGTGATCCTTACGTCGATTCGCGCAGGAAGACATGCCCGACCTCGTGACCGATTAGCCTTGCCGATAGCCGATCAGGATGCGCTCGATCGACAGCTTGGCGACGGCCGTGCCGGCCGTCTTCTGCAATTGGAAGAAGGGCTGCAGGCCGCCGCTGTACGCCGACAGGTTGACCAGCGTGTTGGGCAGCAAGGGGCGCAACAGGCCCTGCCCGTTCTCCATCGACAGCTTCACGTTAGCCTTGCCGCCGAGCGACTGCGCGGGCGGCGCCTGGGACAGCACGCCAGAGCCGAAATCCATCGTGAAGCGGCGCACCGTCGTCGACAGCGTGTGCCCCACGGGCGTGGCGGCCAGCGTGTTCGTGCCGTCCGACGCCAGCACCTTCACCTGGTTGTCGCCAGCGAGCTGCCACAGCAGACGCTGCGCGATCGACGCCGGCGCGTCGTTCCGCGCGCCGGCCAGGCCGAAGCTGGCCGTGACGGCGGCCGGCACGCTGGCCGTGATCGCGGCCCAAATGTCGACCGAAATCAGCGTGTCGATGGCGAGGCCCAGCTCGTCGCCCCAGTAATAGCACACGTTCTGCACCTGGCTATCGGCGGTCAGTGAGAGCTCCATCTTGCCGCCCGCGCTCTGCACGGTGGGCGGCGCTGCTCCGGTAATCGCGGTGACGAATGGCCCGTTGACCGCGCCGCCGTTGGCCGCGGGGCGGTGCTTGCCCAGGAAACAATAATCGAGAAATAGGACGTCCTTCGACACGAGAGAGCTCCTTCGGCTGGGCCTTCTCTCGCCCGCGCGCGGGCGAGAGAAGGCGAACAGGGTTTAGGTCACACGGCCATGGTCGTGGTCGTTATTGGCCCGGGTTCCGCACGACCCCGCGATAGTTGCGGACCGCCACGCCCATCCGGCCCTCGATTTGGAAAATCTGGCAGCCGTTTTCGTTCTTGTAGTAGGTCCGCCGCTGGCCGCCGTTCTGGTAGCCCTGCTGGAACGCGTGGATGATCGTGCGCACGCGGCGCGGATCCGCGAGGCCATACCACACGTCTTCGCTGGCGTCGTCGAGCATGGGTTCGACGATCGGCGCGACCTTGCCGCGGAACGTGTTGATCGTGGCGTCGGTCACGGGCACCATGTTGTACGGGAGGAACGTCTGCTCCGCGGCCGTCTCATGCTTGGTTCCGCAGAGCGCGATCGCCATCGCGATACGCGCCCGCCGCTTGCCGCCCACGGCCATCTGCGCCCGCATGAGGCGGCGCATCTTCGAGGCCTCCGCGGCGCTCGGCGGCCCGCCGGTCGGCGAGACGATGTTTCCGTGCAGCGCGTCGAACAGGGCCACGTTGTCGCCCAGCACCGGATTGCCCGGGAGCAGATTCACGCACAGCCGATTCATCGTCAGTTCGTGCGCGATCATCTTATCCTCGGCCATGTCCGTGAAGGCCTGCACGTTGTTGTTCACGACCATCATCGGCGTGAGCTTGAACTCATCGCCGTAGCTGTCGACCACGATCCAGCTCGCGTCCTCGGCCCGGTCACTCTGATCGAAATCCGCGCCGTCGCGGTGCCAGGGTAGCTCGCCGCTCGCGCCCACGCTGACGAAGGTCTGCGGCTTGAAGTCGGGCAGCGGATCGATGCCGTAGGTCCATAGCCGGTACGTGGCTTCCGCGTACTCCATGGCGTCGTCCATGACCTTGTTGGCCAAGACGCTCATCAAGTTCGGGTACATGCCCGGCGTGTTGTAGCTGGCATCCGCAGCGAACGGGACGAGTTGCGGGCCGACGCTCTGCAGGAAGGCTTCGGCGACGGCCTCCGCCTGCATCATGTGCGGCCGATAGCCGCGCGTTGAAATCACCGCGGACGCGATCTGCAGCAACGACATGTGCTCGAACGGCCTCGCTTCGGCGCTGAGCTGCGACCGCTCCGGCATGGCCGTGCCATGCAGCCGCGCATTGTGGCGGGCCACCGCTTCGGAATAGCGGCGACTCCCGGCCTGGGCGCGCGCCGCCAAGGCCTCCGACGCGCCGAGCACCAGCCGGTCGACCGGTGCGCCGTGCACCGTGGGCATGCCCGACAGGCCCGTGCCACCGCCGAAGGTCTGCACCGGCTGCAGGTGCGGAGACAAGCTCGAGGTGAACCGCTTGAGCGCCGCGCCCAGCGACAGGCCCTCGTTGACCGCGGCGTCGATCTGGTCTTCCTCGACGCCCAGAAGCTGGCCGCGAGCGCGAATATCGGCGATCCGCTGCCGCTCGCGCAGCGCAATTTGCTGCGCGTCGCGCGGCGGGCGGCCCGCGTGACGCCGCCCGGAAGCTCGACGGGCCGGCCGGCGAGCCACGCGCGGAGGATGTTCCTCCTCGTCGTCGTCCTCCTCGTCCTCCTCGGACGTATGCTCCTCGTCTTCGTCGTCGTCTTCTTCGTCGTCCTCCTCACTCAGCCGCGGCGGCGCGCCGGGCCGAGCCGGCGGCGTGGCGGCGCCTGCGCTGGCGCCGGGCAACGTCGCGATAAATTCCACGATCGCGGCATCGGCGGCTTCTGGAGATTGACCGTGAGCCGCCAGGTACATGCCGGCGAGCCGGCGCACGGCCTCCTCGTCGGCGTCCGCGGCACATAGACCACGCGCCACCAAAGCTTGACGAATTTTTTTCCACACCGGTGGGGACTCCCTTCGCTGCGGGCCTGCGTGCACGGTCGCGCGCCCCGCATTGCGCGGCGAACCGGGGTTAGTCGAGGTAGAGGCATTGGACAACTCGCGGAGCACGCTCGAGAGCGTGCCCAGTCCGTCGGCCATGCCGAGCTGGACCGCTTCGGGCGCGTGAAAATACCGGCCGCGGCCGAACTCGTTTTTGACCGTGGCCACGGTCGCGCCTCGATTGCGGGCGACGGCGGCCACGAACTTTTCGTAGGTGCGCTCATTGAGCGCCTGGAAATGCGCGCGGGCTTCTTCGCTGAGCGGCTCGTACGAATTACCTTCGTACTTGAATTCGGGGATCCGCAGCACGGTGACCACCCGCCCCTCTTTTTTGTTTGCGCGCGACATCTCCGCGTGGATGCGCACCACGCCGATCGAGCCGATCTCGGCGCTCGGCGCGGCGATGATGCGGTGCGCGGCGCTGGCGAGCCAGTAGCCGCCCGAGCAGGCATCGTAGGCCACCACGCTCGTGATGGGCTTCTTTTCGCGCCCCGCGTAAATCAGGTCTCCCAGCTCCTCGACGCCGGCGGCCTGGCCGCCCGGCGAATCCACATCGAGCACGATCTCGCGGATCGCGGCGTCGTTCAGCGCGGCCCGAAACCAGCCCGCGAACTGCTCACAGCTCGTGCCGCCCGAGTACTCGGTCAGCAAATTCATCCGCGGGGCGATCAGGCCGTGTAGCGGCAGCACGGCGATCCCGTTCATGGCCACGGGCGCGTCGAACCCGTCGCCACCGTCGGCGAAGCTGGCCTCGATTTCGGCGCGCGTCAGCACGTGGCCCGCGGCGCGCAGGTTGAGGAACTGCTCGATCGCGACGGCCTTTTCGGGACGCACGACCCACGGGCCACCAGAGACTTGCCGCACGACGTGCCGGATACGGTGCTTTCGAGCGCTACGCTTCGCCATCAGTGATCTCCGTCGTTTCGGCGATGCCCTGCCCATCGCGCTGATCGGCCGTCGAAGGCTCGCCGCCGCCTTTGGACCAATCGACCGTCGTGCCGAGCCGCCGCGCCTCGCGCTCGATGCGCGCCTTCATGCGCAGCGTCTGCCGCCAGTTGCGGCCGGTCGCGCCGCATTCGTCGGCGAGCGTGGTCTGACCGCCGCGCATGCGCGAGTTGGCCGCCTCGCTCTGATCGAGCGGGTTGAGCATGTCGCGGCCCGGAGGCTGGGCGAGCACGCGCCGCCATTTAGTGGGATTCGCGCGGTACGCGCTCGCCGTGAGCGTCCGCAATTGCCCGTACGCGACCGCGTACCGCAGGTGCTCGCGCCGCACGGGCTTGATCAGCGATCGGGCGCAACGCCGCTGGAGCGGGCGGAAGTACGCGTTCTCTTCGTTCATCGCGCCGTGCGCGCTCGTGAACGACGTCGCGGAAAAGTCGCCCGTGAGCGTCGTGTACGCGAGGTTCGAGCCCATCGCCTGCTCCTGGCGCATGAGCTGCATCGTCGGCTTGACCTGCGGGCCGGGCCGCTTGCTCTCGACGAGCTGGAGGTCCTCGTCTTTGTTGATGCGGGCCACGGTACCGCGGCCCAGCTTCAACAGCGAGTTTCCGAATTCGTCGACGTTCGACTGCCCGTCGCTCAGCCCCGGACCGAGACCGGTGGCGGTGGTGACCACGTCCGCTTTGTGGATCGCGACGAGCAGCGCCTGCAGCGCGCCGGCGGTCAGCTCGTTGCCGAGCATCCAATCGACGTCGCGCGTCACCCGCACCAGCGCGTGGAACCAGCTCATGCCGCGCGTCGCGCTCGTGGGCATGGGGATAAAGTGATGGTGGACGCGCTCGGCGGGAATCCGCGTCGATTCGCTCGACCACCCGCTGTAGCGATCCCACGGATGCGCGTCGAAGATCCAATAGGCGACGGCGCGGTTGCGTCGATCGAGCTCAACGCCTCGCACGATCCGATTGCGCCCCGGCCCCCAGTCCTCGTTCTTGCCCTCGTCGAGCTGGGCCGCCTCGAGCATCTGCAGGCAATACGGCACGCTGCGGCCCGGCGCGTCGTCGAAGCACTTGAGGAACAGCGATTCTCCGTGCTCGATCGTCTGGGCGTAGCCGTCCGTTTGGAAATCCTGCCAGGCGCGGCGGCCCTCGACGTCGGCCTCCTCCTCGGACCAGCGCTCGAACGCGTCATCCGCTTCGTCGTTGAATTCGTCGTAATACTCGCCGGCGTCGTCCACGACGTCGGCGAACGACTGGATGCCGACCCCGATGATGTGCTTCACCAGGTCGGCCTTGGCTTTCTTGAGCGACGGCTCATTGCGGATCAGGTCGCTGACGCGCGCGGTGAGCAGGTTCCAGTCTTCGAGCAGCATCGAATCGCCGGACCGGTGCTGCGGCAGCCAGTTGCGCGTCAGTTTGTCGATCGCCGCGCCGCGGTACGAGTTGCCGCCGAACGCTTGGGCGTCGAGCTTGGCGGCGGCGCCGGCGAGGAGGGTCGCGGCGAGGCGGCGGTACCAGGGAGCGGGAGCGGGGGCGTGCATCGGTCAGCCCTCGTCCATCGAAACGATGGAACCGAACTGGATCGCTCCGCCCGACTGCGCCGCCACTTCGCGCTGCAGTTCCGTGCGCCACGCGCGCAGCTCGGCCAGCGAGAGGTTCTTGAACCGCTGGTCACCTTCGGCGAACTCCTCGAAGCGATCTTCGAGGATCGCTACGATCGCGGCGTTCACGAGATCCAGGAGCGTCTGTGCGTCGGCCATAACGCACGCCGGTAGCCCGCACACGAACAGGAAACAACCCCAAACTTCCAAGCCGCCAAAATATTTCGGCCGAAATCACCGCCGGCGGGGCCGGCCGGCCGAGTTCCCGCTCGCCGGCCGCCCGCCTGTTTCGTGGTCCGTTACCGAGCGTCGAATCCTCCTCGCTCGCGCATGCGGTCCGCGTAAAGCCGCTCCTGTATGCGGGGGCGCGGGACTTTGACGCTGTAGGTACAGCCGCGCGTGGGGCAGTAGTACCGCGTGAAGTACGGCTCCGAGCGATTCGCCGTGCAGGGGCCCTTGCAATAAGGGCACTCGGGCTTATCCGCCTGTGGAAGCAATGGCGCTTCCGCCGCCGGCTCCGTGGACGGCGGCTCGCTGGACGCCGGCGGCGGCGCGATATCGATTCCCATGGGGCCAATCGGTGGCGCGGGCTCATTCTTGTTCGCCGGCGCCGGTTTGGTGGACGGCGGTTTGGTGGACGCAGGCGATTTCCGAGCGGGGCGGGTCATTGGAATACCTCCTAAAATCAACGTGCTGAAAAATCACTAAAATCGCGCGGCAAATCCACTCCGGCCGGCGCGCGCGGCAAATCGCTCGGCCGCGGCCGAGCCCACTTGGCGGCGTGCCACTCCCCGCCGGTAATCATTTCGGCCAGCGCGAGCTGGACCACCTCGATATCCCAGGCGTGTTCGCCAACGACCGGATCGCGCGTTTTCCAGCGCACGACCGTTTTGCCGCCCGGCAGCACCTCGGTCACCGGCCCCTGGTTCACGAGCTGACGCAGGTAACTCTGCCCCAGCACGACGACGTCGCTGGTGAGCAGCCACGCACCTGGTTGATCGACGTCGCCGCGGAACAGCGAGAGCAGTTGTTCACGAAACGCGTTCACGAAGATGCCCCACAGGTACAGTCCGCCCTCGTAGACCTTCCCGGTGCGCGCGTTTCGCTCGACGAGCGAAGCGCGGTACAGCTCCGTGGGATCGACCTTGTGGTCGCCGCGGATGGCGCGCACGCGGTCCCCGTAGCGGCGCTGGGCGTGTTTGACGAAATCATGCACCTCGAAGGTGCGATAGTTGGCGTCGACGCCGAGCAGACGCACCGGCAACTGTTGCAGTCCCAGCGGACTTGTCCCGTTGATCGGGAATCGCGCGGCGAGGACCTCGGTTTCCAGACGCGCTAGATCGCTCGCGATCCGTAGCGACTGCGCTTCGATAATTTCTTCGGCGGTAGGCTGCGGATCGGCCTTGGGTGGCGCCTCGTCGCGCTTAAAGGTTCCCCACTCGACCAGCCAACTCGAACGCTTATCGCCCCAGGCGCGGACGCCAAAATGGACATGGTCTTGCTGCACGTCGGCTTGCGACGTCAAGAAAAATGCTTCGGCAGGCACGGTGCCGCGCCGGTGGTGCCACGCCAAACGCTGGCCGAGCGTCTTCCAGTGCGGCAGGCGACTGGCGACACGATCGGGCAGGCCGAGCCAATTATTCCAGAACACGCGCAGTTGATTCGATTCACGGTGCTCGAGGTAGGCTTCGGCGATGTCCCCGAACGTGAACGCCGGCGCGTACAGGGCCGACATTTGGAACCCGGCATTGCGCGCGGATCGGGTTGGGGTGCCGGCGACACGATCACGCTTGATGGCGCACCCGTGCGGCACCCACAATCCCGCGGCCACCATGTCGGTCTTGGCGTCCGACTCGATCCGGCAACCGCATTCGCCGAGATAGTACCCGCTGCCGCGCACTTGCTCCGGCGTCAGCCACGCGCCGTTCTTGTCCGTCATGCCGGCCACGCCACCCTTGCCGGTGAACTTGCCTTTCGCGTGCGGGAAGAAGCGGAGCTCTTGCCAGTGGTTGCAGCGCGGGCACGGCACCAGATACTTGCGGCGATCGCTGCGGCCGTACAGCGCCGCGATCGTCGACGCGTCGTCGGTGGGCGTCGACTCGTAAACGATCTTATGCTCGACGAACGCCTTGCACCGCGCCTGGATTAGTTTCGCCGACGAGCCGAGCCGCACGTCGTCCTGCCAGACGTCGACCTCGGTGCAGAAGACGTACTTGGCTGGCCGGCCACGCATGCGCTGCCGACCGCCGGAATAGGCCAGCCACACGAGCATATTGCCGTAGTCGATCCAACGGTCATTCCACTTCGACGGCGGCGGAATGCGCGCGGCCATCGCCGGCGAGACCTCGCACATGCCGTAGATCTTGTCACGCCCTTCGCGCATCGCGTCCTGGTCGGGATAGACCAGCATTGCGGGGGCGGGGTCGCACGCGGCGCGACTGATGGCCATCGCGCACAGCAGCACCGTCTTGCCGCCTTGAGCATCGCCCATGATCGAGATGGTGCGCACATCAGGATCGTCGAGCAGCGAAAGCGGCTCACGCCAATACGGCCGCGTGACGAAGTCCACCTTGCCCGCCGATCCCGTGAGCTCGGGGGGCAGGTGCAGTTCGCGTTCGCACCAGCCGACCGCCGGGGGCGGCGCCATGCGCCGCCAGGCCGAGGCGCCGACGGCAAGCACGCGCGAGATGGGTCGCTGATACCGTCGAGCGATCGGCGCGGGAAAGATACTACGCTTGGTCGACGCTACCATCGGTCTCCTCCGCTTCGGCGGCATCGGCTTCGGCGGCGAGGAACGACTCGAGTGCTTCGGCGCATTGCTCGATCAGGCGCGTGGCGATCTGCCGCGCCTTGCGGCGGACCTTGGCGTCCAGCTCCACCGGGAGCTGCTTGGCGAGGAGTGCGGGCAGTTGCGCGAGGACCGCGCGCGCTTCGGTCGACAAACGCACCCAGCGCCGCGCGACTTCGTTCGCGTCGACGAGCTCGCCGCGTTTCGCGCGCAGCTCTAGTTCGAGCATGTCCGCCCGCATAGTATTGAGCCGCGCTTGTGCCTGGCTCTTCGTTTCCTCGCCGGTGACGACGTGCGGATTCTTCCGCCCCTCGCGCCACGCCTCGATCTCGGACAGAGGGAACGCGCCCTCTTGCGTGCCCGGCCGGCCGGCCTTGCCGGGCATGCCTTGCTTGATCCAGGTATGCACCGCGCGCTCGCTGACCTGGAAGTACTCGGCCACCTGCGCGACGGTATGCGCAATGGGTTGCTCGGGGGGCACCTCGGCCGCGGGAGCTTCCGCAAGCTTGTTCGCGATCAGCCACGCGCGCACCTGCGCCGGATCGAACGTACGTGCCTTGCCGCGGCCGATCGAGGGAATGCCACGGCGTACCCACGCGGCGAGTTGTTTCGCGTCGATCCCTAGTTTGTCGCATAGCTGTGGCCCGGTGAGGGCTGCCATCGATTAGCCTGCCGGGCGGAACACTTTCAGATCGGCCAACGGATCATTTTCAGCCGGCGATTGGATCTCCTCTTTCTGCGCGCCTTTGTATTCGAGGCGGAGCTGGTCGCTGACCATGCGTACTGCCGGCACCAGATCACGCAGCGGAACCGGCTTGTCGTTGTCGAGCTGCTTCAGTTTGCGCGCGATCACGGCGCGAAACGCCTTGAGCAGTTGCACTCGCTTCTCGCGCTCGACGGCCTTCTCGGCTTCATACTCGGCTTGGGTCAGCGGCATGGGATTCTGGGAGACCGTGAAACATGATGATGATGAAGCGCGCTGCAGCGCGGGACGCACGCGTTTATCGAGCATCCCCCGCCCCGCGATCGATGGCCGGGGGCGGCGGAGGACCCAAAGGGGGGCGGTCGGCTGGGCAAGACAGGGCGCGCCGGACGTCGCCGTGGAGCGCGTCGAGCTTCCGGTGGGTCGTGTCGTGCCCCGCCTGATCGTTGGCGGCGATCCGCTCGAGCGCCTCTGCGTGCTTCGTGTCGTTCGCGGCGAACGTCCGCGTCATGCGCACGTGAGCCACGATCACGCGGTCGGCTCGCCGGCCGCTCCACTTGACGATCTGCCACGCCGACCACAGCAGCGGCACGACGAGCAGCAGCAACAGCGCCGGCGCAAGACCGATCCGCTCGACCGCGCGCACCGCGGGCTCAAAAGATTCAAGCACCACACGCCTCCAATGCGTTTTCGATGTCGTCGGCCAATCCCCAGAACAGATCGTAGCCCGCCTCTCGCTCCACCTGGTCGACGCACGTGCGGCCTTTCGTCTCGTCCGCGGCCGCGGCGTTCGGCACGATCCAGGCGTGCATCTCCGCGGGACGCCGGCCGTCGAAATACAACACCGCCGCCGCGTACCGATCGGGCACCCACACGTCGTTCGCGCCAATCGTCCGCACGCTCACCCGGTTCGCCTTGGCCCGCGGATACAGCGGCAGCACGACGATCGCCGCCGTGGCGCCTCCTCGCACGCGCTCGCGAATGCCTTCTTCGATCCGCTTCCACGCGCCGCGATTCAGCTCGGGATGCTGCGGCGCGATGTTCGATAGCCGAAACGTCGCGTCACGATCCTGCTGCGCGCCGAAGAACGCGGCCCCCAGCAGGTGTCCGCGGTCGAAGCCGCTGCCTTGGTAGTCGGCCAGCGTGGCCCGCCACGCGCTGGCGACGCGCGGATCGGCGGCGAATCGCTCACGGCGCACCGCCTCGCCGCCGAGCACGCCCGGCGTGACCACGGCCATCGCCCAGGCTGGGTTGCGGGCTCGGCCGTCGTACTCGAAGGCGATCGGCCCGTTCCATTCGACGCGCGCGGGCGCGCCCGGAATCGCCGCCGGAAATCCGAGCGACTCGCAATTCGGCGAGGTCTTGGCGCTCGCCCAGGCCTCGGGCGTGGCCGCCGCCCAGAACAGGATCGCGGCCAGCGTGCCGAGCACCAGCACGACGGCGAGCGTCCGCCGCGCGAGCGTTTCCACGTCGCGCGCAAAAACGCCCGGCTCGCCCCAGCGAGTGTCGCCGCCATAGACCGCGCTGTGTTTGCGGTGCTGCATCTAGGAATCCTCGCGGGTTCGAGAGGACGGGTCCCCGCGCGTCGACAGGCGGCATCGCGAGTCTTCGCGCGGGGCGCCCCGCCCAGGAGTTACACGACGGCCGGGCCGATCGCGGTCGCGCCTTTGCCGCCGACGCCGCCCGTCCCGGGCGTGCTGGTCTTCTCGTCGATCGTATCCTCGCCGCTGATGCCCCGCGCGCCGGGCACCGGGCCGATCGGGTACTGGCGCAGCTTCGGCAAAATCATATTCGCCGGAAACCCGTTGTACAGCGGCCGCAGATCGACCTCGGTCGGCCCGGAGAAAATCGGGCCCGGCCCGTCGAGCGCTTCCATGTTCACGACGCGCTCGTTGGGGAAGTAGTTCTCGTAGTGCTCCGCCTTGAACTCGAACGCGTCGGCCTCGAGCGTGGCGCGGTCGATCCCCAGCAGCTCCGTGCCCATCCGGATCTTGATCTGGCGAAAATACTGGTAGATCTCCTGGGCGAACTTGACCGTGATCGTGAGCGGCTGGTTGTTGTCCGAGTGCTGGTAGAAATTCGTGAGCGCGGTCATCACCAGATCGTTGTACTCCTTCAGCCACGGATTGCGCACGAAGGGGCCGTCGAAATACGGCACGGGGTGGATCGTCCAGATCTTCGGCGCGGGGCGCTGGTGGACCGGCTCGACGATCAGCTCGTTGGTGGCCACCATCCGCGCGCTGAGCACGGCGGAGACGCGGTTGCAGAGTTTCCCCAGCCGCTCGATCGTGTTGCGCGTGGGCGGCTGCATGCGGGCCGCGTCGGCGTGCGTCATGATGTAGAGCTGCAGCTTGCCGATCTGGCTCGCCAGGCCATGCAGCGGTTGGTTGAGCGTGCCGATCGTCTCGATCGTGTCGCCACCCGTCTCACTCTTGACGCCGAAATTCGGCACGCCAAAGCCCAGCCGATTCCAGGGATCGACGTCGTACAGCAGCACCGCGTCGGTGCCGAATAAAAACGTGTTCATCGCGATTACTCCTTGGGTTTGGGGTCCGTCCACCCGAGCGCAGCGCCCGGCGGCAACGGTTCCCGGTACGGTTGCTTCTCGGCGGCGCTCGCGGCGCTCTGGTCGTAGAGCGACCAGATCCGCGTGACGACGGGCAGCGCCTCCGGATTCCAGGCGAGCTCGGCGCGCAGCGCCGCGACGAGGCGATTGAACGCGTGATCCGTGACGGGCACGCGCGCGATCTCCAGCCGCGCGCGGTCCACGGCGGCGGCGTGGGGCACGGCAACCTGGGGCGAAGCGCGCCGCGCCCCGCGTTTCGCAAGCTTCTCCTGCAGCCGCCGCTTGCCGCGCCGCATCACGAGCCAGACCGCGCCGCCGGCGGCGACTCCGGCCAACCCGGCCGGCACGCCAAACGATACGAGCGCTCCGGTGAGCGCGGTGGCGGCGCGGTGGCTCAGCACGGATTCGAGTGCCGAGGGCTTGCTCGCTTCGGCCGCCGCCGACACGCCGGCCGGTGGGCCGCTCGGGGGCGCGAGGCACACCTGCGGCGCTTGCTTCGCCGCTTCCAGTTCCGTGGCCACCTGGTGCAACCGGCCTTCGATCGCGAGTCGCTCCTTGCCGCACGCTTCGAGCTGCTGCCGCGCGGCGGAAAGCTGCGGGGCCAACGCCTCGGCATCGGCCAGGCGGCGTTCCAGCGCGTCGCGCTCGGCGAGCAGCTTGTCGTGCCGTTGCAATTCGGGCGACGGCGCGGGCGGCAAGGCCTGCGCGCGGGGCGGCGCGGGACGCCAGCCGAGGCAGCGGCCAAGAAACTGGCGCAAGCGGCCGCAATGCGCGCCGCTGGTCAGCCCGTCGGCCGTCCCGAATTGCACGCCGGCCAGGCAGCCGCGCGGGTCGAAGATCGGCCCGCCCGAATCGCCGTTGCGCGCGACGGCGCGGCAGGTGACGATTTCGCGGACCCCGGGGCTGGAGCTGGGCGCTTCGTAGCGCACCAGCTCGCCAGACTGCTGGCGGAGCACGCCGTCCGGGCCGAAGCCCACCAGCGTGAGCACCTCGCCCGGCGCGGGCGGCTCGAGGGCGATCGCCACGGGCGCGACGGGTGGCCGGGCGACGGTGAGCGCCGCCAGGTCCCATTCGGCGTCGACGCACTCGATCCGCGCGAGGCTGGCGAAGCCGCCCGGGAAATGCACCTCGACGTGCGTGACCGGCGGCTCTCCCGGCTGCGGCGTCACCACGTGCCAGTTCGTGACGACGGTCGTCTCGCCGACGAGCGTGCCGCTGCCCAGGTAGCGATGGTGGCCCGCGACCGCGATCACGCGGCATACGGGCGACGTGGCGTGGCTGGCGGGCCGCGGCGGAATCGGCTCGAGCTGCCCATGCGCGGGAATCACCACGAGCAGCGCCAGCGCGAAGGATCGTACCAGGTGCATGTGGGCCTCGTCAGACGGAAGAAAAGGGAAGCACGTCTTCGGGCAGTTCGTGCGCGAGCCCCGTGACGACGCGCTCGAGGCCGGCCGAGTGCTCGAGGTGCGTCGGCTCGACGGCCCAGTCCGCCAGCCCGGGAGCGAGCTCGAAGTTGCTCCGCGCCGTGCGGGCCGCCTTGCGGTAGGCCCAGGTGACGGCCTGGGAACAGTGCTTGCAGTCGCTCCAGCCGCTCAGGCGCGTATCGGCCGCGTTCCACCAGCGGCGGGCGGCCCAGCGCACGCCGGGCGCGTGCAGCGCGCCGCAGGCCACGATCGACCCCCAGCCGTAGGCGTGCCCCGCCTGGCGCACCATGATTTCCGCCGCGAAGCTCGCCAGGTGCGGCGTGCATTTCGGCCGAAATACGTCGAGGCGGCCCGGGTAGCGGCGGACCTGGCTGCTGAGCGTGACGATGCGGCCGCCGACGAGCTCGCGAAACTCCGCGAGCATCAGCACGCGTTCTTGCGAGTGCAGGGCGCCGTGCCAGAAGGCGACCGACGCGTGGCTGTAGAGCCCGCGGCCGAGCACGGCGATGGGGCTCGACGGATTGCGCAGCAGCAGCACGTCGCCGTTGCGGATCGTGGGCCGCGCCGTGCGATAGAGCGTGAGGGAATGCGTAGCAGACACGGCGGACTCCCGGCGAGGCGTCAAAGGGCACGATCCATGCCGGTAGCCCGCACGCGCCAATCAGTCAAGCCGGATCTCGGGCGCGGTGCGGCGCAGCCAGTCCAGCGCCTGGCGGTGAATCTGACTGCCCCGGCTCAGCGTCACCCCGAATTGCGCGGCGATGGCCCCCATCGACTGGCCTTCGTAGTAGTACATCCAGAGTAGCGACCGCGTGCGCGCCGGCAGCCCGCGCGTCAGACGCTCGAACCGTTCGCGCTCGTCGTCGCCTGGCTGGCGCGACGCGAGCTGCTCGAGCAGGCGGATCGCGCGGCCGTCCTCGCGCTCGGCGATGGGCGCGTCGAGGCTGAGGGGCCGCGCGATCCGCAACGCGGCCAATTCGGCCGGCGAGATCCCCGCCGCCTCGGCCAGTTCCTCGTCGGTCGGCGGCCGCGCGAGACGATGGGCCAACTCCGCGCACTGGGCTTCGGCCGCCTTGGCCGCGGCGCGCTGCTGGCGGCTGAGCGGATCGGCCCCGCGCAGGCAGTCGAGCAGCGCGCCGCGGACGTGGTGCTGGGCGTAGGTTCGGAACGGCCGGCAGCCGTCGTATCGCCGGGCGGCGCGCCACAGTCCGTCGAGCGCCGCGCTTTCGAGGTCGTCGAGCTGCACGGCGCCGGGCGTCCAGCGGCGATACAATTGCCGCGCGAGCGCCCTGGCCCAGGCCTGCCCGCCGCGGATGAGCGTCTCGACGTCCTCGGGCGGCGCGGTCATCGCTGGACCTCGGAGAGGTCGAGCGCCGCCGCGATCCGGCGGTCATTGTGCGCCGAGCGGTCGCTCGTCACCGCGATCACGATCTCGCACGTTTCGAGCGGGCAGCCGGCGGCCGCGTCGTCCATCAGCTTCTTGAGCCGCGCGATGAACGGAGCCACTTCGGCGTCGTACAGCCGCCGGATCGCCGCGCGCAAGTGCCTGGGCACCTGGTACCAATGCGGCTTGCACATCAGGCGGGCACGGTGGATTCCGCGCCCGCACATCGTGGCCGCGCATTCATTGGCTGGCATCACCTTTCCCCCACCACAAGGACCGTTTGAGACGCCGCCGTTGCGTGCGCTTGCGGCGGCGCGACTTGCCGCCGACGCCCGGGCCACTGCGCCCCAGGTGCCAGAGGCCGCAGTCGCAGCGATAGATTTCCGCCACGCCAAACCCCTTCCTGCCGCGCAGCACGCCGAGCGCCCGCGCGGCCATGGCGTGCGTGGGATAACCGATCTTGTCGGGGCGGGGGCAAGCCACGGGCGTCATGGTACGGCCCCGGCGTGAGCGTTCGCCGCGGTTTGCTCGTCGAGGTCGACGGCGGCCGCCAGCAGGTAAGGGTTGTATCCGTCGACCCCGCTGCGCGTGCGAACCATCGCGCAGGCGAGCTCGACGTGCGACCAGCGTCCCCAGGCCGCGGCGCCCGCGATCGACCGGAACAGATCTGCGAGCAGCACGCGCCAGGGTTCGACGGCAGCCTGATAGTCGCGGGCCTCTCGCTCGAGCGCCTCCGCGACGTTGGCCCGCACGGTGATCCACGTCCGATTGAGCTCGAGAGCATCCGCGCAGAGCGTGCGCGCCGGCAGCTCGGCGACGAGCGCGGCGAGGGTGCGTGCCGCCAGGTGCTCGCCGGCCCCGGAGAGCGCACGGATTTGCGCGCGCGGGCCGGGGGCGAGGCGCTGCCAGCAGCGCCGGCACAAGGGCAGCGTTCGCCCATCGCGCAACCAGTTGGAGCAGCTCAGCCCCGCGCAAAATTCCATCGGCGTCATGCCGCGTTTCCCTCGTTTACGTGCCGGCGAGGGCCGGCGCCTCGGCGCGCTGGTCGTCGAGGTCGAGCCCCGCGCTGACCAGGAACGGGCAATAGCCGTCCGTGCCGTGTCCGCCGCGCACCATCGCCAGCGCCACCTCCAGCGCCGAGTACTTTTCCCGCAGCAGCCGGACGATCCGCTCCAGCTCCTCGCGCCACGCGGCGGTCCGCGGAGCATATTCGTCGCGCCCGCGGGCGTGTCGGCGCATCCTCTGACACGTGGCTCGTTGTGCCGCTTGCATGCGTTTTACGCGCTCCCGCCGGTCGACTCGTCGTGTCTCGTTCCTGCCGGCCCACGGGGGCGCTTCGTCGCCGATGGCCTCGGCCAACAGCAACACCGCCACGCCGCAGGCCACCGGGTCGCACTCCTCGAGCTCGAGGAGCAGCCGGCGTTGCGTGCCGGCCAGCGCCATCCAGTGCTGGCGGCACATCGGTACCGAGCGCTTGCAGCGATTGCAACCCACAACCGGGCAGGCCTGGGAATTTTCTTCACGCATGCGGAACCTCCTTGATCGTCGCACGCGGCGTGGGAAAGTGCTGGCTCAGGGCCTCGGCCACGTCCTCGAGCGCCGGTCTCATCGCCTCCAGGTCTGCTTCCGCGCCGTGCATGTAGGCGGCGATCAGAACGGCCTGGCTCAGCAAGGCGCCGCACCAGGTCCAAGCGCACTTCGCGCGTGATTCGGGCGGCAGCTCGTTCATCATTGCCTGCCAGAGCTCGTTGAGCCGTTGCTGCAAACGCAAGCCTGGTTCGGTCGTGTCCGCCATGGTCAGATCTCCTTTCGTTTTGTTTACGCGCCGGCCGCGCGGCGCGCTCGAGGGTTACGGGGCGGCTTGGCCGGCGAGACTTCGCCGGTTTGTTCGAGGTCGCGATACCCCAGGAATTTTCCGCAGGCGCACACGGTGCGCACGAAGAACGGTCGATCCGGGTCGATCGCATCGCGCCACTTTTCGTGGGGGTGATTGCAGCTCATCCCTGGTTTTCCTTGGTGGGTTCTTCCCGCTGGCTGCGCCGCCAGCAGGTCCGCCCCATTTGTCGTTTCTGGCTCGAGGTACTCGTCAGCAGCCGGCCGCAGCCCTGGCAGCGCACGTGGGCCCACGGCATCAGAAGCTGCCCATCGAGGTCGATTCGGGGGGGGGGCTGACGTCGCCCCGTCCGGTTTCATGCGGCGCTCCGATGCCGGTCGACGAATTCGCGCGGGGCGATTTCCTCGCGCCAGATCGCCACGCCTGAGGGCGCTTGTACTTGCAGCCAGGCGATGCCGGTCTTCGAGCGCACCAGCTCGATCGTGATGCCTCCGCTGAGCAACACCCGTTGGCCGTCGTGCCGGGCAAGCACCAGGTTCCCGCGTGCGCCGGCGATCGGTAGTTGGACCATCGTTCGTCCCTCCGTGCTGGTAGTGGTTAGTGATTAGTGGGCAGTGGTCAGTGGGAAATTCAATACGGCGAACTCGCCATACAGCTCTCGCGCCAACCGGTCGTAGGCGAGCGCCGCCTGGATCTCGAACCGATACTTACCGCGGTAACGCTGGCCGTCTTTGCAGATCTCCACGCGCCAACGTCGTCTCGCCCGATCCCACCACACGCCGCGGTAACGCGAGGCGGTGACGGATCGCTTAGAGGTGCGGCCACGCTGATGGCACCATGCCGACCAATCCGATTTCTGCGCTGGGACCGTCATCGGGAAAACACCGCGAGCAGCGCGTGACTTCGGCGCGACTCTTCCGCCGCGCGACGAAGACGGAAGGCCTCTCGCGCCACACCGTACGGTTCGCCTTTCCATCGTTGCTGGGCGAGCTGCGAGCGCAGCGATCTGGCCTCGCCGGCCAACTTGGAACGTGCTGCCGAAGGCCAGCTTCTCGTCTTGGCCGCGCCGTCCAGCAACAGCCTGGTCAGTGGCTTGAGCTGCACAACTTCGTCCTTTCCGCCGCGCTGCGGCTTTGAGCCTCTGTGTTACGATTTCTTCTTCGCCTTCGCCGGCTTCCGCGCCGACGCGTTTCCTGGGGCGTTCTTCTTCGGAGCGGCTTTCGCTCCGGGAAGCCGCTTGATTTCCTCGGGCAGCTTGGCGCCCGTCAGGCTGAGGGCCGCGCCGAGCCACGACCAGGGCACCACGCCCCGCCGACCGTCGATGCTGAGCTCGAGCCCATCCTCCAGCGTGCACACGCAGTCGGTGCCGACGGCGCCCTGCCAAGACTGCTGCCTCGCGCGGCAATACCCGGCGATCATGTCGGCCAGGATCAGCGTGCTCTCGCTCTCCGCGGCCTTGCGCTTGCGTTTCGATTTTTCGGCCACCGCCATGATGCATCTCCTTGTGCTCGAGGTTGAAACGGGAAAAAGTTATTCGCGCGGCGGAAGAGTCTCGCCGAATTCGCGTTGCCGTCGGCGGGCGAGCTCGGCGCACGTCTGGCAGACGCCTTTCGCGCCGAGCGGCGCGGCGAGCTTGGTGACGATCACCTGGCGGAGCGACACGCCAGACCGCGCCGCCTCTTCGCGCAGTTGGTCGCGGAGCGTCCGCGGCACGAGCGCCGACACGTACACGCGCACGGCGTCGATATCGATCAGGCATTCGGGGCACCGCATCAGTCGTCACCTCCCGGGTGGTAAGAACCGCCGCCAGAGCGAACGGGGCGGCGGCAGTAGCGACCAATCCACGCGCTCGCCGGAGAGCTCCTCGAACCGTTCGAGGAAGGCGCGGATCACGAGGCGGGGTTTCTGCGGCGCGACGCACGGCACGGCGTCGGACGCGCGATGCCAGGCCCACCGCGCGTCGTGCGCGGCGCTGGGGTGTATCAGATCGCGGCGTTCCCGGGCGAGCAGGACGTCGTCGATCACGCTCACCTGCTCCCAGCCACGGGCCGCGTCCAGGCCGAACCGCAGGGCCACGGCCTGCGTGAACCGATCCTCGATCGTGCGCCAGACGTCGCCGAGCAGCAGCTTGAGCGGGCGCGACACGTCGCCGACGTACGCCTCCTGCGCGTCGTGCAGCAGGAACTGGAACGCCTGCCGGGGATCTGGAAAGTCGTAGCTCCCGCTCAGCGAGTGCTCGGCGACGGTGAGGGCCTGCTGCGTGTGGCCGTTCCACCGCGGCTTGCGCGCGAGCGAGACGGCGATATCGACCGGATCGATCAGCGCAGGATCGGGGTTCCGAACGTCGATCAGCTTGCCGGTGAACGTGGGAATCCAATAGCTCATCGAGTGCTGCCCTTCCGTGGGTGATTGGCTCGCGGCGCGCGATTGGCGGCGAAGTGCTCTTGCCACGCAATGCCGTAGTGATCGGACAGATGGCGGCGGAATGCCGGCAGCTCGCGCCAGTGCTCGCCAGCCAGTTCGCGGATCCCGTGCGGGAGCAGCTTGGCGCGGCGCGCGGGATCCGCGATCCGCTGCTCGATGTCGGCACGCTGGATTGCGCCTGCGTCGAGCAGTGTGATGGCCTGAATGGCGAACCAGCGGAATGGCCAGTCCAGGCCCACCGCGTCGTACAGCGACTCCGCGGCCCGTAGCAGCGGATGTTCTCCGAAGTCGCCGCGGCGCGCCGCGCGCGTTTGATTAAATATTAATTCATTAACCGGGAAATTCCGGACTCTTGCCGCCGAAGCGCCGGAATTTTGGTCGTTTTCAAACCATGCCCGGAGCGTCCCATCGACGCAAAATTCGAGCGGCGGCAGGCCGGCGTCACGCGTTGCGGCGTGCATCTGGCGACCGATGTTTTTACGTACCAGATCGATCGCAAAAGCTGAAAACAGAAAGACTTGTGTGTTGGCCTCTGTGACGACGAAGCGACTGGGAAGCAGCCAGCTTTCGAGCTGGTTGGCAGTCAGGGTTTCGCGCAGCTTGGCTTCGAGTTCTGGGGGCGCTCCGGTCTCGGAGAAATTCCGGACTCTTGCCGCTGAAGCGCCGGAGTTTTCGCGCAACGCGCCGGAATTTACGCGAGGAAATTCCGGACTCTTGCCGCCAACGCGCCGGAGTTTTCGCGCAACGCGCCGGAATTTACGCGAGGAAATTCCGGACTCTTGCCTGGAAAAGTCCGGAGATTCCTCGCTGTCGAGGGGTTGGTCGCCAAACAAATTCCGGACTCTTGCCGCCGAAGCGCCGGAGTTTTCGCGCAACGCGCCGGAATTTCGAACGCCGGAGAGAGTAATCGTGGCTGGCGGTTCGTCGTCGTCAGCGCTGAACTGCAGCAGCCACTTGTCGCGATCGCGCTCAGCCTGCCGATAGGCATGGATGGCGAACAGATCTCGCACGCGAACTTCTGCGCCTCCCAGCCGACCGGCATGTATCCTGTAGATCACGAGCGCACCATCAGCCTCGAGTCGCCTCAGTCTGGTTGTCATGCTGCTCGGATCGATCCGGAACTCGTTTCCACTTAATCGCACGAACGTGCGCCGAAAGCCCGCTTCGCGCACCAACCATTCCAGCGTTTCGCGCGAGGCCGCTCCGAGCTTACGCCCACTGATCGTGACATACTCAGTCAGCAGCCGCTTTAGGGCCTGCGGATCAGGTTGTTTTTGTGGTTGTGGCATCGTGCCTCACCATGAGCGATACACTCTCTCCCTCCCGCCTCGCGCGGGATCGCTGTAAGAGTCGTGACGGGAATCGAACCCGCACCGCCGGATATCCCCGGCGCACTACCGTTGTGCTACACGACTCGGGGCGGGAAGGCCTGCTGGTTTTCGAAGCAAGCGGCCCGCCAAACATGCGCTACACAAGGAACGCCTTGCCCTCGCGTTCTTCGGAGTCGATCGACGCGAGCGGCAGGTCGCTTTCGTTCGCTCGATAGACTTGTTTGGTGTTCAATGCGTTGATCCGGTTCGGCTCCCCGTTGCCCGGCATCACGCCGATCGTGACGACGTCGAGCGTGCAGTACTCGCCCGGCGCGACGCTGACGATCTTGGCCGGCACCAACACCACGTCACCCACTTTCAGTTCCCGATTCTTCGCATCGTGCACGAGTTTCTCCTTTGCGTTAAAAGTCAGTCCGTAAAAAACCAGGCGCGCCTCCTAATCGTCGTCGCCCAGGCGGTACGTCAGATCGAGGTCCGCCACGTCGCGATCGAATTCGAGGATCGTGCCCGCGACCCGCATGTCGAACACCGACTTCGCGAAGCCGCGCACGTTCCAGCCGAACAGCGCTGTGGCTTTTCCCATGTAGAGATCATTGATCGCGAAGACCTCTCCTCGGTTGTTTACGGCGATCGACAGGCGGCACTCGCTACGCGATTTATTGGGCTCTTCGTCCAGGTGGATACGGCAATAGCCGCCTTCGTTATCCACGACGTGTACGGTCACCTGGCCGTGATCGTCGCAGCGGCAGCCGTACTTCGCCTCTTCGTGGCAGTAGGCTACGTACCGCGCCACGAGCTCGCTGAACAGGATCTTGGCCGGCGGCGGCTGGAGCAGCTCCTCGAGTTGCCCAGCGACCTGCTGCTGCACGATCGCGTGCGTCTGGCCGGCGACGAGCGATCGCACGATCTCCAGCACCGCGTCGTTGTAGCTTGGTAGCTCGAGCTCGCCGTTGAGCCCGATCGACTTTTTCACCGCGGCGGTCAGCGACTTGCCGAAGTCGCTGTACTTGCCGAGCTCCTCCTCGTAGACGCTGGCGAGCGTCTTGCGAATGCGTTCCTTGATCGCCTGCTCAAGCGATCCTTCGTCGACGATCTCGTCGACGGAACGTTCGATGATTTCCTTGAGGTCTTTCATTGCTTTTTCTCCTGGCTGATGCTGGACGCAAAACAACGCACACCCAACGGAGGGCGCGCCGTCGACTCCCTCGCGGCGCGCCCTCCGGCCTACGCTCCTGGTGGCCCTCCCGGCCCCGGCTCGTCCGCGGCTCCCTCCCGAGCCGGCCCTCCTTCCTTGGTGCTCGCCTGCAGCGCCCACTGGAGGGCGCTCGACGCGGCCTGGATGCTGGCGGCGAGCCTCCGCGCCCAGGCCTTCTCCCGTTCGTCCTCGGCTTCGGCATACGCTTCGTCCGCGCTGTGCTGGATGCGCGGCAGCACGGCGGCGAGGAAGGCCGCCGTCTCCGTTTCCAGTTCGATGGCGACGCGCGGCGAGGCTGCCGCGAACGCTTGTTTGGCGGCGGCGTCCTCGATGCCGTCGAGCAGGTCGGCGTCTCCGCCGGCATCGCGTAGGGCTCCGCACAGCGTGGCGACGACGTCGTGGCGTTCGGCCGCGTTGACGTTCGTGAGGTACGCGAGCGCGAGCTCGGCGGCAGCCTGGAGGCTGGCGCTGCGCGGTCCGCGCTCGAGGGTCGCGACGATGCGCCGCATGGCGGGCACCGCGGCCGACCAGTGCGGACTCCGTTTTTCGGCGGGCGCGTCGCGATAGAGCGCGAGGGCCCCCTTGAGCCACGCGAGCAGCGCCCGCGCATCCTCGGCGCGCACCTCGATCGCAATCAGTGGTTCATCGATCATGGTTCACTCCCCGGAATTGGGCGGCGCGATTCGGGGCAGCACGTCGGGCGCTCGATAGGGGTAGGCGATCGTCGGATCGATGTAGTGCTTGACCGCCAGGGTGGGTGAGCTGTGCTGTAGGTGATGCTGCGCGGACCCCGGTCTTCGCGATTCGAGCCAGCTCACGCTGGTCCGCCGCATCTTTTGCGGTCCGTCGCGACGTGTCGTGGGCAATCCCGCGAGCCGGTTGATCGCCTTCCAGCGCCGCCAGAACGCTTCCTTGCTGGCGGACCACGGAAAAATCCGATCGTCGTCCGAGTCCAGAATCGCCTGGATCGCTCGCAGCGTATCGGGGCCCAGCCACTTGGCTTCGTCGCTGTTGGTTTTTTGCGTCGTGGCCAGCGCCACGACGGCCCCCTCGGGGGTAATGTTTTGCTTGCGCAGCTCGAGACACGCCGTCAGGCGATAGGCCGTGTCGTACAGCACCAGCGTCAAGGCTCGGTCGTGGCGCTGGTCCCACTTCTGTTGCCGCCGCCGACGGGGAACATAGCGTTCGATCGCGTCGAGCCGCCGCGCGAGCTCTTCGAGCCGATAGGCGTCGGGCCGGCGCTTCGGTTCCGGGAAATGCACCACTTCGGCGACGTCGGGCGCTGGCAGCAGGCCACGGCGTTTGGCGTGCCGCCAGAGCGCGAGCAGGTCGCCCCGCTTGCGATTGCAGGTTTTCGCTTGCCGCGTTTGGCGCAGGTCGTTGAGGAACGCCGTCAAAAGCTGCTCGTTCAGCGCATCGAGCAGGAAGGGGATTTTGAATGCTTCCAGGTGCCACCGTCCGAAGAGCCGGCAGGTGATTTCGAGTTGCTCGGCGCTGTCGGGCTTGATGGGGTGGTTGCGAAGATAGTCGGTGAGCAGCGAGGAAAGCGTGTCGATGGGTCGGCAGATCATGGATCACCTCGTGACTGCGCGGGGCGAGCGCCGGCCTCCTCAATCGCATCCCACAGAACGCGCCGCGCGCGAATGACAAAAAACCATCCGTGCCGTGCGCATGATCCGACAGCGCGTGCATAGTGTCCCGATCCGTCCGGGCACCTCGGGACGCTCCGCAGGCGCACGGGCGTGCGCGCTACGGAGCAAATCCCAGGAGCGCTGCCGCGTGTGTGCGCGGCGGCGCTCGGACGAGATGCCCAGTTAAGGAGCCAGGGCCGCTTGCCGCCGAACTTAGGCGAAAGCGACCGGAACGAAACTCACCAAGCGGCGAGCTGTTCCACGCGACCCTTGGTCCTCGACGGAGGACGCGAGAGGCTTCCACGGGTGTCAAACCGTAGAGAGCGTGTAGGAGACTCGCCTAAGTTCTGGCGCTGACCGCGAGGCCAGCGCCACGGTCGAGAATATGCCACCCGGCGAAAACAATGTCAAGCCAGTGGCGGGAAAAGAACAATCGTCAGACGGTGAGTCCGTCCGCGAGCGGCTTGAGATCGTCCGGGATTTCGGCGGCGTCGTGGAGTTGTTGCAGCAGCCAGCGGCGCGCTTCGGCTGGCGAAAGCGCTTTTGCCGATCCCGGGCGTCCTCTTGAATCAGGGCGGAAATTTTTAAAAGCCGCCGTCCGGAGTTGACACGCTCCGGACGACGGCGCATGAGTTGGCGCGGGATCGAGCGCCGAACTTAGGCGAAAGCGCTTTTGCCGATCCCGGGCGTCCTCTTAGGTCAGTGCGGGAAACAGGACTTGAACCTGCACGGTGTTACCACCACTAGGCCCTCAACCTAGCGCGTCTGCCAATTCCGCCATTCCCGCGTAAATAGATTGGCTAACCTCGAAGTCTACGGCATTTAAGGCAGGCGTCAAGCCGTGATGAGAGACGAACTTACGTTCGCCCGAGGGGATCTTGCTGAACGCCCGATTTCCGCGGAAAAATCGCTGAATGGCCCCTAATCGCTCCGCTCTCCAAGTTACCGGCGGCGACGGGCGAAAATCACAATCCCTTCGCGATTGCCGGGTGAGCAAACTTCGGTGATGACGGCTGTTGCGATTTGCACCAGGTGGGCAAGCGGACGATCGGCATAGGGCTCCAGCGCCAATGCCAGGCGTTGGTCAAACGCCGCAAGCAGCGATTCATCGCCCTCGGCATCAATGATCGACGTGGAATATCCTACGACGAGCTCCGCGACGAGCAATGGCGCATGATGGGAGGCAAGCCGGAGATCGCTTTGTCTGCCAAGCGGGGGCGAAGGGCCCTCAAGCACGCGATGTGCATCGCTAATGGCCAGCACGCGCATCGGTCCCGCGGTGCATAACTCGAGGACGCCGAGGCCAGGGGCGATGACGGCACACAGCAGTCCTGCGACCGTCTCGCCAGGGCTACACGACCATAGTACCTCGTTCAGTCGCGAGACAAGCTCCCCTGCCGCGGGGCGCTGCGTGCAGATGCCGCGCACCGCGCCACGCAACAAGTTCGCCGCCAAGGCCCCTTTTTCGCCGGCCACTCCCGCGTCGCCAGCCACCACGGTCAGACTGCCGTCCGCGGCACTTAGCCAATCGTAAAACATGCCGGCGGGACAACTGCTGCCCACGGCCTGAGCGGCGATTTCCCAACCTTCGATCGTGGGCGGCACGGATGGCAGCGGACATGTCTGTTCGCGCGCTTCACGCCGCGCTTGGCGTGAATTGTCACGCGTGGCGATGGCCTCTTCGACAAGCGTCTCACGCTCGAGTTCCGAAGCCAAGCGACCTGCGACCACTTCGGCGATGTTTGTTTCGGCGTCGCTAAAGTCGCGAACCCGATCGCTGTAAATCCAGAGGGTTCCGAGCGGCATGGAGGGGCTCGATACGGGCACGCAAACCGCAGAACGGAATCCCGTTTCGGGGACTTTCCAATAGTCGAAAAGGGCAGGTTCGTTCATTACCACGGCATGCCCCAGGAGAGCCTCGAGATCGGCCAGCGCGGGCCGGAGCGGACGTGCCGGTTCAAGCAGGCGGCGGCGCGGCAGCCCCCAACTAGAACGCATTTTGAGTTCGGTTGTCGCCGCATCAAGAAGATACAGCGCGGCAGCCTGGCAGCCGATGGCTTCGGCGCCGCCTTTCAGCACCGACTCGAAACGCTGCGCAAGACTGGGGGCTCGTTCATCGTCGTCGCGCAGAACGAGCGGAACGCCCGTGGCTAGTTCGGCCTCGCGTTGCCGAACGGCATGTCGCGTGGCGAGCAACTCGCCCCACAGATCGCCGATCGATTGTGCGAGCGGCGTGGCCTGCTCAAGCGGAATTGCAACCGAATGTTCGGCACTCGTAAAGAGCCTGATGTGTCCGGGAGAGGCTCCAACGCCCGGATCAACCGGGGCGGACCACATCAGGTTCGTTGGTGCGGCGGTGTTGTCGTCACGAACAAAATCGAGTTGCCAGCCGGTCGCTTGCACGAACGCCAGGCACGCTCGTTCGAGGACGACCAGGTCTTCGTCGCGTTTGGCGACGGGCTGCAAGCTAGTATCGGTCACTAGCCGCAAGTAGTTGGGGATTTGTTTATTCACGAGTTGGCGTCAAGAGGAAGGTCCAGGTTGTTCTGCGTCGCTTCCTTGACGTCGCCCGTCGCTTCTCCGAGGGAAGGCGGGTGGAATTTATCGACAGCGCACCTGGTACGGGGTGCGGACGAATTGCCCAATCCTCAGACTCTTCCATGAGTGGCAGAGCTTACATCGGCCGCCGAGTTGGCGCGGCTGAAGAAGACTCTACGAAGTTCCGTGCGGCGCGGTGGCGGTCTTAACCATTGCGCCAGAAATTCTGGGAAGTAGGATAGTTCGAGTGCGCTGAACCGTGATTTTCGATTTTCGTCATGCAGGCGGCTGGCTTTGAAGGGTCCGTTCGTTGCCAGGCGATTTCCACCGGCGCCAGATCCGCGTACCGCGCTACCTGTGGCGTTATCGCAGGCCTTGCTAAACTATTGGCGTGAAACGACTAACCTCTGGCATTCGAGCGGCGCAGTGGGGGCTTGTGGTCAATGCTGCGCTGGTGGTGATCAAGCTGGTTACCGGAATCGTGGGGCATTCTTATGCTCTGGTCGCCGATGCGGTCGAATCGTCGACCGACATCTTTGCTTCGCTGATCGTGTGGGGCGGTTTGCATGTCTCGGCACAGCCGGCCGACGAATCCCATCCCTATGGACATGGAAAGGCCGAAGCGTTGGCCACGGCCGCCGTCGCTTTGATGTTGCTGGGCGCCGCGATCGGCATCGTGATCGCGGCGATCCGCGAGTTGATGACCCCGCACCACCTGCCGGCGACCTTTACGCTCTATGTGCTAGCAGGGGTCATCGCGATCAAAGAAGTGTTGTTTCGCAAAGTGCTGGCCGTCGGACACGAGGCGGACAGCAACGTTGTGATGGCCGATGCCTGGCATCACCGCAGCGATGCGGTTACTTCGGCCGCCGCGTTCATCGGTATCGCGTTGGCCATTTGGGGCGGTGAGCGGTGGGCGGCGGCCGACGATTGGGCCGCGATTGCCGCCGCAGGGATTATCGCAATCAATGGCGGTCGATTCTTGCGGGTCGCGGTAAACGACTTGATGGATCGGATGCCCGAGCCGCCGATCCTAGCGCAGATCGATGGCGCGGCTCGAAGTGTTGAGGGAGTTCTGGCGACGGAGAAGTTGCGCGTGCGGCGCTTCGGCACTGAACTCATGGTCGATTTGCACGTGCAAGCCGATCCCGTGCTTTCGCTTCACGATGCGCACATAATGAGTGGCAAGGTGAAAGGCGCTATCCGGGCAGCGGTCCCCTCGGTGCGAGACGTGCTCGTGCATATGGAGCCTTTTGAAGGATAGCCGACCGGTTGAAGTATTCGACGGACTGCGTAATCGCAAAATAGCGGGCATAAGTCGCTATTTTGTGAGCCGTACGAAGCCCCTGGCCTCGTACTTGGCAGAGGTTGGAATAAGCCGCGATGGCTTATTTCAACGGACGGATAGACCAGCCACCCAAGCCCCAGGCAGAGACGTCACTCCCCCTCGTCCGCGGACCTCGGTATGGTTCAGCGGATCAGTTCCAAGACGTTGAAGCGGCCCACGTTGGCCGGAACGAAAACCACGGGGTGCTGCTGGTCGCGTGTCAGAACCCGAACGCTCTCGCTGACACCGGACTCGAGCTCAAGCGTGCTGAGCAGTCCGTCGCCTGTGCGGGGAGCAAAATCTGCTGCCGGATCGCTGGCCGTATCGAGGATCGCCTTGGTAAACGCGCCGTGTCCCCATTCATTGCTCTCGAAGCTCTTCTGCTGCAAGGTACACGATGCGAAAAACACGGTGCCCAGCTCGGGCGCCGCCAGATCGTGTAGCGGGCTGCGGGTGTCCGTGCCGACAACGCCGGCGCTGTGGCACGCGTCCAAGAATACGATTCGGCGACAAGCTGGAAGTTCTTCGTGAAGCACGCCCGTAAGCTCACGCCACGACACTCCGGTAGACCGCAAGCGGGCGGGGTCGACATCGTGCGTCGCCAAGTAGAAGCTGTCACGCTCGACGAGGCCGTGACATGCGGCAAAGATGATCACCGAGTCGCCAGCGGCCACGTTCTCGGTCAACCACTGGAGTCCCCCCAGCACATTCTCGCGCGTGGCGTCTTCGTTGATCAACGCCTTGATTTGGATGTCCGCGTAGAGTTTGCCGGCGCGGTGTTTTTCCACGGTTGATATAAAGGCTTGCGCATCGGTGGCCGCGAACTGAAGGTTGTCAATTCCCTGCCCGTTGTTCTGATAGTTTGAAACACCGATTGCCAGAAGATAGACCCGGCCTTGTTGATCGCTCGCCGGCGCCGTTAGCACCAACTGGGCGTCTTCGGCCTTGGAGGTGGCGTGAGAATTTGCGGCGATGAAAGTAAATTCGTTGCGCCCGGGCAACAACCGGCAACGGTGCGCCAGCTTGTACAACTGTTGCTCGTCAGAGCCGGGAACGAAGGTGCGTGCCGGCACGCCATTGTGCAGTAAGGTGACCTTCGAGATTCCTTGCGAGTTGGTGGACCGCACCTCGACGTTCAAGGTAACTCGCAGGTCGTCTCCCTCTTGTTCGTGCGCGCCCATAGTCACCACCGGAGGGGCGATCTTTTCAAGCGCCTCGGGCTTAGTCAAGTCGACGGCCGTGCCGCGTTGGGGGTACTTCTGATCGGCCGCGGTAACGGCCTCGTCGAAGTCGCCGGACTCGAGCAGTGCGTTGATAATGTCGGGGCGGTACAATTGCCGCTTGAATTGCTCCGCGCGGAAGTATTGGGCCGGCTTGTCGGGCCCCTGATTCACGTGCCAGCCGATGAGCCGGTCGGCGCCCGGGCTGCAATCGTAATAGCCCTGCGGCGTCCATATGATCCAAGATCCGTCGTCGCTGACAAAGATATTCAGCAAGGGCTCGACGTACTGAAAGCCTTCCTTGAGCTCCATCTGATAGGAGTATGTCTTATCGCCGCGCTGCATGACGGTTTTCGCGACCTGGCCCGGGCGGTAGTCGAAGTGGTTGGTCATCATCATCTCATAAACATCTTGCAACGAGTGGCCGTCGAAAGACTTTATTCGATCACCAATGCGCACGCCGGCGCGTGCTGATGAAGAACCAGGCGGAACTTGAATTACCGCGGAGTTCTCATATTTGAAATCAAAGATGCCCGTCGGCTGATAATTGACAAGGCTCCAAATGCGGATCGTGCGATCCGTCGATCCCGTGACGAACAGCTTGCCATTAGGAGCAGGGCTGAGCGAGGTGATCATTCCATTGTGCCCGTGGTAGTAGCGTCTCATCTCGTCGCCGGCCGTGTCCCACATGGCCAGGAGGCCTTGATCGTCGCCAAACAGTACCGGTTCCGCGACACCCAACGATGGTTGCGATAACAGCGTGAATACCGCGGGATGGCGGCCGCTCGGGAGGCGATAGCGTCCGGCGGGACGGCCGCCACGATTTTTGAGCAGATGATAGCTCTGATTTGAGCCATGCGGGGGCTGCACCGAAACCTCGAGATCGCCGATCCGCTGTGTTTCGTCGATGAGGTCGACCGTATCGTCGATCCCGCGAATGGTTCGTTGTCGCAAATCAATGATCTGCGTCGGACGTCCGTACCGGTTGAATCCCCAGTTTGCATGATCCGGTTTGGTGCCAAATGCGATTCGCGTCATCTGAGGATCGATTGCCGCATTGTAGATGGAGCGTCCCAAGCTCTTGATGACGCGCTGCTGGCGTCCGGTCGCGGCCTCCCATAGATGTACTTCGCCGAATACGTCGCCCGATGCGACGAGGTCTCGCCGTGGTGAGATCGCGATCTTGCGTACACGCCAATTGTGTTTGTCGTAGACCGCCGCGGCCGGATTCGGAGGGGCGTCTTGTGCCATTGGGCGGGCTTTCCACAGCCCAATCCAATATTTATTCGCCCCGCCAGAAGTTCCCACGCCAGCCGCCGCCCAAACACGATTTTCTAATTGGAAGTCGTAGACGCGGGGCGAATTGTTGTTGGTTAGTGCGACTGGCCACTTGGCCCGATTGCTTATCACGTCGAACATCCAGCCGAGGACCAGCGGATTCATTTCCGGACCGGGAGCGATTTCCGCACCGTCGGGAACCCGATAAACGTGCGGCAAATCATATTCGATCGAGATCAGCGAAGGGCCTCGATCAGCGAACTCTAGCGTATCGATGATCGGCTTATCGGGATTTCGGGGAGCGATCCGACGTATGATCTTTTGCGCTGGCCAATCCCAGATGCATATTTCGCCATCGGAATCGGACGATGCCAGGTACTTCCCGTCCCGGTTGAAACGCAGAAAAGTGCACGGCGAAGTATGCCCGGGCAAGAGTCGCTCGATGCGGTCGTACTGGTCCGTGCGGTAGACCCGAATCGAGCCGCGCGGATGATAATCGAAGATCCCTACAAGCAGATGCTTCCCGTCTGGAGAATATGCGACGGAATTGACGCTTCCGTAGCTGGAGCGGGAACGATCGCCGCGCAAGGTGGTGATCAACGCTCCGGAGTCGACATCGTAGATCCGAACGAGTTTATCTCCGGCTACCGCCAGGGATCGTCCATCGGGGCTGAAAGCCAGGTCGCATACCTCGCTCAGTAGCCCCCCGGTATCGAGCGTCAATTCTGGTTCGTGGCGCACGAAGTCGGCGCGTTTGCCCGCGCTAGTAGCTGGCGTGGCATCGCCGGGCGGGCTTGTCAATGGTTGCAAGACGAGAACTGCCGCCACCAGGATGGTTGCACTGCCGCACATAACTTCGCTCTCCTTTCCGCCGTCGTCCCCCCTTGCCCGCGACGTTGTCGAACATTGAAGGGCCGAACACCAGCGGGACATCAGTGAATTGCTGGAACCGCAGCGGGGTCGAATTCTTATTTCTTATTTATCATACCGAATCGTGATCGCCGCCCGCATGCGACCGACTTCTCGCTCGACCTCGTGCGCCACTTGCTTGATTGGCGGCCCGAAGCCCGTGGCGTTGCCGCCCGAGGCGGATCGCGCCGTCAGGTTTTCGTCTTCGGGCGGACGCCCGCCCTTGGGCCAGGCGGCCGAGAAGATGGCCGTGATCGAGCCGATCTTTTCCTGGTGTTTGATCGTTGCCGCGGCGCTTCCCGCGTAATCGGTCACTAAAAACGAATCGACCGATTCATTGGTTCGGTGCCAGCCTCGAAGCTCGACATGGCTATGCGGAGGAATGATATAGACCGCATACTTCGGCTTGCCCGAAGTCGGGTCGCGAATTTCACTAAAGGTAAAGACGTTCAATCCATCGATCGACAATCGCACGGCGGCCTCCAGGTCGCTGTCGTTGTACAGCCGCACCGTGTAGAGGTCTCCTCGCCCGAGGCGTACAAAACCTTGGCCATCATGAATCTCGACCGGCACGGGCCGGTGTTCCACCGCGATCTCAATGGCATAAGGGCTTTGTCGATCGGCTCGTGCCCGCGCGCCGTCGACAGCCAGTTCCGGAGAGAACACTCGCTTTTTGAAATCGCGATTTCGGTCGTCAAGGCGGTCTTCAGAAAAGAGGTGCGCCGTTGTTCCCAGCAACGTGGCCACGTCCTCTTGGCGGTCGACCGTATCGGCGTTGAGGACAAAGTCGGTAAGCACTTCGCCCGTGCGATCGACCAGGCTGCAATTGAGCCGGACCGCGACGCCTTCGTCGGGGGCATCGACCAGCACGAAGGCTCCCTGAAGGCCGACGTTCGAACGGCGTTCGACAAGGATCTCATGCTTGCCCAGATGATCGTTGAAAAGCTGGGCAATACTGGGGCCCGAAGTGGCTCCGAGTTGAGGCGGCCCGGTGAATTGCCCGATCGAGAGGCTTTTCTCGCCTTTCGAGCGAAGATAAGACGCAATCTTCTGCGCCGCTCCTTGCACGGATTCGTCGAGCGTTGCGGCTTCGACCGAGGCCATCTGCCCAATAACGCTCAGCGCTAGGCATGCCCACGCAAATAGATGTCGCCAGTTCAACCGCCGATCCATAGATATCCTGCCTCTCCCAACAAATAAGCGCGGCCATCCCAGACCTGCGTGCTGCGCCGCGCCAGAGAATTGAGTTTTTGAAACGGCACGCCCGCCGGGTACGTAAATGATTCGGCGGTATGCAATGGCTCGATACTTTACGGATTATTTCCGATGCTTGGTTTTCGGGTTTACTTTTCGCGAGAGCACGACCGCCGAACACGTAAGTGGTTCGGCGGCAATCAAATACCTAGTGCTCTGCCAATCAGTTTCAACTCCAAAATTTAGCGTTGACAGAGCACTAGTTAACGGGCGTGGCTTTGCCCAAAGCGCGCATCGCCTCTTGAAATGGTGACACGAAGGCCGCGTTACTATCCCAAGCCGCGCGTTTGATGGTTTGGCCGCCAACCAGCGGCCCCAGCCCTAGCCGTACGAGTTCGCGATTGTGCTGGATCAGCTCGCGTAGAACTTCGGGATTTTCAAATCCCATTTCACAGGCGACGGCCGCCAGGGTCAGGTCGCGCTGGTAGAACCTGGCGATCGCTCCGACCGGCTCGGCAAATTCTTCGATGGGTTTTGTCCGATCGTCTCCGACTTGCAAGAAAGGCCCGATTGCTTCACTCAAGGCGGCCATGAACTTGACGCGATCCTTGGCGACCAGTTCAGACATCGCCGCGGGTTCCGGATAGAGACGGTGGACTTTGCGGCGCGCCGCGTCGAAGACGCCTGCCCCGTCGCGAACCGAGTCTCGAAAGTCGATCATCCCGTGCCGGTGGCAATGGATGCAGGAAAGACCGTTAATAACTTCTGGCGTACCGCCAATTTCCTTCGTATCGCGCACGACCTCGATCGGCCCCTTGTCGATCCGCTTGCCCGAGGCGTCACAGAGCATGTACGCTTGCAAGCCATTTGGCAGACTGAAGATCATTTCGCCGCCATCGTGCTGGAATGCGAGGTTGGCGAATTCGTTCTCGGCAAACTTCGGCCCCAGCGGGAAACGAAAGAGGTTGCCGTCGGTGGTCCTGCCGGTGAAATCGTAACTCTTCCAGTAGTAGCCGTCGCGCGACGAGTGTCGCTCGACGAGCCGATTGCCATTCGACACGCCCGAGGTGGCAAAGCCGGCTCGAGCCAGACGGTCCTCGCGGAAATTGCGGACCGCATCCACGTTTAAATGCGTTTCGAGACGGTCCAGCGTATCGGGAATATTCAGCAGTTGTTCGTACAACGGCGGGCGCAGTGCGCTGTTGATGAACCAGTCTGCTCGAATCCAGCAAGTGGGGGTCCCTGACCAATCATCGATTTGCCGATCGCGATTGGCTAGTTGCGAATCGTCGGCATGGTGAAAGTGAATGCCGAACGGATAGGAATCGAGCAGATGCGACCACTGTTTCGAAGTCCACCCGAGACGACGAATGTCCACGCGAAAAATGGTCTGCTCGTCATCCACGAACGTGGGCACATAGACTTCATCGACGACGCTCAGGCTGTTGATGGCCTTGCTGAAAGCCGCCCGATAGAGCCGAAGGTCGAAATCAGTGACTTCCTGGTAGTTGTTGCTCAGATGCGCGAGGGAGAAATAACGCAAGTACACGCGATCCTCGGCATCGGCCCGCTCAAGGTCGGTATAGACCGCATCGATCAAAGTTGAGTAGGCCTTGAAGTTGCGCCGCTCGCGTTGAACTTGCGGGGCGCCGGCCGCGATCCAACGTTTCAACAGAACACGTTCATCATCCGTCAACGGCGCGACCCCCGAATCCTCGGGCGGCATCTCGTTACCGGCTACTCGCTGCCAGACAGGCGAATTCTCTACGTCGTCGGGCAGGACATACTGGTGCTCAAGGAGCGCCGGAGAATCCAGGACATTGAACTGGGCGTTGCCATTGAAGGTCTCGCCGTGGCAAGTGTAACAGCGAGCCTTCAGCAGCGCGGTCGCCTCGCGAGCGAGTTGCTGCGATTCCTCGTCAGCGGCCGCCACCCCGGGCAAGATCGCGACCAGCACGATCGATCGTCGCAACGCGTTCCGCAGCATCATCAGGGTCGCTTTTCTCACGGCAATCTTCTCGCTTTCGGCGCTGCGTTTTTTTAATCGCTGGTTGCGGTGGCACACAACGCCCCTCTGCGCTTCTTGACCGGCCTCTCCCGTACAGCTATTTCGCCAGATGCCGAAAACCGGCATCCAGTGGGAGTTGAGCGGTAAAACATCGGGCAGACAGGGGGTGAAAAACCGCTCGTGTGTTTCGGCACGTTTGCCGAAACACACGAGCAGAATAGGCTACGACTAACGTACCGGCAGATCGTCCGGCGGCAGATCCAAAGGAACGCTGTCTTCAACGCCCGGAAGCGCCGGTGGCGCGGTCGGCTCGGGAAAGGCCGATTCAGGAATGTCCTGGAGCGACGATCGGCGATCTCCTTCGGCCAACAAGGAGTACTTGCCGCCATGATCTATGCTGCAACGACCCCAGTACGACTTCTTGTACGGATTGTAGAAGTACACGTGCTTCGGGCGGCTGGGGTAGTAGATGCAGTAGTGGTGCCTGTAGCCGACATAGTCGGGCCGAGGCTTGTAGTACAGGTGGCGATAGTGGTACCCGTGCGACGGGTGACTGTTCCAGCCGGAGTAATACTGCCGGGGACCATAATTCTGGGCGGCCGTGAAACTGCCCGTGCTGCAGAGCAAAAGCAATGCAAACACGATATGCGATGGCTTCATGCGTGGTACCTCGAAGTTCGTGGGACGATCAAAAATACTAGACTTGAATGCGGGCTCACAACGATGCCACCGCATTCATCACAACTCGCCGACGGTACGGAACACCCAGGAACCGTCGCCAGACTGTTTCAATTCGTAGACTGCGCCATTCTTCAGCGAGTAGGTCCTGTAGCCGCGGTTGTTACCCTGGTCGTAACGGATCCGCCAGCTCGCGGGGCCCTTCAGGTTCTGATATTCGCCTCCGGAAATCGCGTAATCAAACGCCTTGCCGGACGCATTCAGTAGCGTGTAGCGGCAGCGTTCAACACAGTCGGAAGGGCAGATAATACGAATGCCATGCTGCTGGCTATGCGCTGGTTGCGGCCCGAGACCATAGGAACGCGACTGCGGACGCTGATACGTGTCCTGGGGCTGATCGTAGTCGTAATTATTTCGAACTCGATTCTTACCCCAGTTCGCGCCATTGTTGGACCGCGGCTGAGAGTGCCGTGGAACAACGACGTCGGGCGGCGGTGGCGAGGCAGACGGAAACGATCCGGACGGATCAAAGGCATCCGAGCTAAACGAACTCGAGTTATTGAAACCAGACGAGTTCGGCGCTTCCGGCGCGGGTGCCGGCGCCACGTCGTCCGACCTTTCCGGCGCCGCGGGCGCCGCATACGTTTCGCTTGCCATCGCCAAGACGATCGCCAACATCAGCGTCATAGCCAACCATCTCACGAGAGGTCTCCCTTCCTTCAGCTACGGAGCCATGAAAACCGACTGGACGAACAAACTGCAACGCAAAACCATTCACATGCAACACCCGTCCACGAATAGCGTTCCTGAAACGGGCAATCGTTGCTTGGCGTGCTTTACAACTCGCCGACGGTATAGAAGGACCACGTTCCGTCGTGCGATTGCCGTAGTTCATAGACCTTGCCGCCCTTGAGCGAGTAGGTCTTGTAGCCGCGGTCGTTGCCTTGGTTGTAGCGAATCCGCCAGTCCGTAGTTTCCTTAAGATTTTGCCGATCGCCGCCAGTCATCGTGTATTCGTACGTCTTTCCCGAGGCGTTCAGCAAGGCATAGCTGCACTGGGCAAAGCCGTCGGCCGTGCAGATGATGCGAATCGGCCGCTGGCTGTAGACCTTCGGAGGAGGTGGCGCGGACCATTGCGTCGTGGAACCGCCATTGTCGTAATACTGCGGTTGCGAACGCGTGTAGTTGCGCTGGGGACGATTGTACTCGTAATCGTCATTCCAATTGTTGCGATTGTTGTTTCGCCACGAGTTCGAATTGCTGTTGCCCCAGCTATTGTTGTTGCTGTTGTTGTTGCCCCAGAACGAATTGTTGTTCGGTTGCGGCTGAAAGTTGAACTGGGGTAACTGGAACGCCGGAGGCTGTGGAGCCGTAAAGCCGCCAAAATTAGAGGTGCCCGACATGTTCGGTGACCTATAGTTCGGACGTCCTTGTACCCCCGGCCCGAACAACCCTTGATTGGGATTGCCGGTCCCGAACAACCCTTGATTGGTAGTTCCCGACGAGTTCGGCCCCAGGTTGAATCCTCGGTTGTTTTGGGAGCCCGAGGAGTTTGGCGGCGCCAGGTTGAATCCACCACTCGGGGGAGCGGGGGCACGCCGCTGCGCGTGTGCCTCCGCTGCGACTACCGAGACCAACGTCAATGCTATTGTCACAACCTGCCATTTCACGGCGAGTTTCCTTATCTTGAAGTACAAAGCCACATCTACAAAAGCCGCGCACGGCAACTTGACCCGCGCCCTTGCCTGGCTGAACAGTCCGCGCTCGAGCGTGCCTACGCACCGGCGATTCGATAACGGACCGGGCAGCCTGGCTTAGGTCGCCTTTACCTTACAAGGCGAAAGCTACACGAAAAACGGACACACATTCTCCAGATTTTCGCACATTGTGGCAAAAATTTGGAAAGACTGGCGGGCGAAGGCCGCCATGCCGCGGAAACGCTCCATGAAGTACGGGCGCTCGCTCGCCCCGATTTCGTAGCGCCAGGACGGCGAATTCCCAGAGAAATTTCGCAGAAGCCGCGCGACCAGACGGTCTGGGCAGCGGGGCAGCGACCCACCACGTACGGCTTCATAACGGCGTAAGTCGTTATTTTTGCGAGCCGCGCGGAGTTTGACTCCCGCACGCTTGGCGCTGGTTGAAATAAACCGCGATGGCCTATTCTCAACAGGCGGCTACAGGGGGGGGTTACTCCCGAATCAGATCCTTCACCGTCATGCCGGCAGGGATCATCGGGAGCACATGCTCCTGATAAGGAACCTCCACATCGAGCACGAACGGGCCGGGATACTCGATCATCTCTCGCAGGGCATCCTCGAGCTGTGACTTCTCACGCACATAGCGGGCGCCAGCGCCATAGCCTTTGGCGATGGCAACAAAATCGGGGAAGCGGGCGGCTGGCTTGTCGGGCGAGCCCTGGCCAATGGCCTCCGGATTGTCGATCGGGCCGAGGTACGTATGCGCCCGATTGCCCTCGTGGAAGCGATCTTCCCACTGCACGACCATGCCCAGGTGCTGGTTGTTGAGCAACAGCACCTTGACGGGAATCTTCTCGCAGAAGCAGGTTCCCAGCTCCTGGATATTCATCTGGAAGCTGCCGTCGCCGTCGATGTCGACGACGAGGCTCTCCGGATGCGCGACCTTGGCGCCCATGGCCGCGGGAAGACCGAAGCCCATCGTGCCCAGGCCGGAGCTCGAACACCAGGTACGCGGTTCGCGAAGGCGGTAGTGCTGGGCGCCCCACATCTGATGCTGTCCCACGCCTACGGTGACGATCGTATCGCGATCCTTGGTAAGCTCCCACAGTTTGTGAATCGCATACTGCGAGGTAATCGTTTCGCCCGTGCATTCTCCCAGACCAAACGGATAAGCTTGCTTCCACTCGGCGATTTGTTGGTGCCAGGCCGAAAGATCCTCGGGCGCTTCGACGATTTTGTTCAGTTCGCCCAGCGCGTATTTGATGTCACTGATGATCGGGATGTGGGCTTCTTTGTTCTTATTCAGCTCCGACGGATCGACGTCGATGTGTACGATCTTGCCGTGTTTGGCGAATTCAGAGACCTTGCCCGTCACGCGGTCATCGAACCGCACGCCGAAGGCCAACAGCAGATCGGCCTGGTCGACGGCGTAGTTCGAGTACACGCTGCCATGCATGCCGAGCATATCGAGCGACATCGGGTGATCGCCCGGGAAGGCGCCCAGCCCCATCAGTGTCATCGTGACGGGAATCTTAGTCTTGCTGGCCAGTTCGCGGAGCTCGCCGCTGGCGTTGCCCATCACGACACCGCCACCGGCGTAAATCACGGGACGCTTGGAGCGCTTAATCGCGGCCGCCACCTGGGCAATCTGCTCGGGGCGCGCCTTGTGGTCTTCGGCATGATACCCCGGCAGGTTCATGGGGGCGTCGTAGTCGGGAATGATCTGAGCCTGCTGCACGTCCTTGGGAATGTCGATCAACACCGGGCCAGGGCGGCCGGTGGTGGCAATATGAAACGCCTCGCGCATGATGCGCGTGAGGTCATTGATGTCGGTAATCAAGTAGTGATGCTTGGTAATACCGCGGCAGACTTCGACGATCGGCGTTTCCTGGAACGCATCGGAACCAATGACGGCCGTCTTCACCTGACCGGTAATTGCGACCAGAGGGATGCTGTCGAGCTTGGCGTCGGCAATGCATGTGACAAGGTTCGTCGCGCCCGGGCCGCTGGTGGCCATGCACACGCCGGGCTTGCCCGTGGTGCGGGCATAGCCCTGGGCCGCGAAGCCGCCGCCTTGCTCATGCCGGGGTAGGATCGTGCGAATGCGGTCTTTGTACGCCGTGAGCGATTGGTGAAGCGGCATACTGGCGCCGCCAGGGTAGGCGAATACGACCTCGACGCCGTGCCGCACAAGGCATTCGACAAGGATATCGGCACCTGATTGCAGGGCCGCGGCGGCGCGCTTGGGAGTCGTAGTAGCCACGATCAATCACTCCGGAGAAAGGAAAGTTAACGAGACTTGGAGGGCCTGCCCCAGCAGGAACCCATTTAGGGCAAACAAATTAAGATACCTCACCCACGGCCTGGGGACAAGCAATTCACCGCCGAGATGCGGGTCTAAACGCCGCTCCTCCGTCGAAGCTAAATCTCTGTGAGGAACCGGGTTTGGCACGTTCGGCCACCTGGCCTGAGAGACACGCCGGGAGGGGCGAAAGTTCGGCCTGTTGCCAGATCCGCAGGCCCACCTGGGGTGCCGGGCCGGCAATTCGCTATACTCAGGGCCGCTACCGTGGGCCACGAAGGCGTGCGGGGCTAAACCAACTACAGATGGATCAGGAGTTTGCAGCGAATGGGCGCAAATCGTTCAGGAGAGAATCGTCGTCGGAAAGTGAAGCGGCACGTAAAGAATCTGCGCACGATGTGGGAGGCTCAGGATCGCGCAGCCGCCGCGGCGACCGCACCGAAGAAAAAATCCACCAAGAAAAGCGGCGAATAACCCCTTCCGTTGGTACCATCGCGTGTGTCGATCGCGCCTCCCGGTGTTATCCAGCCCTGTTGTATGGTCTCGCCATTTGGGGAAACTCAACCGATATGCACCACGTTCCCGCGACTTCGCGCCGTGCGTTTCTGGTCGCATCGACCGTTGGCTTTGCCGGAATGCGGTTTGGCAAACCGGTCCAGGCCGTGACGTCGGCGCCGGCCAGCGCCAGCCGCGGCGGCAAGGCTAAAAGCACGATTCTGTTCTTCTTGTGTGGCGGGGCGTCGCACATCGACACTTGGGACATGAAGCCAGACGCGCCGCTCGAGTATCGCGGGCCGTTCCAACCGATCAGCACCACGGCGCCCGAGATTCAACTTTGTGAACATCTCCCGCTGTTGGCCAAGCAGGCGCACCACCTGGCGCTGGTTCGCTCGGTTGGAGCTTCAGTCAACACGAACGATCATCATGCGGGTTACTATTACAATCTGACCGGTCATCCGGCCGATCAGACATTTCTGTCGCTCGGGAACGATCGCACGCCGTACGCGGACGACTGGCCGTTCATGGGCACGGTCGTCGCGGCCAAGCGGCCGCCTCATCCGGCGCTAGTGAACGCCATCACGCTGCCGCACAAGCCGAGCAAGGCGCCCTACACTCGACCGGGGCAATTTGCCGCCCGGTTGGGTGTGGAGCACGATCCGTTGTATCTCGAAGGAAGCCTCGACCAGCCGCTCAAGTTCTCGGCGCCGGCGCTCGAACTCCAGCAAGGAATGAGTGGTCAGCGAGTCAGCTCGCGCCGCGAACTGTTGAGTGCGATCGACGTCGCGCGACGCCAGTTTGAAGCCGACGAGAGCATCCTTAGTTGGACGCAACAACAGAAGCGTGCTTTCGACTTACTGTCGTCCTCGGCGACCGCCACGGCTTTCGACGTATCGCAAGAACCCGAGGCGCTGCGCGAACGATATGGTCCAAACGTAAACGGAATGAGCCTGTTGCTCGCACGGCGGCTCGTCGAGGCAGAGGTGCCGTTCATCACCGTTTTCTGGAAGGAAGATGAGCAACGGCTGGCAAATAAGTGCGCAAGCGCCGGTGGTTGGGACACGCACGGCAACAATTTCAATTGTTTGAAGGACGACCTCCTGCCGATGTTCGATCGCGCCTTTTCGGCATTGATCGAGGATCTCGCCAACCGCGACTTGCTCGACCAGACGCTGCTCCTGGTCACCAGCGAGATGGGACGCACTCCCAAGATTGGCGATCCGCGATCTGGCGGCCAAGGAGGCTCCGGCCGAGATCACTGGACGCATTGCCTTACCGACATTCTGGCGGGTGGCGGCATTCGCGGCGGGCAGGTCTATGGCTCGAGCGATCGGCGCGGCGAGTACCCGGCTGAGAAGCCGGTTACGCCCGCCCATGTGACGAAGACGGTCTATCATGCCATGGGAATTCACGATCTCGATGCGACCGACCGCGAAGGACGCCCTTACAGCCTGCTGGCCGAGGGCACGCCGCTCGCCGGGCTGTTCTAGCGAGTGGCTCTTGAAAAAGGTCACGACGGCTCCTGTTCAGCAGAGCATGCCAGCCAGTCAGTGTCCGAACTTCGGCAGCAATCGCCCCGTGCGACGGCAATATTCATCATACGCCGCGCCGAACGCCTGCCGCATCATCGCTTCCTCGCGCGGCACGCGCAAGATCCACATCGTGGCAAACGCGGGAATGACGAGTACGCCCGCGAGCCAATTGTGAATCAGTAGTGGCTGCGTGAGCACGAAGAGCCAGATCGCCGCATACATCGGGTGGCGAATCCGGGCATATACTCCGCGACATACCAGCCCGTGGTCTTCGCGAACCTCGAGCCCGGGACTCCAGTTGCGCCCCAGGTCCGCATGAGCACGCCAGAACATATACAAGGCTGGAAGTTGGAGGGCTGCCGCGATCGCCGTCAGAGTGTCGGATAGCGGATAGTCCGCCCAGTTGAGCATGCCAGTTCCGACCCTGAGCAGCGGGAGCACCATCATCGTCAAGAACATGGTCCCCAGCAGAAGCTTTTCGGCGAGATCTCTGCGCGCCGCCACGATGACATTTTGTCGATTGCGAATCGAGTGCGGTGTGCGGACGGCGAGCATCATGAGGAACGATACGAGCCAAATCGTCGCTCCCCACGAGTTTTGCCGCCACCGCAGCAGCGCCAGGCAGGCCAACACGGCCGCGACAGCGAATGTGGACCACGCGGCACGGCTTCGAACGACCGGCCTCCAACGAATCTTCTGGCGATCCATATTTAATTTAGTGCTCTCAAAGGTTGCGAAGAACTGTCCGGACGTTGCCACTCTCATTCGCCGGATCGCTTGAACGATCCACTCGGGGCCGGTTCGGGTACGTCAGCAATACCAGGGTTCCCGTCGTGGCTCACTCGCTTGATTGAGGCGCGAAACCGCGGCGCATCGTGTTTTCGGTGATCGTCCTGGGGACAACGAATTGCAGCAGATAGTCCGGACCACCGGCTTTGGTGCCGATGCCTGATAGACGGAAACCACCAAACGGTTGTCGACCGACGAGAGCCCCCGTGATTCCACGATTCAGGTAGAGGTTGCCGGCGATCAGCTCGCGCCGGGCGCGAGCGAAGTGTTCCGGACTGCGCGAGAACATGCCGCCCGTGAGCGCGTAGTCGGTGCCGTTGAAGATCCGAATCGCTTCGTCCAGGTCGGCTGCCCTTAGCACCGCGAGCACCGGTCCGAAGATCTCTTCCTGGGCGAGTGGATCGTGGGGCGCAATGTCGGTGAAGATGTGCGGCCCAATGTAGTAGCCCTCGTCTGAGAGCGAATCCACGTTGCCGGCGAGTGCTTCGCGCGCGGTTTTCCGTCCCCCGGCAATGTAGCGGTTGATCCGTTCAAACGCCTCGGCATCGATGACCGCTGAGAGGCTCGACGCCGGATCTTCTGCCGGTCCGATCTGCAGGCTGCGCGTGGCTTCGATCAGCCGCTGGACAAACGTGTCGTAGACCGCGTCGAGCACGATGACTCGCGAACAAGCGGAGCATTTTTGCCCCTGGTAGCCAAAGGCGCTTTTCATGACCCCGAGCACGGCTTCATCGAGATCGGCGTCCACATCGACAATGATGGCGTTCTTGCCTCCCATCTCGGCGATCACGTGTTTTACGAGCTTGAGCTTGCCGGTGGCCGAGACCGCGGCGGCCCGCGCGTTGATTGCCAGCCCCACGCCGCGAGAGCCGGTGAACGCGATCGTTGCCACGAGCGGATGGTCCACCAGGACGGGGCCGATCTCTTCGCCTTGCCCCGGCAGATAGTTGACCGTGCCCGGCGGCAGTTCGGCTTCGAGGAACATCTCCATCAGCTTGGCGGCCATCACGCTCGACGATTCGGCCGGTTTCATGACCACGGTGTTTCCGGTCGCGAGCGCCGCAGTTGTCATACCCGTGAGGATTGCGAGGGGAAAGTTCCACGGAGCAATCACGGCCGTGACACCGCGTGGCAGATACTCGAACCGATTTTCCTCGCCGGGAACATCCGCGCCTCGGGGCGACTGAAGTTCGATCGCGCTTGCCGCGTAGTATTCGCAGAAGTCGATTGCTTCGCAGACATCCGCGTCCGCTTCGCGCCACGGCTTGGCGCATTCGAATACTTGCCAGGCCGCGAGCTCGAAGCGGCGCCGGCGCATGATCTTGGCCACGGCGCGGAGGCGGGCCGCTCGCGTTTCCGGGCCGCTGGCGGACCACTCCGGCAAGGCTCGCGCCGCCGCGCGCACCGCGGCCTCGGCTTCATGGGGGCCAGCGGCGGCCGCGCGACCTGCTACCAGGCGCTTGTGGGCTGGGCAAACAGATTCGATCCACCGGCCGGTGTAGATTCGTTCGTGATCGATCACCAACGGAAACTCTCCGCCAAGTTGCGACTCGACTTCGGCGATTGCCGATTGCATCGCGTCGCGCGCTTCGGACAGACTAAAATCGGCGAGCGGCTCGTTCTGGTAGACCGGCGCAAAGGAACTTGCCGTCTGGGGACGCCCAGAAGACGCTTGCTCGCCGTCGAAGGAACCGCCAGAGCGTGTCTTGTCGAGGGGATTCATCAGCAGGGTCTCCGCCGAGATGTCTTCCGAGAAACTCGCCCGCAGGAAGGATTCGTTTGAGGTGTTTTCCAGCAGCCGCCGCACGAGATACGCCATTCCCGGAATTAGTTCGCCGTAAGGCATATAGATTCGCAGTCGCTGCCCCGCTTCGACGAAGGCTTGTTGCTGAGCGTCGGCCATTCCGTAGAGCATCTGAAGTTCGAGGGCTTCGCTGCCCACTCCCAGCTCCTCGGCCACCGCAATTCCATGAGCCAGCGACCGCAGATTATGGCTGCCGAGCGCCGTATGCAGGCAGTCGCGGCGCAAGAGCGACTCGCGGGTAAGCGCTTCGTAGTTGGCGTCCGTTTCCCACTTGCGTTCAAACACCGGCACCGGCCAGCCGGCAGCGATGGCAGAGACCGTTTCGTAGTCCCAATAGGCGCCCTTCACCAGTCGGACCCAAATGGGAGCGCCGCGCAGGCGTGCCCAATCGGCCAGCGCGATCAGATCCTGGCGCGAGTCTTTTAGGTAGCACTGAATAACAATGCCAACGTCGCTCGTCTCGCGAAACTCATCTTCCAGTAAGATTTGCTGGAAGATCGAAAGCGTGAGGTCTTTGGTCTTATACGACTCCATGTCAACGTTGACAAAGGCGCGCGCTTCGCGAGCGGTTCTCAGTAGCGTGCGTAACCGCGCCCCGGCACGGCTGGCCGAACCAGACGGATCGATGGGGTCGAACTGGCTGTCGAGCGCGGAGAGCTTGACCGATACGTTGACTCGGGGAAGCTCGCGGCCCGCGGCGCGATCGATCGACGGAATTTCGGGCCAGGCGTTGACGATCGGAGCGATCCCGCGAATCAGTTCCAGGTAGGTCCGAAGGTAGCTCTCGGCTTCGCGCTCGCTGGTCACGGCTTCTCCCAGTACATCGAGCGTAAATGCACGTCCGCTACGGCGCTCTCGTTTGGCCGCGGCAAGGACCTCGGTTTCGTTCGTTCCAGCGATGAACCGCCGGGCGTGACTCAACGCATTGCGTCGCGCGGCCATCGCCAAGGCGCGACCGGCGATCGTCCCGGGCTGCGCGACAGCGAGCCCCAGTCGAACGGCCGAAGGCAGATACTGCCGAACCTCGTAGAAATATTCGTGCAGATGGCGAGTAACGTCATCGCCCGAGGCAAGCATGGGCAGCACGTCGATGAAGCGAAACATCTGCACTTTGACCGACTCGTCCTGCATCGCCCAGGACATGATGCGGTCGTCCCACCAACGGCGATCAAGTATCGAGGGCTGGTCGGCGCGCGAACGTGCGAACAACTGCCGTCCAAGTTGTTGGGTCCGGCGTTCGATGCGGGCGAGTTGGCTTTGGCTAAGCGACTTGACTAAGGTGGCCACGGCGTTCGACTCGCGAGAGGGTGGTGCTCGCTAATTCTACGCGTCAGCAGGGCCAGAGAACATGCAATCCAACAATCCGGATGTGGGGCCATCCGACGCGCCAAACCACGCCGGGATCTTTAAAACGCGGCAGCCGTCGCGTGGTGACAAGCCACGACCTTCGTTGGAAAATGAGCCGTCTGCCCGACCAATTTCGCCACGCGATTGCTAGCGTCGTCGTTGCGACGTGGCTTGCACCGGTTTCAGGGGGCCAGTGCCAGAACGAAACGAACTTCGAGGTTCGTATGGCAGCGAAGCGTCTGGCGTGGAGATGACCGGCGGCAAGGGTTCCGCCGTTCGTGGGGAATTTTGAAATCGGCTTTGTCCGACCTGCCGTTTGAATAGGCCGGTCGTCGGCGGCAGGCCGTGGCTGGCTCGCCACTCCTGCCAGCGGACCGACAGTGACTTGGCTGGAATCGGATCAATGCCATAACCCAGGTCGAGAAAGCCATCGTAACACCGTGAGTTCGGCACAGGGTCTTCACCGTAGGTCGTTTCAATCGCGCGCGCTTCAACGCTACAGACCATCGCAACTCCGATCGCAAATGCGATTTCATGCCACATCTGCCGCGTCATTGTCGCATTCCTGATAAGTGTTGGGTGCCACCGATCGTTCAGAGCGCAGGCCCTCACGGCGATCGGGCGACGTGCTACTTATGACGTTCGACCAATTGCCGCAAGTGGGTGCAATGCCGAGCGGGGAGCGGCCCATCTACGAGTGGCTGGTGATGCCGGTTGTGACGATTGGCGAACGGCTTACGCCCACTCGTCGAAATAGTTTGTCTAAAAGGCGAACCGATCGAGACGAACTCGTCAGACGCTGCCGCGTTCTCTCTGAGGGCGGAGCAGGTGCAATTAGCCGGCTTCGCGATGCGAGGCCGGCAGCGACCCGCCGCAGCGCGGGCAGTGGTTTAAGCGACCTTGCCTCGCGGGCGGAATTTTCAAAAGTGCCTGGCAGGTGGAGCATCGCAGCCGAACGTACCCGGCTCCGGACAGATAGGCATCCGACGCTTCGCGAAGCCGTGCCGTTGCATCCGCCGGAACTACCTCGGCCATCACGGGCGGCGGAACGTAAGCCGCGGCAGAATGCGACCCGGCCAGCGTGCGCCGTCCGATCACATGGCCGCCGGCAACTTGCTGATAGGCTTGATCGTAAGATGCAAAGTCGGCCGACTTGCCCATGGCGCGCAAGATGCGAATCCGTTCGTCGAGCGGTGGATGCGTATTGAATGCGCTCGTCAGGCCGCGACGGCCACCCGGCGCCAGAGGTTGTACGATATACATGGGCGCTGTGACTCGACTTTGATCCGCCTGGGGCACGTACGAAGCACTAAGCTTTTCGAGTGCCGAGGCCAGTCCCTCGGGCCAGCGTGTGAATACCGCGCCAGAAGCGTCGGCCAGATACTCGCGCCGCCGAGAGAGCGCGAAGTAAATGAGTTGTGCGAGAATGGGGGAGAGGACCAGCAGGACGATCGCCACCAAGGCCAGAATTGCCTGGCCGCCGCCTTGATTGTTGTCATCGCGCGAACGCCGCGCTCCACCACCCCACCACATGGCTCGCGTGCCAATGTCCGCCAGGAGCACGATCGCCCCCAACATGATGCCGGCCGTCGTCATCAGGGCGACGTCGCGATTCTTGATGTGCGCGATTTCGTGCGCGACAACGCCTTGCAACTCGTCGCGGCTCAGGAGCTGCATCAGCCCAATCGTGACGGCCACCGCCGCTTTGGTTGGATCGCGCCCCACGGCAAAGGCGTTCGGCGCAGGATCGTCGACGATGAACACCCGCGGCGGACGCGGCAGACCGGCGGCGATTGCCATCTCTTCAACGATATTGAAAAGTTGCGGGTGATCGTGCTTTTGGATCTCACGGGCGCCGGCCATTTGCAACAATGCATTGTCGCCCTGGAATCGAGCGAACAACCACATTGCCGCCCACAACCCGAGGGCCGCGGTACCGCCGAGAATGGCGCCACCTTCGTCGTTTGTCAGGAACATCCCCAGCGCAAGGCCGACGGCTACGAGTAGTACGCCCATCCCCGCGACGATCAGAGCGCTCCGGCGGCGATTGCTTTCGATCTGCTCAAGCACGGCAGGCTATCCATTCGTCCCATTCAGGCTCTATGTGCCGCTCAGCTCAGCTTTACCTGAGGCGCTTCGCGCTGCGCGGCGACGGTAATTTCAAAAAGTTCGGCCGGTTCGAAGCCACCGCTGATAAGATTCGCGGGAAACACCTCGCGAGCATTGTTGTACCGCGTGGCCGCGTCATTGTAATACTGGCGCGCGAAGCCGATCTTGTTTTCCGTACTGGCCAATTCTTCCTGCAAGGCGAGAAAGTTCTGGTTGGCCTTGAGATCGGGATAAGCCTCGGCCAGCGCGAATAGCTTGCCCAGCGCGGCGCCCAGCAGCCCTTCAGCTTCGCCGCTGGCCGCGGGGCCTTTCGCCGCGAGAGCCTGATTGCGGGCTTGGATCACCGCGTCGAGGGTCGATTTTTCATGCGTCGCATAGCCTTTTACCGATTCGACAAGGTTTGGAATCAGATCGTGCCGGCGACGGAGTTGCACATCGATTTGCGACCAGGCATTACGGGTCTCGTTGCGTTGCCGCACCAGGTTGTTGTAGATGGAGACGAAGTAAATGGCGATCAGCAACAAGACCACGACGGCCACGCCAATTGCCAGTGCGGAAGCTCCGAACATTGCATTGTCTCCCGATTCGTTGTCAGGTGTCGAAATTGTCGTCTTGGCTGACGCCGCGCGCAGGTGCCATGAATGCCCCCAAATAGCAGCGAACCTCCTCGATCGATTGCTCGCTGCCTAAGGATGCCCGTAATAGGGCATCGAGCTCGCCCGCGTCGAACCAAATGCCATGTTCATGAGGGCATTCGTCAAGGATGAGGTCATCTTTGGCCGACGGCGCTCGAACCGGATCCAAATGTCCATGGCAGCGAGGGCAGTGGCGGCGTGGTGCTGCGTGCGGAAAGCGAGCGAGTTGTTCATCGAGCGCCTGGTAAGCGGTTCCCGCTCCGGCAAGTTCGTACATTTGCCGTAGCTCCTGAGCGTCGAACCACAGACCGTGACAGTCGGGACACGCGTCAAGTTCGATCTCGCGATACTCGACAATCACCAGGGGCTGACGACACTGCGGGCAAAGCATGGGATCAAGCCGCACGGATGATTTTTGGATATGGTACAAGCGACCGCCGCCGCCGATCGAATACGCCCGGCAGGATTCGAACCTGCGACCTACGGTTTAGGAAACCGTTGCTCTATCCCCTGAGCTACGGGCGCGAATGTAATATTTCCTGGGATTTCGAAATTTTTTTGAGGTGTGCTGACGCTTGGCAATTTCCGAACCCTCAAAACCCTAGACTATCGTAGGGGAAAACGCGGACGCAAGAAAGACTCTCAAGCCCGTCGCTGCTCAATAGAAATGCCCCTCATTTCAAACCCAAGAGAGTATAGAGTAATGTCCCCTTGGGTTAGGGCGTAGACAAGGGTGGGTGATTGTGTTTTTCTTTCCGCCAGCCTTGCCGAGTGCAGCGACCGGAGCGAAACAAGGTCGGCGGACGGTAAGCCAAAATCAGCAAGCCAAAGATCAGCCCCATGTCCAGCTCCCGCAGCGCCCGGCCAAACTGCGGCAAAGCCCCCGTTTCTGTGAGCTCGTTGTCCACCGTGGCCGCTCGCGTCGGCTCATAAATGCTGTCCCGATCGACGTACAACGACCGCGGCGGGTAGTGCCGCGGCGGGTAGTGTCCTAAGAGTGTGTTGCCGGGGGTGGCACGGCCCTGAGGAACGAAGGGCGTGCTCGAACGGGGGTGGCACGGCCCTGAGGAACGAAGGGCGTGCTCGAATGACCATGATTTTCCGAGTCAACTTCAGCACGCCCACGCTGCGCTCTGAGCGTGCCACACAGGCATTTCCTTCCAGCAACGCACTCTTAGGACACCACCCCGCGGCGTTACGTTTTGCCTTGGAACCGTCGCGATGATACGCTTACAGGTTGGCCTGTTACCATAAATCGGCGCCTGGGCGAGCAATGAATTCTGCGACCGTTGAAGCGGCACCGACTGGGCCCCTGCCCTCCGGCGACTCCGAGGCAATTCGCGTTCGCGGCGCCCGGGTCCACAATCTGAAGAATATCGATCTCGCGCTCCCGCGCGACCAATTGATCGTGATCACCGGTCCCAGCGGATCGGGCAAGAGTTCCTTGGCATTCGACACGATCTTTGCCGAAGGGCAACGGCAATACATTGAAAGCCTCTCGGTCTATGCGCGCCAGTTCCTGCATCAGCTCGAACGTCCAGACGTTGATCTGATCGAAGGTCTCGAACCGACCATTTCGATCGACCAGCGAGCAGGCAGCCAGAACCCGCGCAGCACGGTGGCCACGGTCACCGAGATTTACGACTATCTGCGCCTGCTATACGCGCGGCTTGGCCACCCGGCCTGCCCCGCCTGCGGCGCGACAATTCACCAGCAGTCGCCCGAGCAGATCATTGAAGATCTCCGCTCGCTTCCCGCCGGTACGAAGCTCATGATCATGGCCCCCTTCGTTCGCGGCCGAAAGGGCGGGCACAAGGACGTCCTGGAAGCGATTCGCAAAGCGGGTTTTGTTCGGGTGCGCGTCGACGGCGAGATTCTTGACATCGATCAGGTGGGAGAACTCGCTCCGCGCAAAAATCACAGCATCGACGCGGTGGTCGATCGTGTCATCGTGCGCGAAGGCGTCGAGTCGCGGCTGGCCGAATCGACCCGCTTGGCGATTGCCCAGGGCGAAGGCGCCGTGGTCGCCGTATATCTCGACCCATCGGCCGTGGACGCGAGCGGTAAGCCCGACACCACGGCGTGGCAGGAACGGCTGCTCAGCACGCTTTATGCCTGCCCGCATTGCAAAACAAGCTTCGAGGAGTTGGAGCCGCGCACGTTCAGCTTCAATAGCCCCTACGGCGCATGCCCGACATGTGAGGGGCTCGGCTCGCGCGTGCAATTCGATCCCGAATTGATTTTGCCGGACGACAGCTTGTCGCTTGCCCAGGGAGCGATTGTCGCCTGGAAAGGCGCTAGCCCCGCGCGCGAGCGAAAGTTCAAGTCGCTGCTCAGGCCGTGGCTCGAGGCAACGGGCATCGCGTGGACGACGCCGCTCACCGAGTTGAAGCTCCGCCAGCGCGAGCAGTTATTGCATGGCGACGGGCGCAAGTTTCCAGGCGTGTTGACGCTACTTGAACATCAATACGCCACTTCGCTCCAGCCGGCCGAACGCTTGAAGCTCGAAGCCCTGCGCGGCGTGGTCACCTGCCTGGAGTGTCACGGCGCGAGGCTGCGCCCCGAAGCCCGCGCTTGCAAGTTCCACGGCCTGGCGATCCACGAGTTCACAGCCCTGAACGTCGCCGATGCCGCACAGTGGATCGCCGCGCTCACGTTCGGCCCGCGCGAGCAGCCGATTGCCGAACCCATCGTGCGCGAAATCGGCGCGCGGCTGGCGTTTCTCAACAATGTCGGCGTCGATTACCTTTCGCTCGATCGGCCGGCCGATACGCTCAGCGGTGGCGAGCTGCAGCGCGTGCGGTTGGCGACGGGCATCGGCTCCGGACTGGTGGGCGTGTGTTACGTGCTCGACGAGCCGTCGATCGGCTTGCATCAACGCGACAATCAGCGGCTGATCGACGCGCTGCGCGGTTTGCAGCAACAAGGCAACACGGTGCTCGTTGTCGAGCACGACGAAGCCATCATGCGGCAGGCCGACTATCTGGTCGACATGGGCCCCGGCGCCGGCGTGCATGGCGGCCTTGTCGTGGCCCAGGGCACGCCGCTCCAAGTTTCGGCCAACCCCGCGTCCGTGACGGGCCGTTATCTGAGTGGTAACTTAGCGATCGAAGTTCCCGAGTCGCGCCGCAAAATCGCCAAGACGCGTTCGCTCGTGCTCGAAGGGGCCACGATCAACAATCTCAAGGACGTGGACGTCAGCATTCCGCTTTCCGCACTGGTATGCGTCACCGGCGTCAGCGGCTCGGGCAAAAGTTCCTTGATCAACGAGACCCTGGCACGCGCGCTGCGACGCAGGCTCACTGGCGAAGGGCCGAAGCCGGGACCGTTCCGCAGTCTGCGCGGCGCGAGCCTGCTGGATAAGCTGATCGAGGTCGATCAATCTCCGATCGGCCGCACGCCGCGTAGTAACCCGGCCACGTACTCCGGCATGTTCGACGACATCCGCCGCGTCTTCGCCGGCACGCGCGAGGCCAAGCTTCGCGGTTACAAGCACAGCCGCTTCAGCTTCAATGTCAAAGGCGGACGCTGCGAGGAATGCCAAGGACAGGGCATTCGCCGCATCGAGATGAACTTCCTGCCCGACCTGACGGTTCCTTGTCCCGAGTGCGACGGCGCTCGCTTCAATCGCCAGACGCTCGAAATCCGTTATCGCGGCATGTCGATCGCCGACGTTCTCAAGATGCAGGTCGACGACGCGCTCCAGTTCTTCGAGAACTTTCCGCAAATCGTTCGCCAGCTTGCCAGCTTGCAGGACGTGGGGCTCGGCTACCTGAGCCTGGGCCAGTCGTCCACCACGCTTTCCGGCGGCGAGGCCCAACGCGTCAAGCTCGCCGCCGAGCTGGCCCGGGTCGATACCGGCAACACGATGTACATTCTCGACGAACCTACGACCGGCTTGCACTTCGACGACATCAAGAAGCTGCTCAGCGTGCTCGATCGGCTCGCCTCGCTGGGGAACACCGTGCTGGTAATCGAACATAATCTCGACGTTGCCAAGCGAGCCGATTGGATCATCGACCTCGGCCCGGGGGGCGGTGCCGGCGGAGGACGGATCATCGCCACCGGCACGCCCGAGGAAATCGCCGCGATCGAAGACAACGCGACGGGCCAGTTCCTGCGTCCCTTGCTCTCTGGCTCGGCGACGGTGTAGTCGGCGTGCAAGCCTACCGCACGGCGAACTTGCCGAGCGCATCCGGATTGAGCTCGATCCCCAGCCCCGGCCCGGTCGGAATCTTCAGATAGCCTTCGTCATCGATTTCGAACCGCGGCAGCGTCAGGTCTTCGATATACGGCACGCCCGTTTGATACTCGACCCAGCGCGCGACGGGCATCGCCGCCGACAGGGCCAGGTCTGCCGCGACGCCCACCGCGGTGTTCCAACCATGAGGCACCAGCAGCACGCCGTGGTCGGCCGCCAGCCAGGCCAACCGCCGCCCTTCGCTCAAGCCGCCACACTTGGTCAGATCGGGCTGAATGATGTCGACTGCCCGCCGCGTGATGAACGGCTGGAAACTCTGCCGGCGCGTGAGCACCTCGCCCGTCGCCACCAATACCGGCGACGACTCCCGGAGCGCGGCGAAGCCGTCCACGTCGTCTGGCGTCAGCGCCTCTTCAAACCAAGTGATCCCATAATCGCCGAGCATCCGCGCGGTCTCGCGCGCCCAGTTGATGCCATGCGGCCAAAACTGCTCGCTGCCGCCGGCATCGACCATCAGCTCCACGTCGTCGCCCACAGTCTCTCGCGCAGTGCTAACCAGGATCTCATCGAATGTCCGGTTGACGCGTCCAAACGGGCGCCAGCCCAGCTTGATTGCGCGAAAGCCGCGGGCGAGCTGCTCTTCGAGCTTTTCGGCCAACAGCGGCGGATCTTCAAAAAGCATCGAGGCATACGGTTTGATGCTCGTGCGGTAGTTTCCGCCCAATAGTCGTGAAACCGGTTGTCCTAAAGCCTTGCCAAACAGGTCCCAGAGCGCGATATCGAGGCCGCTGATCGCGTGTTCGACCGAGCCCCCTCTTCCCAGCCAGAACATGCTCTGCCGCATCGTTTCGCTAACGCGTTCTGGTTCCAGGGCCGATTGGCCGATTAACATCGGCTTGAGCAGCTCCAGCGCCCCCTCGACCAGCGGTCGCGTCGTGTAGCAGCTTCCCAGCCCGGTTATTCCCTCGTCGCTGACAACCTCCACCAGCGTGTTGTATTGCACGTTGGGGTCGGTTCCGCCGGGCCAACCGTGGTCCTCGGTCACTCCCCTCAAAGCAATCGTGCGAACGGCGGCAATCTTCATCAGTTGAACTCCAGGCCCTGGGACAAGATACTCATAGTAGCCCGCCGCACCTTGCCGCGCAAGGCTCGTGTGCCCGCTTTACTTACCTTCGCCGTCAGCGCAAAAAGGACCCGCCGTGAGCAACCGCGCTCAAACCGAATATCGCTATGAGAAATTGACCTGGCCCGAGATCGAGGATGCGGTCGACGCCCGCCAGGTGTGCATCGTTCCTTGTGGCGCCGTTGAGCAGCATGGACCGCACCTGCCGCTCGACGTCGACCTGGTATGCCCCGGCGGAATCGCCCGCGGCGTGGGCCAGCAGATGCCGGACAAGGTGAAGGTGCTTCCCATCGTGGCGTATGGCTACACGGGGCACGTGATGGATTTTCCTGGCACGATCAACAACGACTTCGAGCACTTTCAGCACCATGTGCTCGACATCGCCAAATCGCTTGCGTACCACGGATTCAAAAAGATCATTCTGCTCAACGGCCACGGCTCGAACATGCCGAATCTCGACCTGGTCGCTCGCCGGGCCAACCTCGAGACCGACGCCGAATGCGTCTGCATCGGTTGGTGGCACTTGCTCAACGTGGACAAGGAGTTCTTCCCCCGCTGGCGGCAGAGCAAGTTTCCCGGCGGCTGCGCACACGCCTGCGAGCTGGAAACTTCGCTCTATATGTACCTCGACGGCGACAATGTTCGCACCGACAAGATCAAGAACGGCGACATCAGCTTCAATCTTGAAGACAGTCCGTTCATGTGGGTCGATCTGTTCGCCGCCGGACCGGCGACCGTCGTCTCCTGGACGAGCAGCTACAGCGAGACCGGCGTGCTGGGAGAACCGGAACTGGCCACGCCCGAAAAAGGCCGCGAGGTGTACGAGGAAGCCGTCAAGCAACTCGGCCGTTTCATCACCTGGTTCAAGGACCGGCCCATCGACCAGCGGCGCGACCGGCATCGCAAGCCGCCCACGATGCCGATTCCCTGGAATCAGCGGCCGCTGAAAGACCAGCCCTTCACCTAGCGAGTCCCCTGCGATGCGGCGTTGGCTGATACCGGTGTTCATCTTGCTTGCGGTGGGCGCTTGCGCGCGGCTTGGTTTTGCCGGTTCGCCCGCCAGCCAGGAAGACGCCGACTTCTTCGAGCGCCGTATTCGCCCGCTCCTCCTGCGTCACTGTGGCGACTGCCACGGCGACCTGGACGAGCCGATGGGCGGGCTCAAGCTCACCTCGCGCGAGGCGCTGCTTCAAGGGGGCCATAGCGGGCCGGCCGCTGTGCCGGGCAAGGCTGACGAAAGCGTGCTCATCGCCGCCGTGCGGTACGAGGGGCCCGAGATGCCTCCTGACGGAAAACGGCTTAGCGACGGTGAGATCGCCAGCCTGGTCGAATGGGTCGAGCGCGGCCTTCCCTGGCCTGAAGCCACGGCCGAAACGCTCGCCAATGCGAAGAACCTCGCCGAGACCGAACGCATCGCCGAAGCGCGGCGCACGCACTGGTCGCTCCAGCCGGTCGTCGCCCCGCCCCGGCCCGCGGTAAACGATGCCGCCTGGCCGCGAACGGACGTCGATTGGTTCGTGCTTGCGAAACTTGAACAACACGGCCTTGCGCCTTCGCCGCCGGCCGATCGTCGCACGCTGCTCCGCCGGTTGTCGTTCGATCTGGTCGGATTGCCGCCCGAGCCCGATGCGATTGAAACCTTCGTCAACGACGCGGCCCCAGAGGCCGTGTCGCGCGCGGTCGAGCGATTACTCGCTTCGCCGCACTATGGCGAACGCTGGGCACGGCACTGGCTCGACGTGGCCCGGTACGCCGACACCAAGGGCTATGTGCTGTTTCAAGACGCCAATTTTCCCTGGGCCTACACCTATCGCGACTACGTAATCCGCGCCTTCAATCAGGACTTGCCCTACGACCGGTTCATCGTCGAACAGCTCGCCGCCGACCTGCTGCCGCTCGAGAACGACCGCCGGCCGCTCACGGCGATGGGTTTCCTCACGCTCGGCAGCCGGTTCATGAACAACCAGCATGACGTGATCGACGATCGCATCGACGTCATCACCCGGGGCCTGCTGGGACTCACCGTATCGTGCGCGCGGTGCCACGACCACAAATTCGACCCGATCCCCACGGGCGACTACTATTCGCTCTACGGTATCCTGGCCAGTTCAACCGAACCGGTGGTTCCGCCGTTGTTCGAAGAACCGCCGCAAACCGAAGCCTATGCGGCCTTCGCCCAGGAGTTGGCCGATCGGGAACAGAAGCTCGATGAGTATCTAACGCGCAAGCATGCCGAACTGGTCGCCGGCGCACGCACCCGGGTGGCCGAATACCTGCTCGCCGGCCACGCTCAGCGTGGCAAGCCGCCCACGCAAGATTTCATGCTGCTCGCCGAGCCGGACGACCTGAACCCCACGATGGTTCTCCGCTATCAGCTTTATCTGGAGCGCATGGCACGCAAGCACGACCCGGTCTGGGCAATCTGGCAAGCCCTCGGATCGATTTCCGAGGATCAGTTCTCAGCGCAGGCCCCGGCAGCCCTCGAATCATTGTTCCGTGAGCAAACGTCCGCTCAACCGCTCAACGCGCTCGTCGTCGGAGCGTTTCTTGGCAAACCGCTCGCCAGCCAGCACGATGTCGCGCGCACGTATGCCGAACTGCTTCTCGGGGCGGCAAATCTGCCGCCAGCGCCGGCCGGCAGCGAACTGGCGGCGCTCCAGGCCGTGTTCACGCATCCCGACGCTCCGGCCGCGCTGACCCGCGAACAGATCGGCGTGCTGGAGCTCTTGCCCGACCGCAAATCGCAGGGCGAGCGCAACGAACTACTGACCGCCGTCGAAAAGTGGCGGGCCGAAGGCGCCGCCGCGCCACCTCGAGCAATGGTCCTGCAAGAGCTTCCGCAACCGGTCGAGCAACGCGTCTTTGTCCGCGGGAACCCTACCAATTTGGGAGTCCAGGTTCCGCGGCGTTTCCTGCGCGTGTTCGACGACGAGGTTTCCGCCCCGTTCGCGCGCGAGAATGACCGATTGGAACTTGCCCAGAAGATCGCCGATCGAAACAATCCGCTCACGGCGCGCGTACTGGTGAATCGTGTTTGGCTTGCCCATTTTGGCACGCCGCTGGTGGCGACGCCCAGCGACTTTGGCCTGCGCAGCGATCCGCCCACGCATCCCGAGCTGCTCGATGCCCTTGCTGCCGGATTCGTGCAAAACGGCTGGAGTATCAAGTGGCTGCACCGCCAGATCGTGCTCTCGGCCGCGTACTTGCAAGCGAGCGCTGATCGTGAAGAAGCACGCCGAGTGGATCCGGAGAATCAGCTCTATTGGCGCATGAATCGCCGCCGGCTGGACTTCGAAACGATGCGCGACAGCCTGCTCGCGGTGAGCGGCGGGCTCGACCGCCAGATCGGCGGTCCGCCCCTGGCCGACGTAGCCGCCACGTCGGCTGCGCGACGCACGATTTACGGCCGCATCGATCGGCTCAATCTGCCGGGCCTGTATCGCACGTTCGACTTTCCACATCCGGACGCCACGAGCCCCGAACGCTCGCAAACCACGGTTCCGCAACAGGCCTTGTTCTTTATGAATCACCCCTTGGTCCGCGAGTCGGCACATCGTTTCTGGAACCGCCCGGACATGGCAAGTTCGAACGATCCGCGGCAAAAAGTCGAAAACTTATTTCGCGCGACCCTGGGGCGCATGCCCGACGCCGAGGAATTCGCCTGGGCGACGGAATTCGTGCGCGCCGGGGGCGAGAATGCCTGGCAGCAGCTTAGCCAGGCCGTGCTCACAACCAACGAGTTCTTATTCATTGATTGATGACGATGAGCGACGATCGATCCAGGGCATCGTTTGAGTCCCACATCACCCGCCGCGAGATGCTTACGCGCAGCGGCCTCGGCATGGGGCTGCTCGGCCTGGCTGGCATCACGGCTGCCGATGGCCTTTTCGCACAAGGAGCCCAGGCCGCGACGACGAGCGCCTTGGCGCTGCGCCCGCCGCATTTTGAAGCCAAGGCCCACCGCGTGGTTCACCTGTTCATGAACGGCGGCCCCTCGCAGGTCGATACCTTCGACCCTAAACCGGCGCTCGACAAGCACCACGGTCAACCGCTGCCCGGCAGCCTCCGCACGGAGCGCAAGACCGGAGCCGCCATGCGCTCGCCGTTCAAGTTCGCGCGCTACGGCGAAAGCGGCATCGAAGTGAGCGAGTTGTTTGCCAAAACGGCCGCGCACATCGATGATCTGTGCATCGTTCGTTCCATGACCGCCGATGTGCCGAATCACGAGCCCTCGCTGCTCCTCATGAATTGCGGCGACGGCCGGTTGCCGCGCCCCAGCATGGGCTCCTGGATCACCTACGGCCTGGGGGCGGAGAATCAGAACCTGCCGGGATTCATTGCCCTTTGCCCGGGCGGATATCCCGTCGTGGCCACGCAGAACTGGCGCGCCGCGTTTCTTCCCGGCGCGTACCAGGGCACGCACATCGACACGCAGCACACCGAGATCGACAAGCTGGTCGAAAACATCCGCAACGATGCGCTCTCGCTCGACGAGCAACGGCGGCAACTCGATCTCGTGCAGCGGCTGAATCGCAAGCACGCCGCCGGCCACGCCGCCGACGCTCGCCTGGAGTCTCGCATCGAGTCGTTCGAACTGGCCTACCGCATGCAGAGCGAAGCGGCCGACGCGTTTGACATCACGCGCGAGCCTCGGCATATTCGCGAGAGCTATGGCGAGGGGCTGCAAGGTCGTCAGCTTCTGATCACGCGCCGGCTGCTCGAACGCGGCGTTCGCTTCATTCAGGTGTGGAGCGGCGCCGGACAGCCCTGGGACAACCACGACAATATCGAGGCCGAGCATCGCAAGCTGGCGGGTGATTGGGACGGTCCGATCGCCGCGTTTCTGGCCGATCTCAAACAGCGCGGCATGCTCGACAGCACGCTCGTGCTGTGGGGTGGTGAATTCGGCCGAACGCCGGTTGCCGAATTGCCAAATCTGAGCGGCCGCGATCTCAACCACTATGGGTTTACGATGTGGCTTGCCGGCGGCGGCATTCGCGGCGGACAAGTCTACGGCGCAACCGACGACTTCGGATTCGCCGCCGTGGACAATAAGGTTCACGTGCACGATCTGCACGCGACGATCCTGCACTGTCTGGGGCTGGATCACACCCGCCTGACATACCGCTACGCCGGTCGCGATTTTCGTCTGACCGACGTTCACGGCCGAGTCATTCCAGAATGGCTGGCCTAGCGGGCTCGTTGAAGAGTCCAAGCCTTTCTTGCAGCCCCTCCTCGGTTCCGGCTATCGCTGACCAAAGGGTCCGCCCATCGGCGGCAGACCGCGCTGCTGGCGACGTTCTCCCAGTTGTTTGAAATACTCGCCGAACATGGCCCGCTCGGTCGGCGACGTATTGTCGAGCATCCGCTTGCGCATCGCGTTGGGATCGCCGCCAGCGCCGTCGCGGTTACCCCAATTCGGCGGAGGTCCATCCCCTTTTTCACGGCGTTCCGCTCTCCTTTTCTCGGCCTGCTTCCGAAACTTTTCCATCTCATCGATATGCTTGTCGAGCAACGCCACGCGTTTATCCTCAGGCAGGTCGAAGTATTCGACCACCGACTGTCGCATTCGCCGCGCCATGGGATTCTCGCGAAAAACCTGCGTTCGCTGGTCGTCGGTCAGGTTTTCCGAAGCGGTTCGCAGCTCGCGAAACCCTTCGCGCCGCTCGTCGTCCGAAAGCTTGGCGTTGGGATCGAAAAGTTTCTCTTGCAACTGCTGCACCTTGACCAAATCGGGATCGGGCCCCGCAGGCAGAAGCGCATAGGCCACGGCGGCGAGACCCGCCACCGCCAACAGCGCGAGCACGGTCTTATTATTGCGGCTCATGACATCTCCAATTCAGTCTGCGGTAAGTCGTTAACTTGCATGTCCCCAGAGGGGAAAGGCCAGCTCTTCTGATGCTTGCATGCCGCCGCAAGTATCAGCTCGCCCCCCCTGTTTTACAGGCGTTAGTCCATAGCGCACCATTATAAACCCCGCAATAGGCTGTGGGTTTCGTAGGTAGTGTCCTAAAAATGTGTTGCCGGAGGTGGCACGGCCCTGAGGAACGAAGGGCGTGCTCGAATGACCATGATTTTCCGAGTCAACTTCAGCACGCCCACGCTGCGCTCTGAGCGTGCCACACAGGCATTCCCTTCCAGCAACACACTCTTAGGACACCACCGTTTCGTCCGCGGGGTTTAAATCGCGTTCAAGCCTCGGCCATAATACGTTCAAAGGCTTGCATTTCCGCCGGACCTCCCACCACGAGCGGAGTTCGTTCGTGAATGCTGCCGGGCTTGATGTCGAGAATACGCAGGCGGCCGTTGCTGGCTTGGCCGCCTGCATGCTCGGCGATGAAAGCAATCGGGTTGGCTTCATACAACAGCCGCAATTTCCCCTGCGGCCGTTCGGTATTCGGGGGGTACAAAAACACACCGCCCTTGAGCAGCGTCCGGTGGAAGTCCGACACCATCGAGCCAATATAACGCGACGCGTACCGGTGTCCAAACTCGCCACTTCGCAGCCCCGCCACATAACGCTGATAGGGCGCCGGCGTGCGATCCAGGTGCGCCTCGTTCATCGAATAATAGGGGCCCGATTCGGGAATCTTGATATCCGGGTGCGAGAGCACATAGGCGCCGACCGCTGGATCGAGCGTGAAACCATGCACGCCGTTGCCTGCCGTATAAACCAGCATGGTCGACGAGCCATACAGGACATAGCCTGCCGCGATCTGTTGGCTGCCGGGTTGCAATACCTCATCGACCGTGGCCCTGCTGTCTAGCGGCCCGGTCCGCTTGAGAATCGAAAACGTGGTGCCGACGCTGACATTCACGTCGATATTCGACGAGCCATCCAGCGGGTCGAACACCACGATATACTTCGCGTTCGGAGATCCGCCCGCCAGGATCGGGTGCTCGTTTTCCTCTGACGCCATCACCGCCACGCTCTCGCGCACACGAAGCGCATGCAACAGCATGTCGTTGGCATACACGTCGAGCTTCTGCTGGATCTCGCCCTGGACGTTCACGTCGCCCTGGACCCCCAGAATATCCGAGAGGCCCGCCCGGCGGACTTTGGCCTCGATCAGCTTGGTAGCCAGCGTCACTCCCGACAGCAGCCACGAAAACTCACCCGAGGCGCCGCTGAATCGGCGTTGCTCGCTAAGAATGTGCTGTTGGACGGTGATCAAAGGAGGAAATGTCAGTCGCGGGACGGATTCCGCCGGAGTTTCAGCGCTCACGCATTCGCCTTTCGCAGGAGCCCGGTCGTCGTAGCAATTTTCCGAAGTCCGCCTGCGCTCAGTATTGCCAGTTCGATGGGGGCAAGCAATGGGCCGCCTCGCAACCGGCGGTGCTTTCTGCCAACGGCGGCGATCACCGCTGCTCGGACGACGCTCCGCCAGCCGCGGTTCGGTGCGGGCCGCGCGCCCCTCCCAAGCCTAAGCGTTAGACGCTGAAGCGAATATTAAGGATATCGCCATCCTGGATGACGTAGTCCTTGGGTTCCTGCCGGACCAGGCCCGCGGCCTTGATTTCGCGCTCGCTTCCCAGACGGACCAGATCGGCACATTTCATCACTTCCGCCCGAATGAATCCCCGGGCAAGATCGGTGTGAATGTTCGCCGCCGCTTCGAGCGCAGTGCCGCCTTTGCGAAGCATCCACGTGCGAACTTCCTTTTCGCCGGCCGTGAAGTACAACATCTGCCCCGACACATCGAGCAGCGTGCGAAGCAGCGTATCGCGATCGAAGCCGCCCACGCCCATCTCCTCGCGAAACGCCTCACGATCTTCAGGGCTCATCTTCGAGAGTTCGAGCTCCAAGCCGGCCGGCACGGCCACGGCCCGCAGATCGGGCTTTTGCGCCGCGAGCTTGGCCAGGAACGACGCCGGATCGGCATCGTCGGCGATGTTAAAAATCACGAACTTTGGCTTCTCGGTCAACAACCGAAACGATCGCGTTACTTTGAGCTGTTCTTCGTTCATGTCGATCTCGGAAAGCGGCGTGCCGGCTTCCAAGGCGGCCAACAACGGTTCGAGCGCTGCCAGCTCCGCAAGTTCCTGATCTCTTCCCGGCCGGGGCTTCTTGGTGCTTTCGCGCAGCCGTTCCACGCGCCCCGAAACGATCTCCATATCCGCCAGCAAGAAATCTTCGGCAAAGCTGTCGACGTCGGCCATCGCGTTGACGCCCGACTCGAACGCACCGACCACCAGCACCAGGCAGCCGGCCTCGCGAATCTGCGCGAGCCGCGCGGCGTTGCCCTCGTGGGTCCGGCTCAGTCCGGCGCTATCCACCAGTTCGAGCGACGCCAGCGTGATTTTCTTGGGAGTGTAGATCTTGCATAGCGGGTCAACGCGCTCATCTGGCACGGCCGCCATCGCCTGTTGCGACGAGTGGGCCAGCGCCGGGTCTGGTTGCACACCCGTCAACCACTGAAAAAATGTGCTCTTACCAGAGCCCTGATAACCGATGAGGCCAATTTTCATGTCACTAATAATAGCTTCGTGTCACTGCAAGCGCAGCTCCATAGCGGAGAGTGCTGCGCGGTAAGAGCTCAGCCGGTTCGCTCGCGGCAGGGAGGGTTGGGAATGGTCACTTGCGCGAGCGATCGAGCACGACTTCCAATTCGGTGAGAGCCTGTTCTACAGCCTCGGCCTCGGGCTTGTCTAGGGTGTGGCCGCCGAAGCGCAGGCGATAAAAGGCCGTGACAATACGGCCTGGAAGCGGCGACAACCGCTGATACTCCGCCCGGTCGGCCAACTCCCCGCCAGCCGCCAGCGCAAACTCATATGCCGTTTGCGAGGGGCTCCGCACGATCCCCAGCGGCGCCAGCACCGATTCCAGGCGGCGGTACATCTCCAGCACCGGCCCCGCTTCAAGCGGCGGCGGAGTCCCCAACCAGCCGCGGCGGCGGATGGCATTCCAGGCGGATTTGACGCCGAAAAAGATTGCCGCGCCCCCCAGGCAAAACCCTATCGCGACCAACCCTCCGCGCCAACTGAACCAATGGTGGCGATACCAGAACCAGAAGCGTCCGATGCGGCTTTGCTCAAGCACGTCCAGACGCGCTTGCCAGGCCTCGACGCTAAAAAGATTGTCGATGCCCGCCTCGATCCCCGCGGCCAATGGTTCGTAGATCCCTTGACGCTGCCGTTTGGCGTTCAAGCTGGCGATATAATTGATCCACAAGACACGAGCATAGTCGATCGATTGTCGGAATTGAGCGAAGATGTCACTATTGTCCGTGGTCGTGGCCTCGTGAGTTCCTTCGGTCGGGTCGAGCACCAACCACGCCGCGGTCGGCAATTCTTCTCCCGCAAACTCGTTTTGCGGCACGTGATTTCCTGTCAGCAGCACTTCAACCCAGGCATGGGCGTGCAACTGCTGCACCTGGTAATACTTTCCGACGTCGTTCCATTCACCGCCCTTGAAGCCGATGACCATTTGCGCCGGAATCCCCTGGCTGCGAAGCATCAGCACCAGCGCGCCGGCAAAATACTCGCAATGGCCCGAGCGATTTTCGCTGGCAAAATCCTCCAGCGGATCGAGCTCAGGATCTCGCTGCTGCGGCTCGATCGAGTAAAAAAAACTGCCCGACTTGTGAAAGTAATCCGACAGCGCATGCGCGGCCTGAATCGGGGTCTCCGTCGGATCGATATCCTGATCGGCCAATATTTGACTGGCCAATGCCGAAATCCGCGGAAACTGATCGCTCGCCCCGGGCCCGTTAAATGGCCCTAACAGCGACGCGATGTTCTGCGGAGATCGCAGCGCTGGCAACACCGTTCGCTGCCGATCCCCGCGAATCCCCGTCGTGCCGATGTCGAACTCCAAAGTTCGACGTTGAAATTCTTCCGCCCGAAATAGACGCCCCGTGATCGGATTGAGCTTCAAACGCTGGTCCGGCCCGTCGACGGCCACGGCCGGCGAAACGTGAAAAATCTCGGGCGTGTCGAGCGGTTCGGCCGAAATGCGTTGCCGAGTAATCGCACTACGAACCTCGTCGGGAAGGTGAATCGGTTGCGCCGGAGCGGGCTGGCTCCACGTATGATTCTCGTAGCGAGTCAACACCGTACCGCGAAACAGCGGTTCACCGGCCAGGCGAATGGGCGAATCTCCGCGGCCTCGAAAAAAGGTGACTCGCATGACGAGTTCCGGGTTGTTGACCGCGCCCCCCAGCTCGCCGAGCATCACGCTGTCGGTAAACCCGACGGTGCGAATCGGCGAGGCGTCGGTCGACTCGAACATCGATACGTTCCATCTCGGGAGCGCCAAAAAGAGCGGCATGATGATGACAACCGTTCCCACGACTGCCAGTACTGTCCCCGGCAGCAGGCCCTTCCACAGATAGGAAATCTCGCCCCCCGTGAAGCCGCGTCCCGCAGGGTTCACCTCGGCCGAGCCGCCATGCAGCGTTAGTGGCCCCACGCTGGGCTGCCGTACGGCCTCGGACTCCGCGTCGATCAACAGCAAGGCAAACGCCACGATGCCCAGCAGCAACTGGATCGCCAGCACGATACCAAACGCGGGAGTCGGAAGGAGCGTCGAAGCGATTGCCATTTGCCCGAGGCTCAACAGTGACAACTGCCAATAGATGCGTGCGGTCTTGGTCTGAAAAAACAACACATATTGGAGATACGACTGTAAATTCGCCACGACCAGCAACAACCCTTGACGGTCGGTGCGAAACGCCGCGATGGCCGTGAAGGTAACCATCGCCAATGCCAGCAGATCCGCGCTTCGCTGGCTCAAGCGAAACCATTGCCGCCAATCCGTTACATAGGCCGAGATGGCCAATAGCGCGAGGGTCGTGACGAACAGAACCACGCTGCCCTCGCCCCACACAATGAGCAGCGAGGACAAGACGATCTGCAAGGCGATTGCCAGATGAGCAAATGGTCGCAACAAATTCGGCGTCATCTACGTTATCCCGCAGCGGTAGCGTTTTCCTCAAACAAACGTTGCAACACGTCTCCGCGAACGTCAACTTCCAAAAGGGTACGGCCGTCGAGCTGCGCCTCTCGCTCCGCGGCCGCCCGCGCAAATGCCTCCCAATCGATCCCGCGCGTCGTCACCATGACCGTCGGAGTCGCCGCCGGAATCAGTGCCAGCACATGGCCCAGCCGCTCGGGAAACGTGGCGCCCGCGTGCGGCGTTACAATCGCCAAAGCATCCATCTGCTCTCGTAGAAATACGGGAGAACCGGCGCCCGCGTTTGTAAGCGGCTCGCGAGCGGCCACTTCGAGATGCAACTGCGCGCCGGGCTTGCGACACAGTTCCGTCAACAACGTCGCCGTGAAGCTGATTGCCCGCTCGACGTTCTCCAAATCACGGGCCTCGGCCTGGGAAGGCTGCCACAGATCCACAAGAATCGCCAGGTTCTGGCTGCGCCGTTGCTCGAACTGTTGCACGATCAACCCGCCCCGTCGCGCGGACGTGCGCCAATGGATCCAGCGGCGGCTGTCCCCCGGCCGCCATTCACGCAAGCCATAAAAGTCTGCCTCGAGCAGACCTCGGCGGGGCATCCGTTGCGTACCCGACTCGTGCTCTCGAATCTGCTTCAGCCAGCCCGGGCTCAACCGCCCCAGCTTCGGGTGCACAAGCAGCTCCATGGGCGCGCCGCTGGTCAGACTATGTCGCATCAACCCCATTGGGAAACGCGTGGAGACGCGCAACGGGCCGAACCGGTAACTCCCTCGAAACGGCAGCACACCTTCGTAATGTCCCTGCCTCGCCGTGTCCCGCGGCACGTACGGAAAAAACACTCCGACGCTGGCTGACTGGTTGGAATGAATCGCCTGATGCTCGATCGCGTCATCCACCCGCATCGCCCACAGCCCGAACCATTTGTGTAGATTCGAAAACTGCACGTCCACGCGCAGCCGCTGTCCGGCATGCAAACTGGCCGGCAACGTGCGTGCGACAGAAACCCTGCTGATTGCCCAACGTCCATACAGAAAGCTCATCAGCAGCGGCCCTACCAGGACACAGCCGACCAGCATCAACAGGTTGAGCTGCCGGCTTGTCGCTCCCACGAGCACGGTCAGCGTCACGATGCTGTAATAGACCCCCAGGCGCGTAAGTCGAGTTTGTTGGGGGCGAGCCATAGTCGTTAGACGAAAAAGTTAGATGCCAAGGGCCTGGGCCGCGGGCTGTTTCCTCATTCTACCGCGAATTGGCGTTGCCCGATCCGAGGTTCTGCGGCAACACCGGCGACTCCGCCAAATTCGGGGGGGCTGGCGCAGGAAAAATAGCCACCTCCTAAAGTAGGCTTGCCTTCGCCACGGTATCGCAGATCTCCTTAGCCATCCCGCGTCGCCGATTGGTCGCCTGAAAATTGGGGGACTCTGGTACGCTCCGACACCGCGACCCTATCTGGGAACCGTCACTTCGTCGACCAGTCGCGCGATGAGTGATTCCATCGCCTGGCGATGGGTACCCTGCAAGTACCCCTTGGCAATGACGCGATGTGACAGCACGGGCACAGCCAACCGTTTGACATCGTCCGGGGTGACAAACGATCGATTTTCAACTAGGGCCAGCGCTTGTGCCGCCCGATAGAGACAAAGCGCTCCGCGAGTGCTCACCCCCACGCGCAGCTCGTCGCACTTGCGCGTGGCGTCCACAATATCCAGTAAATAGCGGTTAATGCTCTCGTCAACAGTCACTTGTCGAACCGCTTGCTGCAAGGAGATGACCTGCTGCGCGTCGAGCACGTGTCGCAGATTGTCCACCGGTTCGCTGATCCGATGGCTGCTGAGCACCTGAATTTCGTCCTCGCGATCCGGATAGCCCACGGCGATTCGCATCAAGAAACGATCCAGTTGACTCTCGGGCAATGGATAGGTGCCTTCGAATTCAAAGGGATTCTGGGTCGCGATCACCATAAATGGCTGCGGCAGCGCATGCGTCTCGCCATCGATGGTCACCTGCCGATCGCTCATCGCCTCCAACAGCGCGCTCTGCGTGCGCGGCGGCGTGCGATTGATCTCATCGGCCAGAATGATGTTGCCGAAGATCGGTCCGCGCGTGTACGTAAATTGACCGGTTTGCGGGTTATAGACATTGCCCCCTGTGATGTCGCTGGGAAGCAGGTCGGCCGTAAACTGGATGCGCGAAAAGTTGGCCGAGATGCTACGAGACAAGGCCTTGCCGATCAACGTCTTGCCAACCCCCGGCACATCCTCCAGCAGAACGTGGTCCGACGCCAGCAGCGATACGATGCAGAGCCGAACAACCTCGGACTTTCCCAACACGACCTGGGTAATGTTGTTCTCGAGATCGCTGACAAGAGATTGCAGTTCAGTCGTCATCGGGCAGATCGCGGTCGAGTCCGCACGCCGCGTACCTCGATCCATCGTGCTTTGCAGGATTGCGCCGCTTGAAGGCACGCGCGGCCAAAAGCCTGTTCCGAAACAGCAGGTCTGTGTATCGTAGTCAGGAGATCCCGCCGTGGTCTAGCGTCCATCCGATTCATTCCGCTGTCGCGCAACGCCGCCAATCGCGCAAGCGGTTTGGCGCAACCAAATGCTCCCCGGAAGACTGCACCCGAAAATGAAACGTTGACGGAACTCTAGCAGCCTGCTAGCTCCCACGAACGTAGATCGGGTTCGTCAAAATCCACGGGCGATCCTCACCGGCCAGGCTCTGCCAGACTTCCACGCGATAGACACCTGGCTGATCGACGCCGACATCCAAGGTCGGGCCTCGCTGGTCAACGACGACTTCCCCGTTGCGAACGAGCTTGAAACGGCCGTCCAGCGGCGCCTCGGACCGCAGACGCAAGCCGGGCTCCTGGGCGACTTCGCTGCCAATCGGCCAGGTCTTGTCGCCCGCCTGGGCCTGAAAGACAAAGCCCGTCGGATCGGCGATCCAGTCGAACGCCACATACGCCCGGCCGGCGTCGATTGCTTGCCAAACGTTTTCTTCATCGATCTCGGGCATTAGCAGGTGCGTGCTCACATGCCTGAAGCTGCGCGCGTAAGGGTCGAGATCGAGATCGAAAATCAAGTCGCCTTCCTTGCGCCCATTAGTCAGTAACTTGAGCGGAGCAACTTTTTCCGGATCGATCAGAGCGACCTTGGCCCCCAGCCCGTCTTCAACCTGAACTTTGCCATCCTCGGTGATCGTGGCTCGATACGCCTGGTTGTGATGCGCGTCGTTCGCCGAAACGCCGGTCAGCCGCGATTTTTGCGTCAATTGGTCGTACCGCGCCAGGTAATCGGCCGGATAGTCAAGCAGCGCGCCGAAGACTTCCTGCGGATACTGTTTCAGGGCGCCCATCAACGTCACCATCGTCAGCGGCGAGCGCATTGCCGCGAGAAATTTGGTCTCCTCCATGAAATCCGCGTGCGTGTTGTAAATCTCTGATCCGGTCAGGCCCGCAATCTCCCAGTCCAGGCGTTCTTCGAGATGGCAGAGAAATATCCGCCCCCCGGTGGAACGCACCAAATCGGCAAAGGCTTGCGGCGAATCGGTCTTTTGATCCTGAATGCTCGTGTTGGGGTAAGCCAGGAATCCACCTGATTCGGCCCCGGGAATCAGCAGCACTCCGTCCTTCATGCCGCGATGCCCATCCTTCACGTAGTCGTAGTGCGCCGCCGGATGTTCGTTGAACAAGATGACGCGAACGCCGGCCTCGTTCGCCGCCGCCACGATTTCGTCAATCGTTCCACGGCTGTCGTGCGAAAACGCCGAGTGCACGTGAAACAGCGTGCGTACATCGTCATAACCGCTGGTCAGCGCCACGGCGCGCCGCTGGTTCTTGAGCGCTTCGATCCGCTCGTGCGTGGCTCGCAGCTTCTCGGGGCGGATCCGTTCCATGGTATCGCCAGACGCCACCATCGCGTTCAGCACCACCAACAGCGTTCCCAAAATACGAATCGACGAAGTCATTCCTGCTCCCGCGGATCGAATTCAAGATGTCTCAGACCCACGTATTTTATCACGCCCGCGGGTCGGTCGGCACCCGGCAAAATCGCACCACCCATCGACATTCCCCCCCGGCGATTTCGCTCGGGAGGATCGTTTGTTTTCCGACGATTTGCCGGAAATCTCGAGCGATTGGTATACTGCCTGGCGGATCACGTCGCGACGTTGCCCCGCGGCGTTGCCCACGCCCCCGAAGGACGGAACCATGCCCTATCTCATTGGCGCCGACGAAGCCGGATATGCTCCTAATCTGGGCCCGCTGGTAATCTCGGCGTCCGTTTGGTGGGTCGACGAAGCTCACTGGCAAACGGATCTTTACCGTCATCTCCGCACCGTGGTCTGCAAGTCGGCTCCCCGCCGCGGCACGTGTTCTCCCAAATGGGCCATTGCCGATTCCAAGCAGCTTTACAATTCCGCGGTGGGGATCGGAACGCTGGAACGCGGCGTATTGGCGGCGCTTGCGCTGGTCGATCGCTGCCCGGCCGATTGGCTGGACATCTGGCGATTGCTCGACCCTCGGGCGGCCAACGGTTTGCATGCCGTCCCCTGGCACGTGAACTACGCCATCTCCTTGCCGCTCGCCGCCGATGCCGAGGATGTCGCCAGGCTCGTCGCCCGCACGCGGCGTGGTCTCGAACGATCCGGCGTAAAGCTGCTCGGCGTTCGCAGTCGAGCGGTCTTTCCAGACGAGTTCAATCGCGGCGCGACGGAGCTCGGCAACAAATCAGAATTGCTCTCCCACACGACGCTGTCGCTGCTGGCCGAAGTGCTCGAATCCTGTCACGACGACTCGGTGCTGATCGTATGCGACAAACACGGAGGCCGCAATCAATACAGCCGGCTGCTCCAACGCCAGTTTCCCGACCATCTGGTGGAGGTTCGTGGCGAGGGCATGGCCGAAAGCATCTATCACTTCGGACCGCCGCAGGCTCGCGTGGATATCCGGTTTCGGATGCGCGGCGAATCGTTCCTGCCGACCGCGCTCGCGTCGATGACCTCGAAATATCTTCGCGAGTTAGCCATGCGGGCATTCAACGATTTCTGGTGCGGGCGAGTTCCCAACCTCGCGCCCACGGCTGGCTATCCTGGCGACGCCCGCCGGTTCATGAACGCCATCGAGGGAGCTCGCCACGATCTGGGAATCTCAAATGCCGTTTTGTGGCGCGATCGCTGATCGTCCACTTCATGTTTCCAAAGACACCTTCATCTGGCCGCGCACGTTCATGACTTCCGTCTATATTGTCCGCCACGCTTACGCCGGCCAGCATGGCGATCCGCGCTATCCCGACGACTCGCTTCGTCCGTTAACTCCCGCCGGCGTCAAACAATTTCGCAAGATGATCAAAAAGCTCGCCGCGCGAGGGCTGCAACTCGACATGGTGGCCACCAGCCCGCTGGTGCGATGCCGCCAAACCGCGGAAATCCTTTGCGACAAGCTGATCCAATCTCCGGCGCTAATAGAACTTGCGGCCCTTCAGCCGGGCAGCGATCTGGCGGCTCTCATCGCGTGGTCGAACCGCCAATCTCATGAGCATCTGGCCTGGGTCGGGCACGCCCCGGATGTCGACCGCCTGGCCTCTGCTCTGATGGGGGCGCAAGCCAGCGCGCTGGCGTTCCGCAAAGCCGCGGTGGCACGCATCGACTTTCAAGCCGAGATCGTCCCGGGCGCCGGCGAGTTACGATACTTCCTCGCACCCGCGGAACTTGGCTGCCGACGTTCCCAAGATTGACCAATCCCGATCAACACGCCTCTTCGGCTACCCAGCGGATTTTCGGGCTATTACCCTCGACGCTGCATCGCCCTACACCACCGGGCCATGCCCCTTTTTACGGCGGCACGCCGAGAGCTGAGCCACGTGAAACGACGGATGGGTGGTAATCAAGTGCGCGAGCACGTCCCGGTTCGTTTTCAGGTTGCTGCGCTTCAGCAGTTCAATCGCGTGTGGTTGATCCAGCGCTGCCTGATCCGCGTTGGGCAATGCGGCGGCAACGCGACGATGTCCGGCTTCAATAGCTGTCACCAACTCAACGAGCGACGGATAAGGTTGCGCGATGTCCGACGGATTCGTCCCCGGCGCGAACTGCCGATGCCATTCCTTCGGACAAGCAGGCCGTTCACCCAACAGTCGGGCGGCGTAGTCCGTGCAAACCGCCAGATGCCCCAGGATCCAAACGGGCGGATTCGCCCCCGGAAACGGCGGGACGTTCAAATCCGCATCCTCAAGATCCTTCACGAGTTGCTTGATGTAGCCGAGCTGAAAGTCGTACAGCGTGAGCAGCAAGTTTTGCATGACAACAGCTCCTGACAGCGAGTCCGATTCAACCGCGGCGCGGGCATCCTGAAGCAACGTGCTCGCAACGCCACTTGTTTTACGAGTGCGACAGCCCCGTTTCAAGCCGCCGCGAATAGACGCGGCGATAGCGATTGCGGGCTCGAAGAAATCTGAGGAAGCCACCGGCGACGTTCATCGCGCATGCTTGCAAAACCACTCGTCCCTGCCCCACGAACCGCACCGAGGGCGTTCGCCAGACGACTGGGTGCGTTAAGCACCGCGAGCCAAGCGCGTTAAGCGCCGTGAGCCAGGCGCGTTAATCACGGTGAGATGGATCAATAGGACGATTGATCAAAATAGCGCCGCTAGCGCGGCTTCGCCGGATGGCGCGGGTTGCTGGCCTTGCGCCAAGCGGTCGAGGAACCAGGCTGCTCGGTTTCCATCTGCGCTAGCAGGCGGGTGAGCGTGTTGGCATGCACGCCGAGCAACTTGGCGGCCCGGCCTTTGTGCCCGCGTGTGGTTTCCAAGGCCTGATACACGGCCGCATTTCGCAGCCGGGTCAGGTTCATGAAGGGCAGCGCCGTGTCGGTTCGCTGCTGCGGTTCGGCATGCGGCAAGACCGGTGCACAATCGAGCACATACGATTGCTCGATCACATGCGACAGTTGACGCACGTTACCGGGCCATGGAAACTCGCAAAAACGCCTGAGCGTCTCGGCGTCCGGCTGCCACAGCGGACGATTGTAACGCTTTGCGAATTGACGCGAAAAGAACTCGACAAACTCGGGGATATCTTCAACCCGATCGCGCAGCGCGGGCACGCGCAGCTCGACCATGTTCAAGCGGTAATACAAATCCTCGCGGAAGCGACCTTCGGCCACTTCGTCTTCGAGGTTGCGGTTCGTTGCCGCGACGACCTGAACATCGATTGGCACCGGATGCGAGGATCCCACCGGCGTTACTTCGCGCTGTTGCAGTACGCGCAACAACTTGGGTTGCAGCTCGAGCGGCATTTCGCCGACTTCGTCAAGAAATACCGTGCCGCCTTCGGCCGCGCGGAAGACGCCAAGCGAACGGCCCGCGGCGCCGGTAAACGCGCCCTTCTCGTGGCCGAAAAGCTGGCTCTCCGCCAGCGATACGGTTAGCGCGGCGCAGTTCACAGGAATGTACGGTTTACCGGCACGTGGACCGCGCTCATGAATAAGCCGGCCCCACAACTCTTTGCCGGTGCCTGTCTCACCAGAGACCAAAACGGTACAATCGGCCTGCGCGGCGCGCTCGGCATGACGTGCGATCTGGCGCACAGCAAGATTTTGGCCGAGAACCCAATCGGCCTGCGCTAAGCTGCGCGCAGCCGAGTCGATACCGGGAAATATCGACGAATTAGTAGCCATGTCGTGTCAGCACCCTTGGGACCAATGACGCTTGCCCGCGACACCGATCCGATGATTCGTTGTTCAGCTTGTCGCCCGAACGACCAACTGCAACAACGCTGTCCTCTTCATTAGCAACTCTTGGCCCGTCAATGACTTAGCTGCGAGTCTGTTCCCTGAAACGAATCTCATTCTAGTTAGGGTCCAGAAGCGTTGCAACTTCAGCGCCACTCGATTGCATACACCCGCATATTTTCTGCAGAAATCAGTAAACTTATTCCCAGGCCATGCCGAGCGGGCGGTACTGTATCGACTTTAAGCATCCAGGGGAACACGAGTTACGAACGCAATCATTGCCAGCTTAAGGCGCCTGCTGAAAGCCCTCCGCACGCTCAAAAAACATCAGATGCTGCCAGGGCAGCTTGTCGAACGCCTCCACGAGTCGGAAACCGTTTGCCTCATACTCGCGCAGGATCTGCTTCTTGCTCATCTTGTGAAGCCGCTTGATCGGCACGTTCCGATCTTCCAGTCGAAACTCGGCCAGCGCAATCCGCCCGTTCGGCTTCAACGCTTTCCGCATCGCCTCGAGCATCTGTCGCGGATGCGAGAACTCGTGATACACGTCCACCATCAAGATCATATCGAGACTGTTCGGCTCCAGCCGCGGATCGGTTTGCACGCCCACGACTAGTTCGATGTTCGCGATGCCTTCGTCCTTGGCTCGTTCGTGCAGCAGCCTCAGCATCTCCGGCTGAATGTCGACGGCCAACACCTTGCCCTGCTCGCCAACCAGCCGAGCCAGTGGCAGCGTGTAAAATCCGTTGCCGCACCCCATGTCACACACGGTCTGCCCGGGCTCAATCTTCAGCGCGGCCAGCAACGTCTGGCAGTCTTCTTCTCGCTCGCGCGATTCACGCATCAGCCAGGGCGCTCCCTGGTAATGCATCGTCTGGGCAATTTCACGTCCCAGGTAGCGGCGCGGCGCAGGCGGTTGAGCGTCGCCGTCCAAGGCTTCTTGCGCCGATAGCCTCGCCGCAACCACGAACAATAAGACGAGAACCGCCAGGCTCCAGCCGCGAAAACGAGGGACTACAAAATCACAATCACACGACATCGGAGTTGTTGCCTCGCTGGTCGTACGGGGGCCAAGGCGACACACGGACTGCAAATCCAATCTGCTCCGCATCACGAGGTTCATCATAAGCAAGCCGGAAGCCAATTGCGCTCCCGGCACCCAAACTTCGTGGTGTCGGCACGCATCTCCGGGGGCTACAATCGCTGTAGCCCCCAGACTTTAAGACCGAACGGCAGATGGCGACGTTGGATAACTCCGGTTCTTCCGAGCCCGCGAACATCCCGAACTCCGGCGACGATGCCTCCGCTCCCGAAGCGTTCATCCCGCTTCGTAAGCAGGATCTTGCCCAGGCGCTATGCCGCCAGCCCGGATTGTCAGCCAGCGGCCGGGCGGCATTTGGCCGCTTCTGCCGGCTGCTCCATGCGCTGGTTCACTGCCATCTAACGGTCACCCTCGAGGAGCTCAAGGACGCCTACGCGCCTTTCGATCCGGACGCCGACACCAAGCCCGGCCGCCCGCTTGCCGCCGAGCAACTCGAACTACAGCGCGAACTGCTGTTCGAGCGATTCGGGCGGTTGCTCGCGCGGGCCAACTTCCACCGTCTGGCCGAAGCGGAGATCGATGCCGCGCTCGAAGACCGCAGCCACTGGGGGCTGCACCTGACCGTGGACTTCACGTTGTTCGATCGACTCGAGCTCTATTATCGAGGCGACAGCATCGGCACACGCTATCGGCGCGCCTGGCGCAAGCGCTTGCGCAGCGAGGCTGTCGAGCTGCCGATCTACCAGCGATTGGTAATCATCTTTCATCTTCGTCTCGGGCAGAAATACTCCATGCTGCTCGATACCGACGACGTCTATCTCAAGCTCTTCAAGGACATTCCGAAGCTCGATCTCGACATGCTGCTGCCAGGATCGCAAGTGAAGATGTCGTTGTTCGATCGCGCCCGCGTGGCGCTGCCCACGCTGTCTGGCATCGGCATCGTCATCTACAAGGTCATCTGGGCGACGGCCGTGGCGTTTGGATCGACGTTGGCGTTTCTTGGCCTGGTTGGCGGAACCGTGGGTTATGGCGTGCGCTCGTTATATGGCTATCTCAACACGCGGCAGAAATACCAGCTCAACCTGACGCAAAGCCTGTATTACCAGAATATCGATAACAACGCCGGCGTGATTCACAGGCTACTCGACGAAGCGGCCGAGCAGGAGAATCGCGAGATCATGCTCGCATACTTTTTCCTCTGGCACGACGTACCTGTTGAAGGCCTAACGGCGCAAGAACTCGATGCACGGATCGAGCGGTGGCTACAACGAGAAGTCGACCAGCCGGTCGACTTCGAAATCGCGGACGCTCTCGGAAAACTCGTGCAGTTTCGCCTGGCGCGGCAGATCGGCCAGCGGTGGCAAGCCGTGCCAATCGACGACGCGATTCAAACGCTGACCGAACACTGGCGCGAATTGCCAGATGCCTGGAACCGTCGACGTGAGTAGCCGCGGGCCGTACCGGTTCAGCGGCGCAAGAACCGCGGCCAAATCGCGTCGGAAACGAACAGCCCCGCTCGCGACAGCGCCACGCGCTGACCGTCGTCGGTCATCAAGCCGTGCTCGACCATCGCCGCCAACGGGGGCCCGATAAGCTCGTCGAGGCTGTACCCTGATCGCTCGGCAAACCCCTCCCGCCATACGCCGGCGATGCGTCGCAAGCCAAATACCAGGAGTTCTCGGGCACGATCTTCCGGAGGCAAAGCCTCGCTCTCCGCGGTTGGCGATTGTTGGGCAAACACCCGCTTCAGATACGTCGTCGTGCTGCGATGATTCATTTCTCGGCGGCCATCGACGTAGCGGGCCGCGCCGGGCCCCGCGGCAAAGTACCCATCGCCGGCCCAATAGGCTTCGTTGTGTCGGCAATGGTGCCCCAGTTGCGCGAAGTTGGAAACCTCATAGTGCTGATAGCCTGCCGCGGTAAGCATGTCGATGGCCAGCGCGTACATGCCGCGTTCCAAGTCTTCGTCGAGGCGTGCCAGCTCACCAGAAAGCATGCGGCTCCAGTAGTTCGTGCCTCGCTCAAAGGTTAGCCCATAGGTCGATACGTGCTGCGGTCGCAACTCGATGGCCGTGGTAAGATCGCGCCGCCAGGTGTCCAGCGTTTCGCCGGGCACGCCGAAAATCAAGTCCAGCGAAACGGACCGCATGTAGCGCCGGCTCATTTGAATCGCCTTTACGAGCGAGGCCGCGTCGTGATCGCGTTCGAGCGTCGCGAGCTTTGCCGCGTCAAACGATTGCCCTCCCAGGCTGATGCGGTTCACCCCGTACTCGGCGAGCAACGCGAGCTTTGCATCGGTCAGATCCACGGGATTCGCCTCGATACTCATCTCGCCGCCAATCGCCAGCGGAAACCAACGCCGCGTAAGCTGCAAGAGTTTCTCCAGCGACGGAAGAGGCAGGTGCGTGGGGGTCCCGCCGCCAAAGAACAAGGTGTCGACTTCGCGCGGCGCGCCCAGCCACGACAGCTCGATGTCAATCGCCCGCAGATAATCCGCAATCAGGTCATCGCGCCCGGAGACGAGCGTGAAGTTGCAATAGCCGCAACGATGTCGGCAGAACGGCACATGGATATAGGCGGATCGAGGAGTTGGAAGTGCGGCAGCCATTTCAAGCCAATTCTAGTGCGGCGCCTGTGAACGACACGTTGAAGGAACCGCACACGCGGCACGGGCGCCCGCCATGCCAGCCGGTCGCCTTCATCGCGGTAAACCCTTGAATCAATAATCATTATTGATATATTCAACTCCCCAGCGTAATTATGCTCGTTCAATATCCCTACGGCGAGGACTGTCGTGCAATGGATACCAAGGCCGCTTCAGCGGAACTCATTGGAACTTTCCTACTCGTTTTTATTGGCGCTGGTGCGGGAGCAATCGCCGACGGTGGCAGTGCGGGCCTGACAGCCGTGGCCCTGGCTCATGGCCTGGCGCTCATGGTCATTATCTATACGTGGGGCAGCATCTCCGGTGCCCACGTAAATCCGGCCGTGACGCTCGGCGTGCTAAGCGCGGGCCGAATCTCGGTCCCCAAAGCCATCAGCTATTGGATTGCCCAATGCGTGGGCGCGGTCGTGGCGGCTTATACCTTGCAATGGTTCTTGGGACCAGACTCGGGACTCGGCGCGACGATCGGCTCCTTGACGCCTGGAGTGGCCAACGCGTCGGAATCGGCCAACGCCATCAAGGTTATCGTGCTCGAGGGCATTTTGACCTTCTTCCTGGTGTCGGCCGTGTTCGCCTCGGGAATTCATGGCCGCAATGGCAATCTGGCGGGCGTTGCGATCGGCCTTGTGCTGACGATGGATATTCTCTTCGGCGGTCCGTTGACGGGCGCGAGCATGAATCCCGCCCGCACCCTGGGGCCGGCCGTCGCTCTCGGTGATCTGAACTATGTTTGGATGTATTTTGTGGGGCCTGCCGCCGGTGGCGTGTTGGCGGCGATTCTGTATGACAAGATTTTCTTGCCGAGCACCGAATTGACCCCGCCGGTCGATGCGGCGGAAAAGGGCAAGCACAGGAGATAATGCATCATGAAACTTCGTTCCCCATCACTGGGCCTACACGGGCTGTTGCTGGCCGGTTTATTGATGGCCAACGGATGTGCCCAACCGAAAAAGCCAACGGAGCCGGTGGCGAACTCGACCGAACCGGCCGCTGTGGTCGAAGAAGAGTCGGTTGTCATTGAAGCAACCGCCCCCCCGGCGGACGAGACTGCGAACGAGGAAAAAGCGGACGCGGAAATGCCGGCCGAAACGACCGAGGCGCCTCCGATGCCCGAGCCCGCGGCCTCGGAGCCCGAAAAGCCTGCGGAACCTGCTCCGGAAGAACCCGCTGAGCCGGAACCCATGCCCGAAGAAAAGCCGGCCGAGGCTGCCGCTCCGGCCGAGGCCCAACCCGAGCCGGCCACGAGCAAGAAAATCGTGCTCGGCGCCGCGGAGCTCTTTGCTGGCATCCCCGGTGAAGGCGACAAGGTGACGCTCGACCAGATCAAGGCCTGGCTTGACGACCCTCAGAATCATGAGCCGCTCGATTTCGAGCTTCCGTTCGGGCTCTCGAAGGGCGCAACCGAGATCAAGGGCATCGACAAAAACCCGCTGACCCGGGCAAAGATCGAATTGGGCCGCCAACTCTATTTCGATCCGCGGCTCTCGGCCGACTTCTCGATCAGTTGTGCTTCGTGCCACGATCCGGATGAAGGCTTCGCCAGATATACGCAGTTTGGCGTCGGCATCAAGGATCAAACCGGCGGTCGCAACTCGCCGGTGAGCTACAACCGCATCCTAAGCGACAAACAGTTTTGGGATGGTCGCGCCGACTCGCTCGAAGATCAGGCCGTGGGCCCCATCGCCAACCCGATCGAAATGGGCAACACGCACGATGCCTGCGTGCTCTGCTTGCAAGGCGTCGAGGGTTACAAGCTGCAGTTCGACAAAATCTTCGGCAAGATGGACATCGACGCGGTTGGTCAGGCGCTGGCTTCGTTCGAGCGAGCCATTGTGACCGGTCCGGCGCCGTTCGACTATGCTGAAGCGCTCAAGCCGTTCGAGCAACTCGAGCCCGAGGACATCGAAGCCGACGATGAGCTGAAAGCTCGCTACGCCGAGGCCAAGGCCGGTGCCGATGCCAACCCGCTTACCGAAAGCGCCAAACGCGGCATGGAGATCTATTTCTCTGAAAAGGGAAGTTGCTCGGCCTGTCACGTCGGCGCGAACCTGACCGACGAGAAGTACCACAACCTGGGCGTCGGCATGGACAAGGACGAACCCGACCTGGGACGCTACGACGTCACCAAGGACGACAAGGACAAGGGTGCGTTCAAAACACCCACGATTCGCAACGTCGCCCTCAGCGCGCCCTACATGCATGACGGCAGCCAGCAAACGCTCGAAGAAGTGGTCGAGTGGTACGTCAAGGGCGGCCATCCGAACCCCCACTTGAGCGAGAAGATCAAAAAACTCGATCTCAACGATCAGGACAAACAGGATCTCGTCGAGTTCATGAAGCAGGGCTGCACTGGCAGCTTCCCCAAGATTGCCCGGAACCGCTTGCCCGAGTGAACCGGAAAATCCGCTCACAATTCGGATCCACCGGGCCACTGGCCGCACGCGCGCGGTCAGTGGCCCGGTTTGTTTTCCACCGCGCCGCGACCCTTGTTGAAAAGGACCAGCCGCGCTAGGATTGCATTGTGGAAGTGCTGTTCCGCACGGAACCATGTTTAACCGTGCTCTCTGAGCACGCTCGCCAGGTCGTTCATGCCTCAAGAAGACGAACTCTATCAGGAGCGAATTCTCGATCACTACGAAGAGCCGTTTCATCGCGGCTCTTGTCCCGGCGCGACGCACGCGCACGAAGAAGAGAATCCGCTCTGCGGCGATGTGGTGCGGGTCGAGCTGGAAATCGGTGACGACGGCACGATTCGCGACGCCTATTTCAATGGCGATGGTTGCTGCATTAGCCAGGCCTCGGCCTCGATGTTGCTGGAGCAAATCTGCGGCCGGCAAGTCGACGACGTAACCGCCTTCACCGCGGCCGACATGCTCGCGTTGTTTGGCGCAAAGCTCACGCCAAACCGGCAAAAGTGCTGCCTGCTCTGCTGGCGAGCGTTGCAATCCGCGATCTACTCCCCCGTAAGCGGCGACAACGAGCCCAACGGTGGCAATATCAACAATTGCTGCAAGTGAGGCGGTAACATGTCGCTCAGCACCAACCCGCCGCTCGACGTCGAACGCATTCGCGCCGACTTTCCGATTCTCTCCACGATACTGCATGCCCGGAGCGATTCGCCGGGCGTGCCGCTGGCCTATCTCGACAACGCGGCCACGACGCAGCGCCCCCGGCAAGTCGTCCAAGCGATGGTCGACGTCTACGAGCGACACTACGCCAATGTGCATCGCGGCATTCACTGGCTCAGCGATCAATCGACGGATTTGTTTGAAGAAGCCCGCGGCAAGGTAGCGGCCTTCATCGGCGCCGCGAGTACCGAGCAAGTGATCTTCACCCACGGCGCGACCGAGAGTATCAATCTGGTCGCGCGAAGCTGGGGCGACGCCAACCTGCGCGCCGGCGATGAAATCTTGCTCACCGAACTCGAACATCATGCCAATATCGTCCCCTGGCAACAGGTCGCCGAGCGGACCGGGGCCGTGGTTCGCTTTTTGCCGCTGGCGGACGATGGCCGCCTTGCGCTCGAGAAGCTCGACGAATTTCTCTCGCCGCGCACGAAGCTCGTCGCCGTGGCCGCCGTGTCCAATGTGCTCGGCACCGTCGCGCCCGTGCGCGAGCTTGTCGACCGCGCGCACGCGGCCGGCGCAATCGCGCTGGTCGACGCGGCCCAGAGCGTTCCGCACACCAAGACCGACGTCGTCCAGCTCGATGCCGACTTCCTGGCCTTCTCGGGGCACAAGATGCTCGGCCCCTCGGGCGTCGGCGTGCTCTACGGCAAACGCGAGTTGCTGGAAGCAATACCGCCGTTCATGGGCGGCGGCAGCATGATTCGCCGCGTTACGACCGCCGGCTTCGAGCCCGCGGAACTACCGGCCAAGTTCGAAGCCGGCACGCCGCCGATCGTGCCGGCCATCGGGCTGGGCGCCGCCATCGACTATCTGAACGCGCTCGGCATCGACGCGATCCACGAGCATGAACGGCAGCTCACGCAGCGCGCGCACGAAGTGATGAGCGCCGTTGGGGGCGTGCGGTTTCTGGGGCCCGCGCCCCAGCACAAGGCGGGCATCGTCAGCTTCACGCTCGAACGAGTACACGCCCACGACATCGCGCAGCTCTTGGATCGACAGGGGATCGCCATCCGCGCAGGACACCACTGCGCCATGCCGCTGCACAAACGGCTGGGCATCGCGGCCAGCAGCCGGGCCAGCTTCTACTTCTACAACACGGTCGAAGAAGTTGAGCGACTCGGTCGGGCGCTCGAAGAAATCAAACGTGTGTTTCGGCGGAAGTGAGGCAAGCCGTTCGGGCCGTCGACGCCAGGCCACATCGCGCGCGTCTTCAATCGCTCGACAGGATCACCTTCAACGCTCGCTCGCGCATGGCATTGCCGAACGTGTCATAAGCCGCCAGCACGTCCGCCAGCGCAAAGTGATGCGTAATGAGCTGCCGCGGGTCGAGCCTGCCGGCGAGGATCGTCTTCAACAGCAGCGGAGTAGAAACGGTATCGACCAACCGCGTGCGCAGCGTGATATTCTGCGACCAGAGCGTGTCGAGATTCAACTGCACCGGCTTACCATGCACCCCGACGTTGGCGATGTGGCCGCCGGCCGCGACGATCTGCTGACACAGGTCGAACGTGGCCGGAATGCCCACCGCTTCGATCGCCACGTCCACGCCGCGCCCGTCCGTCGAGGCCCTGATCCGCTCGAGGGCATTGACCGTGCCGTTGTTGATCGTACCGGTCGCGCCAAACCGCCGGGCCACCTCCAGGCGATTGTCGTCGGTATCGACGACGATCAACTCGGCCGGTGAATAGAACTGTGCCGTCAACAAGCTGGCGAGCCCAATCGGTCCGCCGCCCACGATGGCCACCGTGTCGCCGGGTTGCACGTTGCCGTTGAGCACGCCACACTCGAACCCCGTGGGCAGAATGTCGCTAAGCATGACCAGGGCCTCTTCGTCCGCGCCCTGCGGAATATGATGCAGACTGTTGTCCGCCAGCGGAATTCGCACCAGCTCGGCCTGAGTGCCGTCGAGCGTGTTGCCCAGGACCCAACCGCCTCCGCTCTGGCAGTGCGAGTACATTCCGCGTCTGCAGTTCGCGCACTTGGCGCACGAGCTGATGCAGGAGATGATCACTCGATCGCCCGGCTTGAACATGGTGACGCCCGATCCGACGTCTTCCACCACGCCCACGCCTTCATGCCCCAGCGTGCGGCCGGCCGTGACCGTGGGCACATCGCCCTTCAGAATGTGCAGGTCCGTACCGCAGATCGTCGTTTTGGCGATACGGACAATCGCGTCCGTGGCATGCTGAATTGTCGGCCGGGGTTTGTCTTCGAGCACGGGCTTTCCCGGACCGCGGTAGACCAGCGCTTTCATGGCACGATGCTCCTGCAGGGGATCTTCGAAGCGGCATTCCGACGCGCATCCTATTCTAACCGCGCGGCGGTGAGCCGGGTCGCCGGCAGACGCCGCGGGCGATATAATCGCCAGACGAGAGGCTCGCCTCGTCGGCGCCCTCAATCAAGCATCGTTCCCTCTTGCCAGCAGCGAGTCATCATGGATCGTGAATTCGTCGACCGGGCCCAGGCCATCCGCGAGCGGATCGTTCAACTGCGAGACTCTCTTTGACTACGCTGCCAAGCAGGAGCAGTCCCAGGCAATCGAAGGCCAAATGGCCCAGCCCGGTTTCTGGGATAATCAAGAAGCGGCTCAGGCCACGATCGCCGAGCTAAAGTCGCTCGGCGCCATCACCAAGCCGCTCGACGAGGCGATCGCGGCGGCCGACGACCTGGAAGTTCTCCTCGAAATGGCCGAGGAAGACGCCTCGCTCGAGAAAGACGTCGCGGTCGAGCTCGAGCGGCTCGGCGAGTTGGTCGAAGCGCTCGAGCTCAAGGGGTTGCTCAACGGACCGTTCGATTCCAAAGGCGCGATCCTGACGATCAACGCCCGGGACGGCGGCACCGACGCCAACGATTGGGCCGAGATGTTGCTGCGGATGTACATCCATTGGGCACAGAAGAACGACTACGAAGTCGAAATTCTCGACCGCCAGGACGACATCGTGGCCGGCATCCAAAGCGCCGCGATCGCCGTTCGCGGTCCGATGGCTTATGGCTATCTGAAGGGCGAGACAGGCATGCACCGGCTGGTGCGCATCAGCCCCTTCAACGCCGAAGGCAAGCGGCAGACCAGCTTCGCCGCCGTGGACGTTTCGCCCGAGATCAGCGACTCGGTCGACGTCGAGCTGCGAGACGAAGACATCCGCGAGGACGTCTTCCGCGCCAGCGGTGCGGGGGGCCAGCACGTCAATAAGACGTCCAGCGCGATCCGGCTTACGCATCTTCCGACCGGCATCGTCGTGCAGTGCCAGAACGAACGCTCGCAGCACAAAAATCGGGCAACCGCGCTCAAGATGCTTCGCGCCCGGCTCGCCCGCTTGGAAGAAGAAAAACGCGAAGCCGAACAGGCCGCCAAGTATCAGGAAAAGGCCAAGACCGGCTTCGGCTCGCAGATTCGCAACTACTTTCTGCACCCCGATCAGCGCGTCAAAGACGTTCGCACCGGCTACTACGTCGGCAACTTCCAGAGCGTGCTCGACGGTAACATCGATGGTTTTTTGGATGCGTACCTGCGCTGGCGGGTATCCTAACGGCATGTCTCGCTCGGCTTTGCCGAGCGGGGCGTGTTCCGCAAAGTAGGAGCTTCCTCTCTGAACGATACGCAAGAACGAATTTTGGAGTCCGGCGACCTGCGCGTCCGGTTCACGTGGCAGGCCGATCGCTATGGGCACGAGGTAAGCCGGCGCCGCGATGGCGCATGGATCGCGGCCCTCGCCTCGGTCGAGGGCACGTCCGAGCAGGGTTGGCCGGCGAGCCCCCCCTTCCAATCGCTGCATATCGAAGAGCGTGACGACGGTCGCACGCTGGCGCTGCTGGTCGGCATGGCCGGAATGAGCCATTGGTCCGCCAGCGTTGAGATCGACGCCGCGGCCGGCTGCGTGCGGTTCGATGTCGCTTGTCGCGTGCGGGCCGCGGAGCCTGGACCATTGAGCAGTTCCTATCGTCTCCTGACAGCGGGCCTGCTCGCTGTCGTATCCAGCGGTCGCTTCGGTCCGACGCGCCTGGAGCAAACGGGCGGGCAAACCGTGGTTGTCGCCCAGCCCACGAGCGATGCTTGCCCGCAAACCATCCGCTGGGACTATCAGCTTCTCGCGGTCGACGACGGTGGCCCCTCCTAGGATTTCAGAGGATCGCGAACGCGGCGCTGCCTAGCCAGTCCGCAAGCGGTTTGTTAACTTGACCCCATTGCCCGAAAAACTCGGCAAAAGCCGCGAGGTTCCAGTCGCGCGGCAAGTCGCTTAGGCACGCCGGGAGGAGACGCTCCAGTGAAGGCCGACGTCCAGCTACCGATCATTAAGCCCACGCGCGAACAGTTGCCCGCGGGAGAAGTCCTGTGCCAGTATTGCACGGCTAAATGCTGCCGGTATTTTGCCCTGCCGATCGAACAGCCCGACTGCTTCGCGGACTGGGAGTACATCCGCTGGTACTTGTTGCACCAGGGAGCGACGCTGTTCAAGGAAGACGACATTTGGTACTTGCTGGTGCATGCGGTGTGCAACTTCTTGCAACCAGACAACCGCTGCGGGATCTACGACATGCGCCCGCAGATTTGCCGCGAATATTCGACCAATGAGTGCGAGTACGAAGACGACTGGCTGTACGAGCAGTATCTGGAAACGCCGGAGCAGGCGGGCGAGTATGCCGAGGCGATCTTGCCCAAAAAGAAAGGCGAGAGCATTCGCAGTCCCCAGCCGGCGCTGTTGCCGGTGCTCGCCTGATTGAAACACGAGCCCGGTGTCGCGGCGAATTTACCCATCTTCAAAATACCCAGCGACCGCAACCCAGAGTGACCGTGACCGACATCCAACGCATCGAACCGCGCACGCTCAAAGGCTTTCGGGATTTTCTGCCCGAGACGATGATTCCCCGCGAATGGATCGTCGACACGGCGCGCCGGGTGTATCGCTCGTACGGGTTTGCGCCGATCGACACGCCGGCGCTCGAATACTTGGATATTCTCACCGGCAAGGGAAGTGACGAAACCGACAAGCAGATGTATCGCTTCCAGGACCACGGCGAGCGGTGGGTCGGCATGCGGTTCGACCTGACGGTGCCGCTGGCGCGGTTCGCGGCCCAGCACATCGGTCAGCTTGGCACGCCGTTCAAGCGGTATCATATCGCCACGGTCTGGCGCGGAGAGAACACGCAGCGCGGCCGCTACCGCGAGTTCATGCAGTGCGACTTCGACACGATCGGCACGCTGGCCGTCGCGGCCGACATCGAAACGGCGCTCGTGATCGGCGATTTGTTTCGCGCGCTTGGCATCGACGATTTCACGCTCCGCGTCAACAATCGCCAGGTGCTCACCGGGTTGCTGCAACGCTTCGAGTTGGCCGACCGCTCGACCGCGATTCTCCGCGCGCTCGACAAGCTGGACAAGATCGGCCGCCAGCGCGTGGCCGACGAAATGATGGCGTCCGCGGGCGCCACCGCCGAACAGGCCGGGCTGGTGCTACAACTGGCCGAGCTGGAAGGCACGAACGACGAGATTTTATCCGCATTGGAACGGCTGAGCGCCGGCAGCGAAGCGGCCCAGGCGGGCGTGGCCCGCTTGGCCGAGTTGGTGAGCGCCACCAAGGCTGCGGGCCTTCCGGCCCAGCGGCTGAAGATCACGCCCTCGATTGCCCGGGGGCTCGACTATTACACCGGCACCATCTTTGAAACGTTCCTCGACGCGCTGCCGGGCATTGGCAGCGTCTGTTCCGGCGGCCGCTACGACAATCTCGCCGGGCTGTATACCAAGGAACATCTGCCCGGCATCGGCGCTTCGCTCGGCCTCGACCGGTTACTGGCGGCCTTGGAAGAGCTGGGCAAGATTCAGAAGGTAAGCACGCCCGCCCCCGTGTTCCTGCCGTACTTCGAAGCCCCGCGGCTGAATGACTATCTGGCCCTGGCGTCGGCCATCCGCGCGCAAGGCGTGGGCGTCGAGCTTTACCCCGAGCCCAAAAAACTTGGCGCGCAGCTCAAGTATGCCGATCGCCGCGGTTTCCGGCTGGCGGTCGTCGTCGGCGGCAACGAATGGGAGGCAGGCATTGCCCAGGTCAAAGACCTGGCCAGCGGCCAAAGCCAGAGCGTGCCGCTCGCGGATGTCCCCGCCAAGCTTGCCGAGCTACTGGCGCGTTGATCCGGCAGGAAGTTGATCGGCCGGGGCGGACGGCCTTGATTCCAATTCAGATCCCTATCGCGGAAGCGGCTGCGTGGCCCTTTCAAAGACGCGGCCCCGGGCCTGCGTGCCCCGGGGGAACCGTCCAGCCTCTTGAAGAAATCGCCTTCTTCCTGGGCGACACCGCGTCCCGCGGGGGGGGCGGCAGGCTTTACCCGCGGCACGGCGCGCGGGATAATCGAGGCAGTACCTTCAGGGGGGGCGATGTCCGTCGCTATTTCCGCCACCACTCGCGAGTTTTCCTCAATGGCCAAGCGAAACAATCACTACGAAGCGGCCTTCGAGGCCTGGCTTCGCGAGCGACGGGTGCCCTACGTGGCGGTGGACGAGGCTCGGCGGAGCCAGTTTCCGGGCGGTTCGATCAAGAGCCTCGACTTTATCGTGTCGCCGCACGATGGCTTTCGCTGGCTGGTCGACGTCAAGGGGCGGCGTTTTCCGGCCGGCGACAAGCAATATTGGAAGAACTGGTCGACGCGCGACGACCTGATCAGCATGGCCCGTTGGGAACGCTGGTTCGGTGAGCGGTTTGGCGGCCTGCTGGTGTTTGCTTACAATGTGGTTGGTGATCGCGCGCCGCTGCCCGCCGAACGTTTGTTCGAGTTTCGCGGGGGACTGTACGCGTTTATCGGCATCCGGGTGCGGGACTACGCCACGCACGCCCGGCGGATCTCCGCCCGCTGGGACACGTTGGCGGTGTCGGCCACGCAGTTCCGGCAGCTCGCGGCCGCGGCGGACGACTTCTTCTACCCATCACGAATGGCGACGGCATGAACCCGCAGGAACCTCACGCTTCCACGACATCTCGATTTCGGCGGCTGGCACGGCAGACGATTCTCGTGCTGCTCGTGGCGGTAACGCTCGTCGCGGCTCCTTCGGGGGCTTACGCCCAAAAGAAGAAGAAGGAAAAAGAGGCGCCCACGAAGTCGTATGTCATGCCTTATATGATCGTAATGATGATGGTCTCGCTGGGGCTGATGACCGTCTGCCGCCCGGGCAAGCGCAAGGACCGTCCGGACGAGGTGAAAGAAGACCTCTCTGAATAGCGCGGAGCGTTGCTCCTCGCGCGCAGGTCACCGAATGCTTCGGCGGGCCGTTATGCCGCGCGCTGTTTGCCCGCCTGGCAGAACTCGGCGATCGTGGCTACGACCGTGCGCTGCTCCTTGGCCGTGAGCTCGGGAAAGATCGGTAGCGCCAGCGTTTCCGCCGCGGCCCGTTCGCTCTCGGGCAAGCTGCCCGTGTCGTAACCGAGCTCTCGGAAGCAGTGCTGTTGATGCAGGGGCACGGGATAGTAGATTTCGGCGCCGATCTTGCGTTCGGCCAGGTAACTTCGCAGGGCATCCCGTCGACCGCCGGAAATGCGGACCACGTATTGGTTCCAGACGTGGCGGCAGCGGTCGTCGGCCGCGGGGAGCGTCAGCCGTTCGGTAAGGCCGAATTCGGCGAACAGCTTGGTGTAGCGTTCGGCATTGGCTTGTCGCATGGCGGTCCAGGCGTCGAGATATCGCAGCTTGACGTTGAGCACCGCGGCTTGCAGCGTATCGAGCCGGCTGTTGATGCCGACCACTTGGTGGTAGTAGCGCGGTTCCATGCCGTGCGCGCGTAACAGCTTGAGCCGTTCGGCCAGCTTGGCGTTGTCGGCCGTCATGAAGCCGCCATCGCCGAAGCCGCCCAGGTTTTTGGTCGGATAGAAGCTGAAGCAGCCGATCGCGCCGAGGCTTCCGGCACGGCGGCCGCGCCACTCGGCGCCCACTGCCTGGCAAGCGTCTTCGATGACCGGTAGATTGTGCCGCCGGGCAATCGCGCCGAGGGCGTCCATGTCGGCGCACTGCCCGAACAGATGGACCGGCATGAGCGCCTTGGTCCGTTTGGTAATGGCGGCCTCGATCAGCCGCGTGTTCAGGTTGTAGGTCGTCGGGTCGATGTCCACGAAAACGGGCTTCGCGCCCAACCGCCAGGCCGCGCTGGCCGTGGCGAAGAACGTATAGCTGGGCATGATCACTTCATCGCCCGGACCGACTTCGAGCGCCATCAGCGCGAGCAACAGAGCGTCGCTGCCCGAGGCGCAGGCCACGCCATGCGGCGACTGGCAGTAGGCTGCCAGGTCCGTCTCGAGCCGCTCGCAATCGGGGCCGAAGACAAATCGCCCGCTCTCACAGACCGCCGTCACCGCGGCGGCGATCTCCGCGCGAATGGTTTCGTACTGCCGATTGACGTCCAGCAGCGGCACGCCGGTCTGAGGCATCACGATCGCGGCGGGGGGAGTGGCGGACGAAGATTGCGACGACGCGGCGCTCATGGCGGACAGCCCTTGGGGTCGAATGATCGAGGAATCGAAAGCTGACTTAACTCGCAAACAGCTCCAGACCGAGAAGCCAGTCCCTGATAAAAGGTGGCAAACGGTACTCAAATCCGCCATTCCGAGTCAAGGTCCGTCGGGATCCTTTTCACCCGCCTGATAGCACCGAGTTTTTCCAGACGGAATGCTCCCGGCCCCCGGACATGCCCAGCTGGCATTCGCGCCGACAAGCTGCGGAGAAGTTCGTTCCGCCGTCGGATTGTGTACACTGCTAGGACAGCGCCGGCCGCGAGGCGGTGGGTAAGCGACTTGGACCGCGACGCTCGAAAACTTATCTGGACGACAACAGGAGTTTGTGCATGGCCACCGCGGGCGTCTATCGCGCAATCCAGATCACGGCTCCAGGCAAGTTGGAGCTCGTCGAGCGTGAACTTCGCCCGCCGCTGGCGGACACCGTAAGAATTCGCGTCGAAGCCTGTGGCGTTTGCCATTCCGACGCACTCGCCATCGAGGGGCATTTTCCGGGAATTACCCTTCCCCGCGTTCCAGGACACGAGATTGTCGGGGTGATCGATGCCGTCGGCGATGGAGCCCAACCTTGGGAGGTCGGCCAACGCGTGGGTGTCGGCTGGCACGGCGGTTACTGCGGTCGTTGCCAGAACTGCCGTCGCGGCAATATGTTTGCCTGCGTCACCGGTCAAGTCACGGGCATCACCTACGATGGTGGCTATGCCGAGTATACGTATGTGCCTGTCAGCGCCTTGGCCGCGCTTCCGGACGAGCTCAACTCGGTCGAGGCGGCGCCGCTGCTTTGCGCCGGCATCACTACGTTTAACGCCCTGCGAAATAGTCGGGCGCGCGGAGGTGACGTCGTTGCCGTACTTGGTCTCGGCGGTCTCGGACATCTCGCGACGCAATTTTCCGCGAAGATGGGCTTTCACACGGTCGGCATCGCGCGTGGCACGGATAAGGAGCCGCTCGCAAAGCAGCTCGGCGCCAGCATCTACATCGACAGCACGCGACAAGACCCCGCCGAAGAACTGCAGAAGCTGGGCGGGGCCAAGGTCATTCTGGCCACAGCCACCAGCGGCGACGCCATGAGTGCCGTGCAAGGCGGCCTTGCCATCGGTGGCACGCTAATCACCATCGGCGCCGCCGATACGATGCAAACCTCGCCCATGTGGCTGCTCATGGGCAACCGTTCGATCCAGGGCTGGTACTCGGGCACCTCGATCGATTCCGAGGATACGCTCGCGTTCTGCGCCCGGACCGGCGTCCAGTCGATGAACGAAACCTACCCGCTCGAACGAGCCGCCGAAGCGTACGCCCGCATGCTGAGTGGCAAGGCCAGGTTCCGCGTGGTGCTAAAGATGTAAATCGCAGTACGGCGCGCGTTACCGGCCCGTAAAATTGGGCGGACGTTTTTCGAGCCAGTGGGCAACGCCTTCCTTGAAGTCTTCGCATTGCAAGCTGGCGATCATTTCTTCGTTGGCGACGTCGACCGCTTCGGCCAGCGAACTGAACAGGGCGTTGTAAACCTGCCACTTCATGATCTTGAGCGAGCGTGGCGAGCAAGCGCTGGCCAACTCAACGGCATAGTGCCGCACCTCGGCCTCGAACTGCTCCTGCGGAATCACGCGATTGACCAGCCCCATGCGTTCGGCTTCGGACGCCTCGACGACTCGGGCCGTGTAGAGCAGATCGAGCGCATGAGCCACGCCCACCAGCCGCGGCAACACCCAGCTCATGCCGTACTCGGCGATCAATCCGCGCCGCGAGAAGGCGGTGCTGAACTTGGCCTTGTCGCTCGCGAACCGGATGTCGCAATACAGCGCGATCACCATGCCCAGACCGGCCGCCGCGCCGTTGATCGCCCCGATCACCGGCTTGTCGAGCGCCAAGAAGTAGCTGTAGGTCTTCTGAAAATCGGGCCGGGCGCCCTCGATCTGGGGGCCCTTGAACTTCTCGCGCAGCCGCTTGAGCACCGCCAGCGGATCGTCGGTTTTGGCCATCGTGTCGAGGCTGCCCAGGTCGGCGCCCGCGCAGAAGCCACGGCCCGCGCCCGTGAGCACGATCACCCGCACCGCTTCGTCGCGGTTCGACTGGAGCATGGCGTCGAGCACCTCGGCTTCCATCGTGGGCGTCCATGCATTGAGCTTATCGGGCCGATGGAGCGTGATCGTCGCCACGCGATCCGAGACGTCGTAAATGATTTCGGTATAGGCCATCGTTGGCTCCGGTTGGTTGAGTTTCGCTTGAATCTCGGTGAATGAATCCGTTCACGCCGCCGCGCCGCGGGCGATCGTCTTCCGGCCTCGTCAGGTGTGCGCGGTCGCCGTACGGGCGCGTTCGTGCTCGGCGATCAGTTCGCGCTTGAGGATCTTTTGCGAGGGGCCTTTGGGAAGCGGCTGATCGCGAATCTCGATGATTCGCGGGTACTTGAACGCCGCGATCCGTTCTTTGCAATAGGCTTGCAGTTCGGCCTCGGTCGCCTGGCAACCGGGTTTCAAATACACCACGGCTTTGACCTCTTCGCCCAACTCCTCGTGCTTCACGCCCACCACGGCCGCTTCGGCCACGGCAGGATGCTCGTAGAGCAGCTCCTCGATCTCGCGCGGATAGATATTGTAACCGCCTCGCAGGATCATGTCCTTTTTGCGGCTAACGATGTACAGATAACCGTCTTCGTCCAGATGTCCGATGTCGCCCGTGTTGAACCAGCCGTTCTGCAATACCTGCGCGGTCGCCTCGGGCTGCTTGTAGTAGCCCTTCATCACATTGACGCCGCGAATCAGCACGTCGCCGTTGGTTCGCGGCGGAAGCGGATTGCCGTGATCGTCAACGATCTTGATCTGGCAGCCCCAAATCGGCTGACCGCAAGAGCCCGTGCGCGGCACGACCGGGTCTTGGCTCCAGGTGGCGGTGGGCGATGTCTCGGTCAGCCCATAACCTTCGCGAATGTGAAAGCGGTAGTCGTCGCGCCAGGTCTCAAGCGTCTCGATGGCGATCGGCGCGCCGCCGCTGTTGCACACGCGCAGCGAGCTCAGATCGTACTTCGGCCGGTCCGGATGCACGAGCATGGCCTGGTACATCGTCGGCACGGCGGCAAAGTGCGTCACCTTGTCGCGCTGGATGATCTCCATCGCTCGGGCCGGATCGAAACGCGGCATCAGCGTCAGCGTGCTGGCCATCGCCAACACCGTGTTCATGACACACGACTGGCCATAGGAGTGAAACAGCGGCAGGACGGCCATGCGCACGTCGGTTTCTCGCGGCGTTTCGGTGCTGAGCATCGGCAACACCCGGGCCTGGTAAAAGAGATTGAAGTGCGAGAAACCGACGTGCGCATGGCCGTCCTGCCGCTGTTTCACTCCT
>CAZRCI010000015.1:0-17932 GCA_964598535.1 uncultured Planctomycetaceae bacterium | reverse complement strand
GCTTGCCGGTGGTGCCGCTGGTGTAGCCGATGGCCGCGGTGTCGTGAGGGTCGGTCGCGGCGATTTCGAATTCCACGTCTCCCTGAGCAATCAGATCTGAAAACCGGTGCACGCCGGGTTCATTCAGCGGGGGAGCTTCGGCCGGATAGTCGACCAGGATCAGATGCCGGCAAGTCTCGACATTGCGAAACGCCTCGAGCGCCTCGGCAAGGTACTCGGTGCAGGCGATGATCGCGATCGCTTCGCTGTCTTCGAGCAGAAACTCGATCTCGCGATCCTTGTAGAGCACGTTGATCGGCACGACCACTCCGCCCGGCTTGAGGACGCCGAAATACGCAACCACGAACTCGGGAATGTTGGGCAGCATGATCAGCACCTTCTGCCCCGCGTGCAGCCCAAGTTTCACAAGCGAACTGGCCAGGCGGTTGGTTTGCGCTTCGAGCTGTCCGTAGCTGACTGCCTGGTCGTCGCAAATGACGGCCGTGCGGTCGGGAAAACGCCACGCGTTCTCCGAAAGAACGATAGCCAGGTTGAGCATGACTCGAACTCCTCGTGATTGCCTGGGCCCGTGGAAGCCGTGGCACGCCTGCGAGGTGAATGCCTCGCATTGCGAGCGGGCGCAAGCGATAGCATACGCGGTCCGGCGATCGCGAGCGATAAGGCCAGGACCGAGTGCCGCGCTGACCGTCATGCGCCAAGCTTCCAGGGAGAAATCGTGGCGGGGGCGACTACCAGAGGCGAAATCCGCCCACGCTTCGCCTATCTTCCCAAGCCTTGGCGAATCGTGTACATTCTACCGAACGGACGGTAGGTGCCTGGACCCAGGCATGTTTCCGGCCGGTTGACGGCCCTTCTCACCGGCCTAATCCCGGCTCGCGGGTTGGTTTAGCGCGCTATCTATCCTACTCCCCGGTTCCCTCCGGCTTGCGCTGTCCGAATCAAAGCGCTATCCGTGTGAGCGGTGCGCCGGCGGACCAAAATCACCAGGAGATCGACTGATGAGAGAAGCCGTTGTGGTTGCCCATTCGCGGACGCCGCTCGCCAAGAGCTTTCGCGGCTCGTTCAATCTCACTCGGCCCGACGACCTGGCCGCGCACTGCATTACGGACGTGCTGAAGAAGGTTCCGCAGCTCGATCCGTCGGGGATCGAAGACATCTACATGGGCTGCGCCAACCCTGAACATACCCAGGGCATGAACGTGGCCCGCGTGGCGGCGATTCGCGCCGGGTTGCCGGTGACCGTGGCGGGCTGCACGATCAACCGGTTTTGCTCCTCGGGCCTGCAAGCCGTGGCGATGGCCTCGCATCTGGTGTTGAACGAAAACGTCGACGTGGCGCTGGCCGGCGGCGTTGAAAGCATCACGGCCATCGCCGGCCGCAAGAGCGAGCCCAATCCGGTGGTACTGGAGCAAAAGCCTGGCATCTACATGGTGATGGGCGACACGGCCGAGGTCGTCGCCAAACGCTATAAGATCAGCCGCGAAGCCCAGGACGAGTATTCTCTGGCGAGCCAACAGCGGACGGCCATCGCCCAGGCCGAGGGCTACCTCGACGAAGAGCTCGCCCCGATGACTGTCACCCGCGGCATCATCGACAAAGCGACCGGCAAAATTGGCGACACCGAGCGGCACACGATCACCAAAGACGAGTGCAACCGCCCGGACACGACGCTCGAAGGCCTGTTGAAGCTGAAGCCCTATTTCGATCCCGACAGCGGCGCGGGCTCCGTTACCGCCGGCAACGCCTCGCAAATGTCCGACGGCGCCAGCATGTGTGTCGTCATGTCGCGCGCCCGAGCCGAAAAACTGGGCATCCAACCCAAACTGATCTTTCGCGGCTTTCAGGTCGCCGGCTGCGAGCCGGACGAGATGGGCATCGGTCCCGTGTTTGCCGTGCCGAAGTTGCTCCAGCGCAACGGGCTCACGGTCGACGATATCGGCCTGTGGGAGCTGAACGAAGCCTTTGCCGTGCAAGTGATTTACTGTCGCGATCGGCTGGGCATCGACCCCAACAAACTGAATGTCAACGGCGGCTCGATCGCCATCGGACATCCGTTCGGCATGACGGGCTCGCGCATGGTGGGCACGCTCGCCAACGAAATGCTTCGCCGCAAGGTGAAATACGGCGTCGTGACGATGTGCATCGGCGGCGGACAGGGCGCGGCAGGCCTGTTCGAGGCCTGCCTGTAGTCGCGGCAAATTCCACAATCCTTACCGCGGCGGCGCGAGCCAGCGATTGCTTGGGCCGCCGCCTCCCTCCTTCCACAAAAGGGCTTCCTCCATGAGCGAACTGGTCAGCCTGACAAAAGACGGTGACGTGGCCGTCATCACGATCAACAACCCACCGGTCAATGCCCTCAGCCCCGGCGTGCCCCAGGGAATCAAGGAGTCGGTCGAGAAAGCCGCGGCCGACGACTCGGTCCAGGCGATCGTGCTGATCGGCGGCGGCCGGACGTTCATCGCCGGCGCCGACATCAAAGAGTTCGGCAAAATGACCAGCGGTAAGACCGAGCGGGGCGTCGGCTTCAATCCGATCCTGGCGATCGTCGAAGGCTGTCCGAAGCCGATCGTGGCCGCGATTCATGGCACGGCGTTCGGCGGCGGGCTGGAGACGGCCATGGCGTGCCACTACCGCGTGGCCGTGCCCAAGGCGCTGGTCGGCCAGCCCGAGTGCAAGCTGGGCATCATTCCCGGCGCTGGCGGCACGCAACGCTTGCCGCGTCTGGCCGGCGTGGCCGTGGCGGCCGAGATGTGCGCGTTTGGCGATCCGGTGCCTGCTTCCAAGGCGCTCGCGGCCGGCATCCTCGACAAACTCATTGAAGGCGACCTGCTGGCCGGGGCCGTGGCGTTTGCCCGCGAAAAGATCGGCCAGCCCCCGCGGCGCACGTGCGACCTGACGGACAAGATCTCGAACCAGGCCGAAAACGAAAAGGCCCTGGCCACGGCCCGCGACGCCGTGAAGAAACGTTCCCGCGGGCTGTTCGCTCCGGGCAAGGCCATCGACGCCGTCGAAGCCGCGACGAAGCTGCCCTTCGAGGCCGGCCTCGAAAAGGAGCAAGAGATCTTCAAAGAGTGCCTGTTCTCCGATCAGTCGAAGGCGTTGATCCACGTCTTCTTTGGCGAACGGGCCGTGGCCAAGATCCCCGGCATCGCCAAGGACACGCCGCTGCTGGAAATCAAACGCGCGGCCGTCGTCGGCGGCGGCACCATGGGCGGCGGTATCACCATGAACTATGCCAACGCCGGCATTCCGGTCCTCTTCAAGGAAGTCTCGCAAGAGGCGCTCGACCGCGGACTGGCCATCATCAAGAAGAATTATGCCGCGACCGTGGCTAAGGGCCGCCTGACGCAGGAACAAATGGACCAGCGAATGGCGCTTATCGAGCCGACGACGAGCTACGACAAGTTCACGGAGGCGGACGTCGTCGTCGAAGCGGTCTTCGAGGAAATGTCGCTCAAGAAAAGTGTCTTCGCCGAACTCGACAAGGTCACCAAGCCCGAGGCCATTCTGGCGAGCAATACCTCGACCTTGAACGTCGACGAGATCGCTTCGGCCACCTCGCGCCCCCAGCAGGTCATCGGCCACCACTTCTTCAGCCCGGCGAACGTGATGCGGGTCGTCGAAATCGTACGCGGCAAGCAGTCGAGCGACTCGGTCATCGCCACCTCGATGGCGATCGCCAAGCGCATCAACAAGGTCGGCATCCTAGTGGGCAATTGCCGGGGATTCGTGGGCAACCGGATGTTCCACTGCTACATGCGCGAGGCGCAGTTCCTGTTGGAAGAGGGCGCCCGGGTCGAGCAGGTCGACAAGGTGCTGTACGACTATGGCATGGCGATGGGGCCCTTGGCCGTGGGCGATCTGGCCGGGCTCGACGTGGGTTGGCGAATTCGCAAAGAGTACAAGCACCTGGAGCCGGAAGGCATTCGCCAGCCGCTCGTGGCCGACCTGATCTGCGAGCGCGGCCGCTACGGTCAAAAGACCGGCGCCGGCTGGTACAAGTACGAGCCGGGCAATCGGTTGCCGATCCCCGATCCGGAAATCCAGGCCCTCATCGAGGAAGAAGCCAAGAAGGCCGGGATCCAGCGGCGCGAGATCTCGGATCAAGAGATCCTTGACCGCACGCTGTACGCCCTGGTCAACGAGGGCGCGAATATCCTGGATGAAGGCATCGCCCTGCGAGCGGTCGATATCGACATGCTCTACATCCTGGGGTACGGTTACCCGGCCTTCCGGGGCGGTCCGATGTGGTATGCCGATACCGTGGGCCTCGCGAAGGTTTACGACCGCGTGTGCGAATTCGAAAAGCAGCACGGCAGCTTGTGGACGCCGGCCCCGCTGCTCAAGCGGCTCGCCGAAAGTGGTCAAACCTTCGCCAGCTTCGACAAGTCGAAAGAGTAGCGACGTAACTTCTGGATATTTTTCCAGAGCCATCGCTGGCGGCGCGCAAACGCCGCCAGCGATGCTCACGTTTGTGGGACGAAGGTTCGATGGCCGAAAAGATCGCGAAACTTGACCTCAGCGGACTGCCCGTCACCTATCAGGCGCAGATTCCCGCCGACTTCCGCGACGAGATGGGGCACATGAACGTCATGTGGTACACCCATCTGTTCAGTTGCGCGTTCGAAAAGTTCGCCGACGAATTCGGCTTCAACGAAGCCTATTTCCGCGCGAACGGCGCCGGCAGCTTCGCGCTCGAGACGCACACCCGTTATCTTTCCGAGGTTCACGTCGGCTGGAACATCACGATTCACAGCCGGGCGCTGGGACGCAGCGCCAAGCGGATTCATTTCATGCACTTCATGACGATCGACGAAAGCGGCCGCCTGGCGGCGATTCAAGAGCACGTCGGAGCGCACATCGACATGCGCGTGCGGCGCATGGCCCCGCTGCCGGCCGAGATCGCCAGGCGGTTCGACGAGCTTGTCGCCCGGCAAAACGCGCTGGGCTGGGAAGCCCCCGCGTGTGGCGTGATGCGGCCGTAGCGTTTCGTGGCCCGACCTCCGCTTTGGTGGACGGCGTCTGCCACCCGCGGGCGCCGCACGACATGCAAGCCGGCCTCACCGAGACCGGCGACGGCTTCCCGCCGTTACTCCGGCAGCGGCATGTCTTTGGTTTCCGGCGCGAACGGCAACACGGCCAACCCCAATAGGAAGATGCCGCACATCGTGACGCCGGCATACCGCATCGGCTCGGCCTGGTCGGCATATACGTAAGCCGTCAGCACGCCCAGAGCGGCGGGGCCCAGCGCCGCCACGAACCGGCCCACGTTGTAGCAGAACGATGTGCCCGTGCTGCGGAGCCGAGTGGGGAACAGTTCGGGGAAATAGATCGCATAGCCGCCAAACAGCGAAAGCTGACAGAAGCCCATGATGAAGATCGGCAATACTCCCACCGGAAACGGCCCTAGGAACTGGGTCACATCCTGCAGGTACCAGAAGACGTAAGCCGTACTGACCATCGCGGCCAGAAAAGATACGGCGAACGCGGGCCGCCGGCCGGTGTATTGCGTGATCGTGCTAAAAGCATAGATTCCGCAAAATCCGCCCAGGTTCTGCACGATCGAAACCATGCCCGTCCAATAGCCGACCTTGGCGGTGACGTCCGCCGGGCTCAGCCCCTCGGCTTCAAAACGCTTGCGAAGCACGGAGGAAATCAGGTCGTAGCTGAAAAAGCCAATTCCCCACAATCCGACCACGCCGGAAAAGGCCAAGAGCATGCCGACGATCGCATTCCGCCGCCAGCGCGGATCGGCGAACAATTCGCCATAAGAGCCGAGCCGCGAACCGTTGCCTGCGGTGGCGACTGCCTGCCAGCGTTCGGGCTCCTTCAAACGGCGGCGAATCACCAGGGCTAACAAGGCCGGCAACGTGCCAACGACGAACATGATGCGCCAGGCGCTGCTGATCACCTGGGAACTTTCGAGCTGCGTCATCCCCATGCTGATGAAAGCCGCCGAGATATTGCCCACCGCCGAGAGCGCCTGCAACAGTCCCAGGGCGAACGGTCGAGCGCGGTGCGGCATCACCTCGGCCACGAGTGACACCCCCACGGCGAACTCGCCACCCACGCCCAGTCCGGTGAGGAATCGATAGAACGCGAAATCCCAAAAACCCACCGAAAGCGCGCTCAGGCCCGTAAACAGCGAATAGATCAGAATCGTCCAGACCATCGTCTTCGCGCGGCCGATCCGGTCGCCAAGCACCCCGAAAAACAAGCCGCCGCTGGCCCAACCGATCAGGAAGATGCTCGTCGCATAGCCGGCATATTCATTGACGACGCGAAGGTCTTCGGCCTTCTGCTCAGCGGTCAGCGTCACGCCCTCCGGGGGCTTCTGGCCGACGAGCTCGATCATCGCGGGCCGGCGAGCCAGCGCGAAAAGTTGCTGATCCATCGTGTCGAACAGCCATCCCAGCGCTGCCACAGTGAGGACGAACCAGTGATAGCGGTTGAGCTCGCGATACCAGCGATAAGGCCGTTCGTTCATCAGTTCTCAGGGTCCTTTGTACCAAAAGCGTGGGGGGCGGGAGGGAACACGCGGCAGGCCACGGCCGGCAAACCGAGCACACGCTAGGGCGCCGGGGAACATCGCCAACGGACGCCCGATCAACGCCAGCACCCGGCTAGGAAGGCCGTGGGCGTCAATCGTAACCCACGCCATCTACCATTGCGAGGGTCCAAGCAGCTCTCTGTGCCCCAGCGCCCGCCCATCCGCGCGAGACCCTCGCAATCAGGCAATCTCGGCAAAAAAGCCTTGACGCCAAAATGGCGCACTGCCGCCAGGCACTCACGCACCCTTTTTTGGGGGGCATCCATCTGCGCACCGCGCACGACGATCGCCTGGATGCGCTCTCAAAATAGCGACGCAAATCGTTATGCCGATGAGCCTCATCGGGCTGAGGCGGTTGGCCGGGTTGGGATGGCGCAAAAGCGAGGCCGAGGGTGTGTACGCCCCCCGGAGAGCGGCGTTCGCTCACGAGGCAAGAGATTTCGCCAACCGCTCGGCGGCCAGTTCTCCGCTGTGGACGCAATGAGGAATGCCGACGCCATGATAGGCATTTCCCGCCAAGGCAAGGCCCGGATGCCGCGCCGCGGCCGCCTCGATCGCGGCCACCAGGGCCATGTGCCCCAGGTGATACTGGGGCATCGAGCCGGGCCAGCGCGCAATGTCTACCAGGAGCGGTTCGGCGCGCGTCCGCAGGACGTCGCGCAGCTCTTCCGTGGCGATTTGCCGCAATCGGTCATCGGTCAGCCCCGCCAGTTCGCGTTGTAACGCGCCGCCAATGAATACGCGGACGAGCACCTGTCCCTCGGGCGCGCGGCCGTCGAACTTGATGCTCGCGAAGCTGCCGGCCAGAATCCGCCGCTTTTCCACGGCCGGTACGACAAACCCAAAACCATCGAGCGGATGGGCAAGATCGCCGCGTCGGTAACCGAGCGAGACGACCGACGTGCCGGCATATTCGATCTGCGCGAGCAGCCGCGCGGCGGTTTCATCCACCTCGGCGAGCAGCCGCGCGGCCTGCGGAGCTCCCACGGCGACGATCACCGCGTCGGCCACGAGCGATTCGCCCGACTCGAGCGCGACCGACCACTGCGTAGCCCCCTGGCGATCGAGGCTCAGCACCGGCGCGTTTAGTCGCAGGCTTCCGGCGGGCAGCCGCTCGACCAGCCGCTCGACCAGCGAGCTCATGCCCTCGCGCAGCGTGGCGAACAATCCATATCGAGCGCCGCTCTCCGCCGCATGTTGGTCGGCGCCGCTGCCGCTCGATCGGGCGGCGCGAATCAGGCTGCCGTGCTTGCGTTCCATCTCCAGGAAACGGGGCAAGGTGGCCTCCAGGCTGAGCTTTTCCGGATCAGCGGCGTAAATTCCACCCACGAGCGGCTGCACGATCCTCTCAAACGCCTCGCGCCCTAAACGTCGGCGGGCAAACGAGGCCAGGCTTTCATCGCCGGCCACCTTGCGACGCGGAACGAGCGACTCGGCCAAGAGCCGCAGCTTGCCCCAAGGGCTCAAGAGCGGCGTCGTCACCAGCGGCCACAACCTGCCCGGCGCCATGAGCATGAACCCCGCCGGCACGCGCTCGAGCCGGCCGCGATGCACGACCAACGCCCCACGCTGCTCGGTTCGGGTGGCGATCAATTCGGCGCCCAGGCCTACGCGGCGACACAAATCCGACGCCCAGGAAACGTTGGTGATAAAGTTGTCGGCGCTGCGTTCGATGAGATATCCGCCCGAGCGCACGGTTTCGAGCACTCCGCCGGCCCGCGGCCCGGCTTCCAGCACGGCGAGTTCGACTTGGGGAGCCAGTTCCGCGAGCCGGTGCGCCGCGGACAGTCCGGTGATGCCGGCGCCGATGACGATCGCGCGTTGTCCAGAGAACGTGTTCACGGGCACCAGTTGCCGGGGGGCTGCCGGAAGATATCGGGAGAGAACCAGGGAGGCGGCTCTCCGCCGGGGTTCTCCCTTCCATCCTATCACGCGCTGCGGCCGAAGGCGGTTGGCCGCTCGACGGCGCTGCGGCGTGGCAGCCGGACGAGCGCTACCGTCCTCCAGGCATCCCCCGCAAGAGTCACGCTAGTCGCCGCGCGGAAAATCCAGTATGATTGGGCTTTTAGCCGGCTCCGCGCGAGTGCGCAAATTGCCGGCATGCGGCAGCCTGTACCCCTTCTTGGAAAGTTGCAAAACATGGCACGTAAAGTCCTTAATCGCAAGGAATTACGAGAAGAATCCGACGCCGCCGAACGTGCCGGCAAAACGAAGAAAAAAGCTGCCGAGAAGGATGCCGACGGCGTAAAAAAACCCGTCAAGCGCAAAAGCCGCGCCAAGGTCGCCAAGGAAGTACGCCTGAAAGCCTTCTGGGGCGTATTCAATCAGTCGATGAAGCGTGTCGCGCTGTTCGAGTACAGCCAGCGCAAACAGGCCTTGAAAAAGGCCGAAGAGCTCTCGACCTCGGCCAAGAGCCCGCACTTCGTGCAGCCCGTCAAGGAAGTCATCGAAGAATAGAACGCGCAACGCTCTCCCTGCGAGCGGCGGGGGGGCGGCTTTCCACTGCCGGGCAAAGGCATCCTTCCCGACGTGCCCTGTGAGGTCCCGTCTTGCGCGCCTTGCTTGACGCGCGCGCTGTTGGGGTCGAAAATCGTTGTGGGCAATCGCCTTAAGGAGGCCATCTCGCAGCCAGACTCCCCCCGGAACTTTCACCTCGCAGCGGCAGCTATGGAATTCAAACCCGGCCACACCGTGGGCATCGATCTCGGTACCACGTTCTCGACCGTCGCCCATCTGGACGACGAGGGCAACCCGATCCCCATCGAAAACGAGGACGACGACGTTGAAACGCCAAGTCTGATTCTGCTGGCCGATTCGGGCCATGTCGTCGTGGGCCCCAACCGCCAACGGGCGGCCATGGAAGATCCAGACCACGTGGTCGAGCGCGTCAAACGCCACATGGGCACCATCGACTACAAGCGCACTTTCGATGGCCGCGAGATTACGCCCGAGTTTCTTTCGGCGTTGATCCTGAAAAAGCTCCGCCAGGACGCGGAAAAGCGGATTGGACAGATCGGCAATGCCGTGATCACGGTGCCGTATTACTTCAACGACTCGCGCCGCAAAGCCACCCAGGATGCCGGCCAGATCGCCGGCCTGCACGTCGTCGACATCATCAACGAGCCCACGGCCGCCACGCTCACCTACGCCTGGAAACGCGGCGAGTTGGGCAGCACCTCGGCCGACCAAAAGCCGCACTCCGCGCTGGTCTACGATCTGGGCGGAGGTACGTTCGACGTTACCGTGGTGCGTTATACTCCCAGCCACTTTCAAGTGCTTGCGACCGATGGCGATGTGCACCTGGGCGGCATCGATTGGAACGATCGCCTCATCGATTACGTGTCGCAGGAATTCGAGAGCAAGCACGGCCTCGATCCGCGAAAGTTTCCGGCCGCGCTGCATTTGCTCCGCCACGACGCCGACCAAGCCAAGATCGCGCTCACCACGGGCGATCGCGCCACGATTACCTGTCGCGTGGAAGGCAAGAGCCTCAACGTGCCGATCAGCCGTGCCCAGTTCGAGGATCTCACGGCCGACCTGCTGCAACGCACGATCGACACCACCCTGCTGGTCATCGACGAGGCCAATCTGAAGCCCGAGGAGGTCGACGCGATCGTGTTGGTGGGCGGTTCGACATTGATGCCGCGCGTGCCGCAAACGCTTCGCGAGCTGACCGGCAAGGAACCCTTTGCCGGCCTGTCGCCGCACACGGCCGTGGCCCAAGGGGCGGCAATCCATGCCGCGATTCTCGAAGCGAAGTTCCGCGGCGAATCGAGCGGCATGGCCGACCGCATCCGCAAGCTGCTCGCCAACGTCAAGCAAGACAATGTCAACAGCCACGGGCTGGGCGTCGCGGCCCGCAATCCGAAGACCGGCAAGACGATCAATCACGTCATGATCCCCCGCAACAGTCGGTTACCGGTCGAGGTGAGTCGCACGTTCGCCACGAGCGAGCCAAACCAGCAACGCGTCACCGTCAAGGTGATCGAGGGCGACGCCCCCGACCCGGCCGCCTGCTCGTTGGTCGGCAACTGCCGCATCACGGGCCTCCCCAAGGAACTGCCCAAGGGATCGCCGATCGAAGTGACCTATGCTTTCGACGCCAACGGTCGGGTGCGCGTGCGGGCAAAAGACAAAACCGGCGGCCGAGAGGCCGAGATCGAAATCGAACGCAAAGGCGGCCTCGACGAAGGACAACTCACGGTCTTCACGTCCCTGGCCGAGAGCTACAAGGTGGAGTAAAAAGGGGCAACTTCAAAAAACTTCGAACATTGATGACGGCTCGACAAAAACGCCGCGTTCCGTTCGGCAATGGTTCCTCCGCCGGCCTTCATCCCGCACGCGTAAAAAAACATGACTAAGACGCTCGACGTTTATCGCGACTGGCTCAAGATCACCGATACCGACCGGCCGCTCAACTACTATCAGTTGCTCCGGGTCAAGCAGTTCGAAGACAATACGGCCAAGATTCGCGAACACTATCGGGCGATGAATGCCCACGTGCGAAAGTTCGCCGCCGGCGAGTTTGCCCAGCAATCGCAAGATCTGCTGAATGAGCTGGCCCGCGCGATGCTCTGCCTGACGGATAAGCAGCGCAAAGCCGAATACGACGCCACGCTGGGCCGCAAAGACGCCTCTGGCGGCGCCAAAGGGCGCAATTTCGAGCAGATTCTGCTCGCCAGCAAATTGGTCGATCAGGCCCAACTCGACAAGGCCCGCAACTTTTCCAAGGCCGTCGGCGTCGACGTGCGCGACGCGCTCGTGCAACAAAAAATTGCCCGCTACGAGGAAGTGTTGCCCGCCTATGCCGAATCGATCGGGTTGCCGTATCTCGACCTGTCGGACGTGCCGATTAATCAGCAACTCGTGGCGAGCATCCCGCCGCACATCGCGCGGACGCATTCTTGCGTGCCGGTGATGATCGACAATAACGAGTTGCTGATTGCCTCGCCGAATCCGCTCGACCCGAACGTCGAGGAAGAGCTGCGGCTGCGATTCAGCATGCCGGTGCGTTCGGTGCTCTGTACGCCGCGGAACGTGAACGAAGTCATTACCAAGTACGTGCCAAAAGACGCCTCGGCCCCTGCCCCGCCCCCCGCGGCCGCCGTCGCCCCGCCTGCCGCGGGCACGGCTCCCGCTCCGGCCGCTGCTCCCGTCGCCAAAGCGCCAACCGGCCCCATGACCGACGACGAAAAGAAGGAGCGACAGCAGCTCACCATGATCGCCTTCTTCGGCACGGGGATGGTGCTCACCAACATTCTGCGCTGGGGCGTGGGCATGAGTTTCTTGTTCTCGGCGATCATCGCGATTGGAGTTGCGGCCGTGGCCGCGCTCGTCGTTTGGAAGACGAAGTCGCGCTAGAGCGAGGAGCCAAGAGCTCCCTACCGGCTCGCAAAAGATCGAGAGGCCCTGCCACCACGGCCCAGGCAATTCTTCCCAACCGCTACGGCCGGCACGGACGGATTCCCTGGTTCTTTCGGTAGATCGGGCATTTTGCCAGGCCGGCTCCACCCCTTGGACGGGCTACGTCGATATCGACGAGGAGGTTCGATCAACCAATCCGACGGGAGCCCCAAACCATGCGTAGGGTGCTTTTGGCAGTTGCGATCGCCGGCGGCGCGATACTGGGTACGGCCCATCAGGCCCAAGCCTTTCATCACGTCATCCGCGCCCGATGCATCAACTATTATCCCGGGCAGTTCTCGTACGGTTATTGCGGCGCTCCTTGTCCCGCGCCCTATACGTTTCCCTGTACCTGGAGCTATCCGAAATACTGCGGGCCCTGGGCCGGCTGTTACGACGGGCGAGTCCAATGTAACAACGGCCGGCGGTGTGGCCTGGGACTGGGAACTCGCCCGTGGCGCAACTTCGCAGGCCTCGGCTGCGGCGTAGGCTATGGCCTCTGCGGCTCGCGCATCTGTGGTAGCGCGGCCTGCGGCTACGGCTACTGCGGCGAGAGCTGCGCCTCGCTAAGTTGCAACGGCTGTGGAACCTCGTGCGGCGGCTCCCACAGCGGCGGTTACCAAAACGGTCGCGACATCGAGTCGAGCTCGAATTCGATCGAATCGGGACGCTCGTTCCGAAGCGGCGACGAGAAGATCCTGTACGACGGCCCCGCCGAAAACGCTCCCCAGCTCAACAATCCCCCACCCCAGCCGCAGCCCGATTCGTCCACGGGCATTCGCCGCAATCCGTTCCGGTTGACCGCGGTCAGCGAGCCGCAAGGCCAAGGGCTGAACGATTACAACCGTGGCCTACGGGCCTACTGGGACAGCGACATGACCGCTGCGCTCGAAGCCTTTGAGCAAGCCGTCGGCGCCGAGCCTCGCAACGCCCTGTACGCCTATTACCGCGCCTTGGCGATGTATAACCTGCAAGGCGCGGACGCCGCGAACGATTGGCTGGCCCAGGCCGTCGAACTCGAACGCGAGAAGCCGGTCGCCGGTTGGGGCAAACGGATGGAACGCGTTCAGGGGCGTGCCCGACTGTGGATCGAGCAAGCACGCGCCAGCGCCGGCCTTCGTTAGCCGCCCGGGCCGATGGCCGCGAAGAGAAACGCCAAGCCCCCGGTTTCGACCGGGGGCTTTTGTTTGCGCCTGCCGCCCGGTCTACTTGGCGAGCGACCGTTTGAACTCGATCTGACGGTTGAACCGCGCCAGGTCGATCACCGCCCGGATGTGCGTGCCGGCGCCGATTAACTCGTGCCCGTCGTGGCTCTCGACGCTAAACGTCACGGTGCGATCGGTCATCGATTCGACCTTGGCCCGGGCGGTTACCGTACGCCCCACGGGCGTGGCCGCCAGATGCTGGACGTTCACCACGGTGCCGACCGAGGTGTGTCCTTCGGGCAAGTACGACTGGATGGCGTTCGTCGCCGCCACCTCCATCAGGTAGATCATCAACGGCGTGCCGTAGACCTCGGGCATTTCCGGATGAAAGTGGGCAACCGTATGTTCTCGCGCGACGACGACGGTCTCTTGCCCTTCTAGGCCAAGCGGAATCTTCTCGGTAGCACTCACTTCGATCGAATCTCCAAAAAACAAGTGCCAGCTAACCGGGGAACAACCGCCAGCCAAGCGTAATCGCCTGCGACGGCGCCGCGGCCAATTCCAGGGCGTCCGCGTACTTCCTCGCTGCGACCATTCGGCCCGGCGTGCAGAGCTCCAGCATATCGACCGTAAACGGCCAGGGCGACAACCGAATTTGCGACGCGGTCCGCGGAATTATCTCCACATCGATGTCGGCCGGCGTTTCCACGGTTTCGCGATCGGCCGAGTCCGAGCAACAAAACCACAGGCTGAACGTGTCGAAAAACTGGAGCTGATCGAGCGCGTGTTCGGCCACCGCGGGCGTGCGCTCCCGCGCGTGGCCAATCTGCCAGACCGCGAGCCAGTCGCGTGCGCAAGCTTCGTAGTGGTCGAGGAATTCAAGAAACGGCCGCCAGGCGGGGTCGTGTTCTTTGCCCGCCGCGCCACGGCGACCGAGCCGGCAAAAATGCCCCGCGACGAGATAGCCTTCCAGCGGTCCTCGTGCCGCCCCGGCATCGATCGATTGGGTCCAGATGTCGATGGTTTCGGCCGCGTGCATTTCCAAGAACTGTCGCGGCACGCCGCTCGCCGGATCGACTTGCGGACGCGCGTCCCAGGCGTGCCAGCCATCGTCGTGATGCGCGCAGGCCCACAGCAACGCGTCGCGCGGTTCCAATCGAGAAAACGGCGCCGCGCCCCAGTGCTGCGCAAGCTCGAATGCCAAGCGGGCGTGAGCGATCTGGTCGATCAACACCCAGGCGGCGGGCGTTCCGTCGTGAGCGGCAACATCGCGGCGAATCATGAGACGGTAGCTCCAGAAGCACCCGAAGGACGATGCTACCTGAAGCGTAGCCGGCCATTCCTGTTTCGGCCAGACGTGACCTTGCTTCGTAGGCTTTCGAGCGTTTTGGTTTCCCCCCCCGAGCTACTTCGTCGCTACCGGCTTGGCCGCGGTCGGGGCCGGCGGCTCGGTGAACGAGATGGCCGCCACCAAGGCGCGGTCGGTCGCCGCGAAACGCTCCGTCAGGCTCTGTTCGAGCGTGAAGGCCAGCGAGACGCGATTGCCTTGCCGATCCTGCACGAGATAGTAGATCCACTCGATCGGCAGGCCGCCGACCTCGCCGTGAACCACGACGCGGAACACGGCATAACCGGCTTCGTTGATCGTCTGGCCGGCGGCGACGAACTTGCCGAAGTTCTTGCCTAGAGAACGCTGCACGTCCCGCTGATACTCGGCCAGCGGCACGGATTTTTCCAGCTTCGGCAGCGAGGAGATATTGCACTGCGCGACGAGCTCGCCACGATCCATCATCCGCAGCACGGTGAGCTTCGGCTCGTCTTCCGTCACGAACCAGCGGCGGTCGTACTGCATCCGGTACTGCCCGCTACGCGACTCGTAACCCAGCGCCAGGACCTCGTCCGCCGCGACGGCCGGCAGTTGTTCGAGCGCGGCCGCTGTCAGGTGCTGCGAATGCGGAATCGGGCTGATGTTCATGATCACCTTGGCCACGGTATCCAGTCCCGGGCCAATGTGCCCCACTGCCCGTTTCTCTTTGACGAGCATCGCAAACTGGCGGATCTGTCGGCTGTTGACGTCGAATTTGATTTTGACTTTCAGCTCGATCTCGGTGCCAATGCCGGCCACGGCGCCGTTGAGCGTGCCCCCGACGGCGACGTCGGCCACGCCGTTGGTGATGTCGCCCAGAATGCCGGTTGAATCGCACCAGCTTACGGCGTCGAGGGCGAGTAGCGCGGCAAGCGTCGTGTCGCTGACTTTCCAGGATTCCCCCTTGGCCACCGGTTCGGTGGGAAGCAGGTCGTCTATCACGAGTGTGCTGCCGGGCACATCGATCAGGTCCAACTCCTCGCGTTTCAGCGGCGAACCGGGAGAAAAAAGCTGTGCGGCTTCGCCCGGCTTGCGTTGAGCCATGATGAGCCTGCGCTGCGGGGCGAGGCTTGGCTTTTCGCCTCCGTTGGCAATCTTGATCACGGCCGCGACGTTATCGTAGTAGCGGACGCTGCGGCTGGGTTTGCTGTCGGGAGCTACCTCCAGGAGGGCCTCGTCGTAGGTCAAATTGGCCACCACGCTCATCGGCAGCTCGCTTGGCTTGCCCTGCGTGTCGACCAGTTTGAGGTCGCCGCCAACTTGCAGTGCGATTTCTATCCGCGCAAGCTCGCCGCTGCGATGTTGGGCGGAAATAAGGTGCTTTTCGCCACTTTGTGCGGCAGCTCCTGCCGGATTGGCAGCTTCCAAAGCAACGAACAGGCATAAAACGAGCGGGACAATTCGGCTGGAATCCATTCCGGGGCCCCCGAGAGACGTGCGGCACGAGGTTTGCATTTCGCCCTACGCAGAACGCGCGAGGCGGTCAACAGACTTCATCGTCGCACAACGAGTTACCAGTTCACCGTGATTTTATGATCGGTAAACCAGGGCGCCCAGGAAATCTAGCGAAATGCTGGCTAATGCAGAATTGCGGCTGCTAGCAGATCCGCATGGGCTGGAATCAGCCATATTTGCTATAAGAGCGAAGAGGGCGGTAAAAGTCGGTGAAACCTTGAGGAATTCTGCGGAAAACCTCAGGCGAGCGCGAACTTAACCCGACCTCCATGCGACCAATTACGTATAGATAACTGCATTTCAAGACAAGGGCGATTTGTAAGAACCTCCAAAAAGCGAATGCCTCGCAAACGCAAGTTCTTGCAAACCGCTCGACACTTCCAAATCAATGTTTGTTTTGCTAGTTCGCGCAGCCGGGTGAACCAGCGGCTGCCACGTCCGTAGACCGGGTGGTCTCGGACAGACAAGTCGGTCACGAGCAACGTCGTCGACTGCAACGTCGTCGACTGCAACGTGTCGACCGCAACAGCGGAGACGTTCGACAAAAAACGTGACGCCCACTGGCTCATGTGTGTCTGACTGGAAAGTGACATGTCGCGTTCCATTGACGGAGCGCGCAACCCATAGGAGTCTGATCTCGGCTGGGGGCGCTTGGAGACGCACGGAACACCCGCCGGGATGCGAGAGAGGTACCTGCCATGCATTCCGAATACCGCAGTCCGATCCTTCGCCAGCTTCGCGATCAACAAGTTCGGTTCGCGCCTCGCGAGAAAAAAATCGAGCAGGTCAACCGCGCCGAGAAGCTGCTCGCGGAACTTGAAAACGAGCGGACATACACCTACGAGTACCTGTGTTTTCGGATTACCGATTACCGTCCCGAATCGTTTCCCAACACCAAGGTTTCGGGAAGCGACGCGGAGCACGATTTACTGCTCTTTGTCGAGGACCTGTCGGACGCCGCCGATGTGCCGGCCACCGGGGCTGGCGAGCGCGTGCTGACGGTCGAAGAGCTCAGCAAGCTGTTCAAGGTCTCGACCAAGACCATTAGCCGCTGGCGCCAGCAGGGGCTCGTGAGCCGCCGGTTCGTGTTCGACGGCCGCAAACGCGTGGGATTCTTGAAAAGCTCGGTCGAACGGTTCGTGGCCCAGAACGAAGAACGCGTAAAACGTGGAGCCAGGTTCAGCCAATTGACCCTCGACGAACGTACAGAGATTGTAGAACGCGCGCGCCGGCTCGTGCGGGCCGGCGGATCCTTAGCGGAAGTCACCAAACGCGTGGCTAAAAAAATGGGACGGAGTGTGGAAACCGTGCGATACACCTTGAAGCAATTTGACCAGGATCACCCGCAATTAGCCGTTTTTCCGGACCATGGCGGTCCGCTCAACGACGACGACAAGCGGCAGATCTTCCAACAGTATCGCCGGGGGGCCTCGGTCGAGACGCTCGCCAAGCGCTTTCACCGGACCAAGGCCAGCGTCTATCGCATCATCAGCGAGATGCGCGCCCGGCGGATCGCGGAACTGCCGCTCGACTATATTCCGAACCCGTATTTCGGTCGGGCCACGGCCGAGAAAACGATCATGGCCCCCATGCCGGAAAACCCGACGCCCGCGAAGAAGACGCGGCTGCCGAGCGGATTGCCTCCCTATCTGGCAAGCCTCTACGAGGTGCCGCTGCTCACCCGCGAGCAAGAAGCGCACTTGTTCCGCAAGTTCAACTACTTGAAGTACAAAGCCGCCAAGCTCCGCGATTCGCTCGATCCCAACAAGGCGAAAAGCTCGGTCATGGACGCCATCGAAAAGCTCTACGACGAGATCGTCGCCCTGAAGAACCAGATCGTGCGGGCCAACCTCCGCTTGGTGGTTTCGATCGCCAAGCGGCACGTCGGCATGGGCGACAACTTCTTCGAGCTGGTAAGCGACGGAAATATGTCGCTCATCCGGGCCGTGGAAAAGTTCGACTTTTCGCGCGGCAACAAGTTCAGCACGTACGCCAGTTGGGCGATCATGAAGA
>CAZRCI010000014.1:83131-120292 GCA_964598535.1 uncultured Planctomycetaceae bacterium | reverse complement strand
TCACGGACGGCTGGGGGCAACGGGCCACGTGCGAGCGCGATTAGGTATCGGGCCTGGTGGAAATCACGGGGGAAATGGGGGCAGAGGCCGGGCTGGTGCGGCCCGCGGCGCTGGCGGCGGCGGGCCGAGGAGGTCGAGCACGTCGTCGTCGGAAATCGCGGGCGGCCGCTTCGCCGGCCGTCGAATCGGCCGCAGGCCTAAGAGGCATGGGGCGTGTCGAGTCGCGCGGCGGCGCGAGCAGCTCGCCGCAGTGGGGGCAGCGCTTGCGCGGCGGATCCGGCAGCCCGCCTCCGCACTCCTCGCAATACCGATCGAATTTTTGCGGCAGAAAGCCAATCAGCAGCCAGCCGATCGGCCCGAAGAAGATGCCCAGGCCCACCGTATCGTACCAATCGCGCTTCAAGATGCCCGCTATGAGCGAGGCGAACAGCCAGCCGGCCGTCAAGTTGAACGCGACCAGCGAACACGCGGTCCCAAAAAGCAAATCGCCATTCCCTTCCATCGACCTTTCCCTTCGTCGAGCGCCAGACCGCTTCTCTAAATGCTGTCCCCTCCGATAGCGGATTGCAAATCCGCCATCGTGGGTTCGACTCCCACCGGCGCCTTTTTCTATTGCCCGGCGGGAGCTCGGACGTGCGGCGGCACGATGTGTCGATTTCAAACCCGTCTTCACCGTCGGCTGGGCACCACGCACGTTCGACGCCTACGCCGGCACACTCACACGCTGGGAACAGTACACGTCGAATCCCGCATTGAAAGCGATCGATTCGCGCGTGCTCGCCACGTTCAAGACCACGGCAGCCGATTTCTCACTCCGCTGCCAGCAGCGACCGGCTCAATCCGCAAAGCCTTCAATTGCTGGAATCGCGCCGTTCTTTCGACGAGCTGCGTCATCCTCTTCGCTAGCTGACTGATCGAAGGGCATGAGCGGCCTCTTTGCGGCAACCTCGTCTAACAAACGAATGCGCCGGAGCGGACGGTCATCGTCTATTCCATCCCGACAGGGGCACACTCATGCGTTAATACTATAATTAATAGACAGACCTGCAAAACTCGGGCGGCTTGTCTCAATGGAGAGGGAACATGGTCCAGCCAGCAAAGAACACGATCTGCCTTTGGTACGATGGCAACGCCGAGGAGGCGGCGCAGTTTTACGCGAGAACCTTTCCTGATTCGTCCGTCGGCGCAGTACACCGCGCGCCGGGAGATTATCCGTCCGGGAAAACAGGGGATGTGTTGACGGTCGAGTTCAGCGTGATGGGCATTCCCTGTATCGGCCTCAATGGCGGACCAGCGTTCAAACACAACGAAGCGTTCTCATTTCAGGTTGCAACGGCGGATCAGGCCGAGACGGATCGCTATTGGAACGCGATCGTCGGCAACGGCGGGGAAGAGAGCATGTGCGGCTGGTGCAAGGACAAGTGGGGCGTGTCCTGGCAGATCTCACCGCTGGCTCTGACGCAAGCCGTCATGGGGCCGGATCCCGCAGCCGCCCAGCGTGCCTTCGAGGCGATGATGACGATGAAAAAGATCGACATCGCCGCCATCGAAGCGGCTGTTCGCAGTTGAGGGTGACACCTGGCCGCTCACCGCGGGGATTCATGCCCGATGGCGGGCCGCCGGAAACGTGAAGGCCGAGGGTTGCCAATAACGACCGGGGAGCCGCAAGGCATGCTTGCGGGCTTGGCAGCCATCGTCGAGCAGTTTACTCACTCGACTTGAGCGCGAGTGCCGTTTACGCGCCGCCGAGGCTGATGCCGCCGTCGACGCGGAGAACCTGGCCGGTCATGTAGCTGGCGTCATCGCTGGCAAGGAAGGCCACGACCGAGGCGATCTCTTGCGGTTGGCCCACGCGGCGCAGCGGAATGGCGTCCTTGATACGGTCGCCGGCCAGGCCGCGCACCGCCTCGCTCATGTCGGTTTCGATCATGCCGGGCGAGACAGCGTTGACCCGAACTTTGCGGCTGGCGAGTTCTTTGGCCAGGCAGCGGGTGAGTCCGTCGATACCGCCCTTGCTGGCGGCGTAGTTTACCTGGCCGCGCGAGCCGAATTCGGCGGCGACGCTCGAGATGTTGATGATGCTGCCCTTGCGTTGGGAAATCATCGGCTGGGCAAGCGCGCGGCAGTAATTGTAGGTGCCGCCGAGGTTCGTATCGATGACGGTTTGCCACTGCTGGGGCGACATCGTGGCGAACAGACCGTCTTGAATGACGCCGGCCGAGTTCACAAGGATATGGAGCTGGCCCCACGCTTCGAGCAGCTCGGCGACGATCTTTTCGGCCAGGGCGCCGTCGGTCACGTCGGCCTGAATGGCACGCACCTCGCGTCCGGCGTCGCTCAGGCCCGCGGCGAGCGATTCAGCGGCCTCGGCGTTGCTGCGATAGAGAAAGGCCACGCGCGCGCCTTCGGCGGCGAGGCGTTCGACACAGGCCCGGCCGATGCCGCGGCTGCCGCCGGTTACGAGCGCAGTTTTTCCTTCGAGTCGCATCATGCGTAAATCCTTGGGTTAGCTCTTCGGCGCGTCGGCGTTCGAAGGGGCAGCGACCAACGAGGCGTCATCCCCTTCGCCCGAGACATCTCGCGGGTGATAGAGCAGCGTGAGCCGGGCACGTTGATGGTTGCGGAGAAACGTGTCGGTGTCGGCCATCAGGGGCCGCTCGTCCGCCAGGTTGTAGCGTTCGAGGACAATGCGCCCGCTCACGGCGGTGCGGTCGTCGAGATTGCCCTGGGCTTTGAACTCGACCTCGCGCTCACCGAGCTTATGAATTTCAGAAGTTACGGTGAGCGTGCGGCCCGGCTGCACGAAGTCGGCAAACCGGATATTGCGGGCTTCTTTCAGCGTGATCACGCTGTGGGCGAAATCCTCGGTGGCGCCAATCAACAGGGCGCTGGCGTCTGTGAGCGCCTGGAGCATGAGCACGCCCGGCATGACCGGAAACCGAGGAAAGTGGTCGGCCAGATACTCCTCGCCCATCGAGAGGCACTTGAGTGTCGTGATCTTGACACCCGGCTCGAGCAGGAGCACGCGATCGACAAAAGTAAATTGCATGGCGAGCGTGGTGGCGGGAGAGTGGATTTAGTAAGCGAAATAGTATATCGGCGGAGCCCCCTCGTCACAACGTCGAGCCGAGCCGGAGCGTGGCCTGCAGGAGCGTTCCTTGGCAGGTCCGACGACGAGCAGGGTTGGGCTTGGCGACGAGCGGAAAATCGCCCTTAAAGAAGTTCTCGACCAGCGGCCGTGCCGGGAAGATTTAGCAGAAACGCCGAGAAATTTCTTACCGGCGAGTCGCTCTCTTCCTACGCGGGCAACCGATCGAGGCAGGCCTTGGCCAAGCAGCTCGCGCAACGGGTCGCGTTGACCGCGGGAGGCGCCATCGCCGTTAACTACAACGTTTTGAGATACTCGAGCACGGCGCGGCGTTCGTCTTCGGTAAGCTCGTCAGGAAAGTTATGGCCCGCGGCGCTCTTGCCGGCGATGGCGGTGTTGAAATAGCGGCGTTTCTCGTCAGGATCTTTGATCTCATCCGGCATTGCCGAGAGCTCTTGCACGTCGAGCCCCAGGCGCGCGTGATCGTAGCCATCCTCCGAGCGGAGCCAGACAGCCGGCCTGGCGTCGGGATGCAAAACGTGCCACAGGGTGGGAACCGCCCCGTTGTGAAAGTAGGGAGCACTGGCCCAGATGCCATCGAGCGGCGGGGCCACGTAGCCCTCGGGCTGTTCGTTCACTTCGAGCTTGCCGTATTCGCCGAACCAGCTTTCGCGGTAAAAACGGCGATGTTCGGCCGGCATGCCATCGAGCCGAGTTCGATCGGTGCCAAGAACTTCGATGTCGACCATTCGTTCCGGATAGCTGCCGGCGGCGCCGGGCGTGCCGTGACAGTCGGCGCAGACGCGTTCGTACGCCACGCGGCCCTGAGCCGCCAGCCGCGCGTCGATCGCACCTGGATACTGGGGCGCTTCGAGCGACTCGATCCAAGCCAGGATATCGCGAAAGGCTTCCTCCCGCTCCTTGAACGATTCGGCGCTATTCGTCGGCACCAGCGCAAACTGCATGATCACGCGATGCGTCTTGGGCACGAAGCCGTCGATATACAGATTTTTCTTGTGCTTGACGTTCCAGAACGGAGGCGCGTCGAGATCGTGATTGCGAAACTTGGGAAACTTAAGCTGGCGAACCGGATTCAGATCCTGGTCTCGCATGGCGGTGAGCACGATGCTGAATACCTGGGCGTTGGTGGTACCGTTCGACATTCCCAGGGGCATCAAGCCGCTCGCGCCGCCGGAGCGTTTGCCTTCGACCGCCTGCCGCGCCTGGGCCACGTCGCTGGTGAGCGTTTGGAAAGCGAAGTGCGAGTTGCCCACGCCGAGAATGGGTTTCCCCTCGACCTTGCCCTGGTGACACGCGAGGCAATTCATGACCCAGCCGCCCTGGCCATCGTCAACAACGCCCAGCGGCGGCCCTTGCGGGTCGTCGGGATTGGCAACCAAGCCGTACCGAGAGAAGGCCAGTCGGCGGCGCTCGTCGGGCGAGGCGTTGGCCGCTTGCTCCTTGAGGGCGGCCGGCCAGAATTCCCACAGCCGATCGAACAGCTCGACGCTGAACTCGGCCGGCGCATAGGGCTGGGTTTGCAACCATTGCCAACCGCGCGCGGCCGCTTCGGCATCGACCGCGGGAGCCGCGTCGCCCGCGGTATGAACGTCCGCGGCAAGCCCCGTTGCGAATCCGCCCAGGAACACGGCCGCGAGAGCGAGCCCACGATGAACCCCGAGCGGAAAGATGTGCCAAACTACCATGCGATGGCCTCCGCGATTTCGACCGCCATCTACCACCAAGGCGCCCAATAATAGCGTCTGTAGAAGGCTCCCTATTGTACTCGGGTGCGGGGCAAACGCCACAGAGCGTTATTCGTCGCGGCGCGGGCGTTCGAGGACCGCTTCGAGCACGGGCTGTAACCGTGTCGCAAGTTGCCGCTGGCCTTCCGGGTTCGGGTGCATGTCGTCGGTAAACAGCGAATTGACTTCGCGTTCCAAGGCTTGCTCGGCAAAAAACTGGTACACGTCGACCAGCGGCAGTTTCCACTCGGCCGCCAACTGTCGAACCGCGAGCACGTACGGCTTTAGGGTGGCGTTTCGCTCAGACCCATACGTGGGCCGCAAGGCGGGATTGGGCGTCATGAGCACGACGGCGATATCCTCCGCCCGCAAACGTTCGATCATCGTCATCAGATTCGTGCGATACTCTTCGACCGTGAGCCGCGAGGCGGTCTTGCCGCTATCGATCCAGGAATCGTTGAGGCCAAACATGATCACCACGCAGTGCGGCTTGTGGTCGAGGACGTCGGCTTGAAACCTTCGCAGGGCATCTCTAGTCGTGTTGCCCCCGACGCCCGCGTTGACGACGCGCACAGGGCGGTTGCCGGTGGCCAGACTTTGTTCGAGCAGCGCGCAGAACGTCTGATGCGCTTCGACTCCCGGCCGGACGGCCCGGGTGACGGAGTCTCCCAGACAGACAATGCGTGCCGGTTCCACGGCTTGTGACGGCACTTCCCGGGCCATGCTGCCAGCCACGACCACGATCACGAGTGTTGCGACAAGTTTCATGGAAGCCCCCTCTTCACCCTGCTTTGCAGATAGAACGTTGCGAGCGCCAGCGGCTGGGCGTCGCTCGCCGCTATCGTAACGCCTGGGGGGAAGAATTACGGCGCTAGCGGGGCACTTTTGCTAGGCGATTTCCGTATCCCTTCGACGGCCGATTCGGGTATCTTATCGGAAGGTCCAGGCAAACTTCGCCCGGAAGGTTCCTCGGCTGTTGGATGCCGCCGAGCAAGCTCGCCGAGGGCGTGAAAAGCAGTCACGTGAGGGAATCATGGTCAAAAACCTGGCGGAACTGGCCGAGTATTCGGCCGCACGGTTGGGCGAGCAGGCATGCTTCGAGATCGAGGGCGAGAAGTTCACGAACTTCGAGTTGCTCGACTTTGGCCGGCGGATGCACGGCGCATTGGCCCGGCGCGGCCTGGGACCCGGCCAACGGGCCGTCGTCCTGATGATGAACCACGTGCAGGTTTACCCGGTGTTTCAGGGGATCTTTCGCGCCGGGGCGACGGCGATTCCCGTGATGCCGCAGGCCGCCGCGGCCGAACTTCGCTATGTCTTGGCGGACACAAGCGCGGACCTGATCGTGACCGACGTCGAGCGGTTGCCCACGGTGCGCGAGGCGGCCGCCGGCCTGCCGCACGTGCGGATGATTCTCGTGCAAGGCGGCGCCGACAATCCGGAAGCGACGCCGCCCGAGTTTCGGCTCGACGAGCTCGTGCGTGAAGAACCGATTCTCGAGCTTCCGGAGATCAAGAGCAGCGACGTGGCGATCATGCTCTACTCCTCGGGGACGACCGGCAAGCCCAAGGGCGTGCTGCTGTCGCACGGCAACCTGGTGGCCAGTGCCGAGGCCGTGCTCGAAGCCTCGGTGTTGGATCATTGGGAGGGACCGCGAATCACGCTTAGCGCGATGCCGATTGCGCATATCTTCGGCGTGGCGATCATGAACGACTTGCTGATGGTGCCCGAGCGATTGGCGCAACACGCGAAGCTGATTCAAATGCGGTGGTTCGATCCCGAGCGTTTCATGGCATTGATCGCCGAGCACAAATGCACGACGATCGCCGCGGTGCCGACGATCCTGGCCGTGATGCTGCATCATCCGGCCGCGGCGAAGTACGACCTGTCGTCGCTGCGCGAAGTGATTTGCGGCGGGGCGCCGCTGCCCGTCGAACTGGGCATCGCCTTCATGAAGCGCTATCCGTGCCGGATTCGCGAAGTGTACGGGCTGACGGAAGCCTCGGGGCTGGGCACCTCGAACCGCATCACCGAGGAGTTCCGCCCCGGCTCGGCGGGACGCGCCTACTGCAATACCGAGATTAGCATTCAAGACGACAACGACCAGGTCCTGCCAACCGGCGAACGCGGCGAGATCTGCCTTCGCGGGCCAATCGTCATGCTGGGCTACCACAACCGTCCGGAAGAAACCGCCAAGGTCATGCGAGACGGCTGGCTGCACACGGGCGACGTCGGTTATCTGGACCAGGACGGCTACTTGTTCGTGGTCGACCGCAAGAAAGACATGATCATTCGCGGCGGCGAAAATATCTATCCGGCCGAGCTGGAAGCCGTGCTACACGAACATCCCGCCATCGCCGAAGCGGCCGTGGTAGGCGTGCCCGACGACATTTACGGCGAGGCCGTGGTGGCGTTCGTCGTAGCGAAGCCGGGCACGCAGCCCACCGAGGCCGAAATCATCGAGCACGTCACCAGCAACGTGGCGAAGTTCAAGGCCCCGTCGCGGGTCCATTTCTTGCCGTCGCTGCCCAAGGGCGGCATTGGAAAGATCTTGCGCCGGGAGCTGCGCGATAAGGCCGCGGCAATGCGCAGCGCATCGGTGGCGCAAGCCTAAACGCCACGAGAGAGGGCGGCTGCCTGGCGCATTCAAACCTGCCAGTTCGGTTTGCGTTTGTTCATGAACGCGTCGATGCCCTCGCGAATCTCGGCCGTCTCCCAGGCGTCGGCCAGGGCGCTGGCCGTGTAGGGCAGATTCTCATCAATTTCGTGCGTGCTGACGAAACGGATGAGCTGCTTGGCGTTGGCGACCGCGCCCGGCGCGCAAGCCAGAACGTTCGTCACTTCGCGTTCGATCGCGGCGTCGAGCTGTTCGAGCGATTCAACGGCTTCGTCGAGCAGCCCAATCCGCACCGCATCGCGGCCATCGAGCTTGCGCGCGGTGAGGAAGGTGCGCCGGGCGTTGGGCACGCCGATCTTAGCCACGACGTAGGGAGAGATCGTCGCCGGGATCAGGCCCAGGGTGACTTCGCTCAAGCGGAAAGTGGCGCCGGCCAGGCCGATCGCCACGTCGCAAATGGAAATCAGCCCCAGCCCACCGCCGAACGCCGAGCCATTGATGCGGCCGATGAGCGGTTTGGGCAACTGATCGAGCTCTCGGAGCGTGGTGGCGAATTCGGTGGCGTCGGCAATGCGACCCTCGCGAGTGTTCGTGGCTTGCCGCTGCATGCCCTTGAGGTCTCCGCCGGCGCTGAAAATGTCGCCCGTGGCGGTGAGGACGACGGCCCGCACCTTGGGATCCGCAGCCAGCTCGCCCGCCGCCTGGCGCAACTCGCGCATCAAGTCGTTGGACATGGCGTTGCGCGTCTGCGGCGCGTTGAGCGTGACACGGGCGATGCCGCGCGGGTCGATAGCAAGCGTAATGAACGAAAATGTGGACATCGTCGTCTCCTCACAATGCAACATTGCGAGATCAGGATTCCAGGAACCGCGATGGCTCGCGTGCGTATCGGGAATGCCAAGATCGTAAGCCATGCGGAACGTGCTGAGAAGCCGTCGTCGGCAATGGAGCCGATACCTTGTGTCCGGATGCAAAAAATGTTTGCCGTCCGTTCTGGCCTTGCTTTAGGATTAGACCTCGATCGGAAACCGATTCAGTTGCTGCTGACGGAGGCCTTACAATCATGGGAATCCTTAACTCAATGTTCGGCCCGCCTTCGGAAGAAAAGTTTGCCACGCTCCTATCGAACGCACTTCGAAACGCAGGCGATACGCGACCGTTTATCTACGATGCAACGCAGCAACGGCTGGCTCTACCGGGTGAAGAATCTCGGCATTGCATCAATCTGGCCAACCTCCATCAGATCTACATTCGGTTGCCACGTAATGAGCGGCAGGAATGGCTGCGGCAAACCTGCATTGGGCTGCTGACTGACATGGAGATCCCCTCCGACTTTGAAGATGTGAAGCCGGACTTACGACCTGCATTGCGCAATCGCTGCTCGCTGGAAATGGCGCGCTTGCAATCCGAAGCGGATGGCGGAAATTGGGAAGACTATCCGGGAATCGAGGTGAGCGAGCATCTGACGGCGTCCCTGGTTTATGACTTGCCCTACTCGATGCGTTTCGTCCGACAGGAAGATCTGGACCAATGGGGAGTCACTCTCCATGAAGCGATGGAAGTGGCGCGGCAAAACCTCGAGGAGCAAAGCCCAACGCAAGTCGCGGCGCTGGGCGAATCGTTGTACGTGATTCAGACCGGGGATTCCTATGACGCTACGCGAATGCTGGCGCTCGACTTCCTCCATAAACTAAAAATCACGGGCCGGCCCGTCGCATTGCCCACGGGGCGCGACTGTTTATTGGTCAGCGGTAGCGAGGACATCGCCGGCACCACGCTGATGGCCCAACTCGCGGAAGAACAAATCGACGAGGCCAGGCCATTGTGCTTCGTGCCTCATGTGTTGGATGCTGACGGGTGGGCGGTATGGAAAGTTCCGGACGGCCACCTCGCGGAGGCCCAGTTCAGGATGCTCGCGTTGCGTTCTACGGGTGGCGAATATGCGGAACAAAAGCCGCTGCTCGAACGTTGGCTCGCAATCAAGGAATTGGAACATTTCGTGGCACAGTTTTCCGCCGCGGAGGACGATCAAACTCAAGAGGTTTATTCGTATTGTGTCTGGACCAAGGGCGTTCCGACCTGGTTGCCCAAAGCCGATCGGATCGCGCTCGTCAATCCAGCTACGAAAAACGCGACCCTACTCTCCTGGAATGACGCGATTCGCCGGTTCGGCAAGTTGATGCAACCCATGGACGTCTGGCCGCCGCGGTGGCTGGTTACCAAGTTTCCCAAGCCATACGAACTCGCCCGACGACGCATCCATTGACTGCTGACCCGGCCGCGTGGCGAGCCCCCCAGTATCGGCAATCTTCCGGCGAGCGGGCGTTGGGCAGCGCATCGGGCGGACCGCAGACTTCGCCGATGCAAGATGCAAGAGGTTAAGTGATTTGAGCGAAGCCTTGCGCTCTCTTTCAATCGGACCATCGCGCCGATAGAATTCCACTAGTCCCTACTCGGCCCGTCGTTCGGCTGGCCGGCGCTTTCCAGGAGAGTCAGGCTATGTCCACGGCGGTTCGCGATTCAGGTTCGGATGCGGTTATTCCGGGCACCGGTTTCACCAAGGCGCATCAACTCTTTCGCGAGACGGTGCGGCAGTTCGTCGATCAAGAGATCAACCCACACGTCGAGGCCTGGGAAGAAGCCCGCATCTTTCCGGCGCACGAGCTGTTCAAAAAAGCGGGCGACCTGGGGCTGCTGGGCCTGTCCTATCCCGAAGAGTACGGCGGGATGGGCGCGGACTACTGGTATAACCTCGCGCTTTCGGAGGAGTTCGCCCGGATCGATTGCGGCGCGATTCCGATGGCTTTTGGCGTGCAAACCGACATGGCCACGCCAGCGCTGGCGAAGCACGGCTCGCACGAGCTCAAGAAGAAGTATCTGGAACCGGCGATTCGCGGCGACGCGGTTTGCTCGGTGGCCGTTACCGAGCCGGAAGCCGGCAGCGACGTGGCGGGCATTCGCACCAAGGCCGAACGCGATGGCGATTCCTACGTCATCAACGGCTCGAAGCTGTACATCACCAATGGTGCCCAGGCCGACTGGATCTGCTTGCTGGCGCGAACCTCGCCGGGCACGACCTACAAGGGCATGTCGCTGATCGTCGTGCCGACGGATACGCCCGGCTTCTCGGTCAGCAAGACGCTCAAGAAGATGGGCAACTGGGCCAGCGACACCGCGGAGCTCGTGTTCGACAATTGCCGAGTGCCCGTGGCCAACTGCATTGGCGAAGAAGGCCTGGGCTTTATCTACCAGATGGAACAGTTCCAGAACGAACGGCTGGTAAGCTCCTGCGGCGCGGCGGCCGGCATGGAAAAGATCATCAAGATGACGATCGAGTATTGCCGCGGACGCAAGACGTTCGGCAAGCCGCTGATCGAGAACCAGTGGATCTACTTCAAGCTGACCGAGCTGATCACCGAAGTCGAGATGCTCAAGCAGATGTGTTACCACTGCGGCCGGTTGATGGACCGCGGCGAAGATTACACGCGCGAAGCCTCGATGTGCAAGCTGAAGACCGGCCGGCTCACCCGCGAAGTGGCCGACACCTGCCTGCAATTCCACGGCGGGATGGGCTACATGGAAGAATACCCGATGGCTCGGTACTTCCGCGATTCGCGGCTGTGGTCGATCGGCGCGGGCGCGGACGAGATCATGATGGGCATCATCGCCAAGTACGAAGGGATTTTTCCGCCGAAGTAGCGTGGCTCATCGCATTGCGAACGAGAGGGCCTGAGCTTGGCCTCGCGCGGCACGCGCCAGGCGATTGGGGTGCGTGTTCGAACGGCTTGCCAGGAGATGCCCGGCGGTGCAGCGACAGATCCTACCCTCGCGTCTTGATCCGCAGTCGGCCCAGTACCGCGCGAACCGCGAATCGGTGCTCGCGCAGCTTGCCAAGCTGGATGAGCTGTTGGCCGCGGCCCGCGCCGGCGGCGGCGAGAAATCCGTCGCCCGGCATCACCAGCGCGGCAAGCTGCTGATTCGCGAGCGAATCGAACTGTTGGTGGATCGCGATTCGCCGTTCTTGGAATTATCGCCCATTGCTGGCGCCGGCACGGACTACGAGCCCGGCGCGGCCGTGGTTTGCGGCATTGGCGTCGTCTCGGGCGTCGAATGCTACATCATGGGCAACGACCCCACGGTGCGCGGCGGCGCCGTGAATCCGTACACAATGAAGAAGTCGATGCGCGGGTTCGACATCTGCCTGCGCAATCGGCTACCGTACGTCACGCTGACCGAGTCGGGCGGGGCCGACTTGCCGCGCCAGTCGGAGATCTTTCTTCCGGGCGGAGCCTCGTTTCGCCATCTCACCGAGCTTTCGGCGGCCGGCATTCCGACGATCTCGCTGGTGTTTGGCAACTCGACGGCCGGCGGCGCGTACACGCCGGCCATGTGTGACTATACGGTGTTCGTCAAAGGCCGGGCCAAGGTATTCTTGGGCGGCCCGCCGCTGGTGAAGATGGCCACCGGCGAGGAATCCACCGACGAGGAACTGGGCGGCGCGGAGATGCACTCCCGCGTCTCGGGCCTTTCGGACTATTTGGCCGCGGATGAGCGCGACGCCCTGCGCATCGGCCGGGAGATCGTCGCGAACCTGAATTGGCGGAAGCTTGGCCCCGCGCCGGCCGCGAACGTCGAAGCGCCGCGTTACCGCGAGGACGAACTGCTGGGCCTCGCGCCGGCGGACCTCAAGGTGCCGGTCGATATGCGTGAGATCATCGCTCGCATCGTCGACGGGTCGCGGTTTCACGAATTCAAGCCGGCGTATGGCGCGAATCTGCTCACGGGCTGGGCCTCGCTCTACGGCTACGAGATCGGCATTCTGGCGAACCAACAGGGCGTGCTGTTTTCGGCCGAGTCGCAGAAGGCGGCGCAATTCATCCAGCTTGCCAACCGGCATGGCGTGCCGCTGGTGTTTATTCAGAACGTAACCGGCTACATGGTGGGTAAGCAGTACGAACAAGGCGGCATCATCAAGCACGGCGCGCATATGATCAACGCCGTGTCGAACAGCACGGTGCCGCATCTCACCCTACAGATTGGCGGCTCCTACGGAGCCGGCAACTACGGCATGTGCGGCTATGCTTATAAGCCCCGGTTCGTATTCATTTGGCCCAACAGCAAGACGGCCGTGATGGGGCCCGCGCAGCTTGCGGGCGTAATGTCGCTCGTGCGCCGAGCCGCGGCCCAGGCCGCCGGCAAACCGTTCGACGAGAAGCAGGACGAGTTTCTTCGCAAGGCCGTCGAAGACCAGATCGAAAGCGAATCGCTGGCCACGTTCACCAGCGGCCAGGTCTACGACGACGGGATCATCGACCCGCGCGATTCGCGCACGGTGCTGGGCATGGCGCTTTCGGCGGCGCTGAGCGCGAAAGTTCGCGGGACGGACAAATTTGGCGTCTTCAGGATGTAGCAAATCGCATGAGCTCCTTCGGCATCAAAAAAATCCTGATCGCCAATCGCGGTGAAATCGCCCGGCGCATCATGCGTACCTGCCGGACGATGGGCATCGCAACCGTGGCCGTCTGCTCCGATGCCGATCGCGATGCTCCCTTCGTGAGCGAAGCGGATGAAGTAGTCCCGCTGGGCGGCCTACGGCCGGCGGAGTGCTATTTGCGCGCGGATGCGATCGTCGAAGCGGCCCAGCGCGCCGGCGCGGACGCGATTCATCCCGGGTATGGCTTTTTGGCCGAGAATTCCGAGTTCGCCCGCGCTTGTGAATCCGCGGGGCTCATCTTCATCGGCCCGTCGTCGAACGTGATTGCGGCGATGGGCTCGAAACTCGAAGCCAAACGCCGCATGCAAGCCGCCGACGTGCCGCTGTTGCCGAGCGTCGAGATTCAAACGCAGCCGGCGGAAAAAGTGCTCAAGAACGTCGAGAAGCTGGGCTGGCCGGTGCTGATCAAGGCGTCTGCCGGAGGCGGCGGTCGCGGGATGCGCGTCGCCCGAAGTGCCGCGGAATTCGCCGCGCAGCTCGAAACGGCGGGGCAAGAAGCCGCGGCCGCGTTTGGCGATGGCACGGTGTTTGTCGAACCGTACCTTCCCGGAGCGCGGCACATCGAAGTGCAAATTTTCGGCGATGCGCACGGCAACGTCGTGCATTTGTTCGAGCGCGAATGCTCCATCCAGCGGCGGCATCAGAAGATCGTCGAGGAATCGCCCTCGGTCGTTTTGGACGACGCCTTGCGCGGCGCAATAGCCGCAGCCGCGGTGCGCGGCGCCAAAGCCATCGACTACACGAATGCCGGCACGTTTGAATTTCTGCTGACGCCGGAAGGGACGTTCTACTTTCTGGAAGTGAACACCCGGCTGCAAGTGGAGCACCCGGTGACGGAGTTCATCACGGGGCTGGATCTGGTGCGGCTGCAAATCCTGGTGGCGGCCGGCGAGCCGTTGCCGCCGGAGGTGTTCGATCTTCGGCCGCGCGGACACGCGATTGAAGTTCGCCTCTGCGCCGAGGATCCGCGACACGACTATCGCCCGGTGGCGGGCCGGCTGAGCCGCTGCGAGGTTCCCAGCGGCGACGGCTTGCGCGTGGACTCGGCGCTCGACGGGGCCGGCGACGTGCCGCCGTATTACGATTCGATGTTGGCCAAGGTGATCGCCCACGCACCGACGCGAAACGAAGCCGCCGCGCGGCTGGCGCACGCGCTGCGCGAGGCCCGTCTACACGGCCTGGTGACGAATCGCGAACTGCTGGTGCGCGTGCTGGAGTCCGACGAATTTATCGAGGGAGCGACCGATACCGGCTTTTTGTCGCGCCACGACGCGACGAAACTCGGGGCGCCGCTCGTGACGGAAACTGACGAGCGATTGCACGCTGCCGCGGCGGCGCTCGCCGCGCAGGCCCAGCGGCGCAGCGAGTCGCACGTGCTGGGCAATGCCCCCAGCGGTTGGCGCAATAACCCTTCGCAGCCGCAATCCGTGCGTTATGCGGGCGAGCATGGCGAACATCTCGTTGAATATCAGTTTTTGCGCGGCGAGCTCACGCTGCGAGTCGACGGCGAAGCGTTGAAAAACGTCCGGCTGAAAGAAGCCACGGCCAATCTTGTGCGGCTCGAAGTCGGCGGCATCGAGCGCCGGTACCACGTCGAGCACGTCGGGGACACGTTGTTTGTCGACAGCGGCCTGGGCAACTCGGCCTTGCGGGAAGTTCCGCGTTTTCCGCTCGTCGAGGATGCCGTCGCGACCGGATCGCTCGTCGCACCGCTGCCTGGCACGGTCCACGAAGTGCGCATCGCCTTGGGCGATCGGATCGAAGCGGGACAAGTGCTGCTGGTCCTTGAATCGATGAAGATGCTGCACGAGATCGCGGCCCCGCACTCCGGGCAGGTTGCGTCGCTCGCCGTCGAGCGAGGGAATCAGGTCCACGCCGGAGCCGTGCTCGCGGTGGTCGAAGCCGACGCCGCGGGCGATCCACCGTCGTAGCCCGTCCCTCCTCAAAAGGTTCAGCCCCATGAGCGCTCCGCTTCGTGTCGCCAATTGCAGCGGATTTTACGGAGACCGCTTGTCGGCCGCCCGCGAGATGGTTTGCGGTGGGCCGATCGACTTCCTCACCGGCGACTACCTGGCCGAGTTGACAATGCTCATCCTTTGGAAGTCGCGGCAAAAGGATCCCGCGGCGGGCTATGCCGTGACGTTTCTCAAGCAGATGGAGGACGTACTTGGCGAAGCCTTGAGCCGGGGGGTGAAGATCGTCACCAATGCGGGCGGGCTGAATCCCGCGGGACTGGCCTTGGCCCTGCGCGCGCTAAGTGAGCGGCTGGGCCTGAACGCGAGGATCTTGCACATCGAAGGCGACGACCTCCTGCCGAGACTCGACGAGCTACAAGCCGCGGGTCACGAGCTTAGGCACCTCGACACCGGCAAGCGGCTGCGCGACCGGCAGATCAAGCCGCTCACGGCCAACGCTTATCTCGGAGCGTGGGGCATTGTCGAGGCGCTTCAGCAAGGCGCCGATGTGGTGGTTTGCCCGCGGGTGACCGACGCTTCGGTCGTCGTCGGCGCCGCGGCCTGGAAGTTCGGCTGGAAACGCGATGATTGGGACAAACTGGCCGGCGCGGTCGCGGCAGGCCACGTCATCGAATGCGGCACGCAATGCACGGGCGGCAACTATCCGTTCTTTCGCGAAGTGCCGGGACTCGAAAATCCGGGCTTTCCGATCGCCGAGATTCACGAGGACGGTTCGAGCGTCATCACCAAGCATGAAGCGACGGGCGGCCTGGTGTCGGTCGGCACGGTCACGGCGCAACTGCTCTACGAGATCGATGGACCGGCGTATGCGAATCCGGACGTCGTCGCTCGGTTCGACACGGTCGAGCTCGCGCAAGAAGCGCCCCATCGGGTGCGCGTAAGCGGCGTGCGCGGCGAGCCCGCGCCGCAGAACGTAAAAGTGTGCCTGAACTATCTCGGCGGTTTCAGCAACCAGATCACGTTCGTGTTGACGGGGCTCGATATCGAAGAGAAGGCCTCGCTTGTCGAACGGACGTTACGGCGCTCGCTCGACACGAGCCGGTTCGACGCGTTCGAGATTCAACTTGCCCGCACCGACAAGGCGAACGCCGCAACGAACCAGGAAGCGGCCGCTTTTTTGAAGATCACGGCCAAGAGCCAAGATCCCAAGCGGGTGGGCCGAGCGTTTACGGGCCCCGTGATCGAAATGGCGCTGGCCAGCTATCCCGGCTTTTTCTGCACCACGCCGCCGCAAGAGGCCAGCCCGCTGGCGATCTACTGGCCGACGCTGGTTCCGGCCGACGTCGTGGAGCAAGTCGTCGTGCTGGAAGATGGACGCCGAATCGGCATACCCCACACAGTCGCCACAGGCGATGTGAAAAGCGACGAAGCTCGAACCCGGACGACGGTCATCGCGGCGGTGCCAACCGGCCCAACACAAGACCTGCCATTGGGGACGATTGTGGGCGCTCGAAGCGGCGACAAAGGAGGCAATGCGAATGTCGGCCTCTGGACGCGCGACGCCGCGGGGTATGCCTGGCTGCGCGCGTTTCTGAGCACGGAGCAATTTCGCAACCTGCTGCCCGAGGCAAAAGAGCTCGATATCCGCCGCTACGAGTTTCCAAATCTGAACGCGCTCAATTTCGTTGTCGTCGGCCTCTTGGGTGAGGGCGTGGCTTCGAGCACGCGTTTCGATCCACAGGCCAAAAGCCTGGGTGAGTTTCTACGGACGCGGGTCGTGCCGATTCCGCAATCGCTCACCGCGGGAGTGGCAGGCCCATGAGCAAGCCCTTGGAAGGCATCCGCGTGCTCGACTTCGGGCGGTTTATCGCCGGGCCGTATTGCGCGATGATGCTGGCCGATTTCGGGGCCGACGTGATTCGCATCGAACGTCGCGAGGGCGGCGAAGACCGGCCGATCGGCCCCATCGTCGAGAGCGGCGAGGGCGGTTTGTTTCTGAGCATCAACCGCAACAAACGCGGCTTGACGCTCGATCCGGCCCATCCGGACGCCGGCCAGATCGTTCGCCGGCTCGTCGAACGGGCGGATATCGTCGTCGCCAACCTACCGCTGAACGTGCTCAAGAAGCTGGGGCTCGATTATCCCGCGCTGCAAGCCATCAAGAACGACATCATTCTGGTGATGGGCTCGGCCTTTGGCCCGGACGGCCCCTATCGAGCCCGCGTGGGCTTCGACGGCATTGCCCAGGCCATGAGCGGCGCGATGGAGCTCACTGGGTTTCCCGAAGCGCCGGTCCGCTGCGCGGTCTCCTGGGTCGACTATGGCACGGCGCTGCACGCGGCTTTTGGCGCGATGGCGGCGCTGATGCACCGCCAACAAACAGGCCAGGGGCAACTGATCGACGTCTCTCTGCTGGCAACGAGCGTCACGTTCATGCTGCCGATGCTGGCCGAACGGGCGATGACCGGCATTCGCCGCCAGCGCCAGGGCAACGCCAGCTTTTACGCCGCCCCGGCCGACACTTATCGCACGCGCGACGGCTGGGTGCTGGTGCCCACGATTGGCGAAGCCATGTTTCGCCGCTGGGCGAGGCTCGTCGAGCGCGAGGATCTGTGCGACGACCCTCGGCTCCAGGACGACATTAGCCGCGCGGATCACTATCCGGTGATCAACGAGGTGATGGCGGCCTGGTGCGCGGACAAGACGCGCGATGAAGTGGTCGCGGCGCTGGAAAAGGCGCGGCTGCCGTGCGGCCCGGTGTACGAACTGGACGAGGTACTCGCCGATCCGCAAGTCAATGCGCGCCGGCTGCTCGAACACACGACGTTCGCCGGTTGCGCGCGGCCGGTGCCCGTCGCCAGCCCCGCCGTGCGTCTCAGCCGCTCACCGGGCGAAGTCCGGCACGGAGCGCCCGCAATTGGCCAGCACACCGACGAGGTGCTGCGCGAGCACGGATTTTCCGACGCGGAAGTCGCCACGTTTCGCGCGGCCGGCGTTATTTAGAGGCCGGCTCGGCCGCCGGCTCCACGGCCTTTCCGGGGAACGGCCCTTGCGACCAACTCCAAACCGGCCAGCGCGTACAGGCCGTGCGCATCGTTTTTTCTCCGTTCACGAAGCTCGCAACGAGCAGGATGCCGGCGAAGCAAGCCACTGCCGCGCCGATCCACCGCGGCCAGGGCACCGGCGCGTCGCCCGATTCGGATTCCTCGGCCGAGGGCTTGGGCCGAAGCAATGGGCTGACGATGACATAGGCCGCCATCAGCCCCAGCAGCACCCAAAACACGTTGTGCATGTTGAACTGCTTCTCGCGATGGGGGTACCAGAAATACAAGGCGTTCACGTTCTGAAACAGCAGCATCGTGAGCGAGAGCCAGATGACCGGAAACCAGGCCAGCGGCTGCCAGCGGCGAAAATGAATCAGCATCCAGATGGCCGCGCCCACGAAGCCCAGCACGCAAATCGCATCGAGCGATGAGAGAACCGTATCGGCCAATTGCTCGGGATTCTCGTAGCCGTAAGACTTGAGCTCGTTGGCCCAGCTCGCGAGCTTTTCGTCGGGACGGATGCGCGTGAGCCGGTGCCAGAGCGGAATCACGCCGAGCACATAGACGATGCTCAGCACGCTGGTCCAGCCGAGGTTCTCGCGTTCGGGCGGCGCGGGATAAGCGTACTTGAGCATGCCGAACGCGAATACGAAGCCGCCGATCATGCCGCAGGTAACCTCCATCACGTTCCAGTGGTTGATCGTGAAGTCGAGGCTCGTCGTCTGGAGCACGTTGGCGATATTGCCCAACAGGCGACCGCCACTCATTCCGAAGCCAAAGCCGAGATAACCCAATAGCCCGCCGCGAAAGCCACTCCATTTTCTGTTCCAGGCCAGCCACACAAGCTGGGCGAGCGCGGCGCCGAAGAACGCGATCGACGTATTGTTGCGAGGCGGATTGATGTCAAACCCCAGCCAGGTGACCACCACGAGCGACGTAAACCAGCCGCCGGCCAGGATCGTGCCCGCCAGGGCCAGCCATTCGCCGGTGCGGAGCGGCTGGCGTTCGAGCACGAGACCGATCATCGCCCCGCCGAACGTGCCCCACGCGGCGCCCTGCAAGAAGAGCGTCAGAAAGCCATACGCATAGTTGACGAACGTATCGGCCTGGGCGTAGCCGTGCAGAATGCCATAGCTCATCGATCCGCCCGAACCGATGCCGATGGCCGAAACGGCGGCCAACACGGGCATCCACAAGAACAGCGCACGCTGGCGGCTGACGTAGGCGAACCCCAGGGCCAGGCACGCACCGGGATACATCGCGCCGACCAGGTGCCCGAAGTCTCCGCGAATGCCCCAGCCGAGCCCCACGGCCAAGGCCACGAAGCCGCTACGTACGATCCGGTCCGCCAAGGTCATGGTGTTTCTCCGCAAAAGTGTTCTTCGGGCACCAGCGCCACGGCGCGGCACCAGCCGGCGCTGGCGCGATGAATCTTCACCGGCAAGCAAGAGATCAGAAATCCGCAAGGGCGCGGCAGCCGGTCGAGGTTCGCCAGCTTTTCGATCTGACAATATTCGCGCGTGATGCCGGCAAAATGCGCCGGCCAGATATAACGCCCGTCGCCGGTGCGTTCGTAGTCGGCCTTCATGTTGATAAACGGCCGGTCGAGCGTGTAGGCGTCGATGCCGATGACCTTCACGCCTTGCTCGCAGAGCCACAGCGTGCCCTCGCGGCCGAGCCCGGGCTGGGCGAAATAGGCGGCCGAGCCCATACGTTTGTCGGCTCCCGTTTGCAGCAGCACAATGTCGAGCGGCTGGAGCTGGTGCCCGATCCGATCGAGCGCGGTTTGCAAATCGGCCACCGTAATGAGATCGCCCGGCGGCTTGTGGCGCATGTCGAGCACCACGCCGGGCGCGAAGCACCACGCGAGCGGAACCTCGTCGATGGTTCGCGCCGGCCGGCCCTCGGAGATGGCCGCATAATGATAGGGAGCATCGACATGCGTGCCGGTGTGGGTGACCGCGCGAATCTCTTCAACCGCCCAGCCCTGGCCGGCGGAGTACACGAGATCTTCGGGCTGGATACCGAAGAACTGGCGCATCTGGTCGCGGCCCGCGATCGCGTGCGAGGTGTAGAGAATCTCCGCGGGCAACGGCTCGCTGGGCGCCAGGTGCTCGAGCGAAACGCTGAGATCGATAATGCGGTGGGCAGGCAACATGCAGGCAGCCTTCAGGCAGGGATTGCGTTACATTAACGACTTGCATGGTTCATTGCCAGCGCACCCGCGCAACCTTAAAGGAGATCGCCATGTCTAGCACGCCCAGCGGCACGCAACCGGTGATCCTGACGCGTCACGAGGTCGACGGCGGTGCCATTCTGCAAATCACGCTGAATCGGCCCGCGACGCACAACGCCGTCGACGGCTTCATGGCCAAACTGTTGCTCGAAGCGTGGCGAGCTTTTCGCGATGACGATTCGCTGACCGTGGCGGTATTGCACGGCGCAGGCGACAAGGCCTTTTGTAGCGGCGCCGATTTGAAAGGCCTGGAAACGCTGGCCCACCTGAGCGCCACGCGCGAGGAAATCGCCGCGTTCGTCGAGCATGGCACGGGGCCCATGGGCGGAACGCGGATCGTGCAAACGAAGCCGGTGATTACCGTGGCCCAGGGCTACACGTATGCCGGCGGCTTGGAATTGTTCTGCCACGGCCATATTCGGCTGGCCGAGCCAGGGGCGTCGTTCTCCGTGGCTTGTCGGCGCTGGGGAGTGCCGCTCGTCGATGGCGGCACGGTCTATCTGCCACGTCTGATCGGCTGGGGGCCCGCGCTACCGCTGATCATCACCGGGCAGCGTATCACCGCCGGGCGCGCCTATGAGCTAGGCCTGGTGTGGGAGCTGTGCAAAGCCGGGCGCGGGCTGGAGCGGGCGCTGGACATGGCGCGACAGATTTGCCGGCAGCCGCGCGACGCGATGCTAGCGGATTTGAACTCCGCGCTCGGCGGCTGGCACTTGCCGCTCGAAGACGCACTCACGCTGGAGGCCCAGAGCCTGCATCCCGTGATGCATAGCGAGAGTACCCGCGAGGGCGTGGAAGCCTTCCGGCGCGGCGAGCGATTTTGGTTTGAGTGAGACGTCCTCAGGGGTGCCCGATGCCGGACGTTACGCGGCCGGTTTGAGCACCAGGGTGTTGATCGTCTTGCCGGGAAGAAACGGCGTCGGTTCGCCACGAGCCCAGGCGTCGTGGCCGTCGCGATAGTGGGGCGAGAGCGGATGCCCCGACTGGCCGCAGGGCATGTGCAAGTAGCCGTCTTCCTCGTGGCCGGGCGAGACGCCCATCCGCTGCGAGGCGCCGGCCGACGGAGCCTGGATGCGCGGCATGTTTTCGGTATCGCCCCGCAATTGTTCGGGCGGCATGTCCAACCAGCCTGCCAGGCTAGGCACGGCCATGCTGAGCGGATGCTGGATCTTCGTCGTATTGAACGCGCCCCAGGTGAAGTTGGCGAACGACTGGCCGTTGGCGGCGGCTTCGGCGATCACGTCGTCGGCCGCGGCCAGTAGTAGCGCCTCCCAACTTTCGTAGCGAGGGTCGATCAAATGGGCGGGCTTCTCCGCGACCAGCCGCCAGATGGCGCCTTCGACGCGTTCGTAGCGCGCGAGTTGAAATTCTTCATCAAGCTGACGAGCCGGCGTGCCTAGCACATCGCAGAGCTGCGCAAGTAGCTTGCGGCGAAACGTGCGCACGGCGCGAAAGCCCACCGACTCGGTCGCGGCGGCTTCGCCCCACGCTTCCACGAGCTCGCGCATCTCAGCTCGCCTGGCATTGTCCTTCACGGCCTCGTCGCTAAGCGTCTCCAGGAGCAACCGTTGCCACCGCTGGAGAAACACGGCCTTGTCGTCGAGCTGGATGCGCAGCATGTCCTGTTCGGTGGCGTTTTCGGTCGCGAGCAGATCGTCGCGAATCTGTTGCTGCCGGGCCCCCAGGTCGTAGCCGCCATCGCCGACGACCTTGAGGTAATCGCCGCTCACGACGCGCGCGTTTGCGGTCCAGATCTTGCCGACTTCGGGGTCGATGATTCGCGGATACTCCTCCGGATCGAGGTAGCCGGCCCAGCGATGCGAGCCATCGGCCCAGGAAGTGGGCAGCCGGCCGTCGAAGCCAACGCGGCGCGGAATGCGGCCGAGGATCGTCCAGGCGATGCGGCCCCGATCATCCGCGCACACGAAGTTCTGCGCGGGCGAGCCGCTCAGATTCGCCAGCCGCAGGGCGTCTTCCAGCGTTTTGGCCGACTCGACGCGCATGAGCCCCATGTTCACGCCGTCGGTATCGTGGGCCACCCAGCGGACGGCGAGCGGGCGCCCCGCGTGGTCGTGGCGAATGACCGGCCCCCAGATGGTCGACACGACTTCGAGCTTCTCGTCCGGCTGGCCCTTGATCTTGAGGATCTCCTCGGAACGCTCGAACTTTTTCAGGCCCTCGGGCGTGCGGTATGAATCGCTGTCGTGCGGATCGACCTCGACGATGACGACGTCGGCCCAGTCGCCCTCACTATTGGTAAATCCCCAGGCGACATGGCCGTTGCTTCCGACGACGAGCGCGGGCGTGCCGGGCAGCGTGACGCCGGTGACGCGATACTCGGCCTCGACGGGCTTCGTTTGCTCGTCCGAGTCGGAAGCCTGGGCGGATGGCGTCTCGGGCGAGGAGTTCTTGTCAGGCCAAACGAACGAAACACGGTACCAAACGTGAGGCACGCGAATTCCCAGGTGCATGTCGTCTGCGATAATCGCCCGGCCGTCGGATGATTGTTTTCCGTTGACGGCCCAATTGTTGCTCCCCAGGCGGAAGTGATCGATCGCCGGTAGCTTGTTCTTGGGCGTGAGCGCGTGGCTGGCCAGTTGATTCGGTTGACGTGTATCGAAGACCTCGGGACCGGGAATCGGAGGCACGCTAAGCGCTTCGCCGTGGATGGGGGCGTCCCACTCGGTTCCCATGGGGGCCAGGAAATCGAACATTTCTTGCGGCACCGAGGCATGCAGCGTGCCCAGGGTGACTTCGTCTCGGAAATCGTAGCCTTGCAAGTCCAGATACATCGAGAACATGACGAGCGCCGAGTCTTCCGGCTGCCAGGGTAGCGGCTCGACGCCCAGCAGCAGGTACTCGAACGGCTTGGAGCCGAGCGCCGCAAGACCGGCGTTCACGCCCTTGGCATAGGCATCGAGCAGCGCGCGATCCTCGTCGCTGCCGGCGGCGACGACGCCCTTGGCGCGCTGGCGGAATTGGTTCACGCGGATCTTGCGATCCATATCCGCGACGGCGCCGCCCACCAACTCGGCCAGTTCGCCGGCGGCATTGCGTCGTAGCAGGTCCATTTGAAAAAAGCGGTCCTGGGCATGTAAGAATCCGGTTGCGAGCGCCAGATCGGTGCGATTGGCGGCTCGAATGGTGGGAATGCCCAACTCGTCGCGTTCGACCGTTACCGGCGCGATCAAGCCGCTGACGATCCGCTCGCCGCTAAGCTGCGGCAGGCTGCCGGTCAATTGGCTGCGAACCCAGTAGGCCGACGCCGCCACGCCCACGCCCACGATGACCGCAACTCCGGCCGCGATCTTGAGAATCCGCCTACGCATGCGTGCTCGCTCCAAGGAAAGTGGGAGCCCGAGAGATGGTTCGACTACGTCCAATTGTCGAATCCTGGGAACGCGCCCGCAAGCGGCAGAACCGAGCCGGGCGAAAAAGATTTTTCTCAGCGGGAGGGAACTTATCTGGGGTGGAGTGTCGTCCAAGCTTTCGAGCAGTCTGGCAAGATGGTTGGACTGCAAACGACGGCAATGGTTTCCAACCATCCTGATCTAGGGAGGTCACGGTCATGCTTGCGCGCAGTGAGCTGTTTGTAGTCGTGGGGACAATCGCCTTGGTTGCCGCGTTTTCGCTCGTTCAAGGGCGTTCCGCGGCCGATGAATCGAGCACACCGGAACACGCGGCGGCGCAGGTCGAGCCCAAGCCGATCACCCCGGTCGTCCGAAAGGGACTCGACTATCTGGTCTCGCAACAGCATGCGGACGGCGGCTGGGGCCAAGGCGGTGGGTGGCGCAGCCAAAAGGGCGGCGGCTTTGGCAATGCGCGCGTCGAAGGCGAGAACGTGACCGACGCGGCGGACCTCGGCAACACCTGCATGGCGCTGCTCGCACTGATTCGAGCCGGCAATACGCCCCGGTCGGGCGAGTACGCCCAGCACGTGGCGCGCGGCGCGGAGTTTGTGTTTGCCCAGGTGGAACGGTCGGAAACCGCGACCCTGTATGTCACGGACGTGCGCGATACCCAACTCCAGCGGAAAATCGGGCAGTTTGCGGACACGTTCCTGGCGGGGCTCGTCCTCTCGGAACTAAAAGGCCACTTGCCCGGCGACCGCGACAACCAACGACTGGAGCTGGCGCTGGCCAAAGTTGTCGCCAAGATTGAAACTCATCAGCAGACGGATGGAACGTTCGCCGGCAATCATGGCTGGGCATCGGTGCTCTCCCAGGGGCTATGCAGCAAATTCTTGAATCGCGCGGCACAGCAAAAGGTGGCGATCGACGCGCGGGTACTCGAAAGGGACTTTCACCAGTCGTTGGCCAGCCTGGACGAGAAGCCCGCGGCCAAGAGCCTTGAAACCGCGATGCCGCGCGAGATGATCTCGGCTCGTCCCGGCGGCCGTCCGGAGGTCCGCGTCCTCGTCGGCGCGGCGGCGGGCGATGCCGGAATCGAGCTCTATCGCCAGGCGACGAACGTGGGCCGGATCAACCACTTTTACGATTCGAACCGGCCGGCCGAACAAGCTGCCGAACAGGTGCTGGCCAGCGCATCCGCCAGCGACCATGCGAAGGATGCCGCTCGTCGCGAGCTCGCTCGCGTCGCCCAGGTTCGCGGCGTCCAGCAAGATGCCGTCGGTGGTATCATTGAGAAGTTATCCGATGAACGATTCGTCGCCGGTTTCGGCAACAATGGCGGCGAAGAGTTTCTCAGCTATATGAACATCAGCGAGACGCTTGTTCAGCAAAGGGGCGAGAAGTGGGAAACGTGGGACAAGTCGATCTCGGCCCGGCTGGCCCGGGTACAGAACGGAGATGGCAGTTGGTCGGGCCAGCATTGCATCACGGGGCGAACCTTTTGCACCTCGGCGTCGCTGCTGACGCTGCTCGCAGATCGGGCCCCCTTGCAGCTTGCCACGCAACTGGCGTCCCAACCATGAAACACCGGCGCTGTGCGAACGGCACCCGCTGGGGACTGGCCGTGCTGGCTATCGTAGCGCTCGGCTGCGGTCCCACGGCGAGTTCTCCGCCAGTCCCGGACGCGGCCCGAACGCCCGCAGGCCGCGGGGGCGAAATCGATGCGGCGCTCGTGCGGGGCGCGGAGTATCTGGCCGGGCGGCAATCTCCAGATGGCGGCTGGCGGTCCGACGTGTACGCTCCGTTTCGCGAAGGAGACGCATTGACGCCGCTCGCGCTCATGGCCCTCGAAACGCTGCCGCAAGAACGAGCGCTGCCAGCGTCGATCGATCGTGGCCAGACATATCTGCGGAGCTTTGTCGCCGAGGACGGGACGGTTCAACCGCCCCAGGCTGGCTTTGCCTATCCCGTTTATATGGCGGCGGGAAGCATCCTCGCGCTCGGCGAGCGGCAGGATCACGAAGCTCGGCGGGCAAGAGACGCCTGGGTGGCGTTTCTTCTGGAACGACAGCTTACCGAACAGAACGGTTGGCAGCCGACGGACGACTTCTATGGCGGTTGGGGCTATGCCCCCGATCGCCCCCACAAGCCGGCGGAAGGGGCGCCACTGAATCCGCTCGCCGAGCCAAATATCTCGGCGACGGTTTTTGCTCTCGAAGCGTTACGCTCCGCGAAGCTTGAAGCCGAGTCCGCGGATTTCAAAAAGGCGTTGCGGTTTATCGAGCGATGCCAGAATTACCAGACGATCGAAGCCGGGGCGAATGCGCACGCGAGCCCGTTCGATGACGGCGGCTTTTTCTTCTTGCAGTCGGATGCTGTCCGCAACAAAGCCGGCGTGGCCGGCCGCGACGAGCAAGGCCGCGAACGCTTCGCTTCGTATGGCAGCGCGACGGCCGACGGATTGCGCGCGTTGTTGCTTTGCGGCCAGACGGCCGATTCGCCGCGCGTCGCCGCGGCGGCACAATGGCTGGTCAAGAACTTTTCGGTGGCGCATCAGCCAGGGGCGTTCGAGATCGAAGCCGCCCGAGACTCGGTCTATTACTACTATTGCCAAAGCTTGGGCCTGCTGATCGATGAGCAACGGACGGCCTTACGAAGCTTGGGGATCGATCCGACCAGGTGGGCCAAGGAACTGGCCGATGCTCTGGTGCAGCGGCAGCGGGTTGACGGAGCATGGATCAACGCCGACGTGGAAGTGCGCGAAGACGATCCGCTGGTGGCAACCTCGCTCGCGCTGCGCGGACTGGCGGCGTGCCGACGGGTTCTGGCCGCGGCCGATTCGGCCTCGACTCGCTAGCAGATCGCTTCGTTCTCGGCAAACTCGCCCTAGCCAACCCGCGAGCGAGGACGTATCCTTTTTGGATCGTGTACAGACGAATGCCCACTTTTCAGCGGGGTGCGCGGAAGCGTCTCCCCCCTGGCCGGAGAATTTCAGTGATGAGCGCAAACTTGTTGATCTTGAGCCTTGGACTGTCGGTCATGTTCGGATTCGTGCGCTCGGCGGGCGGCGCCGAGCCTGGCCCCGCGGACGCGGACGCCCCCAAGGAATTTCAAACTACCGCCACGGGTCTCAAGTATCGCGTCCTTCGCAAATCGAGCGGAGCGAAGCCTTCGGCAAAGGACTCGGTCGAGGTCCACTACCGGGGATGGCTCGACAGCGGCAAGGAGTTCGACAGCTCTTATGCCCGTAATGAAACGATCGAGTTTCCGCTGAGCGGCGTGATCCCCGGTTGGACCGAAGGCTTGCAGCTTGTGGGCGAAGGGGGCATGATCGAGCTGGAAATTCCGTCGAAGTTGGGTTACGGCGCTCGCGGCGCCGGCGGCGTCATTCCGCCGAATGCGACGCTGCACTTTCTGGTCGAGCTGATCAAGGTGAAATAGCGCACGGCTGACAAATCGAAACGCAAACGGCTCGCGGCGCTACTCGAACGATGCGCCGCGAGCCGTTTTTTTATTTGGGCCGCTGTTTTTTTATTTGGGCCGCTGCCGCTGACCGGCGTGCCGTCAGGCAAAGAGCTCCGTGATTGGCCGGCCGTTGTACACTTTGATCGGACGACCGAGGCGATCGGGCAGCATCGTCTCTTCCGAAATTCCCAGGGCATGCAGGATGGTCGCCGCATAGTCGAGAGGACTGACGGGCGAGTCGGCGGGACGGCCGGCCTGTTTGTCGCTCTTGCCATAAACGGCCCCGCCGCGAATGCCGCCGCCCGCCAATAGCCCGCTATAGCAGAACGGCCAATGTGCGCGGCCACCGTCGCCGGCGTTCCCGGCGTCGATTTGCGGTCGCCGGCCGAACTCTCCGACCCAGGCCACGATGGTGTCTTCCAACAGGCCGCGATCTTCCAAATCCTCGAGCAGCGCGGACAGCGCCTGATCGGCCGGCGGAATGAGCTCTTTCTTCAGCCGGGAGAAGTTCTCACCGTGCGTATCCCAGAAGTTGCGTCCGTCGTTGTGCCAATTGACGTTGACCAGCGGCACGCCATGCTCGATCAGCCGGCGGGCCATCAGCACGCATTGTCCATGAATGTTTCGGCCATAGCGATCGCGAACCGAATCGGGCTCTCGCGAAAGATCGAACGCGTCGCGCGCGGCTTGCGACGCCAGCAAATTGAAGGCTCGCTGCTTGAGCCCCGTGACGTCGGACGCCTCGATGGCGGCCCGCTGGCCATCGATCTCGTTGAGCAGCATCCGGCGCGAGTCGATACGATCGTAGCTGATGCCATCGGCCAGGCTCAGCGCTTCGACGCGCCAGTCGGGCCGGCTCGGATCGCCCGTGATGAGCAAAGGATCGAACTTACGGCCGAGAAATCCGCCGTGTTGCCCTGGCGCTTGTCCGCCGGGCGCGGCCGGATGATAGGCCTTCCAGGGCAGCGTGACGAACGGCGGCAAGGTCTCGGGCGTTGCTTGCAGCCGGGCGAGCGTCGCGCCCAGATGCGGCGTATCGCGGTCGCTCGGCGGATCGGCGTCGCTGTTGAGCTTGGGTGCCCAATTGCCCGTCAGCGTGGCGTGGCCACTGGATAAGTGCGCGGGATCGGTATGGTTGAGCGAGCGAATGATCGCCAGCTTATCGGTAACCTGTGCGACGCGCGCGAAGTGTTCGCAAATATGGATGTCCGGGACGCGCGTGGAAATCGGCTTGAACGGCCCGCGAACTTCGTTCGGGGCAAGAGGCTTCATGTCGAACGTGTCGAGCTGGCTGGGCCCGCCCCACATGAAGAGGAAGATACAGCGCTTCGCCTTGCCGAAACCGGCGCCGCCAGCCGCGCTGTCCGCCGCCAATGCTCGGGCGGACCAAAACCGTGGGAGCCCTAGCCCCAGGATCCCCAGGCCGCCGGCCTGCAACACCTGCCGGCGCGCGAGGAGCGCTGCCTGTTTGCGACGGAGGTCGGCGCAACCCTGGGGAGAATAGTCACGAGCTTCACGCGAGCGAAAAGGTTTCATCGCAGGGAGGGCTTTCGTGATGTTGAGGGTGGCGGGGAGCACTCGGCGGGACGCATTCAAGCGCATGGATGTATTTTAGACCAGCGGCCAGAGCGCCGGCCAGACGGAATTGCCCCAAAAATGCTCTGGAGTTCGAGTGCCTTTTTTTGCGGCGCGCGGCCGGCTAGAGTTTAACGGCGCGTCCGTACGATCGTAGGGCCCGACGAATCCTTGTCCTTTATCGGGCGGATGCGTTTTGGATGGACGGCGAGGAATCTGCCAGGATTAACGTTTCTTGTGCGAGACGCCGCGTGGAACTTGTCTTTGATCCGAAGGTTGCCGTACGGACCCTGAAGCGTGCCGATGCCGCGCTGGCCGACGTGATCCGCCGGAGCGGCCCTTTCACCCACCGCCCGGAGAAAATGGAGCGCCCGTTCGATGTGCTGCTGCGGGCGATCGTCTATCAGCAACTCTCCGGCAAGGCGGCGGCCACGATCTTGGGCCGCGTGATGGAGCACTTTCCCAAGCGGCGAGACTTTACGCCTGCCAAGGTGCTCGCGACGCCGGACGCCAAGCTGCGAACGGCGGGGCTCTCGAACGCCAAGGTCGCCGCGGTGAAGGACCTGGCCGCCAGGACGCTCGACGGCACGGTGCCCTCGCTGGCGCGGCTGGTAACGATGAGCGACGAGGAGATCGTATCCCGGTTGGTTCAGGTGCGCGGGATCGGCGTGTGGAGCGTCGAGATGTTGCTGATCTTTCGGCTGGGCCGGCCCGACGTGCTGCCGGTCAGCGATCTGGGCGTTCGCAAAGGCTTCATGCTCACCTACGGGCTGGAAGATCTACCGGCGCCCAAGGAGCTGCTGGCCTACGGCGAGCGTTGGCGGCCGTATCGCTCCGTGGCCAGTTGGTATATGTGGCGTGCGGTGGATCTGGCCAAAGACGCCACGAGCACGGCCAGGCCGGCATTGCCAAAGTAGCCGGCCGAGGCTCGCCCGGCACGCGCCACCGGGCGCGCGTCACGCCAGGAGCTTCGCGACGACGTTGCCGCCCACGTCGGTCAGGCGGAACTCGCGTCCCTGAAAGCGGTAGGTAAGTTGTAGGTGATCGAGCCCCAGCAGGTGCAGCATCGTGGCCTGGAGATCGTGGACGTGGATCCGGTCGTCGGTGACGTAGTAGCCGAGCTCGTCGGTGGCGCCGATCGTCTGTCCGCCCTTGATGCCGCCGCCCGCGAGCCACATGGTGTAGCCGTCGACGTGATGGTCGCGACCGATGAGATCGCGTGGTTCGCCCATCGGCGTGCGTCCGAACTCGCCCCCCCAGACGACGAGGGTATCGTCGAGCAGGCCGCGGGCCTTGAGATCCTTGAGCAGCGCGGCGGCGGGTTGGTCGGTTTCGCGGCAGCGGGCCTCGAGCGGTTCTCCGAGATGGGTGTCGTGATTGCCGTGATGATCCCAATCCGTATGGTAGAGCTGCACGAAACGCACGCCACGTTCGACGAGCCGCCGCGCGAGCAGGCAGTTGTTGGCAAACGACGGCTTGCCGGGCTCGGCCCCGTACATGGCTAGCGTGGCGGCCGTTTCGCCACTGAGGTCGATCAGCTCCGGCGCGCTGGTTTGCATGCGATAGGCCATCTCATAGGCCGAGATGCGCGTCGAAATCTCCGGATCGCCCACGGCCGCCAAACGCTCGCTGTTGAGTTGCTGAACCGTGCTGAGGAACTCGGCCTGCCTCGCGCGATCGATGCCCGGCGGGTTGGAGAGGTTCAAGATCGGCTCGGGCCCCGAGAGAAACGGGACGCCCTGATAGGCGGTGGGTAAAAAGCCGCTGCCCCAGAGCGGATTGCCGCCGCGCGGGCCGCGCGGGCCCGATTGCAGGACGACGAAACCCGGTAAATCGCGCGATTCGCTACCGATGCCATAGGTGAGCCACGAGCCCATGCTCGGCATGCCAAAACGGCTCGAGCCCGTGTTCAAGAAGAGCTTGGCCGGGCCATGATTGAAGACCTCGGTGACCATGCTCTTGACGATGCAGACGTCATCGACGACCGATGCCAGGCCGGGAAGCAACTCGCTCAGTTCGGCGCCGCTCTGGCCGTGGCGCGTGAATTTTCGCTTGGTGCCCAGCAGTTTGGCATCGCCTTTGATGAATGCGAACCGCTTGTTCTTGGTGAACTCGGGAGGAACGATCTGGCCATCCAGCTCTTGCAGCTTCGGCTTGTAATCGAACATCTCCAATTGGCTCGGACCGCCGGCCATGAACAAGAAGATCACGCGTTTTGCCTGGGGTGCAAAGTGCGGCCGACGCGGCGCGAGCGGGTTTTGAAGATCCAGCGGATCGAGGGCGGCCTGAGCGCTGGCATTTAAGAGCGAAGCGAGGGCGATCGAGCCCAGGCCGACGCCGCACTCGGCAAAGAAATGCCGGCGCGTGCGGGCGAGCAGATCCTGGGCAAGCGCTGCTCGACGAGGAAGGATACGATCGGCCATGAATGCTTACTCCCGCGTGATGAATTCATCGAGATTCAGGAGCACCCGCGCGACCATAGTCCAAGCGGCCGCCTCTGGCGCGTTCGCTTCGTCGGTCGCTTGCGGCGCAACCAGGGCAGCGTTCTTCGGCGCCGAGGCGAAATAGGCCCGTTGCGATTCGAGATACTCCAGCAGCCGGATCAGCTCACGCTCGCTGGGCTTGCGCGCCACGGCCCGGCGGAAGGCACGTTCGGCGCGGGCTCGATCTCCCAAGGCGGGCTCGGCCACCAGGCTGGCGGCGAAGCCTTGGGCGATCTCGACAAACGCCACGTCGTTGGCGAGCGTCAGGGCTTGGAGCGGCGTGTTCGAGCGCGGTCGCCGGGTGCAGGCAACCACGGCGTCGGGAACATCGAACGTCTTGAGAAATGGATACGGGCTGGAACGCCAGAGGTACGTATAGATACCGCGGCGATATCGATCGCCATTCTTATTCGTGCCCCAGAACTTTGCCTGTTGCGTGAAGCGATAAATCCCCTCGGGCTGCGGAGGATAGACGCCCGGGCCGCCGAGCTCATGGCTCAGCAGACCACCGGCAGCCAGCGCCGAATCTCGAATGGCTTCCGCCTCGAGCCGCAAACGCTGCTGCCGCGCGAGCAGCCTGTTGTAGGGATCGGCCGCGGCCAGATCAGGACGCGCATGCGACGATTGCCGGTAGGTGCGGCTGGTGACGATCAACCGATGCAGGGCCTTCTGGCTCCAGCCGCCGGCAATGAAGCGCCGAGCGAGCCAGTCGAGCAACTCGGGATGCGAGGGAGCCTCGCCCTGGAGGCCAAAGTCATTTTCGGTCGCGACGAGCCCCTGCCCGAAATAGGCCTGCCAAATCCGATTGACCGTTACCCGGGCCGTGAGCGGGTGCTCGTCGTCGACGAGCCAGCGGGCAAAGTCAAGCCGATCCGGCCGGTCAGCCCGAGCCGTGAGCGGCGGGAGCACCGCGGGCACGCCCGGCGCGACCGCCGCGCCCGGCTGTAAAAAATCGCCGCGCACGTGAACGAACGTTTCGCGCGGCGTTTCGCGCTCGCGCATCACGAGCGTGGTCGTGATGCGTTTCTTGACTTGTTCATGCTGTTTCTTGAGCGTTTCGATGCTTTCGGCAAGCGGCACCCGCTCTGGATCGAGCTTCTGATATGTCGCGAGGAGCAGTTCCAGTTGCTCCGGGCCGCGCTCGGGGGCGGGCACGGCGAGCGCCGCGAATACTTCAGCGGGGAGCTTTTGTTCGGCCCGTTCGGATGGGGAGAGCGCCGCGAGCCGGGTCTCCCATTCCGCCTGCCGCGTGCCGATGTTGGCGTCAACGATCGCCAATCGCTCGAGCGACTGCTTGATTTCCGCCGCGAGGGCGGGCAACTCCTTGGACTGTTGCTTGGTCGGCACGGAAAGCGTTGGCTCGTCGGCGGCGTTGAACAGGGCAAAGAACTGGTAGAACTCGCGCTGCGAAATCGGGTCGAACTTGTGGTCGTGGCAACGGGCACAGCCCAGCGTCAGCCCCAGGAACGCGACACCGGTCGTGCTGACGCGATCGACGACGGCCTCGACCCGAAACTGTTCTTTGTCGGTGCCGCCCTCCTCGTTGACCATCGTGTTGCGATGGAAGCCCGTCGCGATCTTCTGATCGATCGTGGCGTGGGGCAGCATGTCGCCGGCAAGCTGCTCGATCGCGAACTGATCGAACGGCAAATCGCGGTTCAACGCATCGATTACCCAATCGCGGTACTTCCAGATCGAGCGAGCGCCGTCGATGGTATATCCATTCGAGTCGGCATATCGGGCCACATCGAGCCACTGCCGGCCCCAGCGCTCGCCGTAGTGTGGCGAAGCGAGCAAGCGGTCGACCACGTGCTCAAACGCATCGTCGCGCGGATCGCCCAGGAAGGTCTCGACCTCGGCGACGGTCGGCGGAAGGCCCGTCAAATCGAGCGTTACCCGGCGAATCAACGTGGCCCGGTCGGCCTCGGGCGCGGGTTCGATTCCTTCGGACGCCAGCCGTTCGAGGACGAAAGCGTCGATGGGGTTGCGCGCGAGGCGCCCGGTGGCAACCTGGGGCGGCACGGGCGCGGCCATCGGTTGAAATGCCCAGTGATCGCTGGCACGGCGTGCCGAAAGCGGCTCGGCGTCGGGCGGCGCGGCGGCGCCGGCGTCGATCCAGCGGGCGAGCAGCGCGATCTCTTCCGCGGTGAGCGGGTCTCCCTCGGGGGGCATTTTGGGAACGCGATCGTTGCCGCCGCGCACCGCGATCACCAGCGGACTTTCGGCGCTCTTGCCAGGCAGAATGGCCGCCCCGCCGTTGCCGCCCAGATTGCGAGTATCGGTCCGGTCAAGCCGCAGCCCCGACTCCTGGGCATCCGCGCCGTGGCAAGCGAAGCAGTGCGTCTCGAACAAGGGCCGCACGTCGGCGACAAAATCGGGCGGGGGCGGATCGGCAAACGCCCCGGATGCGATCAGCACGAGGCTGAAAGCCGCTAACAAACCCAGGATTCGCGGCGGAGTTGGCATCGCGCAACGCAAGGCTAGCTGGAGGGACGCGGGGAAGGTTTGGGATGCGGGCGGTTGACGCCGAGGCCGAATCATCCGCCCCCCAGCGTAATCCGAATACTTGTCATGATAACTGCGCACGGGGCCTGTGAGAACCTATCCGCGGCCGGCCCTTCGCCAGCCAAGTCGGGTTGTAAGCCAAGTCAGGTTGTAAGCGTCGGGACAACCTGTTGCAGCAGCCGTGCCTGACCTCGCGCGCTGAGCAGTTCAACCTGCTCGGACGGGATGGCATTCAGGCGATTTCCCAATCCCAGGTGTTCCAGGGCACGACGATAGGACGTGGCCATCGGCTCGGTCGCCGCCAGCACGATCGGTACGCCCTTCGTGTGCCGCACGCCGCTCAACTCGGCGCCGATCAGCACGCCGCTCAGAAAGGCACGATTGGCCGAGGCCGGTAGGCTGTCGAGCACCTGGCGCGTGCGGACGCGGAACAACGCCGCGGCCAGAGCGAACCGGCAACCCGTCTCGACGCCGGTCAGAAAGTCCGCTTCGAACGCGGGATCGCCGCTCGAGGCGGCAACCTCGCCGACCGAATGCTGGAGCACGCTGTGTTCGGAGAGCACGGCAAATAGTTCGCCGGTCATGTAGGTCTGAAAATCTACCAGGTGTCCGTCGCGAACTCGCAAGTGTTTGGAGTGTGTGCCTGGTTTAATGACAAGACAATCGGCCGTCAGGCTAGTGAAACCAGGGCTGGCGAATATCCCAATTAGCTCGGTCTCTTCACCGCGGAGGATGTCCGCGTCGCCGCGGATTCCCGAGATAAGCAGCACGCGATGCTCACCGAGGACGGACCTGACCGGTGGCAGCTCGCGCCAGACCAGCCCCGCGCCATTGATCGGCTGCGGTAAGGTGGCGTAAGGCAGCTCGCGCCATCCGATGGACGAGCTGGCCATTCCGGAAACGAGGATCGGAGCCCCGGCCAGCGTTTGCCCTGGCTCGGCGGCAAGCGGCGTCAGTCCCGCGGCCAGAATCGCCTCGAAGGCGCGCGGCCGTTCCGTGGCCGGATGATGCGCGGCGATGCTGGCAGTGCCATCGTCGGATCGGTATTCGGAGAGGAGCTGCCAGGGGGTGGCGTGGATCGCGCGAAGTCGAAATCGCGAGGTTCCCCAGTCGCAATTGACAAATATCGAGGGCATCGCGTACTGCGTTGAACGAGTGACTAGGCACGGCAAGTGGCGGACCCCCAAGTCGCCCAACCTGCCGAAACGCCGCGAGGCGAGACCGAAGCAGGCTTATTTAGGACCAAATTCCTCGGCTTGCCGCGGAACTTTTCGCCGTCTGCGGGGTATCACACAGGAGTGGGCATCGCCCGGATCTCGCTGACTACGAAGACGTACGAAGCTGACTACGAAGACTACGGAAGACTACGAACGATGGCCACGCCGGCTGAGTTTCTTCGATTTTAATGGACAACGCAATGAATTCGCACAGGGAATCCCCACGAGCGGGTTTCACAGAAACTCCCAAGGCGGGTTTTACGTTGGTCGAACTCCTGGTCGTGATTGCGATTATCGCAATCCTGGTGGGCATGTTGCTCCCCGCCGTGCAGTATGCCCGAAACTCCGCGCGGAAGACGCACTGTTTGTCGAATCTCCGCAATATCGGGGTCGCGTTGCAGCATTATATGGACGCGCGCGGGCAGATGGCGAAGTTTCCCGATTGCGCGCGGATGCCGAGCATCTCGAAGCGTCCCAGCATCGTCACGGCCCTGGGGCCCTACATCGAACGGAACGGCCTCTACGTCGACCGCACGGAAGTCGACACGCCGACGTCCGTAGGATCGAAGAGCCCGCATCAGTCGGACCCGGACTTTCCTGATCCGACCGTTGAAGGGCCCGGCACACTACGGGTGATCGAGCGCGACCCGATCTTCCATTGCCCGGGCGACGACATGGTCTATCGCGACGCATCGCTGCAGGAAATCTCCAAGCAGCCCGAGGGCAAAAGTTATTACGAAGCCGAAGGCACCAGCTACGAATACAACGACCGCGATCTGGCGGGCAAGACGCGGCAACAAGTCGCGATCCGTCGGCGGAGCAACGGCACGGAAGTCCACCGGAGCACCGGCACGATCTGGATCGCGTACGACTTCGAGAACTTTCACGGCCCCACGGGAGACGAGGGCTCGCGATGTTATGTCTACCTCGACGGACACGCGGACCAGATGTAGTCGGCTCTGCATGCTTATTATTCTCACTGGAACCGCGAAGTTCGCGTCACACTTGACTTGAGGGCCTTGTTGTCATGCCAACTCCACGAGCGAGACGTCCTGTGCGAACGGACAAGAAAAGCGAGGACTCCGGGCGCGGCAAATGGATCGCGGGGTCGACGATCCTGGTGCTGCTCGTCGCGGCTGGCGGCTACGCCATGTACCCTGGGCAGGATCCTGCCGTGGCGAGGATCGAGGCCTTGCGCGAGCAGCTTGACGGCGCGAGCGGCGACCAGCGGCGGGAGCTGTTCCGACAGATGCGCGATGAATACGAGAAACTACCAGAGGCAACCCGTGAGCAACTTCGCGCGGAACGCGACTCCCGGCGCGAATTGGAAGACCAGAAACGCATGTCCAAGTTCTTTGCCATGTCTCCGCAAGAACAGATCAAAGCCCTCGACGAATCGATCAAACGCGAGGAACAGTGGCGCAAAGAACGCGAACAGCGTCGGGGCCGCGGCGGCGATGCCGGACGTGGCGGTGGCGATGCCGGACGCGGCGCCGGCGATGGTGGACGCGGTAACCGCGGCGGGCGTGGCAGTCGCGGCGACAGCCTGGGCGGCGATCCCAATGCGCGTCGCAAGGCCTATCTCGACAGCACGTCGCCACAGGGGCGCGCCATGCGCGGTGAATATTATCGCATGCGTGCCGAACGGCGTCAGCAACTGGGACTCGCCTCGCGCTAGCACGGCGCCGAACGCTCTCGAAACGTGACCACAAAATGTCCAAGAGGCCATTTCGGCTTCGAGGGCGACTGATCGCGATGTTGGCGGCTTTTCGTGGCGGGGCTGCAATCGGCGAGTTTTTGGGAATTCGCACGCTTCGACCCGCATGCATTGACCGCCGAAGTCACGATCTTCGCGTTCCAAACGCGTTTTGGTCAGGCACCCGCCAAGCGGCAGTGGGCTGAATGCCATCGCCCACGGATCTATTGCCTGCGGCGAGCGGCGTTTGCCAGCGACGGTGGCCAAGCGCGTAAGCCGCGTTCGGGGGCGTACTTGCCGTTGACCTGAAATTGGCCTCGCCGCTACACTCCGCACCCCCTTGGCCCCCGCGGCTGCCCCCTTGGCACCGGAGAGGGCGTTTCTGGCCGGGATTTTTGCGGAGATAAACCCATGCGATTGCTGTTGTTTTTGGGCGTGGCTGCGGTGATTGGCTTAATCGTGACGGGCGCGATAACGCTGCAGCGCACGGACGACAACAAGATCACCATCCAAATCGATAGGACCAAGGTCCGCGAAGAAGCGTCCGAGGTGATCGAAAAAGGCAAAGAAGTCATCCAGGGCGTGCGCGAGGCCTCGCGGCAACGTTCGCCGAACTAAGGGCCGCGTGCCGACTCGGCGGGCCCCGAGCGGGCGTTTGGCAGCGTCACGAAACCGCCTTGGCCCCTAAAAAACTGGTCCTACAGGCTGGCTTCGGCTTGCGTGCGTTAGT
>CAZRCI010000014.1:0-83121 GCA_964598535.1 uncultured Planctomycetaceae bacterium | reverse complement strand
GCCCCTGGAGATTGTGGGGCGGCGCAACCCTCGTTTGTGTGTGCGCTTTCCCCTCAACGCTCCGCGTTTCGGGACAACGCGCACGACCGGCAGGGGATGAGGCCATGACCAAGCGACGAACAGCGTGTGACAAAGACCGCACTCGGTGGCGATCGTTGCGGCTTGAGATTCTCGAGGAACGGCAAGTTCTTTCGGCGGCATCGGTCGTCGAGGCAGAACCTCTCGCCATTGCGGCGCCCTGGCAGAATCCGACGTATCCGTTGGACGTGAACGGCGATGGAACCGTGCTGACGACCGACATGCTCACGGTCATCAATCGCCTTTTGACGGAGGGGATGGGGGCGCTGCCGACGCCGACGGAACCGGTAAAGACGTTTTATGACACGGACGGCAATAATCGCCTGAACAGCAGCGACTTGCTGCTGATCATCAACGCGCTGCTCACGCCGCCCAAGGCATCCGTGTCGACCCTCACGCCGTTTACGATCGACGTGACGCCCAAAGTAACCGTGAATGTCACCGAGGGCGTGGCCAACTCGCTGCCCGACGGCACGGTCGTCTATCTCGACGTGGATCTGAACAACGACGGCGACTTCAACGACCCTGGCGAATTCGCGCACACGCAATCGACCATCTATCAAGGCGAGTCGAACTTCGTCCTGTCATCGGGGTTGCCGCGCAGCACGGAACTTTACACCGTGCGGCTGCAAACCCGGGTAAAGGACAATCGGGCGGTATCGGCCACGAGCGCGGCAATTCCGCTGGTGGTCGACACGCTCACGTCGGACGCGTTGGCCACGTACGTCAACACGCCCGACAATTCGTATGACTGGGAAATCCGGAACGGCAACGGCAATGGCGAGCAACGTTCGGTGCCGGGACTTGGCAGCTATACGTATCTTGCGATTGACATGACGAGTCAGACGTGGCGCAGCACGGCGGACGTCGATCGCCCGGTCTGGCGTCACTGGCTCACCATCTATTTGCCGAATTCGCCGGTGGTCCTCACGAATTCGGCGGTGCTGCTGATCGACGGCGGCAGCAACAGCAACTTCTCGACGGTGCCGGCCTCGATCGATTTTTTAGGCCAAGCGTCTTTGCTGCTGAAGAGTGCGTTCGTCCAACTCAAGGTCGTGCCGAACGAGCCGGTCATCTTCACGGACGAGACAAGAACCCGGAGCGAGGACGCGATCATCGCTTACTCGTTCGACAAATTCTTGGAAAATATCGGCGAACCGGGCAACGACACCTGGCCGGTCCTGGTGGCCATGGTCAAGAGCGCCGTGCGCGCGATGGATACGGTGCAAGCGGTCGTGCCCACCATCAGGCCGAGCGCGGTGATCAACGATTTCATCGTCACCGGATACTCGAAACGCGGTTGGACCACCTGGCTCACGGCCGCGGTCGACCCCCGGGTGCGAGCCATCCTGCCGGGCGTATTCGATAACCTGAACCAGGCGCCGCAAATGGCCCATCACTTCGGCGCCTATGGTTTCTTCTCAGAGGCCGTGCATGACTACAACGAGATGGAGATCTTCCATCGCTTCTTGACGCCAGAAGCGTTGTATTTGTCGCGGATCGTCGACCCGTACAGCTATCTGGCGAACGGCCGGTTCGACAATATGCCCAAACTGGTCATCAATTCGGCGGGGGATGAATTTTTCGTTTCCGACTCGGCCCAGTTCTACTTTGATGACATTCCGGGCGAGAGCAACTATCTGATCTATCTGCCCAACACAGGTCACGGCCTCGACTACGACCTGGGCGCGGGCGCCGACCCTCAGCAAAGCAAGGTCGCCACCGCAACGGTTACCTTTGTCGATGCGATATTGAACAACCGCACCCTGCCAAAATATTCGTGGACGGTGGCCCAGAACGGCGCAATTCGCGTCGAGACGGATACACAACCAATCGAAGTGCGTTTGTGGCAGGTGACCAACCCGGCGACACGCGACTTCCGGCGGTACCTCTATCCGAACCTGACTTGGACTTCGACGATCCTGACGCCTGGGGCGGATGGCGCTTATGTCGGCAACGTGCCGATGCCCGCCAGCGGGGCAACGGGATACTTCGTAGAACTGACGTTCCCGAATTCAAATTCGAGCCCGATTCCGCTGCTTGCCAATCCGTACGTGTTCACCACCGAAATTCGCGTAAAGTCGCCGTTGCCGATGCATCCGTGGCCGTATACCACGGCATTTGACACGACGGGGGCGGCATTGTCTAACTTTGCGGTGCTGGGCACCGCAGTGCCCCAAAACGCGGTCGATCCGCTGCTGAATGCCACGGTAAGCGCGCTTGCGTTGAATTCGCATGCCCCGGCCAGCGACACCCTTGGTCCACAAGCCGTTCCGTTCGTGGGGCCGCTTCCCGACAGGGTGGTAGAACGGGTAGTTGAGCTCGATCCGGCGGTGCTGGAAACGCTGCTGGCGCCAGAGCTTACCCCGCAATTGGCGCTTACCCTGCAATTGGCAGTGGCCGAGGCCGCCGAACTCGAACTGGATGAATTGCTGCCCGAGCTCTTCGCGTAACGGGATGGCATAGGGGGACCACCACCCCGGCGCAATCCGAATCGCGGCCCGAGCGCCAGTCCCCCAGCGAGCATGACGCACATTGCCGGGGACGGCGGATGCACGACCGCGCCGTGGCCCACCCGCGCGTCGGGCGTCTGAACGGCTATCGCAGGCCGCGTCCTATGGCAACTCGCGGTAGCCCCGCATCTGATAGAGCCGTCCTGCTTCGCCCCAGGCCTGATGCGTCTCGAGCCAGATCTGCCGTTCTCGGCCATCCCAAACGGCGGCTTCGAGCGTGTCCATGAGCAAGCGGCCGATGCCGCGACCGCGAAAGGACGGCAATACGGCAAGCCAATGGACCACGGGTTTATCGTGAGGCGCATTGCCGCGCCGGGCAAGCGTCACCGTGCCGACAACGAGTCCGCTCGGAAGCTGCTCGGCCGCGGCCACGGCAAACCACATGCACGACGGCCGCCACCAGGGCTTGGCCAGGAATTCGCGTTCGAAGTCCACGGCCGACCAGCTTCCGATCCCCAGCTTTTGCCGGGCAAACGCCCGTTGTCGCAGTTCGAGCCACGCGTAAATATCCGCCTCGCCCGAGAAATTGCGCAGGCGGACGCCGGGCACCTCTTCGGGCACGGGTCGCGACGTAAGCTTTTTGGTGAGTTGTTGAACGGCGGTCATGGAAGCGATTCTGGCCGACTAAGAGGCGTGCGGCTAGAGCGGCCGGACAGCTACCGTAACCCAAATCACACCAGTAACTTACGGCGCATCCAATAATTGCATGATAGAATTTAACCACAAACTATCATTCATATGATTGAATTTGCCATCTTTACTGCTCATAATTGTCCTACCGGAAGCCAATTTGTGCGGACTTCTGAAGGTTATACGCCCTTGCTTGTCGAAGAACGTCGCACGCAGTTGCTTGAACTGATTCGCATGCGGGGGTTTGCGTCCTTACCGGAGCTGGCGGAAACCTTGCAAGTCTCGGAGTCCACGATTCGCCGCGACCTCGACTACTTGGAAGACAGCGGCTCTGCCAAGCGCACGCATGGCGGTGTGTTCTATACCGGCCCCTCGCCGAAGTTGCCGCATTTCGACGAACGGCAGCCAGCCCAATGGGACAAGAAGAAGCAGATTGCCACCGAGGCCGTGAAGCTGATCGACGACGGTGACACGATCCTGCTAGACGGTGGTAGTACGACCTATGAAGTCGCCCGGCTCCTGGTCGGTCGGCGGCTCCAAATCGTCACCAACTCACTCCCGGTGGCCAACTTGTTCGCGTCGAACGCCAACCACGACGTGGTCCTCGTGGGCGGATATATCTACCCGCGGACGGGCGTCGCGCTTGGCCCCTATGCCAACGAGATGCTGTCCAGCCTCAACGTGCGGCGCACGATCCTGAGCGTGTCGGGAGTCAATGACCGCGGATTCTTCAATAACAACCTGCTGCTCGTCGAGACCGAGCGGGCAATGATGCACGCGGCGGACGAGGTGATCATCGTCGCGGACAGCACGAAGCTGGGCATGCAAAGCCTGGCTCATCTTGCGCCGCTCGACGCCGTGCAACACGTCGTCGTGGACGACCAGATCGACCAGCTCTGGCGCGAGAAATTCAAAGCGGCCGGCGTGGAGTTGCACGTCGCTCCGCCCAGCGATTCAACCAGCCAGGCCTAAGGGCCCGGATTTTTCAGACAGCACTCCCCCAGCGTCAACCATGAGCACCACCACCATCGACCGCTACCAGATTGAGCGTATTGTCCGCGAAGTCGTGCTAGGCACGCTCAGCGCCCAGTTTGGCTCGCGCGATCCCTATGCCCCCAATCTTGTGGTCAGCATCTCGGCTCGCCACCTGCATTTGACCGATGAGCACGTCGAGACGCTCTTCGGCGCGGGCCGCACGCTCACCGAGATGAAGGCCCTCTACCAGGACGGCTTTTACGCGGCCGAAGAGACGGTCATGGTCGTTGGCCCCAAGCGGCGCATGCTTCCCAGCGTGCGGGTGCTTGGCCCCACGCGAAAGGCCAGCCAGGTGGAGTTGGCGTTTACCGACGCGATCTCGCTAGGCATCGACGCTCCGGTTCGCGCCAGCGGCGACATTCGCGGTTCGGCTGGCTGCGTGCTGGTCGGCCCGGCGGGCGTGGTTGAGCTCGCCGAAGGCGTGATTCGCGCCGAGCGGCACGTGCACATGAATCTCCGCGACGCCGACTACTACGGCGTCAAGAACGGCGATCGCGTGAGCCTGCGAATCGAAAGCTCGTGTGGCTTGGTGTTGGAAGACTTGCTTGTGCGGGCGGACGAAACCAGCAAGCTCGAAGTTCATCTCGATACCGACGAAGGAAACGCGGCCGACCTGGACCACGCCACCCGCGTGGAACTGTTTCGCCCGTAACTTGAACGAAGAACCGCCGGCCGGGGCAGCGTGCTCCGGCGGCCTGTGAGAACCATCTCTGTTACCTCTTACTTTTGGAGAACCATTTCATGGCGAAGAACGCAGAAGCGCTCGGCATGATCGAGACCAAGGGCTTCATCTCCCTGGTCGAGGCCAGCGACGCAATGATGAAGGCGGCCAACGTGCAGTTTCTGGGCTGGGACAAGGTCGGCAGCGGCCTGGTGACCGCGTTCGTGACGGGCGACGTGGCCGCGGTGAAGGCTGCGACCGACGCCGGCGCCGCAGCCGCGGGCCGCGTGGGCGAAGTCGTGGCCGTGCAGGTCATCCCGCGTCCGCATGACGATCTGGGCATCGTACTGCCGGAAAACCGCCGCGTGACGACGAGCACGCTCTAAACGCCTGCTTCCCCACGAAGAAAAACCAACTCTCACACAGGAAAAGATAATCATGAGCTCTGCAATTGGCCTTATTGAAACGAAGGGCCTGATCGCCCTGGTGGAAGCCACCGACGCGATGGCCAAGGCCGCGAACGTCGAAATCGTCAAGCGTGTCTCGATCGGCGGCGCCTATGTCACGACCGTCGTCCGGGGCGATGTTGGCAGCGTGCGGGCGGCGGTCGAAGCCGGCGCGGCGGCGGCCACGCAAGTCGGCGAATTGGTCGCCAGCCACGTGATTCCTCGCCCCAGCGAAGGGCTGGTTGCCGCGTACCTGTCGTAAGCCAACGGATGTCGGCCCAGAAGCAAAAGGATTGCAAGCGATGAAGGTCTTGGTGGCAAACCTCGGCTCGACAAGCTTCAAGTATCGGCTGTTCGACATGGCCGACGAACGGCAGCTTGCGCGCGGCGGGATTGAACGCATCGGTGCGCAGGAAAGCCCGGCGTTCGTCGAGATCGCCGGTCGGCGTCAGGACGTAACCGGCCCCGTGCCCGACCATGCCGCGGCGGTGCGGCTTTGCCTGGCACAGCTCACGGCGCCCGACACCGGCTGCCTGGCGGACGCGAGCGAGGTGTCTGCCATCGGGTTCAAGGCCGTGCATGCCGGGGGCATCTCCGGCGTGCAGCGTGTTACGCCCGAGGTGCTGGCCGCCATGGAAGAAATGGGCGAAGTGGCGCCGGCGCATAACCCGCCGTATGTGGTGGCAATGCGTCTGCTCCGCGAAAAGCTGCCCGAGATCCCGCTCGTGGCGGCTTTCGAGACCGGCTTTCACCAGACGATCCCCGACCGCAACAAGTACTATCCCGCGCCCTATGAATGGGCCGAGAAGTACCACATCAAGCGGTGGGGGTTCCACGGCGCAAGCCATCGCTATATCGCCACGCGCATGGCCGAACTGCTGGGCCGCGACGACCTGCGCGTGATCAGTTGCCACCTGGGCGGCTCGAATTCGCTGTGCGCGATTCGCGGCCGCGTGAGCATCGCCACGTCGATGGGCATGAGCCCGCAGTCGGGCGTGCCGCATAACAATCGGGTGGGCGACTTCGATCCGTTCGCGCTTCCGGTGATCATGAAGCACACGGGACAAACGCTTTCCCAGGTGCTCGAAGAACTGGCCGAGCGGAGCGGCCTGTTGGGCTTGAGCGGCGTCAGCGGCGACATTCGCGATCTCGAGGCCGCGGCGAGTGCCGGGAATGCGCGAGCGCGGCTGGCGCTCGACGTGTTCACGTCCGACGTGCGCAAATCGCTCGGCGCGATGCTGGCGGAACTCGGCGGAGCCGAGGCGATCGTATTCACCGGCGGAATCGGTGAAAACGGCGTCAACATTCGCACGGCGGTGGCCGGAGGCCTGGCGGAACTTGGGGTCGAGCTCGATCCCCAGGCCAACGCGCAAGCCAAAGGCGAATCGAAGATCAGCACGCCCACCAGCCGGACGCAAATCTGGGTCGTGCCCACCAACGAAGAACTGATCGTGGCCCGGCAGACCGTACAACTTTTGCAAGACGAAGGGTAACCCCATGTTTCTGGCCAAAGTCACCGGCTCGCTGGTGGCCACGCAAAAAACCGACTCCATGGTCGGCCACAAGTTGCTCGTGGTCGAACCGTATCGAATCGATCCGCAAGATCGCAACCGGCTGACGAGCACGGGCCGCACGTTCGTGGCGGTCGACGCGCTCGGCGCCGGCGAAGGCGAGTTCGTCCTGATCACGCAAGGCTCGAGCGCCCGGATGACACCCGAGACGTCGAAGCTGCCGATCGATTGCGTGATCATCGGGCTGGTGGATACGGTCCACGTCGAGCAGCAGTGCGTCTTTCGTCGCGAGCATCACGCGCACTCGGAATAAGCTCTCCCCCGCGAATCAACCCAACGAGGCTCCCGCAGCCGCCAAGGATAGACCATGCAAGCGACCGAAGAACTGATCAAAAGCGTTGTCGAGCAAGTTCTGAACCGGATGGGTTCGTCCGGCCTCGCGTCTCCGCACATCAATGGTCGGGGCTACGCCGGCCGCTACGGCGTGTTCACTTGCGTGGACGAAGCTGTTGCCGCCGCGACGGAAGCCTTTGAACAGCTTAGCGAACGGACGATCGAAGACCGCAAGCGGATCATCGACCACATTCGCCGGATCTCGATCGAGCAGTCGGTCGAGCTCGGCACGATGGAAATGGAAGAAACCAAGATCGGCCGCCTGGTCCACAAGATCGAGAAGCTCAAGACGCTGGGTGAAAAAACGCCCGGCGTTGAGTTCATGCGGAGCGAGGTGTTCAGCGGCGACCACGGACTGGCCGTGATCGAGCACGCTCCGTTCGGCGTCATCGGCGCGATCACGCCCGTCACGCATTCGCTGCCCACGATCACCGGAAACGCGGTGAGCATGATCGCCGGGGGCAACACGCTGGTCGTCAATCCGCACCCCAGCGGCAAGCGCGTCGCGGTCGAAGGCGTTCGCCGCTTCAACCAGGCCATCTATCGCGACCTGGGGATCGACAACCTGATTTCGGTGATTGCCGAGCCGACGATCGAATCGGCAGATGCCGTGTTCAAGCATCGCGGTGTGAAGCTGATCTGCGTCACCGGCGGTCCGGCGGTCGCCCGGGCGGCGATGCAATCGTCGAAGCGGGCCATCGTGGCCGGCCCTGGCAATCCGCCGGTCGTCGTCGACGAAACGGCCGACCTGGATCGGGCCGCCCGCGCAATCGTTCAAGGCGCGTCGTACGACAATAATCTGCTGTGCATCTCGGAGAAGGAAGTGTTCGTCGTCGCGAGCGTTTTCGACGCGATGATGGCCGCGATGGAACGTGCCGGCGCCGCGCGGCTGAACGCCCGCGAGATCGACGCGCTCACCCAACGCGCGATCAGCACGGTGGGCGAAGGCGACCACAAGCACGACGTGGCCCATAAGGACTTCATCGGCCAGGACGCTGCGAAGCTGGCAGCCGCCGCCGGCAAGCGCATCCCGGAAAACGTCGAGCTGATCTTCGGCGAGACGGACGAGCACAACCCGTTCGTGCCCGTGGAACAAATGATGCCCTTCGTGCCGTTCGTGCGCGTGCGCGACGTCGACGAAGCGATCGCAAAGGCCAAGCACTACGAGCACGGCTTCCGCCACACGGCGATCATTCACTCGAACAACGTGCGCAACATGACCAAGATGGGACGCGCGCTGGACACCACGCTGTTCGTGAAGAACGGCCCCTGCATGGCGGCGCTCGGCCTGGGCGGCGAAGGCTACCTGTCGTTCTCGATCGCCACGCCCACGGGCGAGGGCGTGACCACGCCGCTTACGTTCACGCGCGAGCGGCGCTGCTCGCTGATCGACGACCTGCGAATCCTCGGCAAGTAATCGGAAAGCACCGCGATGCAACTAGGCACGGTAGTCGGCACGGCAACCTCGACGGTCAAGCATTCTTCGCTGCAAGGCTGGAAGATGCTCGTCGTGCAGTTTTACGCCGCCGACGGACACACGCCCGATGGCGAACCGGTGATCGCGGTCGACGCGCTAGGCGCGGGCATGGGCGACCAGGTGATCCTCACCAGCGATGGCAAAGCGACACGAACCTTGCTCAAGAGCGAAACGACACCCGTCCGCTGGAACGTCATGGGAATTCAAGACTGACGATGGCCGGCCAAACCACCAACTTGAACCAGCGTGCCGCGGTCGAACGCATCGTTCGGCAGGTGCTGGCCGAGTTGCGCGCCGCGGCCGCAAACGGCACGCCGGCGTGCCAACCCGCGCCGGTACAATCCGCCGACGCCACGCTGGTCCTGAACAGCAAGGTCATTACGGCCGCGGCGCTTGAAGGAAAGCTCAAGAACGTCCGACGTCTGATCGCGCCGCGCGGCGCGGTTTTTACGCCCGCGGCGCGCGACGAGTTGAAACGTTACAACGTATCGGTCGCCTCGGCGGTCGAGCCCGTGGGCCGCAAGGCGCGACCGCGGCTATTGGTCGGGGCGCTGGTCAAACACAACCGGGAATCGCTGCTCGCCGGGCTTGCGGCCGAGTCCGTCGACACGGTCCGCGTGCAAGCGTTGGAGTTGCCGGCTGCCGTGGCCGAAGTTGCCAGTTCGATTGGCGCGATTCCTCGGGCGGTGCTGATCACCGAACAGGCCGCCTTGGCCACTTGCCTTGCCAATCGCAAGCCGCCGCTGCGCGCGGCACACGTTTGCCGAGTTGGCGAGATCGAGAGCGCCGCCGGTTCACTCAGCCCGAATGTGCTGGTCGTCGATCCGACCGGCAAATCGGTCTTCGAGTTGCGGCAACTCGTGCGTCACTGGCTGCGGCATCCTGAACCGGTTTGCCCCCCTGCCCTCGAACCTCACCCGAACTAACGCGAAGGAGCCACCACGCCATGCGAATCGGAGAAGTCATAGGCACCGTGACGCTCAGCCGGGTTCACCCGACCTTGGCCGGTGCTTCGTTGCGTTTGGCGATCCCGCTGACCCTGGCGGACCTCACCAGCCGCGAACGCCCGCGGGGTGAAGCCTTGGTCGTCTACGACGAGTTGGGCGCCGGTCTTGGCAGCCGAATCGCAATTAGCGAAGGCGGCGAAGCGGCCCAACCGTTTCTGCCCCTCGACAAGCCGGTCGACGCCTATAACGCGGCCATCCTGGACGACATTCAAGTTTCACCACCCGCACGATAACAAACCAGAATCCCCTCTAGTCACGACTCTCGGGCCGGTCAACGTTCGGCTCGCGAGGACACGAAAGGTTTCACGACATGGCCAACTTGCATCAACTCAAGCTCGAGATCTGCGATATCGGTCGCCGGATCTACAACAAGGGTTTCGCCGCCGGCAACGACGGCAACATCAGCTATCGCCTGGGCGCGAACGAAGTCCTCTGCACGCCGACGATGGTTTCCAAGGGCTTTCTGAAGCCGGAGGACTTGTGCATCGTGGACATGGAGGGCAAGCAGAAGAGCGGCCATCGCAAGCGCACCAGCGAGATCATGCTGCACCTGGCGATCATGAAGAAGCGGCCCGACGTGAAGAGCGTCGTCCACTGCCACCCGCCCCACGCAACGGCGTTCGCCGTGGCGCGGGAACCGATTCCGCAGTGCGTGCTGCCCGAGGTCGAGGTGTTCCTCGGCGACGTTCCAATCACAAAGTACGAAACGCCGGGCGGGCAAGCCTTTGCCGACACGATCCTGCCGTTCGTCGAAAAGAGCAACGTGATCATCCTGGCCAATCACGGCACGGTGAGCTTCGGCGAGACGGTGGAAAAAGCCTACTGGTGGACCGAGATTCTCGACGCGTACTGCCGCATCCTGATGCTGGCCAAGGACCTGGGCCGGGTCACGTATTTCAGCGAGGAGAAGGAACGCGAGCTTTTGGACCTCAAGACCAAGTGGGGCTACAAGGACGCGCGGCTCGCCCCCGGCATGGAGAACTGCGACATCTGCGCGAACGACGTGTTCCGCGACAGTTGGTCGCAAACGGGCGTCGAGCGGCGCGCGTTCGAGGCCCCGCCGTCGATGCGTTCCAAGTCGGCTCCGGCTCCGAATGGAAACGGAAAGCCCTCCACGGCCGGCAACCTCGACCAGGAACAACTCGTTCAAACCATTACCGATCGCGTGCTGGCCGCTCTCCAAGGGCGCTAATCGCACACACGCAAGCATTCAGCGAGAACAGTCACGATGAAAGTCAGCATTATCGGCGCCGGCGGGCTTGTCGGTTCTTGCACGGCCTTCGCTCTGCAAACGGGCAAAGTCGTGCGCGAACTGGCCCTGATCGACGCCAACGCCGAAGCGGCCGCCGGCCAAGCCCTGGATCTGTTGCACGGCGCCAGCCTGATGGCCGACCAGGTGATTACCTCGGGCGGTTACGAGCACATTCCCTCGAGCGATTTGATTTGCATCACGGCCGGCCTGCGGCGCAAGCCCGACGAAAGCCGGCTTGACCTGATCAATCGCAACGTCGACCTGTTCGTCGACATTTTGGGGAACATCCAACGTGCCGGCCACAAGCGCGACGCCACGGTGCTGGTCGTTTCGAACCCGGTGGACGTGCTGACGTACCTGGCCGCGGCGAAGCTCGATCTGCCGCCCTCGCGCGTGATCGGGTTGGGGACGCAGCTCGATACGATTCGCTTCCGGGCGTTGATCGCCGAACGCCTTTCCGCTCCGCCGACTCAGGTGAAGGCCCTGATTCTGGGCGAACACGGCGACAGCATGGTGCCCGTCTGGTCGAGCGCCACGATCGCCGGCCTGCCGCTGGAAAAGTTCCCCGGCTGGAACGCGCATCAGGCGAACGAACTGTTCACGCGCACCAAGGGCTCCGGCGCCGAGGTGATCAAGCGCAAGGGCGGCGCCGGCTTTGCCGTGGGGCTGGCGATTCAAGAGGTGATCGAAGCCGTGGCACTCGATCGCCGGGCGATTTTGCCGGTGTCGAGCGTGCAGCGCGGCTGCTACGGCATTCGCGACGTCGCTTTGTCGGTTCCGACGGTCGTGGGACGCGAGGGTGTCCACGACACGCTGGAAATCGAGCTCTGGCCCAAAGAACTGCAGGCCCTCCGCAAAAGCGGCCAAGTTTTGCGACAAACCGTCGACGCCGTGCTCGCACGGCTCTCCGGCAAGTAAGACCCGAACCCCGAGCTCTCACGATGTCTGTCACGAAATCGCTCGATCAAAAGCTGGCCGCGATCCATGCCGACCCGCATGGCGCGAAAGATTTTATCCTGGCGGACGCCAAGGACGCGGACATGGCGTTTGGCATCGGCGCGCCGGGGCTTTCGCCCGAGATGCATGCCGGCGAAGTGCGTCTGCGCACGCTCGCGGAGTACCGCGAGAACATGCGGCAGATCACGCGGCAAGGCCTGGTCGACATCATGTTGATGTCCGCCAGCAGCAACGCCGCGCTGACGATTGGCGAGGGCCTGTTCGAGAACAGCCACGTCACGCCGGCCGCGCGGGCCAACGACACCAGCGACGTATTCGCGGTGCGGCATGGCCGCTATATCGCCGAACCTTCGCGTCCGTTTCGCACCGCCCTGCTCGATCATATCCAGTGTGGCCACGCCGACTGCGAGCCCGAGGAGCGTGCCCGCGGTGCAAACCTGGGGCTGTATAGCATTACGTTCAACAACAACCTGGCGGACGATATCGTGGCGCTCGAGCGCTATCGAGAGTTTCGCGAGGAAGCCGAACGCAAGGGGTTTCGGCATTTCCTGGAGCTGTTCGATCCAAACACTCCGCACGGGTTGACCCCTGAAACCACGCCAGAATATATCAACGACTGTATCGCGAGGACACTCGCGGGCGTGGCCCCGGCCGGACGGCCCGTCTTCCTGAAGATCGTGTACCACGGTCCCAAGGCCATGGAAGAATTGGTGAGTTACGACCCGCATCTGGTCGTGGGCATTCTGGGCGGCGGCGCCGGCACCACGTACGACGCCTTCAAGCTACTTGGCGAAGCGCGAAAATACGGCGCGCGGGCGGCGCTCTTCGGACGCAAGATCAACGGCGCCGAATGCCAACTGGCGTTCGTCGAGTTTCTGCGGCACATCATCGACGGCAACATCTCGCCCGAGGAAGCCGTGCGGGCGTATCACGGCGTGCTGGCAAAGCTGGGCATCAAACCGTACCGCTCGCTAGCCGACGACCTGCAATTGCAAACGGGCGTGATGAGCTACGGCGGATCCAACACCGTGAGCATTCCGGCCGGCGTGCCATCGGCAACGAGCGGATCGGCCGCCGGGCACGCGGATGGCGCCAAGCACGATTGTGGCTGCGGCGGACACGATCCCAATCAATGTGCCTGCAAAACGCACGACCACGCCGGCGACGAGCCCGACTTCGCCCGAATGACTGCGGCCGAGAAGCTGGCCTACAACCAGGCGAAGCGCGATCGGATCTTCGGCTAGCGACATGAAGGCGCCGCGATCAGCCGTACCCTTGCGAAAGCTCGCGCAGGTGCTCGAGCGCCTCTTCGACGTCCGGCACCTGAGCACCGCGCTGGCGGCCGCCGCGATCGCATTCGCAAAGCAGCATCAGGTCGTCAAAATCTTCGTGGGCCTCTAACCGCCGCCGAGCGCGAGCGCCCAACGTCCCGTCGCGGAGCGCGCCGGCCTCCATGTGATGCTCGATCAGCCAGGCCGTGCGTTCGGTAATGTAGCCTTCGAGCGATTCGAGCGCCGCGGCCACGTGATCGCGCGGGTCGATGGCCTTGCCAACATCGTGCAGCAGAGCCGCGGTTTGAAACTCCTCGTCGTACGGCAAGGCTTCGCGGGCCAGTTCGAACACCTGCAAGCTGTGGTACAGCGCGTCCCCCTCGGGATGCCAGCGCGGATCTTGCTTCACGGTCTCCAGCGGCAAGAGTAGCATCTGGTAGATGTGAAATCGGTCGACGCGACTTTCCGCCTCGGCGAGCGCGTCGGCGAGAACCAGATCGGGATATTCGCCGGCTAAGAACTCTTCGAGCTCGGCGATGCTCGCCCGCTCGATCGACTTGCCGGTGATTGAGCTTTTGAAGACATAGTGCGCCAGGTTCGCGGCATAAACGGTAATTTCGATCGGAAAGCGATCCTGGATGTGCACGTGCGTAAAGACACGTTCTTCACCGTGCTTGCGCACTTCTTTTCGCTCGACGTCGTACACGAAGCCCTCGGCGTCGAGCGCGCCGGTCACGGCCTCGAGACTGTCGGAAAAGACGTGAATGTCGATATCCGAGCCCTGACGGACGTGGCCCGTCATCGTGCTGCCGATCAGACGGGGGCGAAACGCGCACAGCAGCTTCATGATGCGCAAGGCCTCGACGCGCATCTCGCGCAGATTGGCCGTGCGGCTGTGCCCCTCGTGCATGCGCGCGAGAGCCTGGATCTCGTCGCGAATTTCACGATTGGACGGCAGATCGGCCGGTTTGACCCAACCTTGGCAGATGCGGCGAGCGGCCTTCATCTTGGCCCGGTAGTATTCCGACTCTTGCCGGACATACATCATGCGAGCGGCTTCATAGGTGATCTGCCGCCGCAGTTTGTCGTTTGCCATCGCAGTGGTGCGCCGAAATGATGCCCATCGATGCGGCGCGGGGCTGGCTGTCGAAATGAAGTATACTCACCGGCAGCGGCGTTCGGCAACGGCGCTAAGCGGCTCGCGTTTCTGTTTTTGCTACCTGGCTTTCGTCGAGGGAACGGTCAGCATGGACCAATTCTGGAAAGAGGTCGTCGGCGACCTGCCGAACGCGTACGAGTTGATTTCAATCAGCTTTCGCCTGATCTTGGCGGCCGCGCTGGGAGGAATTCCTGGCTGGCAACGCGAGTGGACCGGTCAAGCCGCCGGCCTGCGAACGCACATGCTGGTGTCGGTTGGCGCCGCCGTTTTTGTCATGGCGGCGGTCGAGGCCGGCGCGTCGGTGAACGACACGGCTCGCGTCATCCAAGGCCTGGCCACGGGCATTGGCTTCGTCGGCGCGGGCGCGATCCTCAAATCCAAACGCGAACATGAAGTGCGGGGCCTGACCACGGCCTCGAGCATCTGGCTGACTGCCGGCCTGGGAACCGCCGTAGGACTGGGAAGGGTTTGGCTGCCGGTGCTGGCCGCAATTCTGGCCGTCACCATCCTCGCGGTGCTTGACGATCTGCGAGTAAAGATCGGGGCACCTTCCCCCGACGGCGCGACGAGCCCTTCGACACGGCCCGAGCCGCCAACCCCGCGGGGGGATTCCATGCCATGAGCGCGTTAGTTCGATTCTTCGCCCGGATGATAGCTCCGTTTGGCATGCGCTAAGACATCGCTCCACTCGAACCAGGCCGGCTTGAATTGCCGCTTGCTGTATAGTTCGGCCTGATCCATGAAGTGCGGAGAATTCGAGTTCGAACTTTGGCCGAATTGTAAAATCGTGGCCGCGCTCACCTGGTCGCCAAATTCATAGACACCGATGAATGAGCCTCCCACTACGCCGTACTGCTTCTTCCGCTCGGCAGTAGGTGGAAGGTAGTAGGTATTGAACACGACACCCAGCGGTCCTGGCACGCCCGCGCAAGGCAGACTCGGCAGATGGTCCGAAAAGGGAATGAGGGCCGCGTCGGCATAGTTCGCATGACGCTGCATGCGGCTGACATCGCCCCACTTCACTTTCCAGTCGCCGTAGAAAGCTTGCAGCGTCTGAGCCGCCTGCACCAGCGCTTTGAGCTGCGCGGCATCGTCGCCGACCATCTCGGCCTTGAGCGTCTCGACCGGGTAGCCCCGGCCGTAAAGCAGTTCGTACCACAGCACGCAGAGCGTGGTTTCGGTCGAATCGATCGATGACTGGCAGTTCCAGGCCAGCAGATGCTCGAGATACGGCCGCACTTTGGCCGCCAGCTCCGCGTCGTATCCGCGCAGATGCTCCAACGTTCGGGCATACTTCGGCAGATTCACCAGCGGCCAGTAGAGTGTCGTGTCCCAGGCGGCTTGCTTCCAGTCATCGAACGTGACGCCGTGCATTTGGCGAAGCAGCATTCGCGATACTTCCGAGCGTCGTTTGTCGGTCATCCGCTCCTCGACCATGTAGGGCGGAAAGTCGCCGATCGACGGGTTCCCCTCGTCGGTGGCCAGAAAGGGCGTGGCGTTACAGTTCTGGACGTATCCCGACTCGGGATTCAGGATCTGCGGCAACTCGTGAAAGGCGTGCAGCCCTTGCCAGTCGGTGCGCGGGTCGGAACCATCGACCGGCCTGGTCCAGTCGAACCGCGGATCGCGCTTTGGAACCGTGCCGTTGTACACGTAGAAGATGTTTCCCTGATTGTCCGCGTAGCAAGTATTGAACATCTGGAGGTGCAGTTCGGACATTGCCGCGCGAAAATCGGCAAGGTTTCGCGACTTGCCCATTCGCAGCGCCTGGCGCATGCGGGAGCCTTCGGTGAGCCTGGCGATATTCACCGCCAGATACTGGTTGTCCGCGTGCTTGCCGATGATCGGTCCGTGATGCGTCTTGCGAAACGTGAACTCGCGGTCCTCGAGCCCCTCGGCCGTCTTGACCTTGATCGTGGCCTTCCACGGGATTGCCGTGCGGTGACCGTCGCCATAGCGGTAGTTCAGCGGGTTGGCCGAATCGTCGAATGTTTCGATCCAGACGTCTCCCACGTCGGGCTCGTTGACCGTGTGCGACCAGCCGAGGACATCGTTGTGGCCGATCGTGATCAGCGGTCCCCCGAAGAACGCGGAGCCGGCCATGTTCAGCCCTTCGCCGCTCTTGAGATGTCCCTCATAGAACTGCCCGTAACCGAACCAAGGCTGGTGCGGGTTGGCGAACAGCATCGCACGGCCGCTCTGGGTGCGGCTGGGGCCGATCGCCCAGGTGTTGGATCCGGTGGCGGCGCGAATCTCTTCGAGCACCTCTTTCACCTTGCCGCGCGAGGCATGGGTCTTTCCGAACAGAAACTCGAGCAGAACGGCGCGTTCGTAAGCGATCACGTGCCAGGGCTCGAAACGCGCGATCAGCCGAGGCTGTACCTCGGGATGCCTGGCCAGATAGTGGTTCAGCCCCGCGGCATAGCCCTCGCAGATCGCGCGAACCTCGGGATCGAGGTTCGGAAAATCGCGCTCGGCGCTGGCGGCGATCTCAAACGAATGATTCAGCAGATCCTTGTCGAGCCCAGACTGGCCATAGACCTCGGCATAACGGCCGAGCGAAGCGATGTAGGTGTCTTCAACCTGCCAAAAATAATCTTCGGCCTGAGCATAGGCGAATCCGAACGATACGCTGGCGTCGGTCGGACCCTCGATATGCGGAACTCCCCACTCGTCGCGATGGATCGTGACCAGCCGGGCAAGCTTCATTCCCAAATTATCCGCGCGACCTCGTGGAAGATCGACCGTCAACAACCCCGCGACGCAAACCGCGCCTACCATTAAACCTCGGATGCGCCGCATCGTTCGAACTCCTTCGCACAGACTGCACGAGAATGGAAGGAAATGCCGCCGAATAGCTTGGCATGCACCGTGGACGATTGCAAGCAAGTTGGAAAACGCGAACAAATAGCAGCCGCCCCGGCACTCGCTTATTTGTTCGCGCCAAAACGCTTACGCGTTTGGCGATGCTGCGCGCCCTCCGAATGAATCGGAGGGACGCTCCACTAGCGCCCCTCAAACAAGGCCAGGCTGGCGGTGAACCCGTGAAGAAAGTTCTTGCCGCCGACAGGGCCGATTTCGCCCTGGGCAAAAAAGCCGGCGAGCGGCACGCCAGGCCAAGCGTCCTGCACCGCCGCGGCGTCATGATCGGGCGTCTCAAAGAGCCGCGTGCCACGACCGTTGCAGGTGAACAGCAAGGCCGCGGTGGGCGCGGCCTTGTCTTTTGCCGCGGCCAACATGGCCTGCAAATCCTCATCGGCCGTGCCCGCGTCGCGAACATGAAACTGCACGGTTTGCCCTACGCGAAGATAGTCGCCGACGGCGATCGCGCCGCTCTTGGGATCGGCCCCTTCCACATTGCGGACCAGAAAGTCACCGCGGCCGAACTCGCCTTGATACTCGTTGATCACGCGGCCCACATGGAGGCCGTTGCGAAACAAGCCCTGCTCGTGGGCCGTGAGCGTGCCAAAAATCTCTTGAAGCTGAGCCAGCGCCGGCTTGCCGCCGAGTTCCAGCAGCACATTGCGGTCGACCTTGGTCACGACGAGGGGCCGGCCAACGGGCCGGCAACCTTGACTTACCACGGTACGAACGCGCGTCTCGCCATACAGCACAATCGCCGCCGCGCCGTGATCGTACGACTTTCCGCCGACGATGACGCGGTTTTGCCCCACGCCCCAACCGCCGCTGGCCATGCCGCCGGAGATACCAACGCCCGGGCGGTCCTCGTTCATGCGTGCGAGCAGAACATCGGCCGGAAAGCTGAACGGTTCGCCCAGGAGTAGCATGCTTGCGTCCGCGGACCAGGCGCGACGAAGCGAGGAATGCCACCCCTCGAACATGCCGCCATCGGGAGTTGCGCGAAACGACAAATGCATGGGGCGCACCTCGGTGCCGGGGAGATGCGCCACCCACAGCGCGAGCGCCGGGCTGCCCTCGATCTCGCGACCACCGGCGACGATCGATTCGCCCGTGCAACCGATAATCCGCTCGGTCGCCAACTCGTCGCTGAGAACCGCGGCCAACTCCGCGAAATGCGGCTGATGCTGAAACGAAGCGAAGACCACCGCCAAATGCGGCGAAACGCGCAATTCATCGAGCGCTTGCCGCGCGGCCTCACGCGCCGCTTGCCCCGTATCGGAGGCATGCGAAACGACCGAGACGGCGCGAATTGAGTGCGACTCGGGCGAAATCATGAACTGATCCAACGTGGCAGAGGGCCGCGGCGAGAAAGCTGAGCTGGTTGATGCCCCATGATAGTCGCGCGACGTGCGACTATGCCAGGGGGGAGCCGACCCGGGAATCAGGCCAGGATGCGTTTGATGACCTGTCCATGAACGTCCGTGAGCCGGCGATCGATGCCGTTGTGGCGAAATGTTAGCCGCTCGTGATCGATTCCCAACAGGTGCAGCACCGTCGCGTGCAAGTCGTAACAGTAGGTCGGGTTCTCGATGGCCTTGTAAGACCACTCGTCGGTCGCGCCGTAGCTGACGCCGCCGCGAATGCCGCCGCCGGCGAGCCACGACGTAAAACCAAACGGATTGTGGTCGCGGCCCTTGCCGCCCTGGCTGCAGGGCATGCGGCCGAATTCGGTGGTCCAGACCACGATCGTGTCGTCGAGCAGCCCGCGCGCTTTGAGATCCTTGATCAGGGCCGCCGCGGGCCGGTCCATGCTCCGTCCCATGTCGCCATGATCGCGGGCCAGATCCTCGTGGCTGTCCCAGTTGCGGCGTGGAAATCCGTTGTCTGCGCCGCTCCAGACCTGAACGAAACGAACGCCGCGTTCGAGCAATCGCCGGGCAATCAAGCAGTTGCGGCCGAAGTCTTCGGTGACGCCGTCGTCCAAGCCGTAGAGTTTGCGCGTCGCGGCAGTCTCGGAGCCGATGTCCAAAACCTCGGGCGCGCTAAGCTGCAATCGCGCGGCCAATTCATAGGACGCGATGCGCGCCTCGAGGCGTGAATCTCCGGGACGCTCGGCCAGATGGGCCTCGTTCAATTGCTTGAGCGCCGCGAGCGTGTCGGTTTCGTTTTTGGCATTGATATAGCCGGCGTCTCGCGGCGGGAACAAATCGGCGATTGGATTCGCCGCCGCGGGCTTGATCAGCGTTCCCTGATGCTGGGCCGGCAAAAATCCGGCGTTCCAATTGCCGGGACCGTTAGGGGCAAAACCACGCGCGTCGGGGAGCACGACGAACGTGGGCAGATCGTCCGCCAAACTACCCAGGCCATAAGATACCCAGGCGCCCATGCTCGGAAAGCCTGGAAGCACGAAGCCCGAGTTTTGCATGAACGTGGCCGGGCCATGAACGTTGGACTTGGAAACCATCCCGTGCAAAAAGGCGATGTCGTCGACACACGTCGCCAGTTCCGGCACAAGCTCGCTCATCCAGTGGCCACACTCGCCGAATTGCTTCCAACTCCACGGACTCTGCATGCAGTGGCCGGGCGTGCTTTGAAACAGTTCGACCTTCTCGCCAGGATCCCAGGCCTTCCCGTTGTGCTTAATGAGCTGCGGCTTATAGTCGAACATATCGCACTGGCTGGCCGCGCCGGACATAAAAAGCTGCACGACGCGGCGGGCCTTCGGCGGATGATGCAATCCGAGCGGAGCGGCCTTATCGGCCGCGGCAGCCGACGGCGCGAGAAGCCCTGCCTGGGTGAGCAGGTGCGCAAGCGCAATGCCGCCCAGCCCGCCGCCGCTGTGCCAGAGAAACTCCCGGCGGCTCGCGCCTCGGGGATGTGACGGCGCCCCGTTCGTGATGCGTTTGGCGAACATGGCGTATTAGGAAAGTCTCCGGCTAATCGATAAACAGGAACGCATTGCTGTTGATCAGCACCCGGCAGACGCTCGCCAGTCCATGCGCGGCCGCATGCCTGGCCAGAGTTTCCGCCTCGACGGACGTGGGCCGGCGGCCGAAAGCCAACCGGCAGGCCACCTGGATCTGTGACGCCCGGTCCGCGTGCATGGACTCCAACCGGGCGGCAAAATGCTCTGCCTGCCGCACTGCCAGCGGGTTGTTCAACAGCGCGAGCGCCTGAACGCTGGTGAGTGTGGCGTTGCGGCGCGGCGTGAGAATCGAAGGATCGGCGCAATCCAAACAATCCATCAGCGGATCGGGAACACTGCGAACCAGAAACCGATAGACGCTGCGCCGCAAACTCCGGGGATCGTCCACATCGAAGCGGGTATAGTCGTAAACGGGCGAATGGTCGTCCTTAAAATAGAACTGCTGGACGCTGGGACCGCCCATCGTGAAATCCAGCTTGCCGGACACAAAGAGCAAGGTGTCGCGAATGGCCTCGGCATCGAGCCGGGCACGATTCATGCGCCAAAGATACTGATTGCCGCCGTCCACGGCTGCATAGGCCGAATTGGAAAGAGAGCTTTGCCGATACACGGCGCTCGTCACCAAGAGACGATGCAACGACTTGAGCGAATGGCCTTCGCCGGCGAACCAGCGGGCAAGCCACTCCAAGAGATCGGCGTGCGTAGGAAGCGACCCCATGCGTCCAAAGTCGTTGGGAGAATCGACAATCCCGCGGCCGAAGTGGTACTGCCAGACACGATTGACAATCGACCGGCGCATAAGAGCATTCTGCGAGTCGACAAGCCAGTGGGCCAAGGCCGCACGCCGCGGGCCTTCACTCTCGGCGTCGTCGAGCTGGAACGAGGCTACGGGCCCCGCGACACTGGCAATAGCGCCGGGCGTGACCAGTTCGCCGCGGCTGTTCACATCTCCCCGGGCCAGCAGATGAATCGGACGGGGCGCGAAGTCGCTCCGCGTTGCATACACGCGAGCTTGCTGCGGAAGCATCGCGAGCTTTTGCGCAATCTCGGGGAGCCGCGCCTCGGCGCGATGCAGTGCCGCGCGAGTCTCGTCGTCGAGCAGCGCGAGGGCCGCTTGACGACGAACCTCGCGCAGGCGTTCGAGTTGCCCCTCGACCTGCTGTCTACGCACTTCCAGCCCCAAGGCGTCAATCACGCGCCGGCGGCTGCTGAAACCGTCGACCAGATTGCGGCTGGCCCAATGCGGCGAGGCTTCGATCGAGTCGAGCGCAGCGACGGGGCGGCCTAATGCGACATCTTTTCCGTCGGACATCACGACAAGCTCGCCCAGCGCAAAAATCCAATCGTCGGTCCGCTTCCACAATTTCGTGGCGGTAACTCGCACATAACGGCCCCGAACGCCCGCGGCGGCATGCCGTTGCCAACGATCGCCGGGCAGCGGCACATCCGCAGCCGAGTGGTCGACAACCGCAACCGCGCGCGTGAATTCCGGATCGTCGGAAACGTCAAGCCGATAGCGCGGCGGAAAACCGAACCCCGGGCCCGGGTGGCCGCCATACGCTTCGTGAGCCGGCACCAGCACGATCTCGTCCAGCGGCAACGAAGCGCCAAGATCGACCTGAACCCACTTCGTCGTATCGGCCGTTGGCATGATTTGACTGTGATAGCCCAGCGACTGGCTGGTTTCGCCCGGCGGCAACGCTTCGAGCTCCGCCTGAAGGGTCCTGCTCTCGCGGTCGATTTCGGCCAGTTCGGAACGATCGAACGCCGCCATCTGCTCATGAATTCTGGCCAGCCGGTGTTCGAGTTGCCGCTGCTCACGCGTCAGCTCGAATCGTCTGCGTGCCACGGCAGGCTCGACATCGTAGCCGCGCTCCGCACGGTCGACGCCGGCAAACACGGACTGCAAAGCGTAGTAGTCGTGCTGCGTGATCGGGTCGAACTTGTGGTTATGGCAACGGGCGCAGTGCACCGTCAGGCTCACGAACGTGGACATCGTGCTCGCGAGCATGTCGTCGCGATCGTTCGAGCGTGCGATCTCCTTGTCGGTGGTGCCTTCGCGCAGCTCGGTATGTCCCACGAAATCCCAGGGGCCGGCGGCGATGAACCCCGTAGCCACGACCGCGTCGGGATTCGCCGGGTCGAGCACGTCTCCGGCAACCTGCTCGGCCACGAACTGGTCGTAGGGTTTGTCGGCGTTCAGGCTGCGAATCACGTAGTCGCGGTACGGCCAGGCGTTGGGCCTCGTTTTGTCCTTGTCGTAGCCGTGCGTCTCGCCGTAGTGCACGACGTCGAGCCAGTGGCGTGCCCAGCGTTCGCCGTAGCGAGGCGAGGCGAGTAACCGATCGACCAGCGTGTCGTAGGCCTCGTCACTACGATCGGCCAGAAACGCATCGATCTCTTCCAGCGTGGGCGGCAGTCCATGCAGATCGAAGGTGAGCCGGCGGATCAGCGTCTCGCGATCGGCCTCGGCGTTGGGCTTGAGCCCCTGTTCCTGAAGCGTCTTCCAGATGAAGGCATCGACCGAAGTACGTCCCCAGGAGCCGGCGTTCGCCGGAACGGCAACCTGCCGCCACGGCAAGAGCGACCACCAGTTGGCATCGATTTGTTTTTTGTCCGATAGGATCAGGCCGGCCGGCCAAGAGGCCCCCTCGGCAATCCACTGCCGGATCGCTGTGAGCTCTTCTTCCTGGAGCGGCGGAGCGTCCTTTGGCATCGCGGGCGGGTCACCGCCGAGGTAGTCGAAGAGCGTGCTTTCGAGCGGTTTCCCGGCGACCAACAGGGGGCCGCTCTCACCACCGCGAAACGCGTTGGCGGCGCTGGAAAGATCCAGGCCCCCCTTGGGATGCTCGCCTGAATGGCAGCCAACACAGTGCTGCTCGAAGATCGGAGCCACGCGCTCGACAAATAAATCTGCCGCCCCGACCGTTGTTGCCATGAGGCAAAGTGCGAATTGCCCTAGAATTGCCACGCGCTGGATAGGCTTTGCAGCGGACATCGCCATCGGAAAGAGAATCGTGCGGGCCGGGTGGCGGGACGAACGACAACAGCCCCCCAATTATAACAGGAGTTCGGCCGGCCCCAGCCGCACGGGGAGGTTTGCCTGGCGTTTTCGGAGAAAAACGCTTGGCAACCGATTCTTGAACGATTATGCTCGATGCATCGTTTGCAAAGTTGTAAACCTCTCGTGCTGAACCCGCGAAACGTCCGTCGCCCTCTGAAGGCGGCCGCGGACGCAGGAATTTGTCCTAATGAAATCTCGATCCGGCCTCTGGCGCGTGATCGACCTCTAAAAACGATCGCCGCTCGCGACGATGCCCAATGATTCGGGCCCAATGATTCGGGCCCAATGATTCGGGCCCAATGATTCGGCCCACCGCGACGATCTCGGAATGCCGTCTGGTTCGTTCCACGCGCCGCTGGGCCGCGACCGACTCCCGAAAGCAATCCGAGCAAAAGCTTCAACTACCAACCATCATCCCTTGGAATTGTACTCGATGAATCAGAACCGCATGTTTCGTAGGTGGATTACCGCGGCCGGACTTGTCTTCGTGGTTGTATTAGGCGCCTCCGTGGCCAACGCCGGCACGATCGTTCGTTTCGCGACGAACGTGGGAGCGTTCGACGTGGAACTGTACGACGATATCGCGCCGATTTCCGTGACGAACTTCCTGTCTTATGTGACGGCCGGCACGTATACCGACACGCTCATCCATCGCTCTCCGCCCAACTTCGTGATCCAAGGCGGGGGCTATACGAAAGACTTCGATGCGGTTCCGTCCAACGCGCCGATTCCGCTGGAATACACCCTGCCGAACGAACGTGGCACGTTGGCAATGGCGAGGACGCAACAACCCAATACCGCGACCACGCAATGGTTTATCAATACCGGTGACAATTCCGCGAGTCTGGCCCCCAACCAGTTCTCGGCGGGCTACGCCGTGTTCGGCCGAGTGTTGGGCGACGGGATGGACGTGGTCGATCAAATCAATGCCCTGCCGATCTTCAACGGGGGAAGCCCATTCAACGAACTGCCCCTGCAAAACTTTAGCCTCGAAGACCAACTCACGGACGCGAACAAGGTGATCGTCCACAGCATCAGCGTGGTTCCGGAACCGGCGACGATTTTCCTGGCCGCGGCCGCCGGGCTTGGTAGTCTGGCCATTGTCCGCGGCTCGCGGAAACGGCGAGCCGCCGCCTAGCAATCGCGGCCGCTTGGCCCTAAGCTGACGCAAATGACACGCGTGCTGATCAACACGGAAGCGATTCGCGAACTGCCGGGGCCTCATTTGGACCTGCTGCGAGCGGGCGGCTGCGAGGTGGCGTATCCGTCGAAAGTCGTTCTCTCGACCGAAGACGATACCATCCGCGAGCTCGCAGGGTTCGACGCCGTGATCGCCAGCGGGGAGCCCTACACCGAGCGCGTGCTCCGCGAGTTGCCGCGGCTGCGCGTGATCTCGCGGAACGGAGTCGGGTACGACCGCGTGGACACCGCGGCCGCCACGCGGCACGGCGTGCCGGTGACGATTACGCCCGCGGCGAATCACGAAGCGGTCGCCGAACATACGTTCGCCCTGATGCTGGCCGTGGCCCGGCGGATCGTGAGCGGCGCCAACGACTGTCGCGGCGGCGCCTGGCGGCGGCGGCAAGTGTTCATTCCGCTGCGCGGCTCGACTTTGGGAATCGTTGGCCTGGGGCGCATCGGCTGCAGCGTGGCCAGTCGAGCAAAGGCGTTTCGCATGCGCGTGCTGGCCTTCGACTTGACGCCAAACCGGTCTTTCGCCGAACAATGCGGCATCGAGCTTGTGGACCTTGAAACGTTGCTGCGCAAAAGCGATTTCGTATCGCTCCATGCGCCGGCCACGCCCGAGACGTTTGATCTCGTCAACCGTAGCTCGCTCGCGTTGATGAAGCCGGGCAGCGTGCTGATCAACGCCGCCCGCGGCAGCCTGGTGAACGAAGTGGATTTGCACGAGGCGTTGGCATCGGGGCACCTGGCCGGGGCGGCGCTCGACGTCTTCAAAGTCGAGCCCCCGCCGGCGGACCATCCGCTGTTGGCGCATGAAAACGTGGTCGTCACGGCGCACCTGGCCTCGTTCGACACCCAGGCTCGCGAAGACATGGCCATCGCGGCGGCCAAGAACATCCTCGATATCCTGGCGGGCCGCTGGCCCGAGGAATCGGTGGTAAATCCCGAGGTGCTCGGCAGGCTCAAGGCCTGAGGCGCTGCGACCGACCCCGCCGGCGGCTACAATAAACCCGTTGGTATCTACCGCTCGGTTTCCAGCCGCACACCCTTCCGCCATCTGCCATGTTTCGCACCGCGCTCGCGATTGGACTTGCCTGCTGGTTGCTTGCCGCGTCGACTTTTGCCGGCGAAAACTGGCCGCAGTTTCGTGGCCCGAACGGTGAAGGCAAGACCGCCGAAACCGGCCTGGCGACGACCTGGAGCGAAACGGAGAACATTGTCTGGAAGACGCCCATTCACGGCCGGGCGTGGTCGTCGCCGGTGATCTGGGACGATCAGATCTGGATGACCACGGCCACGCCCGAGGGGCACGAACTGTTTGCCATCTGCGTGGATCGCGAGAGCGGCAAGATCACAAGCGACATCAAAGTGTTCGACATCTCCGAGCCGCAGTTCTGCTATGACCTGAACAGCTACGGCTCATGCACGCCCGTCATTGAAGCGGGACGCGTCTATGTCCACTTCGGGGCCCACGGAACCGCGGCGCTCGATACGTCGAGCGGCAACATCCTGTGGACGCGTCAGGACCTCGAATGCAATCACTTTCGCGGGCCGGCTTCGTCGCCGATCATTCATGGCGACCTGCTGATCGTCGCGTTCGATGGATATGACTTTCAGTACGTCGTAGCTCTCAACAAACACACGGGCGAGACGGTTTGGAAACGCGATCGCAACATCGAGTATGGCACCGACAATGGTGACATGAAAAAAGGCTACGGCACGGGCCGCGTCATCGAGGTCGACGGAATCGAGCAACTCGTGTATCCCAGCGCCGGCGCCACGATCGCCTATGCGCCGACAACCGGCGATGAGCTGTGGCGCATCAATCACGGCGGGATGAACGCCTGCAACACGGTGCTGATCGGCAATGGGCTGATCTATATCAACACGGCCTCTGGCGGGTTCCGTTTGTTTGCCATGAAGCCCGGCGGAAGCGGCGACCTGACGAAAACGAACGTCGTTTGGAAGACCAGTCAAGGAGTCCCGACCCGGGCCTCCACGCTGTTGCTCGACGATCTGATCTTCATGGTCGCGGACAACGCGGTGGTGACGTGCCTGGACGCGAAGACCGGCGACCGCATTTGGAACAAGCGTCTCGAGGGCGAGTTTTCCTCCTCGCCCATTTACTCCGAAGGCAAAATTTACTTTAGCAATCAGGACGGCGAGACGTTTGTCGTCGCGGCAAATCGCAAATACGACCTGCTCGCCACGAACACACTCGACGCCGGGTGCATGGCTTCGCCGGCCGTCTACGAAAAGACGATCTATCTGCGGACGAAGGAGGCTTTGTACCGCATCGAGCAAAAGTAGCACACGGCGGACAATGACGGCGGAACCGCGTTACTCGTGCCTGAGCTGACGAACCCGGTGATTGTTCGTATCCCCGACGTAAAGGCTCCCGTCTGGGCCAATGCCGACACCATGTGGACGGTCGAACTGGGATTCGAGCGCGGCGCCCCGTTCGACGGCAAAACCTCGTGCCTGGGGACCGCGGCCCGCGATCGTGCGGATGGTTGCGGCGGCGGTATCGATCTGGCGGATCACCTGGTTCTCGGTGTCGACGACGTAAACGACACCGTCCGCGGTCGCGGCGATTCCCTTCGGGCCATTGAACGTGGCGCTGGCGGGCGGGCCCCCATCGCCGGAGTACCCTGACTTGCCTGAACCGGCGACATGATGAATACGGCCCGAGTCGAGATCGAGCCGCCAGATGCTGTTCCCTTCACGCAGCGCGATCCACAGGGTACGGGCAACGACATGCAAGGCCCGCGGGCCCAGGATGGGCTGAGCTTTGGCAATCGCACCATCTATCGGCAGCCGTTTTTCGCCAGTTCCGGCGATCGTGCGAATGGTGCCCGTCACCAGATCCAGGGCGCGAATCCGATGGTTACCGATATCGGCGACGTAAAGCTGCCCGCGATCATCCAAGGCAATGCTATGCGGCTGACGGAAGCGGGCCTCGGTCGCCGGGCCGCCGTCGCCGGCAAAGCCTTCCAGGGGCGTACCGGCAATGGTTGCGATAACGCCCGTATGCAGATCGATCCTGCGAATCAGATGGTTCTTCATCTCGACGAAGTACAGGGAGTGCCCCGCGGCGTCGAAGCGAACCTCATACGGTTCGTTCAAAAGCGCCTCGGTGGCCGCCCCGCCGTCGCCCGCGAAGCCGGGACGTCCGCGGCCGGCAACGCTCGTCAGTCCGCCATCTTTCAAATCGATTCGCAACACGCGATGCTGGCCGATGGAGGTCACATACAGAGCGCCATCGGGTCCGCACTCCGCCCCAAAAGGTTGATCGACCGGAACGGCCAGCGAGGATGAGACCTCGGCCCGTGGCGGAATGTCGCCCGTTTGTCCGTTGCCGGCGACCGTGGCAATGCGCCAGGCGATTTCACTCGCGTAAGGACTCCCCTGCACGGCGAGCAAAATTGCCAAACCCTGCATCAGGCTGCGCAATCGGTTCATGAGGGCTGGTCGCTGGTGGTATAGTGAAACGGACGGAAGCCGACAACGGCAGTGAAGGAATCTGCCGCAAGGCCCTATCTTACGACCGCGAATCGGAGTGCAACATGCCCGGGCTCAGAATTGTTCTGATTTGGCTGCTGGCGGCTGGATGCCTTGGAGCACTGGCCGCAAATGACTGCGGTGCTCAAGTGGTCGATTTCACCCAAGCGGGGCGCGATCTTAAAGAACCCATCAAGATCACCGACCAGATTTACCAAGGGGTTGGTTTTGGCAACACGTTCCTCATCCTGACCGACGAGGGCAACGTGGTGATCGACACCTCTCTAGTCGGCATGTCCGGCCGGCATCACGAGATGCTAAAAGCCATCAGCGGCGCCCCGGTCAAATACATCATTCTCACTCACGGTCACGCCGACCACACGGGCGGAGTCCACCTATGGAAGCAGGAAGGCACTCAGATTATTGCGCAACGGAACTTTCCCGCGTTTCGTGCCTATCAAGATCGCATCCGCGGCTACCTGAACCATACCGGGGCGGCACAATTCAATTTCGATCCGGCGAAGATCGCCGCGCTGGGCAACGCGCCCAATCAGAAGGTCGAACCGACGATCACGTTCGACGACAAATACGAGTTCGAGCTTGGCGGGGTGAAGTTTGAGATCTTTCACACGCCGGGAGAAACTCCCGATGCGCTGACCGTCTGGATTCCGGAATACAAAGCGGCCTTCGTCGGCGACAATCTCTACGATTCGTTTCCGAACATTTATACCTTGCGTGGAACTTCGCCGCGCTGGCCGCTCGAGTACATCGCTTCGCTCGACAAGGTTCTGGCGCTCAAGCCGGAACTGGTGCTACCGAGCCACGGGCTCCCGATCCAAGGCGCCGGCCGCGTCACGGAGCGAGTCACCCAATATCGCGACGCGATTCAATACGTACACGATGCGACCGTCAAGGGAATGAACGACGGCAAGGACGTCTTCACGCTGATGCGCGAGGTGACGCTGCCCGCGGAGCTCGACCTTGGCGAGGACTACGGCAAAGTCGCCTGGAGCGTCCGCGGCATCTACGAAGGCTATGTCGGTTGGTTCGACCTGAATCCGGCCAGCATGTACGCAAGCCCGCCGACCGTGGCCAACGCCGAGCTCGTGGCGCTGGCCGGCGGCGCGTCCGTGGTCGCGGCCAAGTCTCGGGACAAAACCGAGGCCGGCGAAGCCGTGCTGGGCCTGCGCTTGGCCGACGCGGCGCTGGCCCACGAACCGACCAATCACGAGGCGTTGGAAGCCAAGATCTTTGCGCTGACAAAACTGCAAGAAGCGACGCGCAACGGATTGGAGCACGCTTGGCTAGGCTACGGCATTCGCACGACCCAGGCCCAACTCGACGCCATCTTGCCGCAAAACGAACCCGCGGCCAAGTGAGCCACGTCACTTGCTCTTGTACTCGAGCACCGCGGTGACCGGGTAATGATCGGACGGGTAGCGGCCGTCGAGATTCGCGCGATCGATCGCGGCCTCGGTGGGCACGAACGCTGGCGACGCGAAGATAAAGTCGATCCGCTTTCCCTTGGTCTGACCGCGAAAGCCGCCAAAGGATGCTTCCTCGTCGCTCGCTTCGGGATACAAGCGGCGGTAGACGTCGTAGAATTTGAGCGAATCGGTGTCGCTAGCCATCAGAGCGGCCAGCCCCGGATGACCTTCACTGGCGTTGAAGTCGCCCGTGATGATGGTCGGCAGGTTAGCGGCTTTCTCACCCATCCAGGTGTGAATGATCTTACCGGCTTCGGCCCGAGCGCGGTTGCCGACATGATCCCAGTGCGTGTTCAGAAAAACGACATCGCGAGCCGCCGCGAGATCGCGCAACTTCACCCACGTGGCGATACGGGGGAGAGAAGAGTCCCAACTTTTGCTGCCGACTTTGCCCGGGGTCTCGCTGAGCCAGAAGGTTCCCGAGTCGAGCATCTTGAATCGCGCGCGGCGAAACCAGATGGCGGACATTTCGCCGGCCCGTTGGCCATCGTCGCGTCCGGCCCCGACGAATTCGTAGCCCGCGAGATGTTGGCTTAGAAAATCCGCCTGGAACGCCAGGACTTCTTGCGTGCCGAGCAGGTCGGGGTTGAATTTCTGGATCGTTTCCGCGACCAGGTCCTGCCGTTTGGGCCAGGCGTTTTCCCCGTCGTTCGCGGTTCCATAGCGGATGTTGAAGGTCATTACCCGGAGCGGATCGGCAGCCATCCCAGTGGTGGCCAGCGAGAGTAGAACGAACGAGGTCGCGACAACGTGCCATCGCATAGGGATGATCTCCGGTTGAAAAGCCGCATTGGCAGGCGAAAAGTACACCCAGGCGCGCCGCACGCGATCAGCCCTCGGCCACTTCGACGTAGACCTTCAAGGCCTCGGCGTCCTCGACGAGGGTGTTCATCATCTGCTGATAATTGTCGAGCCCGCGGATTGGCGTTGTCAGGATGCGCCGCACGACGCCCGGATACATCACTTCGCCGAGCGCAAGATCCTTGATGCCCATTTCAAAGTGCTCGCGATTGGCGTTGACCGACCCGAGAAGCAGCTTGTTCCCCAACACCCAGTCGAGGTTGACCTTATCCGAGGGAACCTCGACGTGCTGGCGGCCGCCGGTGACGCTGGTCCAAACGAGAACGCCGTTGTGCCCCAGAAGCTGCATGCAGCCAAAAGCAATGGCGCTGCTGCCCGTGGCGTCGATAATCAGGTCGGCCTTGCCGACGTTGTCGGGCATCGACTCGAGCGGCGTGTGGCGCGTGCTGATGTAGTGGGCGCCCAGCGCCTCGACAATTTCCGACTTGAGCGAAGGCCCTTCGCCGCGGGCGAGCGTGAAGACCTCTAGCCCGCGAAGCCGCAGGACGAGCGTCGTGAGCAAACCGATCTGTCCGGCGCCCATGACGTAGGCCACCTGGGGTCGCCAGACGCGCAGCCGGCGTTGAACTTCATAGGCTTGCTGCACGGCCTTGGTCGCGCAGCTCATGGGCTCGGCCAGCACATGAAGATGCTTCAATCCCTCGGGCATGCGAACGATGAATTCGGCATCGTCGACGTAGTATTCCGTCAAGAAGCCGTGCAGCAGGTTGATGCCGCGCTCGTAGTAGGTTTCTTCGCTGGTCATGTCCGAGGTGCCGATCTGATCGTAGATCGACCCGCCCGGCCGTCGAACGGTGGCCGTGACATAGTCGCCGGGCTTAAGATTGCGCACGTTCTTGCCGACGGCTTCGACCATGCCGAACGACTCGTGTCCGAGCACGAGAAAGTCGTAGCCTGGCGGCGCTGCGCCGTATTTGGCCTCGTTGATTTCGCGATCCGTGGCGTCGACGCCAACCTTCAAAACACGGACAAGCACGCCGCGTCCGCCGGGAATATCGTCCACGCAGGGCTTCGGAAGCTCCGCTAGATGGACGCTATTGGGCTTACCTGGCGTGACGGCAACAGCTTTCATGGGATCGTCGCGGAAAGTACCGAGGGGAGCGTTTTGGGTGGCCGACGCTCGCGATGATTTCGGGCGAGCGTCCCCTAAGCCTAAGGGGGACGGCCAGGGCGAGCCATCAGCCTAGCCGCTGGGGCCGCGAAGTCAACGCGTTCTGCCCTTCCCGCGGAGCCCCATCCGTGGAGCGGGCAGGCAATCGCCCTCGACAGTCCGCGGTACGAACGGTAGTGTGAGGACTCGACCGAATTCTGGTGCTGCTTGGAAGCTTCTCTCTTGGCACGGCGCCGCGCGATCTGCCCCCAATCATCGCGCGGGATCTGGGGGGAGAACCGCGTACGAGACGCCAGAAATCAAGCCGTGAAAAAGCACAAGGCGGACTTCCAGCCCAATCATAAAGGAACTTTCGAGCCATGCCGGCGATAACCTTGGCTTTTGGAACCGTGCTGTGTGTCTTGGGATTCTGGGGCTATCTTGGCTCGGATCCTGACAAGCAAAGCATGACGGCCCTGATTCCCGCGTTTTTTGGCGTCGGACTCGTGGTTTGCGGACTGCTGGCCTTTAAATGGCTCAAGCACGCGATGCACGCGGCCGCGGCGATTGGCCTGCTGGGATTCATTGCCGCCGCCGGCCGTGGACTGCCGAAGCTGGGGAACGCCATTTCCGACGACGTTACCGTCAACCGCGCGCCGCGCTTGGTGCTGCTGATGGCTGTCATTTGCCTGGCGTTCGTAATCACCTGCATCGGTTCGTTTATCGCAGCGCGTAAGCGCCGGGCAGCGGCGCCAACAACGTAGCCGCGCAACAACGTAGCCGCGCAACAACGTAGCCGCGCAACAACGTAGCCGCGCGACACACCGCGGGTGCGGGATCCGGTTGGGAAAAGCGATGCCTCCACTTGGCGCCCATATGTCGATCACCGGCGGTTTTTACAAAGCCGTCGAGCGGGCTCACGCCGCGGGCTGCGACTGCGTGCAGATCTTCACGGCGCCACCGCGGCAACTGGCTCAGGCGCCGACCGTCCCCCGGCCTGGCAGCAGCGCCCAGGCCGGCGACGCGCGGCAGCGAAAGACGCTTACCGAAGATGACGCGGCGAGCTTTCAAGAAGCGCTCGCCCAAACCGGCGTCAGCCATCCGCTCTCCCACGATTCCTACCTCATCAATCTGGCCAGTCCCGACGAAGCCCTTTGGCAAAAGTCGATCGAGGCCTTTGAACAAGAATTGCTGCGAGCCGACATGCTGGGAATACCGTATGTCGTCACGCATCCGGGCTCGTACACGGTCAGCAGCGAGGACGAAGGGCTGGACCGGATCGCCGAGGCTCTGGATCGCGTTCACCAGCGCACGGCAGGTATTCGCTCGGAAGTCCTGCTCGAGAATACGGCCGGTCAAGGCACGAACCTGGGCTGGCGATTCGAGCACCTGGGTACCCTGCTGGCAAAAGTCGCCGCCGCGCAACGCGTGGGTGTGTGCATCGACACGTGCCATCTCTTTGCGGCGGGATATTCGCTTTCAACCAAGGACGAGTACGAGGCGACCCTGGCCGAGCTGGACCGAATCGTGGGCTTGACACGCGTCAAGGCGGTCCATCTGAACGACAGCAAACAGGGGCTCGGATCGCGCGTGGACCGCCACGAGCACATTGGCCGGGGCACGCTCGGGCTCGAACCGTTCCGCATGCTGTTGAATGACCCTCGGTTTGCCAAGGTTCCCATGTACCTGGAAACCGCCAAGGAAAAAGAAAACGGCGAAGAGATGGATGTCGTCAACCTGCGCACGCTGCGCGGACTGTTTGCGAAGCCGGCCGCGCGGCGCCGCGGAAAAGATGAAAACTGAACGGAAGCGTCGACATGCGCCCTCGATCGACACGCGTGACGCTCATCTTCGCCTGCTTAAGCGTGGCACTGTCCGCTGTTGCGGATCTGGCCGTCGCCGACGATGGCCACACGCTGACGAGCGTGCCCCAGGCATTCGCCACACTCGGCGGGCACGGCAAGACGCTCGTGTTCGATCGCGGTCGCATGCAATTGCCGCGCGGGGGGCACTTGCAAGGAATTCAGACGCGTTACGACGCCGACCGGCAGCGCCAGCTTGTGATACTCTCCCATGATTCGCTGACGACTGGGTATCTGGCGATTGTCACATTTGCCAATCTCAACGCCGCGGAGTCCCCTTCAGGCGGTACGTTGCGGCACGTGCACCCATTGCCCACGGATGGCCAATCACCGCCGCTCCGCCATGCCGGAGGATTTCAACTTTCTGGTACGATCGCAGCCATTGGCGTCGAAGACAATCAGGAGAAAAAACGTTCGCAGGTTCAATTCTGGGAGACCGCCGATCCGGAACAACTCGTGCAACTTGCGCACCTGACCATCGAACGCTCGAGCGAGATTGCCAAACAAGCGACCGCCGGAGCAGTGGGCATTCTCGAGCGCGAGAAGGACTTCTTGGTTGCCGTAGGTAACTGGGATTGCCAGGCGATCGATTTTTACGCTTCGAGCGGCAAATCCTTGGCGGCGCCCGAGTGCCGCTTCAAGCACGTGCTGCAATGGCAAGCCGCGGCGGCCTCGACCGACGACTGGCGGCCGGACGCCAACCGGGGCGCCTACCAGGCCATCAACCTGTTGTCGGATGCCGGCGGGGGCTTTTTTCTCCTCGGATTCGACACGCCGGCCGCGGGCCGAGATAACATCGATTTGTTTGAGCTCGATCTTACGCGCGGCCCAAAACGTGCATTGCGCAAGCTGGCTCGCAAGCAAATACGGCTGGCGGGCGACAATCACTTTCGCTTCGCGGGCGGCGTGAGCGTTCAGGAAGGAACACTGACGATCCTCTCCAGTGAGCGCAATTTCAAAGCGCAAGAGCCAACGCTGCTGAACATCGTAAAGTAGCCTTGTCGGGGAATTCGGAAACGCCGCGTCTGACGCCGCGGCACGCGTTCACGAGCCGGCGTTCTTGGGTTTCGCCCGGACCAAGAGCACTGGAATGTCTGTCTTGTGACGAACTTCGGAAGCGACGCTGCCCAGCAGTAGATCGCTGAACAACCGATGTCCGTGAGTGCTCATCGCGATCAGGTCACACCCTACGCGCGCGGCGATCTCGACGATCTGCGCGCTTGGCTCTCCGCACGCCAGATGCGCCGTCACGTCGAAGCCTTCGGCCGCAAGCTGTTGCTGGCATTGGTCGAGGTAAGCCTGGTCGAGACGCATTTCCTCCGACTCGGCCAGCCCCAGGTTTTCCTGGTTGCGCGCCATGAATCCATCGGCCACGTGAACCAAGGTAAGCCGGGCTCCGGTCAGCCGAGCAAGCGGCCGAATGTGCTCCAGGATGGCCACGTCCGTCGGCGAATTATCAAGCGGGACGAGAATATGCTTGTACACGAGAGAGCCCCAAGCAATCAGGAGGAGCCGCCAAGAAACTCAGCGTAGAGCAGGTACAGGTTCAACGCAATGATGATCGCGGTGACAATCCAAGCCAAGATCGCCAGCAGCGGATGATTGGCGAATCGCCCCATCTTTTTGCGCTCGCTGGTGAACTGTACCAGCGGCACCACGGCAAAACTGAGCTGCATCGACAGAACGACCTGGCTGAGCACAAGCAGTTGGCCCACGCCGCGTTCGCCATAGATCGAAGCGACGATCACGGCCGGTACGATGGCCACCAAGCGTGTGAGCAGGCGGCGCACCCAGGGGCGGAGCCGCAGTTCAAGAAAGCCCTCCATGACGATCTGTCCTGCCATGGTGCCCGTGAGCGTTGAATTCTGTCCCGATGCCAAAAGCGCCACGGCAAACGCCGTGCTGGCGAGTTGGGTGCCGAGCACCGGGGCGAGCAACTTATAGGCATCCGAGATATCGGCGACGTCCTGATGCTCCGTGCCGTGGAACGCCGCGGCGCTGACGACCAGGATGGCCGCATTGATGAAGAACGCGAAGAGCAGCGAAACCGTGGAATCGATCGTGGCATAACGAATCGCCATGCCACGGCCCTTGTCGTTCTTTTCGTAAGCCCGTGTCTGGACGATACTCGAATGCAGATAAAGATTATGAGGCATCACGGTGGCGCCCAGGATGCCGATCGCGACGTACAACATGGCGGGGTTCGTCACAACTTCGGTCCGGGGAATCAACCCCAAGAGCATCGGCCCGATGGCCGGCTGCGAAATGGCGATCTCGTAGGCGAAGCATCCGCCGATCAGGAAAATCAGGCTCGCGACGAGCGCCTCGATGTAGCGAAATCCCTTGTGTTGCAGAAACAGCACGATGAACACATCGAGCGCCGTGAGCACGACGCCCACGATGATGGGAATGTTGAACAGCAGGTTCAAGGCGATCGCCGAACCGATCACCTCCGCCAAATCGCAGGCCGCGATGGCAATCTCGCAAATCACCCAGAGAAAGAAACCGACGGGCTTCGAATAGTGATCCCGGCATGCCTGAGCGAGGTCGCGCCCGGTGACGATTCCCAGCTTCAACGACAGATGCTGCAGCAGAATGGCCATGAAATTGGAGATCAGGACCACCGACAACAGCGTGTAGCCGAATTGCGCGCCACCGGCCAAATCGGTTGCCCAGTTGCCGGGATCCATATAGCCAACGGCGACCATCAGCCCCGGCCCAGAGAAGGCCCACATCTTGCGCCAGACGGAATGCCCCACCGGAACCGACGCGTAGACTTCCGGAAGCGATGGACTCCGAGCGGCCTGGCGCCAGCCGGGGTCTGGCGGCTCATTTGCGGAAGAGGAATTCGGCGGCTGCGCTTCGGGCTTCATGCTCAACGGGGGTTCGGCAACTTCCTATCGGAAAGTGAAAGCGATATTATGTTCGACCGGACGCCCATTTTTCAATACCCAAAAACAGTAATTTCTATGCACAAAAAATGGCCGTATCAACCGAATACCTCTGCTTTCCAAAAAGTCCGAACGAGAGCGCTGTCGCTTTGGTTCCGGCCCCTCTGGATATTCCAAGATTCCCCCGGAGTCCCCCCAGAAACGCCACAAGTAACGGTTGGCTAAAGAGTTGCAAAAAGTTGACAGGTTTCTGGACACCGCTACATTTACAAATAGCGTCAGAGTGTTGAGCATTTTGTGCCGTGCCGACGGCTTTTTGACGCGCATAATCGTAATGCCTTGCGGTACTTACGACCTTTCAACGTTTTTAAGCACGCGCTCCGGAGACGCTCCTAATGGGTTTGACCTACTTCAAGCGATTCCGGATGGAAATTGACTTGGTGAGTCGAATCATCACGCCTGACCCCACGCCGGCGGGCTACCGCCTGTTGGCTTGGGACGATTCGCTTCTTGAAGCTCATGCCGAGGCCAAGTTTCACAGCTTTCGTAGCGAGATCGATTCGAATGTGTTCCCCTGCCTGGGCGATTGGCTGGGGTGCCAGCGATTGATGCAAGAGATCCGCGCCAAGCAGGGTTTTTTGCCGAGCGCCACTTGGCTCTTGGTGCGTGAGGCCGGCGATCTGGTCGAGAATTGCGGCACCGTGCAGGGGATTCAAGATTACTCGGGAGTGGGCGCAATCCAGAATCTGGGGGTCACTCCCGACCACCGCGCACGAAACCTGGGCACGTGCCTGCTGACCAACGCACTGGCCGGTTTCCAGAAGGCGGGCCTGCGTCGCGCCTATTTGGAAGTGACCGCCCAGAACGCGGGGGCGATTCGGCTCTATCAACGGATTGGTTTTGCGAAAGCCCGAACGGTTTACAAAGCGGTCGAAGTCGCGTATTCCTAAACGCGGCATTTGTGTCGCTCGCCCACACGGGCCAGCCCCTGAGATGCCACCGGCCCCTCTGGAGACCGTTTTGTCGGTCCCCAAGCCCGCGAGCGCAAGTGCCGGTCAGTTGAATCGTCGCGCTCGTTTGCCCTTCGGAACCCAATCACGTGAAGCAGTCCATTCTTACGCATACATTTGCCAACGGCCTGGTCCTGGTTGCCGAGCCCATGCTCTCGCTGGAATCGGTGGCGTTTACCTTCTTGCTGCCGGCCGGCTGTGCCTTGGATCCCGGGGAACACGCCGGGCTGGCGGAGCTAACTTGCGAGCTGTCGCTGCGCGGATCGGGAAATCGCGACAGCCGGCAATTTATCGAGGAACTCGAACGCTTGGGGGTTGAACACGGCCAAGCGGTCTCGACCAGCCATACGAGTTTCAGCGGCGCGGTGCTGTCGCGCAACCTGCTGCCGGCGCTTGACGTTTATGCAGACCTGCTGCGGCGCGCGCGGCTTCCGGAAGATCTCCTCGAACCGGCCCGGCTGGTCGTGCTCCAAGAGCTTGCGGCGGTCGAGGACGAGCCGGCCCAGAAGGTGATGCAGGAGCTGCGCAAGCATCATTATCCGGATCCCTGGGGCCGTTCGAGCCACGGCAACGAAACGGCGCTCAAGCGGATTGGCCTGTCGCAGATTCGCGAACACTATGCGCGCCACTACCAGCCGCGTGGGACGATTCTCGGCGTCGCGGGAAATTTTGACTGGGAACGGCTGAAGGACCACGTGGCCGGACTCTTTGACGATTGGCAGCCGCGCGAGGCGGCGTCCATCGCCGAGGGGCCCCCGCCGCCGCGTCGAGCGCATATCGCGCACGAGTCCAATCAGACGCAGATCGGCATCGCGTTCGACAGCTTGCCCTACAATCATCCCGATTATTTTCAAGCCTGGGGCGCCGTGGGCGTGCTCAGCGGAGGCATGAGCTCGCGTCTGTTCACCGAGGTTCGCGAGAAACGCGGGCTGTGCTACAGCGTGTATGCGACGATGCATTCGCTGCGCGAGCGAGGCAGCGTGCTGTGCTACGCCGGAACCAGCGCGGCGCGAGCCCAGGAAACGCTGGACGTGACGTTGGCCGAGCTTGTGCGAATCGCCGAGGGAGTTCGGCCCGACGAACTGGAACGCCTCAAGGCGCGCATCAAGAGTAGCCTGATCATGCAGCAAGAATCGAGCATTTCTCGCAGCAGCGCAATCGCCCGAGATCTGTACTACCTGAATCGGGTGCGTTCGCTCGCCGAAATCAGCCAGCTCGTCGACGGCCTTAGCTGTACGAGCATCAATAACTATCTGGCCGCCAATCCGCCGCGTGCGTTCACGGTCGTAACGCTTGGCCCCGAGCCTTTGGAGGTGCATCTTGAAGTTTCGTGAGCATCAGCTCGACAACGGCTTGTCGATCGTGGCCGAGTGCAACCCCGAGTCGCACAGCACGGCGCTCGGGTTCTTTGTGCAGACGGGAGCTCGCGACGAAACCGAGGCCGACGCCGGCGTGAGCCATTTCCTCGAACACATGATGTTTAAAGGCACGCCGACGCGTTCGGCCGACGACGTCAATCGCGAGTTCGACGAGATGGGGGCGCACTACAACGCGTTCACCAGCGAAGAGCACACGGTGTATTACGCCGCGGTGCTGCCGGAGTTTCAGCAAGCCGCGGTCGAGCTTTGGGCCGACGTGCTACGGCCATCGTTGCGCGACGAAGACTTCAACACCGAGAAGCAGGTGATCATCGAAGAAATCAAGATGTACGAGGATCAGCCGCCCTACCTGGCGGATGACAAGTGCCGCGCGCTCCACTACGGCAACCACCCGCTCTCGCACAGTGTGCTGGGCACCGTAGAGAGCATCGCGGCGTTGCGGGTCGAAGCCATGCGTCAATACTTCGAGCGGCGTTACAGCCCCGGAAACATCGCCCTGGTGGGCGCCGGGCGCGTCGACTTCGACGCGTTGATCAAAACGGCGGAGCAGATTTGCGGTTCTTGGCGTCCCGTGGAAGCCGGCCGCCAGGCCCCGCCCGCGCCGCGCGCGAAGAATTTCCTATGTGTCGACAAGGATACCTCGACGCTCGAGTATGTGCTGCAATTCGCCAACGCCCCCGGCTCGACGGATTCCGACCGTTACGCGGCCAAAGTCTTGGCGACCATCCTGGGCGACGATTCAGGGAGCCGGCTGTACTGGGCCCTGGTGGACGCCGGGCTCGCCGAACAAGCGTCGCTGGGGCATCAGGATTATCAAGGCGCCGGGTTGTTCATGACCTACATGGCTTGCGATCCAGAGCAGGCGCAGGCCAACCTTGAACGGATCGCCGAGTTGTACGCCCTGGTTCAGCGCGAAGGCATTACGGATGCCGAGCTGGCCCAGGCAAAGAGCAAAATCAATTCGCGCGTGGTGCTGGCCAGCGAGCGTCCGCGCGGGCGGTTGTTTACCGTGGGCGGCAACTGGATTCAGCGCCGCGAGTACCGTACCGTGCGCGACGACCTGGAGGCGATCGATCGCCTGACGCGCGACGACCTGATGGACGTACTGGCTCGCTACCCGCTGATCGACAATACGACGCTGGCGATCGGTCCGGCCAGGTCGCTCAAGGCCCCCGCCTAGCCGGCTGCCGTGTTCACTTTCGGGTGTCGCGTTCCTGGAAGGGCTAGCTTGCTCGCATGCGTCAAACCGCTTGCGCGAGGTGGCGGCCGGCAGCCTTCGCGCGCCACGTGCCGGTCACGCATTGAGGGCCGCCGCCATTTGGTCTACAATTTGCCGATCTATTTTTTGAACCAGATAAAGCGTATTACCGGAGACGACAACCGACATGGAACGCACGTTGATTCTGCTGAAGCCTGACGCCGTCCAGCGCCGCCTCGCCGGGCGGATCATCAGCCGCTTTGAAGATAAGGGCCTGAACTTCGTCGCCCTGAAGCTTCTGCGCGTGACGCCGGAACTGGCCAAGAAGCATTACGCCGAGCACGTGGAAAAGGGCTGGTATCCGACTCTGGAACAGTTCATTACCGGCGGACCGATCGTGGCCGCGATCGTCGAAGGCCTGGAAGCCATCCGCGTCGTGCGTGAAATGCTGGGCGCAACGAGCGGTTTGAAGGCCGCCCCGGGCACCATTCGCGGCGATTTCAGCTCGAGCCGGCAGATGAACCTCGTGCATGCTTCCGACGGGCCGGAAGCCGCGAAGCGCGAGATCGAACTGTATTTCAAGCCAGAAGAAATCGTAGAGTTTGCACCGACACTTACTCCGTGGCTCCGCGCGAGCGACGAGTAGCCCTCCGGCTTAACAAGCTGCTGAAATAACAGACCGGCAGACGACCTCGGAAAATCCGATGTTCGTCTGCCGGTTTTGCTTGCGCTGGTATCGAACGCCCCACCTCTTGCCGCATCCACCGGGACATCAGGACGCCAATCGGCCGGCGGGCGTATCTGCCCGAAGCTCGTCGATCATCCGCCGAGTCGCCGCGGCCACGGCGTCCTGCCACCGCTTGTCGCCGAACTCGGCATACTCCTTTCGGGCATGCGCGAAGATGATGCCGCGAGAATTGTTGACGATGGCGCCCAGGCCGCTGCTGTCGAACGACGAAGCGACGTCGCGCGCGGTCGCCCCCTGGCTGCCATATCCGGGAACCAGAAACCAGGCATGGGGCATGACCTGGCGAAGCTCGGCGGCCTGACTGGGATACGTAGCTCCGACAACCGCGCCGGCCAGGCCGTAGCCGCATTTGCCGGCCGTGGCGGCGGCGGTCCTTTCGACAAATTGGGCCACGTGCCGAAAAATCGGCATCCCCTCGGCCACCAGGTCTTGAAACATGCCGCCACCAGGATTCGAGGTCTTCACGAGCACGAAGACGCCGGCGCTGCGCGTGGCGGCGGTCTCCACAAACGGAGCCAGGCTGTCCTCGCCTAGATAGGGACTCACGGTAAGCGCATCGCCGGCCCATGCGCTTTGCGACTCGTCGCCCAGGTAGCCTTCGGCATAGGCCGTGGCCGTTGAACCGATGTCGTTGCGTTTGCCATCGACGATGACCAAGAGTCCCCGGCGGCGAGCATAGACGATCACCTCGGCAAGCGCGGCCATGCCAGCAGGCCCTAGCTGCTCGAAGAAGGCGGCCTGCGGCTTGACGGCCGGGACGAGCGGGGCGACGACATCGATGATTTCCTGGCAAAAGGTTTGAAAAGCCGTGGCTTGCTCGCGGTAATCATTTGCGCCCGCGGTGCGCAGCGAGGCGGGAAGCTGGGCAAACCGAGGATCGAGCCCCACGAGAACCGGATTTCCCTTCGCTTGTACGGCGGCCGCCAACCGATCGGCAAAGTGGGGAATCGTAGGTTCGGAAGTATCAGGAGTCATTTGAGAGCCCGCGCACAAAATGAATCGGTAGTTTATGCCAAAGTCAGACGCCGAATGCGAAAGGCTATCGTAGCGAATTCGTGGCGCATTCCCCAGGGGCCGTAGCTCCGGCGCGCATGCCGCACGCGCATGTCAGGGAGCTTCCGCGGCGCGACTCCCACGTGGCGTTTGCTAGCGGCGCCCGCCACGTTGCGGGGCCTGGCCACGTGTTCCGCCCTTTTCCAGCACGTCGCAAAAAGTCGCCTTGCTCGCTGACGCGGTTCGCACTACGATCCCGTCCGACTGACGCTGCGCGGAGCGGTCTCTTGCGCGCACGATCGGTTCCCGTCTACGAAAGAATGCGCGGTTCCGCGTTTTGGGATCCATAAGTCCATCTTCTGCCCAGGGGGGCAGAACACGTCCGGAAGCTTAATGACCATGTCAGCGCAGAAATCGCTGCCATTTTGCCAGCGCGCGGTCGTTGCTGCGCGTCGTCGCTACGCGCGATGGCTGTTGGCCGTCGCCCTGGTGGTGTATTGCCTGCCAGGAGCCGCCCCGGCACAATCGCCAAGTCCGGCGGTGCGTCAGCCGACGAGCCGCTTGGCGCCGTCTCCAGAGCCGGTCGCGACGCCGCCCGCTGCCGGATCCGCGTCCCTGTCTCCCAGGGCTGAACCGGTCTATGAGTTCGAAGGCAGGCCTTCTGACGGGGAGGTCTACTATGCTCCCGGTGAGACCGGAGACGCGATCTTCGGCGATGAGTTTTACGACGAAGCCATGTTTGCGGACGCCGCGAACGGCCACGGACGTTACGGCGGCGTTGGCCGCTACGGGTGCGACCCGGTGCTGCCCCACGGATTCGCTTGGAGGCAATTGTACCTGAGAGCAGATTACCTGCTTTGGTGGGGCAAGGGCCTCTGGACGCCGCCGCTAGTGACAACGTCGACGGCCGGCACCCCGCTCGGTGACGCCGGCGTGCTGGGGCTTTCCAGCACGTCGATTCTGTTTCCCACGGAAACGCTGGCCGACGCCTCGCAGTCGGGCGGTCGCGCGCGCATCGGTTACTGGTTCGATCCGTGCGATACGATGGCTGTCGAAGGCACCTACTTTGCCATTGGCCAGGCGAACGGAAGTTTCTACGGCGATACGTCGGAATACCCGATCCTGGCCCGTCCGTTTGTCAATGTAACGCCCAACAATTGGTCCAACGACGCCCAGGTGATCTCGTATCCGGGCTTGTACAGCGGCGCTATCGCCGTGCAAGGCACTTCGTCGCTGCAAGGCGCCGAGGTGATCGTTCGGCATTTAATGAGTCGTGGACACACGTGGCGGATCGATTGGACGCTCGGCTGGCGATACAACCGGCTGGACGACAACCTGGTGATCAACGCCAACCGGCTGACGCTCGGCAGTCCGACGGCGCCGACGACCGGCGCCACCCTCAGCGAGCACGACCAGTTTTCGGCCGACAACTATTTCAACGGCGTCCAACTGGGCATCATCACCGAAACGCGCAGGCACCGGTGGTGGCTCGAAACACGCGCAACCTTGGCGCTGGGCAACAACCGGTCGATCGTGACGATCGACGGCCAATCGACGGCCGTGACGCCCGTGCCTGGCGGCTCGTTCACAACCAATACCTATCCCGGCGGCCTGCTGGCGATGCCCTCGAACATGGGGACGTTTTACAACGACGATTTCGCCGTTGTGCCCCAGATCGGCGTGAACCTGGGTTTCGAAGTCTGCGGCGGCCTATGGGCCACGGTCGGTTACAACTTCATGTACTGGAGCCGCGTTGCGCGCCCCGGCGAGCAGATCGATTCGGATCTCAATCTGTCGCAGGCGCTCGGCGGCAACCTGACGGGCCTTGCGCGCCCGAGCTTTACCGGCCTGGTAACCGACTACTGGGCGCAGGGCCTCAACTTTGGCCTGGCCTATCGCTTCTAGCGCGGTGGCGTTGCCTGCGAGCCGCGAATTGCAAGCCGCGACCCGAACGTCAACCGCGGCGGTGCGCGCGTTTGGTGGTCGAACAAATGTCGACCACGCGTCCCGTATCGGATAGCGCGACATGGAACCGCTCGCGGCCCTCGATACGATGCACGGACAGGTGATAGGCCTCGTCCGTCACGGCCAGATAGGGGCGTTCCTCGGGCGTTTTTGGCGACCGCAGCCGTCCCCACGAACCGTCGCCCAGGTAGACGATTCCATTGTCGCTCTTGTGGCCGCCCATCAGCGGATGAGAACGCTTGTAAGCGTGGTCGTGGTGCTCGAACACGGCATCCACGTTGTAGCGTTCAAAGAGTGGCACCCAGTGCTTGCGATTTCCAGAACCCGTTCCGGCCCCGGTATCGGAATCGAACGATCGGTAGGAAGGATACGCCGGAACGTGATTGAACACGAACAGGCTGTCTCGTTCCTCACGTTGCTTCAGGGTCTGTTCGAGCCAGTCGGTCTGCTCGCCGGCAATGGGCGAGACGTGGTCCGTATCGAGGAAGACCAGCGACAGATAGTCACCAAAGTCCAGCGACGCGTACCCCGTCTCGGGATACAAACCGTCGAACAGCGAAAAGAAGAAGGGCGCCTCCTTGCGGGTTTTGTTGTAGCCGCCATCAACCTCGTGATTTCCCAACAGGCCAAGCAGCGGGATCAAACGGCCGCTCGCGTCGCGCAAGTCGCGCGAGTAATACTTCATGAAGGTGTAGAAGATTCCAGGATTGCGGCCATTCTCGTACGCGATGTCGCCGCCGATCACGACGAAGTCCGGCTGCTGCACAGCGGCCAGCTTGTTGGTGGCGATCGTGTGGGTTCCGATCCCCGCGTCACCGCCCGAGACAAACTGCAGCGTGCGCGTGGCCTTCGCGGGCATCGTGCGGAACTTCTGCTCGGCCGAGTCGAGGCCCACGCGGAACCGATAGTCGGTGTCCGGTTCGAGTCCCGTGAGCTCGGAGCGGAACACCCGCTTGGAGGTCATCGGAAACTCCTTGGACAAGAACGGTTGCTGCCGCCAGGCATCGCTGCCAGCCTTCGCGAACCAGATCGGGCGGTTGTCGGCTTCGCCCTGCTCGCCGATCCACTGGATCGTCATCGTCGTCGTCGGATCCTGTTGCCAGGTGCAGAACAAGGCCGAGGGCTCAAAAGTCGGCTGGCTGGCAAATTCGGGCCGGGTCGTTTCTCCGGAGCCCAGCAGCGTGCGGGCATATCCACCGGCGAGCAACAGCGAGGTCGATTGAAGAAAAAGGCGGCGAGATTGCTGGGACATGGCGAGCGATTCCCCTGGGGTAGACACTGCTTTCAAAGTCATGTCTATCGTAAAATCGAATGGCGGGCGTCACAACCCAAAAGATTCTGCGCATCTGTGCTTACCTTCCATGCCCGAGCTTCCAGACATTGTGGTGTATCTCGAGGCCCTTGAGGCGAGAATCCTCGGTCAACCGCTGGAACGCGTCCGCATTGCGAGCCCCTTTCTGCTGCGATCGTTTGAGCCCAGCCTGGAGACCACGCACGGGCGAGAAGTGCGGCAACTGCGGCGATTGGGCAAACGCATTGCAATCGGCCTGGAAGGCGATCTCTGGCTGGTGTTGCACCTGATGATTGCCGGCAGACTTCACTGGCGAGCCGCCGGGACCACAATTCGCGGAAAACACCAAATGGCCGCGTTCGATTTTCCCGCCGGGACGCTGCTGCTCACCGAAGCCGGCACGAAACGCCGGGCAGCCCTGCATGTCGTCGCGGGCGAAGAAGCCTTGAGCCGTCAAGACCCGGGAGGCATCGACGTCTTGGCCGTCGCGGAAACCGAATTTGCCCCAGCGCTCACACGGCGAAACCAGACCCTGAAACGCGCGCTGACCGATCCTCGCCTGCTGAGCGGGATCGGCAATGCCTACTCGGATGAGATTTTGCACCGGGCAAGATTATCGCCCCTGGCGCAAACGCAACGGTTGACCACCGCGGAAATCAAACGCCTGCGCATCGCCACGATAGAAGTGCTTCGCGAATGGACCGCGCGCTTGCGCGAAGAAGCCGGGGGCGTCTTTCCGGCGCATGTCACGGCCTTTCACCCGAAGATGGCCGTTCACGGGAAATTCCGGCAGGCCTGCCCCGTGTGCGGCTCACCGGTACAACGTATCCGCTATGCGGACAACGAGACGAACTATTGCCCTGGCTGTCAGACCGACGGGAAGATCTACGCGGACCGCTCGCTCTCGCGGCTGCTCAAAGACGACTGGCCCGGGCATCTCGACGAGCTCGACTGACAAGCCGAAAAAAGTCCCTGCCGCGAGCGCGGAAAGAAGGCATGGGCCTGCCCCCTCGCGTTCCAGGATTGCTGCGCAGCATATCTCGGACCGCGCTACGATCGCGCATTCGCGGCAGGGAAGTACGGTTGCCGGCGAGTTTTCTTGAAGTTTGTAACCATCCGGGCGTCGCCCCCCCAACGCCCCCTTGCTTGCCTATCGAATAGTACGCAAGCCGCCTGCCATTCGTTCGCGCGAATACGAAGTGTCCGCTCAAGCCCGCTGCTCAGCGGTTGGCGATCAAGACTCGTTGTCTGCACATCCGGGTTGGCCCCCGCTGTAAAGCACCGGTAAAATGCCGGGCGCACACAAGAGCCCGCGTCTTAAGAAGGATCGAAGACAGGATGCCCGAATCTGCTACTCTTCCGAAGTTGACTCGTCGCTTGCCCGTGGGGGCGGAGCTTCAACCGCGAGGTGGCGTTCACTTTCGTGTCTGGGCTCCGCGTAGAACCGAGGTTACCGTTGTTGTAAGCGACGCTAACGGACGTTTGATCGCCGAGCAACCGCTGGCCGCGGAAGCGCGCGGCTACTTCTCGCAATACGTCGCTCAAGCAGTCGCGGGCATGCGTTATGGCTTTCGATTGGACAAGGACGAGAGGCTCTATCCGGACCCGGCTTCGCGCTTTCAGCCAGAGGGCCCCCATACGCTGTCACAGATCATCGATCCAGACGTCTATGCTTGGCGCGATACCGGCTGGAAGGGCACGAAGCTGCCGGGGCAGATCCTCTACGAGCTGCATATTGGAACCTTCACTCCGGCAGGCACCTACGAGGCCGCGAGCGCTCGCCTGGCCGACCTCAAGACGCTGGGCGTAACGCTTGTCGAAGTCATGCCGATCGCGGAGTTCGCCGGCGAATTCGGTTGGGGATATGACGGCGTAAACCCGTTCGCACCGACCAGGCTGTACGGCTCTCCGGATGCGTTTCGGCGATTTGTCGACGAAGCCCATGTGCTGGGCATCGGCGTGATTTTGGACGTCGTATACAACCACTTTGGTCCGGTTGGCAACTATTTGGGGCAATTCTCCAGCGACTATTTGTCGCGCAAACATCACACCGGCTGGGGCGAGGCCATCAACTTTGACGGCGCTGGCTCCGGGCAGGTGCGCGAGTATTTTATCGCCAACGCCGGCTATTGGATCGACGAGTTCCACCTCGACGGGCTGCGGATCGACGCGGTGCATGCCATCGTCGACGACTCGGACGAGCACATTCTCAAAGCGCTCACGCGGCACGTGCGGAACACGGCGGGCGACCGCGATACGCTGATCATCCTGGAGAACGAGCATCAGGACTGCCGAGCCTTGCGCGCCGTCGAACATGGCGGCTACGGCTGCGACGCGGGCTGGAACGACGATTATCATCATGTCGCCCGAGTCGCGGCGACCGGACACGCGGAGTATTACTTTGGCGACTACCAAGGAATGCCGCAAGAGTTCATCTCGCTGGTCAAGTGGGGTTATCTCTATCAAGGGCAATGGAACGCGCGGCAGTCGAGGTATCGCGGTTCGCCAGGTCTGGATCTTCACGCTTCGCAATTCGTCACATTCCTGCAAAACCACGACCAGGTGGGAAACTCGCCGGGCAGCGAACGGCTGCACGCTTTGACATCGCCCGGCCGCCATCGCGCGCTAACCGCGCTGTGGCTCTTGTCGCCAGGCACGCCGATGTTCTTCCAGGGGCAAGAGTTTTCCGCATCGACGCCGTTCTACTTCTTCGCCGATCACGAACCGGAACTTGGCCGGCTCGTTCGCGAAGGCCGCCAGCGCGAAATTCAGAACTTTCGCCGCCAGGCGAACCGCGACTCCGCGGCCCGATTTGCCGATCCCGGAGAGCGGTCGACCTTCGAGGCATCGCGGCTTCATTGGGAGGAGCGTGAGCGGAATGCGGGCGTTCTCCAACTGCATCGCGATTTGTTAACGCTGCGGCGCGAAGACGCCGTTTTTTCGGCCCAGCGGGCAGAGCGCATCCAAGGCGCGGTCATCGCCAGCGAGGCGCTCCTATTGCGTTATTTTGGCGAGCATGGAGACGACCGGCTGTTGCTGGTCAACCTAGGGCGCGATCTGGACTGGAAGCTGATTACGGAACCACTGCTTGTGCCGCCGCGGGGGCGCGCATGGAGCATGTTATGGTCGAGCGAGAATCCACAGTATGGTGGCCTGGGAACGCCTCCGCTCGATCCCCAAAAATGGTTTGTCCCGGGTCACGCGGCCTTGGTCTTAACGGCCAGCCGTATCGAGCCAGTCCCTTGAGCCGAGTGCAGTCGCCGATGGCTAAAAAGACACGTGTTACGCCCACGGTTGCGAACGACGCCGCGCTTCCGAGCGATCCGCTCTGGTACAAAGACGCCGTCATTTATCAGTTGCACGTGCGCGCTTTCTTTGACAGCGACCGTGACGGCATCGGTGATTTCCAAGGGCTGACCCAACGGCTCGATTACCTGCAAGACCTGGGAGTCACGGCCCTGTGGCTCTTGCCGTTTTATCCCTCGCCACTCAAGGACGACGGCTACGACATCGCGAATTATACCGAGATCAATCCGTCTTACGGGACGATGCGCGACTTCAAGAACTTCATTCGCGAAGCCCACGCACGTGGACTGCGGGTGATTACCGAGTTGGTGATCAACCACACGTCAGACCAGCATCCGTGGTTTCAACGAGCCCGCCACGCCGCGCCGGGGAGCCCGGGACGCGACTTTTACGTCTGGAGCGATACGCCCGAGCGCTACCAGGACGCGAGAATTATTTTCAAGGATTTCGAGACGTCGAACTGGACGTGGGACCCGGTGGCGAAGGCTTACTACTGGCACCGTTTTTACGCGCATCAGCCCGACCTGAACTTCGACAACCCGCGCGTGCAGAAGGCGGTCTTCGACGTCCTTGAATACTGGCTCGACCTGGGGGTCGACGGCCTGCGGCTGGACGCGGTGCCCTATCTCTATGAACGCGAAGGCACGAACTGCGAGAACCTGCCGGAGACGCACGCTTTTTTGAAAGCCCTGCGAGCTCGCGTCGACAAGCGTTACAGCGACCGGATGCTCCTGGCCGAAGCCAACCAGTGGCCTGAAGACGCCATCGCGTATTTCGGCAACGGCGACGAATGCCACACGGCGTTTCATTTTCCGGTGATGCCGCGGCTGTTCATGGCCATTCAGCAGGAGGATCGCTTCCCGATCGTTGATATCCTGCAGCAAACCCCCGCGATTCCTGAACAGTGCCAGTGGCTGATCTTTCTGCGAAACCACGACGAATTGACGCTTGAGATGGTGACGGACGACGAGCGCGATTATATGTATCGCGTTTATGCCCGCGACCGGCAAGCGCGAATCAACCTGGGCATTCGCCGCCGGCTCGCGCCGCTCCTGTCGAATAATCGCCGCAAGATCGAGCTCATGAACGGCCTGCTTTGCGCGTTGCCGGGCACGCCCGTGATTTACTACGGCGATGAGATCGGCATGGGAGACAACATCTACCTGGGAGACCGCCACGGAGTGCGCACTCCGATGCAGTGGAGCCCTGACCGCAACGCGGGCTTCTCCGAAGCCAACCCGCAGCAGTTGTACTCGCCGGTGATCATCGATTCGGAATATTTGTTTGCGACGGTCAATGTCGAAAACCAGACCAAGAACCCACATTCGCTGCTGTGGTGGACGAAGCGCCTGATCGCGCTTCGGCAGAACTATATTGCTCTGCGTCGCGGCTCGACCGAGATTCTTACGCCCGAGAACAACAAGATTCTGGCGTTTACTCGCGACTACGAAGGTCAAAGCGTGCTGATGGCGGCCAATCTCTCACGATTCGTCCAGTTTTGTGAGCTCGACTTGTCGCGGTTCGCAGGCATCCGCCCGATCGAAATGTTCGGACAGGCTCCCTTCCCGGTGATCGGCAAGTCGCCCTATGTGCTGACGCTGGGGCCTCATGCGTTCTATTGGTTTTCGTTGACGCAGGATCCGGCGGACGCGGCGTCCGAGCCCGAGCGGGGGCGTGGGCACTTCACCGTATCCACGGGTTGGCGCGACCTGATCGAGGGCCGCATGAAGCGGCAATTCGAAGCGGCCTTGCGCGAGGAACTGCCTCGCCAGCGCTGGTTTCACCGACTCGGACGCCAGGTGCAGTGGACACAGGTTTTTGACGCGGTGCCGCTCGGTCGAAGCGCCGACCGTCAGGCTCCCGGCTTGTTTATCGTGCGGGCAGAGTTCACTGAAGGAGAACCCGAGACCTACGTGCTCACGCTTTCGACAGCGTGGGGACAAGAGCAGATCGACCAAACGGTCAACGGCGCTCCCCCGGCCGTAATGCTCCCCTTGCAGCGAACCGGATCTCGGGAGCCTGGGTTGCTTTTTGACGCCACGCTCGATCGCGCCACCGCCCAACGGCTGCTAGAGTTGATGATTCATCGCCGCCACTTCAAGGGCCTCAAAGGCGAGCTGACGGGCTGGTCGACTCCGGAACTCGACGACCTGGTCGAGCCCCCCCTGGATGTGGGAACCATGCCTCTGCGTCTGGAACCCCGCGACGGCGCCGTCATCTTTGGCGACAAGCTGATTTTCAAGCTCGCGCGGCGGGCAGAACCGGGGACGCATCCGGACCTCGAGATTGGCCGCTTCCTCGCGCAATGCAAGGCGAATTGCCCGCCCACGCTCAAGGTGCTGGGGGCCGTGGAATATCGGTTCGGCGGCGAGTATGCCACGGTCGGCGTGCTTCAAGAATATGTCTCCAACACCACGCCGGCGTCCCAAGTCGCGCTCGACGCGCTGGGCCGATTTTTCGAACACGTGATGGCGATGTCGGAAGATGAGCGCCCGGAGGCGCCCCTTGGATCTTCTTATACCGAACTGGCGGCGGGCGACGCCTCGCCGCGAGCCAAAGAATTGCTGGGGGCGAGCTTGGAATGGGCCGGCTTGCTCGGCCGCCGAACGGCGGAACTGCATGTGGCGTTAATCAGCCACACCGACGCGAATTTCACCCCCGAGCCCTTCTCGCAGCTCTATCAGCGCTCGCTCTATCAGGCTTCGCGCAAGGCGGCGATTCGCACCTTTCAGCAGGTGCGGCGGCTGATCCCCTCGCTGCCGGAGGAGGTTCAGGCTCTGGCGACTATGGCATGCGGGAAAGAAGACTTCCTGCTGGCGACATTCAACCAAATCGTCGGCGACAAAATTCACGCCCAACGGCTTCGCTGCCACGGCGATTTTCATTTGGGCCACGTGCTGTATACCGGAAAAGATTTTCTAATCGTCGACTTTGACGGCGATCCAGGAATAGCGCTCTCGACGCGGCGCGTCAAACGTTCTCCCCTGGTCGACATCGCCGCGATGCTCCACTCGCTGGAATCCGCAGGCACGCTGGCCGTGCGACAGTTGATCAAGACGGGCGTGGCCAAGCCCGAGGCGGCTACTGCCTGGCGCAGCGCTTCGGAATTTTGGGCCCGCTGGATCGGCTCGGCGTTTCTGCGAGCGTACCTGACGAACGACGCAATCGTGCCGATGTTGCCCGAGCAAAGCCGGCCGTTCGAGCGGTTGCTCCGATTTCATCTTTTCCAGGAAGCGATCGAGCACCTGCAAAAGGCACTCGACGATGGCGCGCCGGACGGGGTGGAAGTGGCGCTCGAACGGATCACGCTGCTCCCCTCAGGATGACCGTGGCGGGCCGGGGGTTATAGGACGGTCTCTTGATGGTTCGGAACGTGCGAGCGCATCACGACAACCGAGCATGGCCGCAAAGGATACGATTCTACAAGGTCGACGCCGGTGGCAACCTCGGCGTGGGCGGTATCGAAAATCAATTCCCAGGGCTCGCCCGGCGGTTCCGGCCTGGGGAGCACAAAGGGAATCGTGTTCACATGGTCGGCGTTGAACAACAACAGGATATTATCGCCCCGGATCCATTCGCCGCGATCGTCGACATCGATCGTGCCGCCATAGAACTGCACCCCCAAACAGCGAACGTAGCCCGTGTTCCAGGCCTCTCCGGACATTTCTGCTCCCGTCGGATCGAGCCAGGCAATTTCCGGGGCCTCGGCGCCTTGAATGGCCTGTCCGTGAAAAAACCGGCGACGATGAAACACGGGATGCTGGTGAAAGAACGCGATCACCTTGCGCGTGAACTTCAGCAAGGATTCCTGCTCTGGCCGCAGGTCCCACTGGAGCCAAGAAATCTCGTTGTCCTGGCAATAGGCGTTGTTGTTGCCATCCTGTGTGTTGCCGATTTCATCGCCGGCCAAGAGCATGGGAACGCCCTGTGACAGCAGCAAGGTCGCCAAGAAGCTGCGTTTTTTCTTCTCGCGCAGCGCGTTCAACTCCGGATCGTCCGTGGGGCCTTCCACGCCGCAGTTCCAACTCATGTTGTCGTCCGCGCCGTCGCGGTTGTCCTCGCCATTGGCCTCGTTGTGCTTGTGATCGTAAGAGACCAGATCGTGCAGCGTAAATCCGTCGTGAGCCGTAATGAAGTTGATGCTCGCATGCGGGCGCCGGCTGCTCCACTCGTACAAGTCGCTCGATCCGCAGAAGCGCGTCGCAAACTCGGATACCACGCCGCCGTCGCCTTTCCAGAATCGCCGGATACAGTCGCGATACTTGCCGTTCCACTCCGACCACAACGCGGGAAAGTTGCCGACCTGGTAGCCGCCGGCGCCCAGATCCCAGGGCTCTGCGATCAGTTTGACTTGCGAGATAATGGGATCTTGATGAATGATGTCGAAGAATGCCCCCAGCTTGTCGACTTCGTGCAGCTCGCGGGCCAAGGTACTCGCCAGATCAAACCGGAAGCCGTCGACGTGCATGTGCGTGATCCAGTAGCGCAGGCTGTCCATAATGAGCTGGAGCACGCGAGGGTTGCGCATATTGAATGTGTTGCCGCAACCGGTGAAGTCCATGTAGTACCGCGGATCCTCGGGCGACAGCCGATAGTACGAAGCGTTGTCGATGCCACGGAACGAGAGCGTGGGCCCCAGGTGGTTGCCTTCGGCCGTGTGGTTGTAGACGACGTCGAGAATGACCTCGATCCCCGCGGCGTGCAGATTGCGCACCATGGTTTTGAACTCGCGGACCACCTCTCCGGCACCTTCGACCGAACCGTATCGGCTGGCGGGCGCGAAGAAGCTGAGCGTGTTGTACCCCCAGTAATTCTTCAGTCCGCGTTCGACAAGGTGCCGGTCGTCCAGCGGCTCTTGCACCGGCAGGAGCTCCACGGCCGTGACGCCAAGGTTCTTGAGATATCGAATCGCCGCATCCGAGCTCAAGCCGGCATAGGTGCCGCGCAGGTTCTCCGGCACCTCGGGATGAAGCTTGGTGAACCCCTTGACGTGCAACTCATAGATGAGCGTCTTGCTCCAAGGAATGCGCGGCGAACGATCGTCTCCCCAGGTGAAGGCCTCGTCGACAACCGCCGCCAGCGGCGCCAGGCGGGCATTGTTACGCTTGTCGAAGGAAAGATCCGCCTTGGGGTCACCAACCTTGTAGCCCCACATCTCATCGCCCCAGATCGTTTGCCGGGCGATCGCTTTGGCGTAAGGGTCGAGCACGACTTTATTTTTGTTGAAGCGGTGCCCTTCCGCGGGGTTATAAGGGCCGTCGACGCGGTATCCATAGACCTGACCCGGCAGAATGTCGGGCAAGAAAGCATGCCAGACCATGTCGGTCTGTTCGACCAGCGGAATACGATGCGACTCGCGTTTCGAGTCTGCCGAAGGAAAAAGGCACAACTCGACGCCGGTGGCATGCTCGGAATAGATGGCGAAATTGGTGCCACTTCCGTCCCAAGTGGCGCCCAGAGGATAGGGCCGGCCCGGCCAGACGCGGAGCTTCGTGGGAGCTTTGACACGCGTAGTCATGTTTTGATTTGGTCCTGTGGAGGTTAATGAACCATCTCGCGAATCGGCCGATCAGGCTTGTCCCCGCAACGCGACCTGAAGCGTCTCAGCCACCGCGACCCTCCCCGATGAGCATGCTCACCGGAAAATGCTGAAAGAGCTCGCGCACGTCAAGTTGTTGCCCGGCAGGCGATTGCATCCCGCGAATTTGCTGTCCGTTGAAGGCCATCGTCCAGTTTCGAGGGGCCCTACCCGCGGGCACATTGCTTTCCGCGAGACCGTCGGGCAGGTCGATCAGCGTATCGCGCCACCAATCGGCGATCGCCCAACCGGCTTTGGCGCCGCTCGGCGGCTGAGCGTGCCAGGCCTCGACCGTTAACCGCGGCACGACGCACACGGTCCATGCGTCACCGTCGACTCTGGCAAACGCAATGACGTTTGCCTTCCGAGGGCCGTGGCACTCCAAAGGAACGTAGGCCCCGCGCACGAGTTCGGTTCGCGATTTACGTAGTTGCAGGCCGCGCCAGGTGACGAAGAGTTTGATTCGCTCGCCGGGCCAATCCGCCACCAAGCTGGCCGCGGCGGCCTGCGGATCCCTTTCATACTGGACACGCAGACTGGCCAAAGCCGCGCGGCGAGACTCGAAATCTACCGGCCGCCGGTTATCGGGATCGACGAGGTTGAAGTCCCAAAACTCCACGCCTCGATAAAAGTCGGGAACGCCCGGCGAGCCGATCTTGATGACCGTCTGAGCCAGCGAATTCGTGAAACCCGCGTCGGCGATCGAGCGGACAAAGTCGTCGACATCGCGCGCGAACGGCGATTCGAGATCGGCCAGAATACGCTCGCAGAATTGTCGCACCGCTTGATCGTATTCATCGTAGGGGCTCGTCCAACTGGTATGAAGCTTCGCTTCGCGCAGCGCTTTGTCGAGATATCGCGTCAACCGCTCTACGTACCGCTGGCGAGACTCGTTTCGAAAATGGTCGTATGGCCAGGAGCCGAGCAGTGTCTGGTAGATGAGCGCCTCTTCGTTGGCGTCGGGAACGGCTTCGCCATCCAGTGTCTGTCGGAAGTCCGCGTTCATGCTCTGCCACAGCGGGAGCTTCGCTTCCCACTGCGTGGGAATCTCGGAAAGCACGTTGAGCCGCGCTCGCATGTCCTCGCCACGTTTCGTGTCATGCGTACCCGTGGCCAGCATCGTATGCGGCCAGTTGGCACGTTGTTCGAGCATCCGATTATGAAAGTGCTCGACGGTCACGCCCGGCGTGACCGGCTCTCCCCCCACCTCGTTGAGCGAAGCAAGCGGATAATACCGGTAGAATCCGGTGTCCTCGAGCCCTTTGGCGGTCACCGGCCCGGTGACCTGTTGGAATTTGAGCACGAACTGGCGGCGCAGCTCGCGATCTTCGTCAGAAATGCCTTCGGGATCTTCAAGCAGCAGGACCGAGGCGATGAAGTCGAAGAACGTGGCGCTCATCGCCGGATTGCGCCGCTTGGCCGCTCGAATCGCCGCCATGATTCGGCGACGATCCTCCGGGTGAACCTCATCGTGCAGCGGCCGGATGTAGGTGCGATAGACCGGGAATGCGGCCACCACCTCTCTCAGGGCCCGATAGAGCGACAACCGCGTAAAGTCGCGGGACCAGCGATGCTGCTCTGAAATCCGATCGAGCTGGTGCGAGAGCGTGTACAGCTCCGCGGACAGCGAACCGGACAAGATCGTTCGCTTGCTCTCGTGCAGCACGTCGCTCCACGGTTTCCAGCTACCAATGAACCTGGCGTACGTATCGCGAAGCGCATAGCCGCCCGCGCGATCGACAAACAGCCCGTTGAGCAGATTCAGAAAATCGTAGCCCGTGGTCCCGTGGGTCAGCCATTCGCGCGGTAAAAATTCGTCGTGCGCGAGAATTTTCTCCACCACCGTATAAAGATAAAGCCGAGGCTGGGGATCACGTTGGCCCAGTGCCGAGGCCGTTGCCTCCGCAAGATTGGCCAGATATTGCTGCGGGTCGGCAAGTCCGTCGGCATGGTCGATTCGTAGGCCGGTCACTTGCCGGTTGCCGACGAGCTCGAGAATCTTCGCGTGGACGGCCGCGAACACCTCGGGCTCTTCCACGCGGATCGCCGCCAACTCGTCGACGTCGAAGAACCGGCGATAGTTGATCTCATCCGTGGCGACCCGCCAATGGCAAAGGCGATAAGCCTGATCGGCCAGCAACCGGTCAAGCAGGTCAAAACTGCTGATGTCGCCCTGTTTGCCGTTGAAATCCGCGATCGTGCGGTCGAGCGCGTCGCAAACTTCGCGGCTGGTCTCGACCAGACGCGCCAGTCGTCCGGAAGCGACTTCTTTCTCGCGGCGGCGTTCTTGAATCGCATCGAGGTCGGTGACTTGCCGCGAAGGCAGGTGTTCGAGCGCGGTGATGATGCTCTCGATCTCCATGCGCTCGAGCATTTCCGGCTCGAGGCTCTCCGCAACATATCCGAGCGCGTGCCGGAGAATCTGAACCCAGGTACCGGGGTCGGTCGGCAACTGGCGCTCGTAGTACCTGATCATGAACCGGCCACTCTCGAACACCAACCGCAACTGCTGCGCTTCCAAGACCCGGCCAAACTGATCGCCCAGGACGGGCAGCAGCACCTTGCCATGCAGCCCTTCCTTGGGAGGATTCCAATCGATATCGAAATACGCGGCATACGGCGACGAAGCGCCGTTTTCCAAGACGTCCTGCCACCAGTGATTATGTGGATCGTCGATGCCCATATGATTGGGCACGGTATCGACGAGCAGTCCCATATCGGCCGACCGCAAGTCGCCGGCCAAGCTCGCAAATTCTGGATCGCCGCCCAGAGACGGATCGAGCATCGCATGGTCGACGACATCGTATCCGTGGGCACTGTCGCGGCGAGCTCGTAAAAAAGGCGAAAGATATGCCGCACCGATTCCCAAATCGCGCAGGTAAGGAACGAGTTCGCGAGCCTTCTCGAACGACAGGCCGCTGAGTTGCAGGCGGTAGGTGGCATTGGGAATGGCTGGGATGGAATTCACAGATACTCCGTTCGTCGCATTCAGCCAAGCCACTCTGAAGTCGCCCATTTGACCTATGGCAGGCACTCTGGGACCGCCATGATAACACGTTTCTGGCAAGCCTCGATGCAGAAAGTGAGCCACGGCGCGTTCGCCACCGCGGACTCGCCCGCAGGCGCGTCGTAATCGATGGTTGTTGCTCGCGGCAGTCGTGCTCGTAAGCGTTACGGCGCGAGGGCGCTGACCGCGATGTAAAAATATGCCCCCCCGCCACTCATTTACAGCGACGGAGCCATCGTGGCCGCGTTCGGGGATGGCCCCCCATGCGAAATTGCACCAAGGGCTAAACGCAGGCGGTCATTTCGCGCCGTAGCACCCGATCGTGCCCCTGGGCATGCGCAGCCTGCAGGGCGGCCTGTGCTTCGGCCAATATTTCCGCCGAAGCACGCGGTGAATCTAACGGCCGAACCGCCAGACCCACGCTCACCGATATCGTTCGAGAAACCGGCGATCGAGGATGGGTGATCACCAACCCACCGACTTGAAAATGAATCTCACGGGCAACGCGGTCGGCGGTCCGTTCATTCGCTGCGGGCAGCAGGACGGCAAAACGCCCCGTGTCAAAGGCATAAACACGAGCATTGAAACGGCGCGTTGTCTCCAGCAGGCAGTCGGCGATCGTATCCAAGCACTCGTCGCAAGCGGCCACGCCACACGCGAACTGAAAGTTTCCAAAGAAATCAATATCGACCAGAATTAGCGCCGCTGAAGTATCGCCGCACGTCGGATCTGTCAGGTCCGAGAGCGCCTGGTGCAAGTCACGACGCGAGCCGATGCCCGCCAATCCAGCAGAAACGCTGACTTCGTGCCCGTGAAACATGGTTTGATTCTCCCCAGCCAGATTCCGTCCGGCCCCCTGGAGCAAGGGGGGCGTCTCTTCAGCAATCCTAGCTTGATGGAGTCTCGAAGCCGGGGCCGCTTCTCGAGGGCTATCCCCGGTTTGCGGCCGATTAACCGGCATATGCCGGACGATCGATACCCCTGGGAGACGTAAGCTCCCCCGGGCGCGCTTGCCGGCCGCGATCGCCCCCCCTGCTCGCTCGCGTCCGACACGCGTCAGGACGTCAGAGGCTCTTCGGGATCGACCCGCGTCATTGCCGGCAGCTCGGCCGAGGGCTGAGGCCGAGCGCGAGGAGGCTTGCCGTTTGGTTGCGCCGGTCGCGCGGTGCGAGCCCCCAGCGGCCGCGGCACTTGGCGCAACCAATTGCGAATCTTCTGCCCGCGATCTTTTCGCGCCCGCCACTGATCGTTGCTCCACTCGATCACGTAGTAGAACACCGGCGTGAGAAAGATTCCAAATAACGTGACGCCGAGCATGCCCCCAAACACGGCGGTACCGAGCGTGCGGCGCATCTCGGCGCCGGCGCCCTCGGAGATGACCAGCGGAACCACCCCCAGGATAAAAGCAAACGAGGTCATCACGATCGGACGCAAACGCAAGTTGACCGCTTCGAGCGTTGCTTCATAACGGTCCTTGCCTGCCATACGCTGCGCGCGGGCGAACTCGACTACCAGAATCGCGTTCTTGCATGCCAACCCGATCAGCACCACAAAGCCGACCTGCGTGAAGATATTCACGTCCATGGCAGCCCATTGAACGGCGACGATGGAGCAGAGCAAACACATCGGCACGACGAGGATCACCGCCAACGGCAGCGACCAACTTTCGTATTGCGCCGCGAGCACCAGAAAGACCAGCACCACGGCCAACAGCAGGACCAACATCGCGGTATTGCCGGTCTGCAATTGCAACAGGGCCAGCTCGGTCCATTCGTAGCGCATCGACCAGCCGAGCGTGTCGCCGACCACGTCCTGCATCTGCTGGATGGCCGTGCCGGAGCTGACGCCCGGCGCCGGGTTATAAATGATCGGCGCCGAGGGATACATATTGTAGCGTGCGATGAGCACGGGGCCGCTCACGTCGCGAATCGTCACCAGCGACGCGAAGGGCACCATATCGCCGGCTTCGTTACGCACCTTGAGCTGTTTCAGATCGTCGACCTGGCGGCGAAACCCCTGGTCGGCCTGGACGTTCACCTGCCACGTGCGGCCAAAGAGATTGAAATCGTTGACATACAGCGAACCTAGATAGACTTGCAGCGTGCCGAACAGTTCGTTCATCGACACGCCCATCCGCTTGGCGGCGGTGCGATCGATGTCGAGGTAAAGCCAGGGCGTCTCCGCTCGGAAGCTGGTAAAAGGGTCGCGAATGCCCGGCTGCTGGCGCGCGTCGGCGACGATCTGGTCGGCCACGCCTTGCAGCGCGTTGAGCCCGGCCGCGCCACGGTCTTCGATCATGATCTTGAAGCCGCCGGTGGTGCCTAACCCATCAAGCGGCGGCGCGCCGAGCACGTTGACAACGCCGTCGCGGATCTCGTTCTGCAACGCGGACTGAAGCCGCTCGGCAATCGCCGCGCTCGACATCTCGGCACCGCGCCGATTGTGAAAGTCGTCGAGCATCACGTACATCGCGCCGAAGTTCGGAGCGTTGGCCGCCAGCGAGATCGATTGTCCCGAGATTGCCACGGTGTGGTGAATGCCCGGAGTGGCGAGCGCAAGCTTCTCGATGCGGGCCATCACTTCTTCGGTGCGCCCCACCGAGGCGGAGTCCGGAAGCTGGAGATTGACCAGCAGGTAGCCCTTGTCCTGGTCGGGAATGAACCCCTTGGGCGTCTCCTCGAAACGCGCGTAGGTGATGTACAGCAGGCCGCCGTAGCCGATCAACACCAGCAGGCTCACGCGCAGCAGGCGTCCCACGGACCACGTATAAACGTTGGCCGTATAGTCGAAGGCGATGTTGAACGCGCGAAACGCCAGCCACAGCACGCGGTTTACGGGCCAGGTCAGCAGCGCGCCTCCGGCCGCGCCGATGCCCGCGGCCGTCCAACCGAGCGCGACGGGCGAAAGCGTGCTGAACCAGCCGCCTCGCTGGACGGCCGGGGTAAGATACTCCCAGCCCAACCAGCCGCCGGCCACGACGAAAGCCAACCAGGGCAGCGGGGCCGCTCGCTGCTTGTCTCGGGGGCGCAAGAGGAGCGCCGTCAACGCCGGGCTCAACGTCAGCGAATTGAACGTCGAGATGATCATTGAAACGGCGATCGTCAGGGCGAATTGCCGAAAGAATTGCCCCATGATGCCGGTGATGAACGCGCACGGCACAAACACCGCGCTGAGCACGAGCCCCACCGCGATCACCGGTCCGGACACCTGTTCCATGGCCTTGATCGTGGCATCTCGGGGCGACAGCCCGTGCTCGATATGGTGCTCGACGGCTTCGACCACCACGATCGCGTCATCGACGACAATGCCGATGGCCAGCACCAGACCGAACAGGGTCAGGTTGTTCAGGCTGAACCCCATCGTGGCCATGACGGCAAACGTGCCCACGATGGCGACCGGCACGGCGATGAGCGGAATGATCGCGCTGCGCCAATTCTGCAAGAACACGAGCACCACGATGGCGACCAGAATCACGGCGTCGCGCAGCGCCTTGAACACCTCGGCGATCGATTCGTTGATAAAGGGCGTCGTGTCGTAAACGATCGCATAGTCGATGCCCTCTGGAAACCGAGACTTGAGATCCTCCATCTTGGCCTTCACCGCGGCGGCCACGTCGAGCGCGTTCGAGCCGGGAAGCTGATAGATCGACAAGGCCACGGACGGTTGCCCGTCCAGCCGGCAAGTCTGATCGTAGCCTTGGGCTCCGAGCTCAATCCGCGCGACGTCTTTGAGCCGTACGAGCCCCCCGGCCGGATCCCGCTTCAAGATCATCTCGGCGAACTGCTCGGGATCGGCAAGCCGGCCCATGGTGCTGATCGTGAATTGAAACACTTGTCCGTTCGCGACCGGCGGCTGGCCGATTTGCCCGGCGGCCACCTGGGTATTCTGCTGTTGAATCGCGGTGACGACGTCCTGCGTCGAGAGGTTGCGCGAAGCCATTCGCTCGGGATCCAACCAGAGGCGCATGCTGTAGTCGCGCTGGCCGAGATAGGTGATGTCGCCCACGCCATCGAGACGGGACAATTCATCCTTGAGCTGAATCGTGGCGTAGTTGCTCAGGTAGAGGTTGTCTCGCGCGCCGGTCGGCGAGTAAAGATTTACGATCATCAACACGCTGGGCGACTTTTTCTTCACCGTCACGCCGCGACGTTGCACCAATTCCGGCAACACGGGTTGCGCCAGCGCCACGCGATTCTGTACCAGCACTTGGGCCATGTTCAGATCGACGCTGCCGGCAAACGTGACCGTCAGCGTGTAGCTTCCGTCGTTGCCGCACTGCGACGACATGTAAAGCATCGCTTCCACGCCGTTGACCTGCTGCTCGATCGGAGCGGCTACGGTGTCGGCCACGACCTTGGCGTTGGCGCCCGGATAAATGGCCGACACCTCGACCGTGGGAGGCGCAATCTGCGGATACTGCGCGATCGGCAGCGTGAACAGCGCAATCCCGCCGGCCAGTGTCACGATGATCGATAACACGGCGGCGAAGATCGGGCGATCGATGAAAAACCTGGAAAACAAGCGAACCTCGACAATAATCTATTCGTGCATCGCGGGTTCCGACTCAGACTCCGGGCGAGCGACGCCAGGCGCGTTACCGCGCGGACGGCGGCGCAAACGACCGCGCATCGTCTGCCACGCGACCGGTCGAAACACGCGCCGGGGCAAATTCCCCAGCCACTGCATCGCGCGCGAGGCGAACAGGCGCGTGCCTCCCAGCCAGTCGATGGTGTAGAAAAATATGGGCGTCAAAAACACGCCGAACAACGTCACGCCGAGCATGCCGCTGAACACGGCGGTGCCAAGCGTCTGACGCATTTCGGCGCCTGCGCCGGTTGCCAGCATCAAGGGCGCGGCGCCCAGGATGAACGCAACCGATGTCATCACGATTGGACGCAGACGGAGCCGGCAGGCTTCGAGCGTTGCCTGGCGGCGCGATTCGCCGGCCTCGCGTTTACGCTTGGCGAATTCGACGATCAGGATCGCGTTCTTGCTGGCCAGTCCGACCAGCACGACAAAGCCGATTTGGGTGAAGATGTTGATATCCATTTTGGCCAGATTGACGCCGATGATCGCGCTCAGAAGACACATCGGCACGACCAGAATCACGGCCAACGGCAGCGACCAGCTTTCGTACTGCGCCGCCAGCACCAAAAAGACCATCACCACGGCCAGCCCGAAAATGATCATGGCGGTATTGCCGGCCATCAACTCCAGGTAGGCCATCTCGGTCCACTCGGTGGCCATCGCTCCGGCGAGCTCGCGATCCGCCAAATCATCCATGATCGCCAGGGCATCGCGCGAACTGACTCCAGGCATGCTCGCGCCGTTGATGGACGCCGAGGGGTACATGTTGTAGCGTGTGAGCACGAGCGGTCCATTGACGTGCTTGATTCGGGCGATCGACCCGAGCGGCACCATCTGCCCGCTGGCGTTGCGAACGCGGAGCTTCGGAATGTCCTCCAACTCGTCGCGATAGGGATAGTCGGCCTGCACGAGCACCTGCCAGGTACGGCCGAACATATTGATATCGTTGACATAGAGCGATCCCTGGTAGACTCGCAGCGTCTCGGCAAAATCCGCCAGCGAGACGCCTTTCTCCATGCACTCGCGAATATCCGGGTCGACTTGGAGCATGGGAACGTTCGCCCGAAACGGCGACATGGCATTGGCCATCGCCGGATGGGCCATCACCTGGCGCATCAAGTTTTCCGTCTCTGCTTGAAGCGCCTGCGATCCGAGATCTCCCCGATCCTGGATCATGAGCATGAATCCGCCCGCGCGGCCGACGCCTCGCATCGGGGGCGGTGGCACCGCCATGACGAAAGCTTCGGGCACCTTCTGAAAGGCTTGCGTCAGTTTGCCCACTACGGCGGCGCTCGACAGGCTCGGGTCGCGGCGATTGTGGTATTCGTCAAGGCCGACGAACATCGTGCCGAAGTTCGAGCCCGCGGCGCTCAAAAAAAATGATTGCCCGCTGATGCCCGTCACGTGGCGGACCCCCGGCGTATCGAGGATGATCGCTTCGAGCTTGCGCAAGACGGCCGCGGTGCGTTCTTCCGAGGCCGAGTCGGGAAGCTGCACGCTGACGAGCAGGTAGCCCATGTCCTGGCCCGGAATGAAGCCCTTGGGCGTGTCGACGAACCGTTGATAGGTGAGCACCACCAGACCGGCGTAGACGATCAGCACGAGCAGGCTGACGTGCAGGAGCTTACCGACCGACCAGGTATAGACGACCGAAGCCCCGTCGAAGGCGCGGTTAAAGAGCCAGAACGCGGCCCCCAAGATTCTGTTGATCGGCCAGGCGAGCATGACGCCGGCGATTGCGCCGCTGGCCGCCGCGACCCAAGGGCTCGCCTCGGGCGAATACCATGCGCCTAGCGGTGTCGTCGCGAGATAGTCTGGAAGTCGAGCCCAGCCCAGCCAGCCGCCAGCCAGGGCATAGGCGAACCACGGCAGCACGCCGCTGCGCGCTTGCTCCGCCTTGGGTTTGAGCAGCAGCGCCGTCAGCGCCGGGCTGAGCGTCAAGGAATTGAACGCGGAAATGATCGTCGACACCGAGATCGTCAAGGCGAACTGGCGAAAGAACTGCCCCGTGATGCCGCTAATGAAAGCGCACGGCACAAACACGGCACTCAACACCGCGGCCACGGCGATCACGGGACCAGAAACCTGCTCCATGGCGAGCACGGTCGCCGCGCGCGGGGCGAGCCCCTCCTCGATGTGATGTTCGACGGCCTCGACAACCACGATCGCGTCGTCGACGACGATTCCAATCGCCAGCACCAGCCCAAACAAGGTCAGGTTGTTCAAGCTAAAACCGAACGCCGCCATCGCGGCGAACGTGCCCACGATGGCAACCGGAACCGCCAACAACGGAATAATCGCGCTCCGCCAGTTCTGCAAAAACACCAGCACCACGATCGCCACCAGCACGACGGCGTCGCGCAGCGCCTTGAACACTTCGTTGATGCTCTCGCGAGTATAGGGAGTGGTGTCGAAGCCGATGGCCCACCCTACCCCGGGAGGAAAGCTGGACTGCAATTCATCCATCTTAGCCAGTATCAGGTCGTGCGTTTCCAGCGCGTTCGAATCGGGCGTTTGAAAGACGACCAGCAGCACCGTGGGTTGCCCGTCGAACATGACGTCGAAATCTTCGTTTCGCGCGCCGAGCTCCACGCGTCCCACGTCCTTGAGCCGCACCAACCGGCCGTCCTGGCCGCGCTTGACGACGATATCCTCGAATTGTTCGATGTTTTCGAGTCGCCCGAGCGTGCTGAGCGTGATCTCGGTCGGGTGATCATCGCGGAGCGGCGGCGCGCCGATAATTCCGGCGGCGACTTGAGCGTTCTGTTCGCGCACCGCGCGAACCACGTCTCCGGCGGTCATTTGCCGGGCGGCCAGTTGCTCGGGATCAACCCAAACCCGGATGCTATAGTCGCGTTGGCCCATGATGTTGATCTCGCTCACACCGGGCACGCGCAGCAACTCATCGCGGATCTGCATCAACGCAAAGTTGCTCAGATAGAGCTGATCGTATTGCTGGTTCGGCGAGATGATCGAGAGCCCCATCAGCACGTCGGGCGTGCGTTTGCTGACGCGAACGCCGGTCTGCTTGATGACGTCCGGCAGCGAGGGCAGCGCCAGGCTGACCCGATTCTGCACGAGCACCTGGGCCATATCCAAGTCGATGCCGTGCTGAAAGGTGACCGTGAGGCTATACCCGCCATCGTTGGTGCAGCTCGACGCCATGTAGAGCATGCCCTCGACGCCGTTGACCTGTTGTTCGATCGGCGCCGCGACGCTGCCGGCAACGTCCTCGGCGCTAGCGCCGGGATAGGCGCAACTGACGTTGACATTGGGCGGTGAAATCGAAGGAAATTGCGCCAAAGGCAAGCGCATGACCGCGATTCCTCCGGCGAGCGTGATCACGATCGAGAGCACCGAGGCAAAAATCGGTCTATCGATGAAGAATCGTGAAAACACGGCGAAAGCCCCTGGGGACCGCGAACGCATCGCGGCAATCGTTCTATGGCCTACTTATGATTGGCGCCCGGCGACGCGTCCGAAACCGGCTCGGCACTGGCCGTGGCCGGCGGCGGCTCTTCCGTGCGCGGGCTGACCTCCGCGCCAGGGCGAACTCGCTGTAACCCGCTCACGACGATACGCTCTGAAGGCGCAAGGCCGGCCAGGATCACCCGCTCTCCGTGCTGAAGCTTGCCGACCTCGACCCGGCGGTACTGGACCCGATTCTGGTTGTCCACCACATAGACGAATTTCTGCCCCTGGTCGGTCCCTAGCGCCTGCTCGGGAATCAGCAGTGCCTGATAAGGACGGCCGATCGGCAATCGGATTCGCACGAACATCCCGGGCGCCAACATGCGGCTTCGGTTGTCGAACACGGCGCGCGCCTGCAAGGTTCCGGTGCCTGGATCGAGCTGGTTGTCGAAGTAGTTCACCACGCCTTCGTGTGGGTATTCGTCTTCATCCGCGAGCGCCATCAGAACGGGCACGGCTCTTTCATTCTGAGTGTTGATCGTCCCATCTTCTTCGGCGGCTCTGCGCAAGCGGAGCAGGGTCCGCTCATCGAGCTCGAAGTACGCGTACATCGGATCCATCGAGACGATCGTCGCCAGCACGGTATCGTCGGCGCGCACCAGATTACCTTGATCCAATTGCCGGCGGCTCACGCGGCCGCTGATGGGCGCGGTCACCTTGGTATATACCAGGTTCAGCTTGGCCGATTCGAGGTTGGCCTTCATGATTTCGACCTGAGCCTTGGCCTCGGCGCGATCTCCGGCGACCTGGTCAAACTGTTCCTGGGTGATCGTGCGGCTCGCGACCGTCTTCAAGGCGCGCTCATAATCGAGTTCGACGCGCTTGAGCCGCGTCTGCGCTTGCAACAGATTTGCCTGGCCCCGGTCAACTTCCGCCTGATAGGGGCGGGGATCGATTTCGAACAGCACCGAGGTGCTTTCGACGTCACGCCCTTCGCTATCGATGAAGTTGATCTTGTCGATGTAGCCGGTGACGCGGGCGCGAATTTCGATCGTCTTGTTGGCGACCGTGCGCCCGGTAAAGTCTTCGTGATCGGTGATCTGTCCGGCGCGGGGCTGAGCGACGACCACCTCTGGCGGCGGAGGCGCGGCGGGCGGCCCGCCGGCCGGCGTAGCGGCCACCGGCGCGCTCTTGTCCGTGGCTTGATCGCATCCGGCAAACAGGCCGGCGGCAATCGCAATTCCAATCAAGATCGTTCGAGTCCGACCGTCCACGGTTCTGTGTTCTCCCTGGGGCCGAAGAGCCCCTCCTGCGATCCACGGATTCCCACCCGTGGACAAAACCCGATCATTCTTTCTGCCGCGTCCGCTCGTCGGGGCTAAGAATACCGTTGAATACGATGTCGATGATGTCCTGGGCCTGGGCATCGGGCGACTTTGGAGCGCCGCTGAAGTAATTGGTGAAGATCGTGCCGTAAAGCAAATTGCCGACGACATCGGTAATTCGCTCGACAGGAACCTCGCGCACGCGGCCCTCGTCGATCAACTTGCGATAGACCTCGCGCCAACGAACGACGTTCGATTGCCGATGTTCCATGAACGTGGGGCGGGTGCGATCCTTGAACTGGGCTCGCTCCTGCATGAGCAACTCGACAAACGCCGGATGTTCGGCGAAGAACTCGAGAAACGACCGGATGCCGCCGCGAATTTGTAGGAAGGGATCCTCGATCGAGTCGACCTGCGCTTCGACATGCTCGCGAAGCATGCGCATCACACGATCTGCGGCCGCCAGAAAGAGAGCTTTCTTGCTGGGGAAATAGCGGTAGACCGTCCCCTTGCCGACGCCGATCGTCTCGGCCAGAAGCTGGGTATCGCAATTGGAGTAACCGCGTTCGGCGAACAGCCGGGCCGCTTGGATCAAGATTTCCTCGCGGCGCAGCGCAAAGCGTTGATCGAGAGCGGGATCGCGACTGGACGAATGCTGTGCCACAGAGACACCTAAGCCTGCGAACGGGAGGTGCGAAACCGAGCGGGGGAGCGGCGTGCGCGGACTGACCAGTCAGTCACACCCCAATCCTAGCTAGCACCTCGCCCGAAAGTCAATGCTCACCAGCCATTCTGCAGGAAGCGGTAAAGGCGACACTTTGGCGGACTTTCCCCAAGAGTGGACGCTGCCCGGGCATCACGACCCCGCGGGCGGCTCGGTGGTGAGGCCGATCTGCAACCAACCCTCCGCGAGCCGCACATGCTCCATGCGCAGCGATTGATCTGTGCTCTCGGAGATGGGCAATTTAAGCGGCCCGCCTTCAAGTTCCGGGGCCAGCACTTTCGAGAGCCGGCGTTCGACGCCCAAACGCAAGGTTTGTTGTCGGCCGCTAAGCTTCGCGGAGCCTTCGGCGGTTGCGCGGGGGGTGACTTTCACCCGGCCCTCGCGCAACAGCACCAATTGTCCTGCGCGTGGTTCCGGACGATAGGCCACGTCGACCGTCATCTCCGGATAGTTGACGTCCTCGGAATCGAACTTTTCCACGAACAACCGTAGGCGGATCAGCCCGTCCACGAAATCGACTTCGCACGGACGCGCTGCAAACGTCACGCTGAATTGCCCTTCGTCTTTCCGTTTGGACTCGCGCTGTCCGTCGACCGGCCGCTGTCCGAGCTGTTGCCCCAACTCGACGCCGGTCAGTTGTCGGCCTCCTAGTCGAACCACGGCCTGTTCCTCGATCGCCGAAGGCGCCAGCGACACGATGACCGGGCTACCGCAATCGTACGGCGAAGGCTCGGACGACGCGCCAAACGACTGCGTCCCTTCGAGCAAACACTCCCAACGAAGCCGCTGTTCGTCGGAGACAACCCGAAACTGCGGCGCTGGGTGCCCGGTTCCGATCCGCGGATCGCGAAATTCCTTGTGATACGCGCGGTTGAAGTCGCCGGCCAACGTTGCGGCCTGCGTGTTGATTTGCTCGAGTATCGAGCTGCGCGCATATGCGGCGCTTTCTCGCTCGGCTTGCGGGCGACGTGCGTTCGTCTCGCGAATTGCCTGGCTACGACGGCGCGGCAGGCCAGGGGAATCGATACTTTCAAAGACGATCGAAGTCATCGCGCCGGCCTTCGCGCGCTCAGGCGTCAGGCCCAGGGAGTCGAGGCGAAACGGCTTGGTGGCGGCTACCTTGGTAGTCGCCCGGCTAACGACGGTTACGCGGTCCCTGGAACCACGAGTGCGCGCGGTGGATGTCCCGTTTAGTAGTAGTTCCCAGCGTCCGACCGCCGTGGAAGGCAAGATCCTAGCGGACATTTCTCCTGTCATGCGCCCGCGCCCGCGGGACCGCGTGCCGGCGAACACGCCATCGACGTCGTACTCGTCGTCAATCGGCTGTCGCAATTGCCGAGTCAGCCACTGCGAGTCGAACGCCAGCAACAGATTCGGACGCGAGAGCTCCCGCCGAACGGAAGCGGTGAGCGGCGACGCCTGGCCGAGGCTCTCTCGGCGCCGGATCGCGGCGGCGATGGGAGCGGCCGGCGCCGGGCCTGAGGACCGGGCCGCAAGAAGCTCGGCGAGTTCCATCCAAGCGGCCGCATGTTGTGTCGCGGTTTCACCAACCGTTTCCGCCCGCAGGAGCCGGATGAAGTTCCGCACCGCCAACGAGGCTTCGAACAGCAGGTCATGATGCCACACCGCCGGCGCCGCCGACCAACGCACCTCGATGCGGTCGAGTGCCGCAGGCTCTGGCGTTGCGCCGGGCACGTTCGCGGTTAATTGGCTCAGTTCGTTCCAATACAGAAACTTATGCCAGGCATCGCCCGACGAGCGGATCGGAAAGTAATAGGCGGCAAACGTAGCCAGCCGTTCGCGACAAGCCGCCCGAGCAGACGCGACGACCTCGGTAGTTACCGGCTCGTAGGTTTCAGCGGCGGTCTGGCAGGCGTTCGGCCATTCGGCAAGGGGAATCTCGTGCATCTCGCGAGCACGCGTTTCGAGAGCATTCGCAAGCCGCACAAACGCCGTGTCGGCAAATCGAGCCAGGCGGGCAGCTCGGAGACGGGCCGCGCATTCTTGCAAAACCCGCGGGCGGCCGCGTTCGCCGGCCCAAAGTTCATACTGCACGTCCACAAGATTCAGTTCGGCGGCCCACTCGCTCCAATCGCGGTGCGTTTGATACGTGTTTTGGACGGCAGCCAGAGCGGCTCTCGCCTGGCGGGCGGCCGGCGTATCGAGCTGCGCCTGGGCGGAACGGCCGATCAGGACCATCAAGACCGCGATGAGAAATCGCAATCCGCGGCGCCGTGAGAAGTATCGTGTGCCCACGGGTTAGTCCTCGCGCCGCTGTCCGGTGACCGAAATCTCGAAGCCGCCGGCAACCGGGACGAGGCGGATCGAGGCGCGCGGTAAGCCGGCCTGGAGGGTGTCGAACTTGGGCGCCCAGTCGACCGGCACTTTCACCTGGTTGTCGAGAGTGCCGAACAACACCACGCGCCAGAGCGACGCCAGCGGGCCGACTTCCGTACCAAGCTCGGGCTTCGTGGCCTCGGCGTATTCCGGCGCCATCGTCTCGTCGAGTTTCGAGAGCCCGGCAAGTCCGGCCTCGCCGTTACGAATTTCCTCCCACAGTTTCCCCCAGGCGGGATCTTGATTGAAGGGTTTGTCGACGGCGCCTTCGAGCGCGGCCTGAAGCTGCTCGGGATCGGTACTGAAGAAGAGCCGCTCGTTTCCGAGCGCGAGCGCACGCACGCTGACAACCGAGTCGCTCTCTCCTTCAACAAAGAGCGATGCGCCCTCGGGCACCGTCCACACGTCAAATTCGCCTGTTGTCCGATGCGTCACCCGATCGTCATCGCCATAGAACCGGCGCAGAGCGTCGGCCACCGTGCTCTGCTCTCGCACGGTGGTCAAATACATGGCCCGTGCCCCCTGCGGCGGCTCCTTCGTCTTGGGCCCGGCACGATCGGTAACGCTCCACAGCTCTGGTCCCAAGTGAGCGAATACCTCGCTCCGTAGGTCGACTCGAACACCTTCGGGATCGTCACGGAGCCCATCGAGCAGATCTTCAAAAAGGCCAACACCGTCTGGACCGCGCTCGTTCGCTTCGTCAAACAACGCCCCGAAACCCCGCATCGCGAGCGGAAAATCCCAACGCCAAAAGCTGACGGAAGTGGCGTTTGCCTGCACAAAATCGGGAATTTCCGGCACCGAGCCCGACCGCAACTCGAATAGCCGCAGCGCCTTCTCATACGGAGCATCGGCGACGATGCGTCCGGCAAGGCGCCAATCGCAACCGTCCGCGGCCAAAAAGGCGACCCGGCCGACGATGGCCTTTACCCCATCGAAACCAACCTGCCGCGAGGACGCCAGCGCGTCTGGCGCGTCGGGGTAAGTTTCGTCCGGCGTGTCCTTCTCCTTCGACGGGGTGCTGAACCGGCGCGACTGCTCCCACAATTCGAACGGCCTCAGCAGAAACTGAAGATCGCCGGGCCGCGAAGCCCCGGCCGGGTCGGGCGCGTTCGCTTGCCACAACGCATCGGATGCCAAGGAATCGGCGGGGGTCGTGGCTAGGAGGGCATCGGCCGCTTCGATCGAATCGGCGACACCGTAATAGTCTGAACCGCTAAAGAGGACGCGCGGCGTGGCGGCCTCGCGCGACGCCGGCGGCTGAAGAATCGTAAGGCTGGTATTTTCGCGCCGCGAGTCAGAGCGGGAATAACCCTGCGATTGAAAGTAGGCGACGGCAATTGGCAGCGGAGCCGTAGCTTCCTCGGAAGCCGAACCCAAAAACAAACACACTCTCGCGGCACGGCCATCTCCCAACGGAAAGGTCGCCAGGGCCGCCGCTTGGCGCGTGGCTTTCAACGCGCTCCAGTCAAACCCGAAAATGGGCTGCAAGTTCAACGGACCACCAAGCTGCGCCTGCTTCAACCTGGCGATCAAGGGTTGAAAGACCTCGCCCGTGAAGACTTGCCCCAGGCGGGTCTCTTGAAACTCGGCACATGTTGCTCCGATGTCGCCGCTCATGACCACAAAGCTGGTCTTTGCCGGCAAGTATTGGGCCGGCAAGTATTGGATCGGCGGGGCTTGGGCGCTAGCCCCCGGCGCGTGCGTGTCGGCACGTGCCCCACCGAAACCAAGAAGGAGCGACGAGAAAACCAAAACAACCTGAAATCGCACTGAGAACGGCTCCGCTTGGTGGGAAGGATCTCGCGGCACAGGTGGGCATCGCTTGCCACGAATGGAGCGTTCAGTTTAGTGTATGATAGGGGATTTGGGAAATCTGCGCGTATCTGTATAGTCTTTAATGGCCTCGTAGGCGAAGATTCCCGTGGAATCTGCTCCGTTCTTACTTTGACCGCAGTAGCGAAACACGACGTTCATGTCTTTGCTCGTTGCCACCCACGTTACGAAGAACTATGGCCAGGGCGATGCGCAAGTTCGTGCCCTCAATGGGGTCAGCGTGGCGGTCGAGCGCGGAGAGTTCCTGGCGATCATGGGCCCCTCGGGCTGCGGTAAAAGTACCCTGTTGCACGTGCTGGGCGGGATCGAACCGCCCACCACGGGGCAGGTGCTGCTCGATGGCAGCGAGCTCGGCTCACTGGACGACACGGCTCGCAGCATTCTCAGGCGCAGACGGCTGGGCTTCGTGTTCCAGCGGATCAACCTGCTTCCAACGCTCACTGCCGTTGAAAACGTCGCCTTGCCACTGCGCATCGACGGTGTGGCCAAGGCCGCCGCGACGGCCCGAGCGATCGCGGCTTTGGAAAGGACGGGCGTCGCGCAGCGGCGCGAGCACTATCCTCACGAGATGTCTGGGGGCGAGCAACAACGGGTCGCGATAGCGCGTGCGCTCGTGATCGAACCGGCCGTCATCATGGCCGATGAGCCGACAGGCGCCTTGGACAGCGGCAATGCCCGGCGGGTCTTGGAACTGCTCGGCGAATGCGTGGTCCAGGGGCAGACGATTGTCATGGTAACGCACGACGCCCAGATGGCGCGGCAAGCCACGCGCGTCCTCCTGATGCAGGACGGCCGGATCGTGGAGGAGTATTCCGCGCCGGCCACGTCCTCGCTGAGCGCCGTTCAAGCGTGGGAAGAGCGTCCATGAATTTGCTCCATCTGATCGTGCGATCATGGCGTCAACGGCCGGCGCGCACGGCGTTATCCGTCGCCAGCGTGGCCATCGCCGTCGCCACGGTGCTCGGCACGGTGCTCGCGCAATCGGGCGTGCGCCGAGGAATGCGTGAGCTGAATAGCGCCCTCGACAAATACCCCGCCATCGAGGTCGTAGCCGCCGCGGGCGGGCGTTTTTCGCCGGAGCTGGCTTCCAATCTTGAAGGCATTCCGGGCACCAAGGCCGCGATTCCTGTTACCAACCGGGCCACCCGCGCACGTCTTAAAGGAAAACGCTTTAGCACGGTTGTCGCCGGATTGCCGCTCGATAACCGCAAAGCCTGGGAAGCGCTTTCTCTGAGCAGCGGCCATGCCCCGCAAAATCTGGGGGAAGCGGTGCTCTCGGCCGACATCGCCCGCGCCCTTGGCGCCAGCGTGGGGGATAAGGTCACGATTATTGCGCGGCCTCCCAAGACGGTCACGATTGTCGCCCTGGGCGACGCTGGGGCGCTGGCCGCCATGGCGCCGGCCACGAGCCTTGCGATGCCGATCGAGGATGTTCAGGCGGCGTTTGGCATTCGGGGAGAAATTGACCGCGTTCGTATCTTGCTGAATTCGGCGGATGATCGCGACGCGGTGCAAGCGGCTTTGTCCGAGCGGCTGCCCACCGAGCTGTTCGTGCAAACTCAAGCGGCCGCGACGGAGATGATCGACACGACGTTTCGCTCGACGCAGCTCGCATTGAGGCTCGCCGGAGCGTTCTCGATTGCGATGGCCGCGTTCATCATCCTGAACACGCTGCGGCTCAACTTCAGCGAGCGGCGGCGCGGCTTCTCGGTGGTGCGTGTTTTGGGGGCGACCAGCGCCCAGTTGTTTACGGTTCACCTGATTGAAGGACTTCTCCTGGGCACGTTGGGCGCCCTGGCGGGCATCCCTCTCGGAATGGCGCTGGGCTGGGGACTCGAACAAGCGATGGCAACCGTACTGGGAGTGACGGCTCATCGGCCGGAGCTAACGCTCTCGACAATCCTGGGCGCGCTCTTGCTGGGGCCGCTGATGGCGGGCGTGGCGGCCATCATTCCCGCCGTGCAGGCTCGACGACTGAGCGCCGCGGAGGCCATGGGAGACACCGAACCACGACGTTCCGAAACGCTTCCCGTGTGGGCCGTCTACTTGGGACTGGCCTGTTGGATCGTGTCGGTGGCGCTGGTTTGGCAAGTCGTCGTGAAGCGGCTCCCGCCGGCGGCCGCGATTCCGGCGGGGATCCTGATGCTCACGGCCTTTGTGGCCATCATCCCCGCGATCGTCAAACCGATGCTGCTGGTTGCCCGCTCGCTGGCCCAAGCGTGGGGCATTGCGGGACAATTGGGAGCCGACCAGCTTCTTGCCCGCTCCGCCCGAACGGGACTGACCGTCGGCGTGTTGGTCGTCGCGCTTTCGTCGAGCCTCGGGCTTGGCACCGCGATTATCAATAATGTCGAGGACGTGCGAGGCTGGTATCGTCGTTCCTTGGCGGGCGATATTTTTCTGACCGCTCCCGCAGCCCTCGACGAGAGCAGCACACGGGATCCGGGCAGCGAGATCGAACATCTGGTGGAGTTGCAGCCTGGGGTGCAGACGGTCGTTCCGATTCGCCTGCTCTCGGCCAAGACGAACGGGGCCTCGGCGTTGTGCGTGGTTCGCGATTTCAAACCGGAAATCGAGCTCCCCTGGGCCTTGTCGGTGGCCGAGGCCGCGGATCTGCGCGAGCGGCTCGCCGCTGGCGAGGTTGCGCTCGGCAACGTTCTGGCAAGCAAGCTCGAACTGTCGCCGGGCGACACCCTGCGTCTGGAGATTCAGGGCCGCGTCTTTGAACGTCGTGTCGCGGCGCTGGTCAATGACTACATGCAAGGGGGACGTTGCGTCTATGTCGCCCAGCAATCGGCCGCGAACATGACGACGCTCGGCCCCCCCTACTTCATGATCGTGTACGCCACGGCCGACGCATCGCTACCGGAACTTACGAAAAACTTGGAAAAGCTCGTCGCGCACGAGGGCATCATCGTGCAATCCTTCGCCGAGATGCGTTCGCAACTCGATGGCCTGATCAACGGAATCGTGTTCGCTCTCTGGGGGCTACTGACCGTCGGTTTCGTGGTTGGCGGCGTCGCGGTGGCGAATACGCTGACGCTCAATGTCCTGGAGCAGACTCGCGAACTGGGGTTGCTGCGGATCATCGGTTTGACCCCAGCACAAACCCGGGGGCTGGTGTTCTGCGAATCGATCCTGCTGGGGTTGATGGGAACCATTCTGGGGACCCTCGGCGGCATCACGACCGCCCTCGTAATCCATGTTTGCAACGGCCCGGTACTAGGCCGCTCGGTGCCGTTTCATCTCCCGCTGTGGTTGGCCGCCGCCAACGCCCTGGGCTGCCTGCTGATTGCGTTGGCGGCTGCTTGGCGACCAGGCCTGTGGGCATCGCGGCTAAACGTATTATCAGCGATTGCTTACGAGTAAATCACGCTCACTTATACAACTTGCCCGCCGGTATACCATCTCCATGAGACGTGAGTGCATACCTGGTTAGCCCTGCGAACAAGACGCAACATTTGCCGAACTGCCAAAGACGCCGAGAGATAGCTAAGTGTCCAACCGGCAAACTTTCGCCTAACTCCCTTTATGACGCACTCTGCGTGGCTTGACAGCCCCTTGCACGAGACGATAATGACAGCCGCCGAATGTAAAAATAAGGGCAATGCGATATTTGGCGCAACTGCACGACGTTCCCACCGTTGACGCCTTGGTCCACCATTGACGCCGGGGCCCATCGTTCACGCCTCGGCGTCTATTCGCCGAAACACCCCCAAGGGTTACCCCACTTATAATGACGCAGCTCACGAACGGAAAAGTGTTGGAAAATGTGGCCACCGGCTCGGAGCGGATGCTTGCCCGCGCCCGACACAGCATTGCCGGTGGCGACAATAGCACAATGCGGGTGCTCCCCTATCACTTGCCGCTGGTGGCGACGCGCGGCGAGGGATCGCGGATCTGGGATGTGGATGGACAGTCGTATATCGACTTGAACATGGCGTACGGCCCGCTCATCTTCGGTCACCGGCCGCCCGCGATCATCGAGGCCGTGGTCCGACAGATAACCGAGAGCGGCACGCAGCTTGGGTTTCCGGCGGAAGTTTCCGTGCGCGTGGCCGAGAAGGTCAAAGGCCTGTTCCCGCACATCGAGCTGTTGCGTTTCTCGAGCACCGGCACCGAGGCGATCGTCGCGGCTTTGCGGCTGGCGCGGGCTTTCACCAACAAGCGATACATCATTGCCTTTGAAGGGCACTACCACGGCTCGAGCGACAACATCTTCCATCGGTATCACGCGCCGATCGAGCAACTGCCGGAGGGACCTTACGGCCCCGCGCTGCCCGGAACGTTGGGCATGAACGGCGCGCCGCACGATGTTCTGGTCTGCCGCTGGAATTCGCCCGAGGCGTTTGAACAATGCCTGAAGGATCACGAGGGCCAGGTTGCCGCGGTGATCATGGAGCCGGTCATGGGCAACGGCGGCGTCATTGCCCCCGAGGCCGACTATCTGGACGTGGTCCGCGCCTTGACGAAAGAACACGAGGCCCTGCTGATCTTCGATGAAGTCATCACCGGCATGCGCGTGGCCTCGGGGGGAGCTCAACAGCGCTATGGCGTGGAAGCCGACATCACCATCCTCAGCAAAGCGCTCGGCGGCGGCTTCCCGATCTCGGCGTTGGGCAGCACCCGTGAAATCATGCAGTCGATCGTCGAAGGCAAGCTGTTCCACGGCGGTGTGTACTCCGGCAATACTATGGTCATGGCGGCGGCAGACGCCGTACTGGACGAAATGCACCGCGACGGCGAGGCGATTTACAGCCATCTCGAAAGCGTCTCGACACAGCTTGGATCGGGAATCGACGAGATCCTGTCGCGGCTCGGCGTTCCGCACCAGGTGCAGTATGTCGGCCCCATGCTGTCGGTGTTCTTGACGCATGATGACGTGGGTCCGCTACTCAACTACCGCGACGTTCGTCAGCACTGCGATTTCGAAAAGTTCATCCGTTTCCAGCATCAACTTCAACGCTCGGGCGTGTTCTTTCACCCGAACCAATTCGAGCCGATGTTCCTCTCGACCGCCCACTCGCACGAGGATATTGCCACCGTGCTGGAACGTGTCGAAGACGCGGCACGTGCCGTGCTGTTGGCCTAAGAGTGATGGACCTTTCTCCGCAACCGATTCTGGATGCCGCCGCTCGGTATCGCGGCCGGTTTGTCGATTTGGACGCCGGCCGAACGGTCGAGGCGGACGACTTTCACATTGCCCGTGGACAACTCGCCGAACGCCTAACATCGCTGGGATTGGCGCCTGGCGAACGCGTTGTCATTTCGATCAGCAACGGGCCGCAGTTTGTCACGGCGCTGGTATCCGTGCTGGCCGTGGGCGGAGCGCCGCTGTTGGTTCATGCCCGCACGCCGGCCGCGGAGCTCAAGCGCACCGCGCTCAAGTTCGGAGCAGGCTTGATTCTGAGCGACGAGTGTCCGCTCGCGGAGCTGGAAGCCGAGGAGCTCCCGATCGCGGCTTTGTCCGCCGGAGACTGGCTGCAACTCGGCGCGGCCAAGGTACGTCCCACGCTGCCGGGCTTCAGCCAGGGCTATAGCCGCTTGCCATCGGTTCCGTTGCACCCCACTTCGGGCACGACGGGCGTTCCCAAGGTTGCGGTACGGCCCGGTTTTGCCGCGACCGAGGAAGCACGGCACTATATTGAAACGATCGGCGTTACCGCGGAGGACACCATCCTGGCGATTGCGCCGATGTGTCACGCCTATGCCTACGGCATGTGCGTGATGGTGCCGCTCCTGAGCGGAGCCTCGGTCGTCTCGATGCGGTCGTTCGCGGCCAGCAAAGTGCTGCAAGGCGTGAGCGAGCAGCGTGTCACGATCGTTCCCGCCGTGCCAGCCATGCTCGACGTGTTGCTCTTCGGCGGCGCAGACCAGTTGCGCGGCACGGTGAAGACGGTGCTTTCCGCCGGCTCGCCGCTCTCCGAGCGCACGGCCGAACGTTTCGCCGCGAAAACGAGCCTTCGCGTGCGACCGTTGTACGGCACGACCGAGACCGGCGGGATCACGGTGGCCCCGGCCGGCGACGCGCAAGTCGCCGGGAGCTGCGTCGGCCCCGCCATGCAGGGAGTCGAAGCCCAGGTTCGTCCGCACGCCGAGCAAGTCAGCGCGACGCCGGACGTGGGACGTCTTTTCATTCGGTCGAGCTCGATGATGGCCGGCTACCTGGGCGCCGACGGCGTCGATCGCGAGCTGCTCGGCGATGGCTGGTTCGAGACGGGCGACCTCGCGCGCATCGACGAAGCGGGACGGATCCATCTGCTGGGCCGAGAGGCCGAGGTCATCAACGTCGAGGGACTGAAGGTCATTCCCTTGGAAGTCGAGGAGGTGATCGCGTCGATTCCCGGCGTGGTCGAGGTGAAGGTCTACGCAGGCTCGCGCAAGAGCGGCGGTCAATTCATCAAGGCGGCGGTTGTCGTCGATGGCACGCTCGACGTGCAGGTCATCCGGGCTCACTGCGAAAAACACCTCGTTTATTACAAGCGTCCCGAGCGGATCCTGCCGCTCGATGCGTTGCCTCGTTCGGCCGCCGGCAAGATTCTTCGCGACCAACTCCCTTAGCCTAACGCTGGGCGACCCGCGAGTGTCGCCGCGGCCTCGCCGCAACGAGCTCGATCATGCAACTCGGAAACTGGCAACTCGACTCGCTGAACGGGGGACTTTTCTGGCTCGATGGCGGTGTGATGTTCGGCGTCGTGCCGCGCACCATCTGGAAGAACGTCGCGCCGCCGGATGCGCTGAACCGGATCCAGTGCGCGAACAACTGCGTGCTAGCGCGCGACGGCAAGCATACGGTACTGATCGACACCGGATACGGCGGTAAGTTCTCGCCGCTCGATCGCCGTTTCTATCAGATGGAAGACGGCGAGCCGCTGCTTGCCAGCCTGGCCGCGATCGGCGTCGAGCCGGACGACATCGATACGGTCGTATTCAGCCATCTGCACTTCGACCACGTATGCGGAGCGACGCGCTTCAACGCCCAGCGCCGCCGGATCCCCATCTTCCAACGGGCACGGCATATTGTCGGTCGTCTTGAATGGGAGGACGCCACGGGGGCAGCCCCCGAGCTGGAAACCGCCTACCCGACCGAAGACATCCTGCCGCTTTACGAAGCGGGCCTGATGCACGTCGTGGACGATGGACAAGAGATCGTGCCCGGGCTTCGTTGCGAAATTACAGGTGGTCATACGCGCGGGCACATGGCCCTGTACTTTGAATCAGGAGGCCAAACCGCGGCGTATCTGGGCGACATCTGCCCTTCGACGATCCACCTACGGCGAATGTGGCACTTGTCCTACGACACGTATCCGCTGGACACGCGGCGCCGCAAGCCCGACCTGCTTGGCAGAGCCGCCGATGGTCAGTGGTGGATCTTATGGAACCATGATCCACGGATAAGCATCAGCCAAGTCGCACGAGACGCAAAGCGAGAATTCGTCCCCGTGGACCCCATCGCTCGCCAATAGGCGCCCCCCCCGAAAAGATGGCGCTGTCCCCAAACTCAACGCATCCAAGACCTGCAACGCACTCCACGTATTTTGCTCATTTCCGCCAGGTTGACGTTATTTTAGGACCCAGCTAGAATCGTGACTTGCGCCGCTGTCGGGGGCCTAAGGGTCCATGCTGTCGATGAGCGGCGTTCGTGTACCAAACTCGAATCGAGGCTCAGCCGTCTTATGTCGTACATCTTGCTGACAGGATCGACCGGACTCGTAGGTCGCCATTTGCTGCGCGATCTCTTGGCTGCGGAAGTTCCCGTGGCCGCTATGGTTCGTCCGGGCAAGGGTCCTGCCACGCTCGACGGCATCATGGGCTACTGGGAACAGGAGGCCGGCCGCTCACTTCCGCGCCCGGTAGTCATCGAGGGCGATCTTTGTCACGACGACGTGGTTCCGGACGCCGGCCAGCGTGCCTGGATCTCGGCGCACTGCGACAGCATTCTGAGCTGTGCGGCGAGTATGACGTTTCGCGAAGACAAACGCGGCGAACCCTTCCGCACGAACGTCGAAGGAACCAAGCACCTGCTCGAACTTTGCCGGCGGACAGGCATTCGCCACTTCCACCAGGTCTCCACGGCTTACATCTGTGGACTCCGGCAGGGAAAAATCCTGGAGAGCGACATCGACGTCGGCCAGACGCTGGGCAACGTCTACGAACAAAGCAAGCTCGCCGCCGAGAAGCTCATCCGATCGGCTGACTTTCTCGAGCAACGCACGTTCTATCGCCCGGCCAGCGTCGTGGGCGACTCGAAGTCGGGCTACGTGACAAGCTTCCATGGGTTTTATCTGCCGCTGCAACTCGCGCACACCATGGCCGGCCGGATTCCCGTGGCTCAGATGAATGAACGGTTCTACTCGAAGCTTGGTCTGAAGGGAGACGAGGGCAAGAACCTCGTACCGGTGGATTGGCTCTCCCAAGCAATCGTGCAACTGGTCACGCGTCCGGAGCATCACGGCAACACCTATCATCTGGCATCGGCCGACCCGGTGCCGGTCGTCGAGATCCAGCGGGTCGTGGCCGAGGCCATCCAACGGCACTATCCAAAGCAATTGGCGACGACGATCTCCGAATCCGAGCTCCAGGCGCTCGAAGCGTTGTTCTACGAGTACATGACCATCTACCAATCGCACTGGCGTGATGACCCGAAGTTCGACCTGACCAACACGCGGGCCGCCCTTCCGCACTTGCCGTCGCCCAAGATGACGTACGACGTGTTGATGAGCGTGTCGCGCTACCCGGTGGAGCGGAACTTCATTGCTCCCCGCCACGAGCGTCCGGCGCCCGCCTGCAACGTGGCCGAACATTTGCAGCCCTTGCTGGGGACCTCTCCCACGTCCAGCGGCGATGTCCCCGTGGCCTTGCAGGTTACAGGCGCTGGCGGCGGCCAGTGGCAGTTGCATATTTCCGCAGGGCGCGTGACCAGCGCCGAGCCGGGGCTACCGACGCCGGTGGCCGCGGGCTTCCATCTGAGCGCCGCGACATTCCGGGCGATCTCCTGCGGCGAACTTTCCATCGACGAATCCATCAATTCAGGACGTCTGGTTGTGCAAGGAACACAGCAGCGGCTGGGCGAACTGAAGTCGGCATTCCAGCAGGTGGTCGTTAGCCATCGCGCTGCCGAACACCGCACCCCCCAACCCTTGAAAGCCTAACTTCACAGACCGGCGTCCGCGCGAAGCCGGTGGCACAACGATATTCCCGAGTGCATTTTCGCGGGGCGCAGTCGCGAAGGCACTTCAGAACCGCGAAGTAACCGTCGCGGCCAACTGAAAATCTAAGCCCAAGGAGGGACCGAGTCGCGGCCAGCGTGTGCCGCAGGCAGGGAGGTGAATCCGCAATCCACCGAACACTTTATTTGGCGAATCACCGATCATGGCCGACCGCTACTCTCCGCACCAAATCCCTCTGGCGATCGTAGGCATGGCATGCCGCCTGCCCGGAGCGGATAACCTCGAGCAGTATTGGAACATGCTCGTCAACGGCGGACATGCTGTCGTCGAGTTGCCGCCGGACCGTCTCGACCAGGACATGTATTTCGACCCCGAGGTCGGCCTCCGCGGAAAAACGTACTCCAAGTTGGGCGCGATTATCAGCAGCCGCACGGTGGACCGCAGCCGGCTGCCGATCGATCCCAAGCTGGCCGAAAGCGTCGATATCGCCCACCTGCTGATGTGCGACGTGGCGGGCGCAGCGCTCCGGCACGCCGGGCTGGATCCGTTCAACGTTCCGTTGCGCAACACGGGCGTCTATATCGGACATGCCCAGGGGAGCACCCTGGCCGGCGACCACACCTACTCGACCTGCATGGCCGAGGCCGCCGAATTTCTGCGCAGCGTTCCCGCGTTTCAGCAACTACCGACCCACGAACAACAAGCGGTCATTGACGAGCTCATCGCGCGCGTCCGGGCTCCGCTGCCGCATCCCACGGCCGAGACTCCGGACGTCTCGGCGAGCCTCGTCGCCGGAGCGATCAACAAAGCGTTTGGCTTGAACGGCCCCTATGTCGCGATCAACTCGGCCTGTGCGTCGTCGCTTCAGGCGATGCTGCTGGGCGCGCGGCAATTGCAGCTTGGCCGCGTCGACATGGCAATCGTCGGCGGCGCCTCCGACTGCAAGAGCGATTCGCTCGTGCTGTTCTCGAACGCGCGAGCCATGAGCTCCACGGGAACCCGGCCGTTTGACGCGGACGCCGACGGTCTGATCTGCGGCGAAGGCTATGTCGCGCTTGTGATGAAGACGCTCAAGCGGGCCCTGGACGATGGCGACAAGGTCTGGGCGGTTGTTCGCGGCCTGGGCGTTTCCTCGGACGGCAAAGGCAAAAGCCTGTGGGCCCCACGCAAGGAAGGCCAGACGAAGGCCATGGAACGCGCCTATCGCGATGGTCTCGACGTGGGCGATCTCGACTATATCGAAGCCCATGCCACGGCCACCAAGCTGGGCGACGCGACCGAGCTCAACACGCTCCAGGGGATCCTCGGCAGCCACCTTCCGCCGGGCAAGAAGATTCCGATCACCAGCGTAAAAGCCAACATCGGCCACACGCTCGAAACGGCGGGCATCGCCGGCGTGATCAAAGCCGTGCTGGCGATCAATCACGAAACCGTGCCGCCGGCGATCAATATCCAACAAATCAATCCCAACATCGACTGGGCCAATTCACCAGTCTATGTGCCCACCGCCCCGCAAGCCTGGCCACGCCGCGCCGACGGCAAGCCACGCCGCGCCGGGTGCAACGCTTTCGGCATCGGCGGCCTGAACATGCACGTGGCCGTGGATGAATTTCTTGATTCCAGCCGGGCCTTGGCCGAGGCGATGCCCGGTCCGCCGCGAGATGTTCTTTCCGGCGATGATCAGGCGATCGCCGTCATCGGCCTGGGATGCGTTCTGCCCGGCGCGGAGAATCCACAAGCATTCTGGAACTTGCTGGCCAGCGGCGCCGATCCGAAAGGTCCGGTCCCCACGGATCGCTGGAACCCCGCGATCGCCATTCGTTCCGCTCAAGGCACAGCGCCCGATCCGAACAAGCTGGTGGGCGGCTTCATTCACGGCTTCGAATACGACTGGAAGCGTCACAAGGTTCCTCCGAAGCAGGTTCAGCAGGCCGATCCGCTCCAATTCATGCTGCTCGAAGCCAGCGATCAGGCCATGAAAGACGCCGGCTACGACGAGAAGCCCTTCAACCGTGAAAATGTGGGCGTCGTGGTTGGCACCGAGTTCGGTGGGGATTTTTCGTTCCAACTTCAACTCGGACTGCGAATTCCGGAACTTGAGCGGCACATCGAAGCCTTGCTCACCAAACGCGGACTTACCGCGATAGACGCCAAGCAGGCGGGCAAAGATTACGCCGAGGCCATGCTCAAGGCCTGGCCGGCGCTCATCGACGAGACCGGCAGCTTCAGCACCAGCTCGCTGGCTTCGCGCATCGGCAAGACCTGGAACCTGATGGGCGGCGCCGCCGCGATCGACGCCGGCCAGTCTTCCGGTCTCGCGGCCCTCTCGATCAGCGTCGACATGCTGCTGGCCCGCGATTGCGACATGATGATCTGCGCGGCCGGTCAGCGCCGCATGGGGTGGCCGATCTACGAGAGCCTGGCCTTGGGAGGCGACCTGGCCAAGGGGCAGCCGCGCTCGCCGCTCGATGCCGCGGCCGATGGCTGCGTGCCGGGCGAAGGCGTCGTGGTGCTGCTGCTCAAGCGACTGGTCGATGCCCAGCGCGACGGCGATCGCATTCACGCGATTTTGCGCGGTGTCGGCGCGGCGCACGACCACAGCTCCTGGGGCAAAGCCCTGGAGTTGGCGATGGAGCGATCGTTCGGCTCCAGCGTGAAGCCCTCGGACGTGGCGGTCATGGAGCTCGACGCGCTCAGCGATCCGGCAACCACTGCCGAGGAAATTCGCGCCGTGGCCAGCATTCACGGCCGCGATGGCCGGCAGCATCCGCTGCTCATCAGCTCGTCGCTCGCACAACTCGGCAATACCCAGGGAGCAAGCTCGCTCGTCTCGATGCTGAAAGCGATCCTCGAAGTCAGCCACGGCGAACTTCCGACTCCGATCGGACTCAGCCAACCGGCCACGGCAATCAAGCAGCAAGACGGCTTGCTCGCGGCGCCCACGGCCCGAACCGCGATCGACTACACGACGGCTGATGGTCGCCGCCTGGCGGCGGTGGGCACGTGCTCGCGCGGTCTGGCCTATCATGCCGTGCTCGAATATGGCAGCCGGGTTGAAGTAAAGCAGCCTATTGCCGCCGCGGCGCCGCAGGCACAATCTACCGCGGCCCCGGCCAACTCGTCGGTCGACATGGCCG